>NZ_JAJCXE010000027.1:0-169406 GCF_021056325.1 Lentzea sp. CC55 | reverse complement strand
CAACCAGTTCCGCGTGCTCACGCTGGTGGGCCTGGTGAACTGGCTCGGCGTCGACACCGGCTACTACTGGGGCCACACGCTGCTCGGCTCGATGGTCAGCGTGTTCGGCGGCGCGGCCGCGCTGGTCGCGTTCGTCCGGCTGGCCACGCGCAGGTGAGCCTCGACCTCGTCCTCGGGTTCACGCAGGCGCTCGCCCTGACGATGAGCGTCGCCTTCGTGACGTACGTGTTCGTGATCGTGGTGCCGTACCTGCGGCGCAAACCGGCTCCCGTCGGCGAGCCGGGCTCGTTCGAGTGGCACTTCTTCGTGCCGTGCCGCGACGAGGAAGCCGTCATCGGCGGCACGATCCGGTACCTGCGCGAGACGTTCCCCATCGCGCACGTGTGGGTCATCGACGACGACTCCGACGACCGCACCGCAGGCGTCGTGCGGATGTTGAAGCGCAACGGCGGTGTGCGCGACCCGCAGATCCACCTCGTGCAACGCCAACGGCCGTATGCCCGCACTGGCAAGGGCAACGCGTTGAACGACGCCTACCGCACGTTGAAGATGTGGATGGGCCGGCGGGCGGACGCCGACCGCGCGATCGTCGTCGTGGTGGACGCGGACGGACGTCCCGCCCCGAACTGCCTGGAGGTCTGCGCGGCGACGCACCTCTTCGGCAACCCGCGCATCGGCGCCGTGCAGGTGGACGTGCGGATGATCAACGCGGGACAGCGCCAGCCCGGGGTGTCGCGGTGGCGGCGCGCGTTCGGCGCCGGGCTGGTGCGGATGCAGGACCTCGAGTTCCGCACGGCCATCGCGGCCATCCAGATGTCGCGCGGCGCCACCGGCACGATCTCCATGGGCGGCAACGGCCAGTTCACCCGGCTGTCCGCTTTGGACTCGATCGCCGGGCCGACCGGCAGTCCCTGGCGCGGCTCGCTGCTGGAGGATTTCGAGCTCGGCGTGCACCTGCTGACGGCGGGCTGGCACACCGGGTTCTCGCTGGACACGCACGTCAACCAGGAAGCCCTCTACTCGTTGCGGCGCTTCCTGGCGCAACGCACCCGGTGGGGTCAGGGGACGATGCAGTGCATGCGCTACCTGCGGCGCATCTGGGACTCCGACCACCTGACGACCCTCGGCGCCGCCGAGATGATGTACTACCTCGCGCAACCGTGGATGCAGTTGCTCGGCACGCTGATCTACCCGATCCCGATGGCGATGATGGCGTACCGGTTCGCGGTGTCGCCGTCCGAAGTCGTGGCGTGGTTCTTCGAAGGCGCGTGGATCCTGTTCACCGTCTACGGCGCGTTCGGTTTGCTCCCGTTCGTCCTGTGGGGACCGGTGTACCGCGCACGCTGCGAGCCCGTGGGGTTCTGGAGGTCGATCGGGTACGGGTTCGGTTACGCGTTGTACATCTACACCTTCTACATCACGTCGTGGCGTGCGCTGATCCGTTTGGTGCGCGGCCACAACGGCTGGACCAAGACGCGGCGCAACGAGGAGCGCGTGACGGGCAAGGTTGCTCTCGACGTGTGAGATGCATGTGTGTAACCGGTCACTTTGTAGACATCGGACAAAGACGTTCTCGAGTCTCCCTGGTTAACCTCGGTTCACTCGATTCCGCCTGGGAGGGAACGTGGCTCTCGCACTCGCGCCCCGTCGCACCGTGCTCGCCGACTTCGTGCCGGGGGCACTGGTCCGCGACCTGACCCTGGTCGTCGCCGGTGCCGCTCTCACCGGTCTCGCCGCTCAGGTGGCGCTGCCGATCCCCGGCAGCCCTGTGCCGCTGACCGGCCAGACGTTCGCCGCACTGCTCGTGGGTGCCGCTCTCGGCTGGCAGCGCGGCGCGACCTCGATGCTGCTGTACCTGATCGCCGGTGTCGCGGGCGTCCCGTGGTTCCAGGGCGGCTCGTCCGGCGTCCCGGTGTCGCTCGGCTACGTGGTCGGCTTCGTCTTCGCCGGTGCCCTGGTCGGCTACCTGGCCGGACGCGGCGGCGACCGCACGCCGTTGCGCACCATCGGCACGATGGCGCTGGGCAACCTGGCGATCTACTCGGTCGGCGTGCCGTGGCTGATGGCGATGACCGGGATGTCGTTCGGCAAGGCGCTGGCCGTCGGCGTGCTGCCGTTCCTGGTCGGTGACGCCCTGAAGATCGCACTCGCCGCCGGTGTGCTGCCGGGAGCCTGGGCGCTGGTGCGCCGCCGGTAGCTTGGACCGGGTGATCACACCCGAGGAGTACCTGTCGTTCTTGGACGCGCGTCTGCCCGGTCTCGTGGCAGGCGCGCATCTCCACGGCTCGCGCGTGCTGGGCGACGTGGTCGCGGACTCGGACCTCGACATCGTGGTCGAGCTGTCGTCCCCCGCCGAGGTGCCCGGTTTCGAGGGCGCCGACGTCGCTGTCGTGCCGGCGGGCTCGTTGGAGAAGCCGGTTTCCGCCGTGACGCCGTTGGCCGGTGAGATCACTCCCGTGCTGTGGCAACAACTGCGGACCGTCGGTCAGACCGTGCGCGGCACACGTCCCACCTGCCCCGTCACCGCGGCCGAGGTCGAGGACTACTGCCGCGGGAACCTCGTCAGCTACTGGAAGGTCGACTTCGACCGCCTCCGCGAAGTGCTGCCCTCGCTGGACCCGGCGGCGCCGATTCCCCGCGAGTCCTTGCTGTGGGTGGGCCTCGGCCCGGCTCGGCTCTGGCACACGATCCGCACCGGCGAGATCGTCAGCAAGTCCCGCGCCGGCGAACTGGCCGCCGCCCGCTGGCCCGACCTGCCGGTCCTCGACCTGGTGGCGTCCCGCCGGGGTGCGGACGTGCCGCTGACCGTCGCGCACGCCGCGGCCTCGCTCGACCTGTTCGACCGGATCCTGACCGACGTAACGACGTAGGTTCCGCGGCCGAGAAGTCCGCGTGACCACGCATACCCCCGAAGAGCTGGGCTGCCTGGCGGGCGGCCCGGCCCGCGCGGCCGAGGTGGCCCTGGCCCGCCTGGTGCGGGCAGGCCTGGTGCGCCTCTCCCGCGAAGGCGTGGTGAGCGCCGTCCACGTCCCCGGCCGAGGCCCGTCCACACCTCTCGAGACGTACATCCTGCGGAACACGCGCTACGGCCGCTCGCTGCACGACGTCCTGCACGGCGCGGCGTCCTCGGCCGAAGCGGCGGGCCTGCGCGGCCACCTGGCGGACCGCCGCCTGCTGCGCCACCGCCGTTCGCTGCGCCCCCGCCTGCACCCGTGGCTGTTCATCCTCGCGTTCGGTCTGGTCGCGATCGGGTTCCTCGACTGGTCGTGGCCGGAGGTCGTTCGCCCCGTGACGTCGTTCGTCGGCGGCTTCGCGCCCGGCCTGCCCGACTGGTCCTGCTACGCGGCCGGTGCCCTGCTGTTCGTGTGGGGCACCGTGCTGGCGACCCGTGATCCCGGCCGCCTGCGGACCCGGTCCGGTCACCTGGCCCTGAGGCGGGCCGAGCGACGCGTGTCGCCGCAGGACCCGCTGGGCGCGGTGGCGGTGTGCGGGTTGCGCGGCCGGGTCGGCGGGCTGGCGGTGGCGGGGATGTTCGGGCTCTCGGCCGCTGTGGCCGGGATGCTGCCGCACCGGGACCCGTCTTCGAGCGGCAGCTGCGGAAGCGGGTGCTCGTCCAGCTCCTGCGGCGGTGACGGGAGCGGCGGTTGTGGTGGTGGGTGCGGCGGAGGTGGCGACTGAGCGCGTAACGGCTTGGCGGTCGAACCCGACAGGCGCGGCATGAGTCTGTGGACGAAGCACGACATCGAAGGCAAGGTGTGCGCGGCACTCGGGAACGTAACTCTCGTGAACAAGGAAAAGGGTCACCACTTCGCACGCCCCTACATGACGGCCTACCAGCTCGCGCTCAAGGTCCACGAAGTCGATCCGGACCTGGCGGATCAGCTCGACAAGAAGCTGGGCGGCTCGGACGGCGACCAGCGGGACAGCCTGGCGCGCTACCTCGCCAACCAGCTGTCCAGGCGGATCAAGCGGCAGGGCGAGGGCTTTCCCGTGGAAGGTGCGTTTCTGTCGAACGACCGGGTGGAGGCGCTCCAGTACACGACGAGCGACGGCAAATCCTTGACCAGCAGCGTCAGCCGCACCGGGAAGGACCTGTCGTTGTTCCGCTTGCGCGAGACGCCGGAGCCCGACCCACTCCGCCACTCCTGACCGGGGCTGTCGGACCCGCCGGGTACGGTCTGTCCCGTGCCTGAAGTCCCCCCCACCCTGAGCCTGCTCGAAACCGCCGTCCACGCCGTCGGCGGTGCGGAGCGCCCCGGTCAGGTGGAGATGGCCGAGGCCGTCGACCACTCGATCCGCACCGGCGAGCACCTCGCGGTCCAGGCGGGCACGGGCACGGGCAAGTCGCTGGCGTACCTGGTGCCGTCGATCCGGCACGCGGTGGCCGAGGAGGAGACGGTGGTGGTCTCGACGGCCACGATCGCCCTGCAGCGGCAGCTGGTGGACCGGGACCTGCCGCGGCTCGCCAAGGCGCTCAAGAAGGATCTGGGGCGGGAGCCCACGTTCGCCATCCTCAAGGGCCGCAGGAACTACCTGTGCATGCACCGCGTGCACAACGGGGCGCCCGACGAGCCGGAGGACGACGCGCTGTTCGACCCGTTCGCGGTGTCGAAGCTCGGGCGTGAGGTGAAGCGGCTGCACGAGTGGTCGTCGGACACCGAGACCGGTGACCGCGACGAGCTGGTGCCCGGTGTCAGCGAGCAGGCGTGGCGGCAGGTCAGCGTCACGGCCAGGGAGTGCCTCGGGGTCAGCAAGTGCCCGATCGGGTCCGACTGCTTCGCGGAACGGGCGCGAGCCGAGGCGGGCAAGGCCGACGTCGTGGTCACGAACCACGCGATGCTCGCCATCGACGCGTTGGAGGGCTACCAGATCCTGCCGGACCACGACGTGGTGGTCATCGACGAGGCGCACGACCTGGTCGACCGCGTCACGTCCGTGGCCACCGAGGAGCTCAGCGGCGCGTCCGTGTCCATGGCGGCGCGCCGGTGCGGCAGGCTCATCGACCAGGACATCGCGGACAGGCTCGCCGAGGCGGGCGACGGGCTCGCGATGATCCTCGAGGACATGCCGTCCGGCCGGCTCGACGCGCTGCCGCGGGCGCTCGCGGGGGCGCTGGCGGCGACGCGCGACGCGGCGCACAACTGCGTGTCCGCGATGGGGCCGGAGAGGAAGGAAGACCCGGACGGGGCGACGGCGCGCAAGCTCGCGCTGGCGTTGCTCGAAGAGGTCCACGACTGCGCGGTGCGCGTGCTGGAGGCGTTCGACGAAGAGCGCGACGTCGTGTGGGTGTCGGGCGACTTCAACCAGAAGGCGCCGTCGCTCAGGGTCGCGCCGCTGGGTGTGGGCGGGCTCCTGAGGGAGCGGCTGTTCGCCAAGCGCACCACGGTCCTGACGTCGGCGACGCTGACGCTCGGTGGCGCCTTCGACGCGATGGCGCGCCAGTGGGGGCTGCCGCCGTCGGAGAAGGTCCGCAAGATCGAGGGCGCGGCGACCGAGAAGGACATCGACGGTCCGAAGTGGACCGGTCTCGACGTCGGCTCGCCGTTCCAGCACGGCACGAGCGGAATCCTCTACGTGGCACGGCACCTGCCGCAGCCGGGCAGGGACGGGCTGCCGCCGGAGTACCTCGACGAGATCGAGGGCCTCGTGAACGCGGCGGGCGGTCGCGCGCTCGGGCTCTTCTCCTCGATGCGGGCGGCGAAGGCGGCCACGGAGGCGTTGCGGGACAAGCTCGACCACCCGATCCTCTGCCAGGGCGACGACGCGACGGGCCTGCTGGTCAAGAAGTTCGCCGAGGACGAGCGCTCGTGCCTGTTCGGCACGCTGTCGCTGTGGCAGGGCGTCGACGTGCCGGGCCCGAGCCTCCAGCTCGTGATCATGGACCGGATCCCGTTCCCGCGCCCGGACGACCCGCTGGCCTCCGCACGGCAGAAGGCGGTGAACTCCCGTGGCGGCAACGGCTTCCTGACCGTCGCCGCCACGCACGCGGCCCTGCTGATGGCCCAGGGTGCGGGCCGCCTGCTGCGGTCGATGTCGGACAAGGGCGTGGTGGCCGTCCTCGACCCGCGCATCGCCACTGCGCGTTACGGCGGTTTCATCCGCGCCTCCCTCCCCCCGTTCTGGACGACCTACGACCCCGAGGTGGTCCGGGCGGCCCTCAAGCGCCTGGACGCGGCTCGGACGAAGTGATCCGCTCGACCAGCTCGTCGCGGTAGGCCTGGGCTTCCGGCAGTTCCGGTTCGGAGCCGTCGGCCTGCTTCAGCGCGCCTTCGAGGAGCTTCAACGCCTGCCGCTCGTCCCCGCGCGCGTCCGCCTGCCGGGCCGCGTTCTCCAGAGCTCGGGCCAGCTTCGTGCGCGCCTCGGGTTCCTGGGCCGCCTTGGTGATCCGGATCCAGTTGCCGGCCGGGTCGACGACGGCGAACCCGGTGTACCGGTCGTTGCGCACCCGCGGCCGGGTCATCCGCGGGATGCCGGAGATGAGCACCTTCCCGTGCACCGCGCGCATCCCCGCCGCGAACGCCTCGTACAACGGCCCGGTGTCCTCGACGACGACCACGCACGTGCTGTGCGAGTTCTCCGGAACGTGTCCCTCCAACCCGTAGAAGTGCAGGTTGAGGTCCTCACGCTGTAACGCGACATACGGGTTCGGCCGGGTCTGCCGATAGGTGACCGAGAAGCCGAGCATCTCGTAGAAGGCCGCCATCTCGTCGATGTCGGCACAGGGCAGGAGGGGGATCGTCAGTTCGTTTGCCACCGCCCGAAGCTAAGCCTGGCATCGTCGAAACGACACCGAGCTATTTGCTCAAGCGAACAGCATCACGATGCCGCCGAGCAAGAACAACGCCGACACCACGGCGATGGCGAGCACCCGTCCACGCGACGCCCCGGCGTGCTTCAAAGCGATTCCCAACGGACCGATTCCAGCCACAACAGCCCCTTTCGAAGGCATGGCAACGGCGGCGCGCACGGTCCCGAACGCCACCCCCAACGGCGACATGCCGAGTTCGTGCGCCCCTACGACATCTGCTTCCCACTGCTCGCGATAACGGTCATCACCCACAACCGCCGCCGCGAACCGCACCAACAACAACGCCGCTCTCACTGCGCCGTCCTCGGCACCAACCGCGGCGCCGGAGCAGCCCGCGCCACCACCCGGCGCGCTTCCGCCGCACCTTCGGGCGTCAGCCGGTACATGCGCCGGCGCGGCCCACGCCGTTCGGCGTCGTCGTCCCAGGCCGAAGTGACCCAACCGGCCCGCTCCAGGCGGTCCAGCAGCGGGTAGACGCTCCCGGACGGCCTGCCGGTGAGCTTGATGACCTCCAGGCCCCACCGCGGCTCCTCGGCGTCGAGCAGCACCTCGAGCACGTCGACCGTGGCCTTGCCGATGCGTTGCAGTGGCTCCACGCCACTAAGACTACCTATGTAGATTAAGGCGTTCAAGCAGCTCTTCGCGGAACCGCAGCGCCGACGCCCGCTCCTCCTCCGAGGCGTGCACCTCCCGCGCCAGCGCACCTTCGAGGATCTTCAACGCCTGCCGCTGGGCACCGTGCGACCCGGCCAGCGTCACCGCGCTGGTCAACGCCCGCGACAGGCCGTTCGACCGCACGGATTCCGGCACGGCCGGCACCACGCGGATCCAGTTGCCGCCGGGATCGACCACCAGGAACCCGTCCCGCCGGGGCCGAGTCATCCGCGGGATGCCGGTGAGCAGCACCTGCCCGTACACCGCGCGCATGCCCGCGGCGAACACCTCGTACAGCTCCCGCGGATCCTCCACCTGGATCAGGCACGAGCTGTACGACCGTTCGGCGTCGTGGCCGGGGACGCCGAAGAAGTGGAGGTTGATCTCCTCGCGCCGCACCGAGAGGTAGGCGTTCGGCCGGTGCTGCCGATAGGTGACGGTGAACCCGAGCATCACGTAGAACTCGGCCACCTCGTCGATGGACTCGCACGGCAGCAGCGGGATCGTCACCTCGTTGGCCACGCCGCCACGCTAGACCCGCAGGTCAGCCGTCGACCAGCAATCCGCGCAACGGTCCTTGCAATCTTCCGGCACGGCGGGACACGCCGGGCAGCGACGTCACCCGCGCCGGACGCTCCAGCGCCGGACGCCACATCCCGTCCACGACCTCGTGCACGGGACCGGAGACGTCGCCCTCGAGGCCGTGCAGGTGCTCCGCCCACAGCTGGAGCCGCGTCGCCCGCACGACGTCCGCGTCGTCGGTCACGACGTTGACCTCGGTGTCGTTGAACAGCGAGTGCTCGTTGAGGTTCGCCGAGCCGACGGACATCCACTTGTCGTCCACGATGCACAGCTTCGCGTGCACGTAGACGGGCGCGTCACCGTGGGAGACGAGGGTCGCGGCGAGGACGTGCTTGCCGGGATCGGCGTCGAGCATCCGGCCGAGCTGCCCGCGCGTGGTGTCGGCGCCGTTGCTCGGCTTCTGCGGCAACACCAGCACCAGCCGGAAGTCCGGCGAGGGCGGGTTGCTCAGCTTCTCCAGCAGCACCTCGGTGATCTCGGGCGACCACAGGAACTGGTTCTCCACGTACACGAACGACTCCGCCGCCCGCAGCGCCCGCAGGTACGAGTCGAGCAGGCTGAAGTCGCCGTGCGGGGAGAAGTCGTAGGTCTTCTCCGGGACCGTGCGGACCAGCTGCACCGACGAGGACCCGGCCTCGGGCGGCACCTCCGGCGCGGGCAGGGTCTCCCCCGCGATCTCGAGCCAGCGCGCGGCGAAGTGCGCGGCCACCTCGGCGACGACGGGCCCTTCGAGGCGCGCGATGTGGTCGTGCCAGCCGAGGTCGCGCGGCGGGTGGTCCGGCGAGTCGTGGCGGTCGCCCTCCACGGCGGTCATGTCGAGGCCTCCGACGAACGCCACGTCGTCGACGATCACGATCTTCTCGTGGTGGCAGTGCAGGGTGCGTTCGCGCGCGTCGAGCTCGCAGCGGACCGCACCGCACTCCAGGAACGCCTTCTGCGCCGCCAGAGCGCGCTTCCGCGTCGGTTCGAAGAACGGCACGGGCGGGCCCGCCCACAGCAGCACGCGCACCGGCACCCGTTCCGCGGCGGCCGACAGCAGTTCGCGCAGCTGCGGCGCCCCCGGTTCGCGGGTCAGCCGGAAGTCGGGCGACGCGTGCCAGTTCGCGATGTGGACGTACTTCTGCGCGCCCTCGATCGCCTTCGCGATGACGGGGAACGCGTTGGCCCCGTCCACCAGGACCTCGATGCGGTTGCCGTGCTGCACCGGACGGCGCGGGGTGAACCACCCCGCGCCGTCGCCTTCGAGCACGTCGCCCCACCCCAGCCGCCGCAGTCTTCGCGTGTGGTGAGAGCAGAGCAGATTCTCCAGCCCGTCGCCGAGCCGGGCGTCGAGAACGTCGAGTAGGCCCACGAGACGCGGATTTACCCGATTCACGCGCTTCTAAACAGCGAGCACCGTGGTCGTGCCGGGTTCGACCTCCGTGAACCCCGCGTCCCGCACCGCCACGACGTCGTCACGGCCGAGCAGCGCGTCCCACTCGGCCGGGGACGGCGTGCGCACGGCGCAGCGGTAGTCCAGGTCCGCCCACGCCTTGAGCTCGGTCTCGGACAGCCGTGGAGCCAGCAGCATCGACGCGTGCCCGACCTGGGCCGCGAGCTTGCCCGCGGACATCTCGACGCGCGGGTTCACGTACAGCAGCCGGGCGCCCTCCGGCACCTCCCCCGGCTCGTCCACGGGCAGCTCGGAGCCCGAGATCTGCAGCTTGGCGACCTCGCGGGGCGTCTCGGACACCAGCACGGGCAGCAGCGACCGCACCGACGCCCCGTCCACGGTGATCGTCACACCCGGCAGGTCCTGCACGGCCTCCCACTGCACGCCACGAGCCCGCCGCGACACCTTGCGGATGCGCCCGGCCACCCAGGCGCGAACGGCCTCGTGCCACTCCCCGCCCACGTCGGCACGGGGGTCGAGGCACACCGCGACCGCCGAAGCGGCCGCGGCCTCCAGCAGCGCCGTCCTGGACGGCGGGTCGACGCGTTCGATGCGCAGCACCATCGGCATCGCGCGGACTTCGGACTCCTCGGCGTAGTTCCGGGAGGCGATCAGGTCGAGGATCATCACAGCCGGGTCAGCTCCAGGCCGTCCGCGGCGTCCGCGGCCTCCACCTCGGCCCGCGTGACGCCGAGGATGAACAGCACCGCGTCGAGGAACGGGTGCGACAGCGCGGTGTCCGCCACCTCGCGCAACGCCGGCTTGGCGTTGAACGCGATGCCGAGGCCCGCCGCGTTGAGCATGTCGATGTCGTTCGCGCCGTCGCCGACCGCGACGCACTGGGCGAGCGACACGCCCACCTCCTCGGCGAACCGGCGCAGCGCGACCGCCTTGCCCGGCCTGTCGACGATCTCGCCGACGACCTTGCCGGTCAGCTTGCCGTCCACGACCTCGAGCGTGTTCGCGGCGCAGAAGTCGAGCTGCAGCTCGTCGGCGAGGCCCGTGATCACCTTCGTGAACCCGCCGGACACGACGCCGCAGAAGAACCCGAGGCGCTTCAGCGTGCGGATCGTCGTGCGCGCGCCTGCCGTGAGCTCCAGCGACGCCGCGACCTCGTCCAGCACCTTCTCGTCGAGGCCCTCCAGCAGCGCGACCCGCCGGCGCAGCGACTCGGCGAAGTCGAGCTCACCGCGCATCGCGGCCTCGGTGATCTCGCGCACCTGCTCCTCGCACCCGACGTGCGCGGCCAGCATCTCGATCACCTCGCCCTGGATGAGCGTGGAGTCGACGTCGAAGACGACCAGGCGCTTGGCGCGGCGGGTCAGCCCGGCGCGTTCGACGGCGATGTCGAGGCCCACCCGCACCGACACGTCGGCGAGCGCGGACCGCAGCTCGGCGTCGTTCTCCAGCGTGTCGTCGGCGACCGAGACGCGCAGCTCCAAACCCGTGACGGGGTAGTCGGCGACACCGCGGATGGCGTCGATGTTCACGCCGAGCGACGCCAGCCGGCGCGCGACCTCGGTGAACGCCTTCGCCGTGACCGGGCGGCCCAGCACGATCAGCACGTGCGAGGACTCCAGGCGCGCGCTGCGCTTCGAGTCGGCGCCGACCTCGATCTCCACCTGCATCGAGACGGTGGCCATGGCCTGCTCGACCGACTCCTGCAGGCCCTCCGGGTCGTGGTCGGTCGAGACCAGCGCGCCGAGCACCAGCCGGCCCCTGATGACGACCTGCTCCACGTCCAGCACCTCGACGCCGTGCCTGGTCAGCACGGCGAAGAGCACGGAGGAGACACCGGGCTTGTCGGGTCCGGTCACGGTGATGAGCACGGGCGTTTTCACGTCGTCGTCTCCTCGTAAGACGCGGCGAGCCCCGGCCGCGCGAAGCAGCCGGGGCTCGTCGTTGAACCTGTGAAGAGCAGGTTACTTGTCGTGCTCTGAATCGTCCTTCTCGGAGGCGGTGCCCGACTTGATCGCCGATGCAGCCATCTCCGACAGCGCCGGCGGCGCCTGCTCGTGCGGGATCGTCTTGCCGGTGAAGGTCACGTGGCCCTCGTTGCGGATCCGCTCGATCATGTGCGGGTAGTGCAGCTCGAACGCCGGGCGCTCCGAACGGATCCGGGGCAGCTCGGTGAAGTTGTGCCGCGGCGGCGGGGACGACGTCGCCCACTCGAGCGAGTTGCCGTAGCCCCACGGGTCGTCCACCGTCGTGACCTCGCCGAAGCGGTAGCTGCGGAAGATGTTCCAGATGAACGGCAGCGTCGAGGCACCCAGCAGGTAGGCGCCGATCGTCGAGACCATGTTCAGCGTCGTGAAGCCGTCGGACGCGAGGTAGTCGGCGTAGCGGCGCGGCATGCCCTCGTTGCCCAGCCAGTGCTGGACGAGGAAGGTCGCGTGGAAGCCGATGAACGTCGTCCAGAAGTGCAGCTTGCCGAGCGGCTCGTCGAGGAACCGGCCGGTGATCTTCGGGAACCAGAAGTAGATGCCGGCGAAGGTCGCGAACACGATCGTGCCGTAGAGCACGTAGTGGAAGTGCGCGACGACGAAGTACGTGTCGGACACGTGGAAGTCGATCGCGGGCGCGGCCAGCAGGATGCCGGACAGACCACCGAAGAGGAACGTGACGATGAAGCCGATGCTGAACAGCATGGGCGTCTCGAACGTGAGCTGGCCCTTCCACATCGTGCCGATCCAGTTGAAGAACTTCACACCGGTCGGGACCGCGATGAGGAACGTCATGAAGGCGAAGAACGGCAGCAGCACGGCGCCGGTCGCGTACATGTGGTGCGCCCACACGGCGACGGACAGGGCGGCGATGCCGAGGGTCGCGTAGACCAGGCCGTTGTAGCCGAAGATCGGCTTGCGGCTGAACACCGGGAAGATCTCCGACACGATGCCGAAGAACGGCAGCGCGACGATGTAGACCTCGGGGTGGCCGAAGAACCAGAAGAGGTGCTGCCACAGGATCACGCCGCCGTTGGCGGGGTCGAACACGTGGGCACCGAGGTGGCGGTCGGCCAGCAGTCCGAGCAGCGCGGCGGTGAGGATCGGGAACGCGAGCAGCACCAGCACCGACGTCACCAGGATGTTCCAGGTGAAGATCGGCATCCGGAACATCGTCATGCCGGGCGCGCGCAGGCAGACCACGGTGGTGATCATGTTCACCGCGCCGAGGATGGTGCCGAGACCACCGACCACCAGGCCGGAGATCCACAGGTCGGCGCCGACACCCGGCGAGTGGATGGCGTTGCTGAGCGGGGTGTACGCGAACCAGCCGAAGTCAGCCGCACCACCGGGGGTGATGAAGCCCGCCATCACGATCAGGCCGCCGAACAGGTACAGCCAGTACGAGAAGGCGTTGAGCCGGGGGAACGCCACGTCGGGCGAGCCGATCTGCAGCGGCAGGATGAAGTTCGCGAAGCCGAAGACGATCGGCGTCGCGTACAGCAGCAGCATCACGGTGCCGTGCATCGTGAAGAGCTGGTTGTACTGCTCCTGGCTCAGGAACTGCATGCCAGGCCGGGCAAGCTCGGTTCGGATCAGCATGGCCATCGCGCCGCCCACCATGAAGAAGGCGAACGAGGTGACCAGGTACATGATGCCGATTTGCTTGTGGTCCGTGGTGCGGAACATCCGCAGCAGGAAGGACCCCTTGACCGCAGTGCGCGTCGGATAAGGACGCGTTGCGATCGGCTGCGGGGCTACGGCCGTCACGGTGCCTCCAGGCCTTGGTGGGACCAGTCGTTCGGGAAACTCCCCGGGATATTAGACGCAACCGATCAGCTCCATTCGGGTGGGCCGGGGCCGATGGCCAGCGGCGTAGCGCAGGTCACACGTATTCTGCCGCCGTGCTCCGAATGCTCGCTGTCGCTTCCGTCCTGTCGCTGGCCGCCTGTGGCACCCCCGCCACGCACAACTCCGCGGACGTCGCGTTCGCGCAGGGCATGGTCCCGCACCACGAGCAGGCGCTGGAGATGAGCGGCCTCGTCGGCGACCGCACCGACAACCCCCGCCTCGCCGACCTGGCGAAGCGCATCTCCGCCGCCCAGCAGCCCGAGATCGACCGGATGAACGGCTGGTTGCGGACCTGGGAAGCGCCGGTCCAGGCGTCGTCGCACACGTCGCACGGCCACTCGGAGTCGCACGGTCTGGTCGACCTGGGCAACCTCGCCGAGCTCGAGGGCACCGAGTTCGACCGCCAGTGGCTCTCGCTGATGATCCAGCACCACCGCGGCGCCGTGGAGATGGCCCGCAAGCACCTGACGGCCGGCACCGACCCGGAGACGCGCAAGCTCGCCCAGGACGTCGTCAGCCTCCAGGAGAAGGAGATCGCGGAAATGGAGTCGCTCCTCCCCCAGGGCTGATGCCAGCCTTCCGCCCGTGGACGCTCTGTCAGCCGCGGTCTCGTTGGCAACCTCACACGGCCTGGTCTCCTCCGACCCGGTCGTGCTGAAGCGGGGCAGCAACGTGCTCGTGCACCTGCGTCCGGCCCCGGTCGTGGCCCGCGTGGCCGCACGCACGGCCCTGGTCAGGCCTTCCGTCGCCGACCACTTCGCGCGAGACCTGTCGATCTCGGCGTTCCTGGCGGCTCGCGGCGTGCCGGTCGTGCCACCGTCCAGCGAGCTGCCCGCAGGACCGCACGCGTTCGGGGGCTTCGTGGTGTCGTTCAGCACGTATGTCCCGCACGAGTTCGGTGCCCGGCTACCGCGCGAGGACGTTCTCAAGCTCCTACCGGACTTGCACGCCGAACTGAGGCACTACGAGGGCCCGCTCCCCGTTCGCGGCCCTCTGGACGACGTGGACAACGTCCTGGCCTACCTGGCCTGCTGTGGCGTGCCGGACCTCGGCAGGTTCCACGCGTGGCGCGACTCGCTGGCAGCCCGCTGGACCGAGCACCACCGCGACGTCCAGCCCCTCCACGGCGACGCCCACCCCGGAAACCTGCTGCTCACCCCGACCGGCCCCGTCTGGAACGACTTCGAGGACGCCTGGCTCGGACCGGTCGCCTGGGACCTGGCCTGCTCCACAACCGAAGAAGCCGTCCCACGCGCCGTAGAGCTGTACGGCGGCGGAGCGGCTCCTTCGGACGTGGAGTTCCACGTGGAGACACGAACCATGTTCGGCACGCTCTGGGGCGTGCTCGTGGAGTGGTCTTAGGCGCGACGCCTGCGCAGCACGAGCAGCACGGCGGCACCGGCGGCCACGAGCGCGGCACCGAGGCCGAGCAGCCAGGCGGACCCGAAGCCGGTGGCGGCGAGGTCCCTCACCTCGGCGACCGGCACGGGCGCGACGGTGGTCGTCGTCGTGGGCGCGGCCTCGGCGGAAGGAGACGACGTGGCCGGCTCGGAGCTCGAAGCGGAAGTCGGCGCCGACGAGTGGGTCGCGGTCGACTCGGACGTGGTGGTCGTCGTCGTGGTGGTGGTCGTGGTGCTGGTGGGCGGCTGTTCGACAGCGATACCGCACCCGAACCACTGGCCGATCTCCGGAAGGGCGCCGCCGTCGACGACCGGCGCGCGGAGCTCGTTCCACGGCAGCGTGTCTCCGAGCTCGTCGGCCAGGTAGACGTTGAAGACGTCCCCCGCCTTCACGAGCATGCCCGTGACCTGCACGTCCTCGGGCAACCCGGTGATGTTCAGGTGCTTCTGGTTGTCGCCGCCGGTGTGGACGAACTCACCGGGTAGGACCACGTTCCCGCTCAACCCGCCCACGGCGCAGGCATCGGGGTGGTTGACGTCGACGAACTGGAAGAACGGCTGCGCGCGCGGGTCGTCCGTGGTCACCTCGTCGGCGGACGCGCTGGTCGCGAGCACCAGCGAGGCCACGGCCGCCAGAGCGGCCGAGGCGAGCAGGCCGGAACGTCTCAGAGGCGTCACACACATCGGTCACTCCGTGGGGGTCGGCGGATGCCGCGATCCAAGACGATCGATGTCCCCCGAACGGGTTAGATGACGATCAACAGTGCACCTCGTGGCCGAGTTGTTATTGCTCCGTGAGGTGTAACCCCAAACGAAAAGCCGCCCCACGCGCCGTAGTGATCTACGGGCGCGTAGGGCGGCCCCTTTACGGCCTGGGCTTAGGCGCGACGCCTGCGCATCACGAACAGCACGGCGGCACCGGCGGCCACGAGCGCGGCACCGAGCCCGAGCAGCCATGCGGACCCGAAGCCGGTGCTGGCCAGGTCGTCCTCGTCGGCGACGGGCACGGGGGCGACCGTCGTGGTCGTCGTGGGCGAGGCCGCACCGGAAGTCGTGGTGGTCGTCGTCGAGCTCGTGCTGGAGCTGGGCGACGAGGAGTGCGTGACCGTCGAGACCGTCGTGGTGGCCGTCGTCGTGGTCGTGGTCGTGGTGGTGGTCGTCGTCGTGTCCTTGACACCGCAGCCGTACCAGTGGCTGATGTCCGGAACCTTGTCGTTCTTCAGCGGCGACCGCAGGTCGTTCCACGGCAGCGACCCGAGCTTGCCGGCGAGGTAGACGTTGTAAGCGTCGGCGCCCTTCACCACGATGCCGGTGACCTTCACGCCCTCGGGGCCGGCGGTGATGTCGAGGTCCTGCTTGTCCACGCCACCCGTGAAGGTGAACTTGCCAGGCGCGATCGGGGTGCCGCTCAGCCCACCGACGGTGCAGGCGTCGCTGTGGCTGATGTCGACGTTGCCCGCGTACGCGACCGCGCGGTCGTCGCCAGAGCCGGGAGCCGGCTGGTCAGGCCGGGCGGACGCGGTGGCGACCAGCGTAAGGGTGGCCACGGCAGCCACGGCTGCGGCACCGGCC
Source organism: Lentzea sp. CC55 (assembly GCF_021056325.1). Lineage (NCBI taxonomy): Bacteria > Bacillati > Actinomycetota > Actinomycetes > Pseudonocardiales > Pseudonocardiaceae > Lentzea > Lentzea sp. CC55. The sequence continues at coordinate 153,164 of NZ_JAJCXE010000027.1, read as the reverse complement.
AAGCCGGATCTTCTCAGGGGCGTCAGGCGCATCGTCATTACTCCGTGAGGGTTGGCGGATTCGGCGATCTAAGACGATCGACGTCGCCCGATCGGCCTAGATGACGGTCAACTACACCCTTGTGGCCGAGTTGTTATGCGTCCGTGAAGTTGAATCCTGAACGACCGAACGCCGAAAGGGCCGCCGCGGCGGCCCTTTCGGGTGAAAACAGCACTGCGGCGCTCAGTCGTTCTGCTCGACCTCGGCAGGACGCAGGAACACGGTGCCACCGCCGGTCGGCATGCGCCGGAACCAGTCCACGGAGCTCACGGGCTGGCCGATCACCGGGCCGGCCCCGGTCGGAAGATGAGGGAGCGAGGCGCCTGCGCTGTGCGGAGCCTGCGGCCGGCGAAGTGGTTCGTTCGGGGTGGTCATCATTCCTTCTCGGATGTATGTGCTGGCTCGATGAGGGACCACGACGCCAGCGAACCGATCGTGGTTCTCAAGCGCCGCAATGCGAGATCCGAGATGGTCTGCCATTCCTCGCACGCCTGTGGCAGGAGGAGCTCAACCGATCTTGGGGTTTTGTCGTTGAGTTGGCCTACAACCCAGCTCGCGTCGGGATCGAGCCAAAAGATGCCGGGTGGCTGGGTGGCACGGCCGACAACCGCGCGTCCGGTGGACGCACGCCGGATGCGCACGTCCGGATGGAGGCGGAAGTGGCCGTCATCAAGGGTCTCGTCGCAAAGGGTGGCACAGTCCACTTCGGATCGCCGAATCACGTCACCAGCGGGTGAACCGAAGAGGCCGTGGAGCAGCTGACGCGCGTCGGAGAGCAGGACTTCTTCGTGCTCCAGCAACCAATCACCGATCTCGGTCGCCCGCGCGCGGGCGACCGGGAGCAGTGAGAAGGGGCCGGGCGGTTCGGTGCCGGCGGACGTGCTGAACTGCGCGAGGCAGGTGTAGGCGTGCCATGCCGCGAAGGTCTGTTCCAGCGGCCATCGAGCGTGCGACCACGAGTTCTCGAAACAATCGGCGTCTTCCGCCCTGGCGTCAACAAATTCTTTCACGATCGCCAGGTCGAAGAACTTTTCGTGCGCACCCTCGTGGACCAGTGCCTCCGCGACTTCGAGCGGAGTGGACGGTTCGTCGATGAGCACGATCCCCGGGACGTAGCGCGACGATGCCGAGACGACACCGCCTGACGTCTCCCGCTTGAGCACGGCAAGCATCGACACGTGCGCAAGCAGGTCGTCCGCCATTTCCGGAGCGATCTCGCGGAACAGCCGGACTCCCTCGGACACCATCCCCAGAGCGTTGCCGAACCTCGCTCCGTCCGCCTCGGTGAGCGGCTCGGGACTGACGCCGGGTGGTGCCACGATGCGCAACGGCGCTTCGACCAACCGGGCCGCGGCAGGGTCGGACACCACGGCGACGCCGACGTCGCACACGCGCACAGCCGCGGCTTCAGCCAGCCGCTCCAGGTCGAGGTGGCCCTGCCCGGCGAGCACGCGGCCGATCTCGTAGCGGACGATCGGGTGGTCGGCGAGGTTGTCCGACAACTCGGCACCGGGCGCGAACAGGTCGACCGCGAGCCGGTAGAGCGCGCGTCGCTCATCGACCAGCGCGGCCGCGGGTGCGATCGCGGCATGCAGTGCATGCGTGCTCGCAACTGGCGAACCAACCACCGAGACTCCGTAGTGACAGACCCGTGCCGACGTCCCCCGATGAAAAGAAAGTCAGGGACACCCCTGCACGTGCGGCGCGTCCCTGATCGCGCGAAGCGTACGGCACGTCGTGATGCGCGCAACACATCGGGAGGCCGCACAAAGGCCGGTGCCCCGGCTCGCGTCTGGCGACGCGGACCGGGGCACCGACTTCCCGCTGGTCTTTCTCACCCGAACATGATGCTGGTGACGTTCACGAAGCCGACGACGGCGAGCGCGATGACCGACACGACGATCATCGTGAGCACGGTGCGCCAACCGATAGCGGTGACGGCGACTGCTACGGCGGCTGCTATTCCGAGTGCACTCCCTGCAGACATCTCGTTACCTCCCGACCAGGCGAGCGTGGGCTCCCAGGAGTGGGCGGTCCTGGGCGTCTCACCTGTGTTCAGGGTCTCGCCTTGTATGTTGTCTGTCAACCGTCGACTGGTTGCCAGACAAGTTGCAACCTGTCCGCAGCAGGCCTAAGCTGGACCGATGTCCGCCGACGACACGCATCTCGGTGAGAGCTGGGCGCTCTCGCCGGACTCGCGACGGCCTCTGCCGGAACTGATCGAGCAGAAGCTCCGCGAGCAGATCATCGGCGGCACCCTCAACGCGGGAGACCGCCTCCCCACCGAACCGGAACTGGCCCGCAAGCTCGACGTCGCGCGGTCGTCGCTGCGCACGGCTCTGCAGCGCCTCCAGCTCCAGGGCATCGTCGAGGTGCGACGCGGTCTGGGCTGGTTCGTGCGCCGCACCGACCTGACGGCCGTGGAGGAACACCTGGAAGGCCGGCTCGCGGCCCGCCAGTTCTCCCAGTCGGACCTGCTGGAAGTGCGGATCGCGCTCGAGACCACGGCCACCAGCCTGGCCGCGGTCCGGGCGGGGGACGGTGAGCTGGACGAGCTGGCCAAGCTGAACCGCCGCTACCAGCGCGCGCCCGTCGACGACGTCCAAGAGGTCCTGGAGTCGGACGAGGAGTTCCACTCGGCGCTGATCCGGGCCAGCCACAACGAGCTCCTCGAGCAGATGTACCAGGCACTCGTGCCCGGCCTGCAGGACTGCAAGCGGCACGCGCACCCTTCTCGTGAGGTGCACATCCGTTCCGCCAACGAACACGACCAGATCGTCTGGTTCCTGCGCCGGCACGACGAAGTGGGCGCGAAGAGCGCGATGACCACGCATCTGCTGGGTCTGTACGACGACGTGGCAGCGGACGACACGACACCCAGGGCGACTCTCAGCACGTACGTAGGGGTGTCGGACAACCCGATCTGGGGCAAGTCGCGCTGATACGGCGTGCACCGAAAGGCTCTGGCGCTCGTCCCCCATCACTCCCACCATGTATGCACGAACGCGGAGTGAGGGGGCGGGCGGCGAGTGGTGGCGGCGCGCAGGCACAAACAAGCGCTGGCTGTCGCGATCGCGTTGCTCGTCCTGGCAGCCGCGGACCTGGCGGTCGCGTTCCTCTGGCAACCGGAGACCCGCAACCTCCTGCACGACGTTCTCGTCGTGTTCTGGCCGTTGCCCGCGCTGGCCGGCTTCCTGCTCCTCGCCTACGAGCTGTTCCTGCACCGCCGCCTGGTCAGCGAGCTGAGCCAGATCTCAGGTCCGAGCATCGTCGAACACCTGCTGCCGAACGACGTGCTGCGCACGTTCCTCTCCTCGATCTACGGCTCGCACGAGGCGAACCAGGACGTCGTCTCCGGCGTGCTGGGGGGCGACGGCCTGCGCCCGCACGGCAAAGACCTCACGATCAGCACGAACACGACGGTGAAGCTGGAGCTCCAGGGCATCAACGCCAAGACCTACCACCTGATCACGACGCAGAGCTACCAGTTCCGGCACAGCGTTCCGGTCGACCGGTTCGTCATCTTCGCCACCAGTGACGTGCTGCTGCGGGACACCATCAGCGCCGCCTGCCGCTACCCGCTCTTCGAGCTGTACTACATCACCGACCCGTCGCTGTTCCTCGACTCGGTCGACGACGTCCTGCACTCGACGAAGATCGCCATCGACTACATCGACCACGACGGCGTGAGCCGTTCCGCCGCACCGAGCCAGATCCCGCTGCTCGAGGTGAAGTTCGACCAGTGGCCGAACTACCTGACCTTCTTCCGCGAGTCCACGAGCACCCAGCCGAAGCGGAGCCCGCACAGCCACCTCGGGGACCTGCGCATCTTCGAGTGCGACCTCAGCGGAATCGCCGAAGACCACCTGGTGAGCGCGATCCGCGGGTTGACGATCACGTCGCGGATGTTGCAGCGGACCAACGAGGGCTTCTGCTACTGGCAGGCGCCTTATCCGTCCTATGTGGAACAGATCTGCTTCGAGGCACGAGGGCTCGCGGTCGACCACTCCCCCGGGCACGAGTTCTCCATCATGCCGTTCCTGTTCCGCTCCAACACGGTGACCGGGCAGTGGCTGAAGGCGGACGACCTGGACGACCTCACCGTTCGGTCGTGGCTGCTCCCCGGTCACGGGGTGGCTCTGATGTGGCGGGAGGCGCGGCATTGACGGTGCCGCCGTTCGGCATGCGCCGGAACCAGTCCACCTGGTGCACGGACTCGCCTTGAGGGCGAGGCACCCGAGGAAGCAAGGAACCCGGCGATGTCCCCATGCCCGGGCTCGCGAAGCGCGTGGCCGCGGTCGCCTGCCGAGCGGGTGAGCGCGGCTTGCAAACGGACGCAAGAAATTGCGTACACTTGCGCCATGACGCAACGGAGGCTGGCCGAGGTCGCGGCCAAGGTCGGGGTCAGCGAGGCCACCGTCAGCCGGGTGCTGAACGGCAAGCCGGGTGTCTCGGACGCCACGCGCAGCGCTGTGCTCACCGCACTTGACGTGCTGGGATACGAGCGGCCGACGCAGCTCAGGGGTGAGCGGGCGAGGCTCGTGGGGCTCGTGTTGCCCGAGTTGCAGAACCCGATCTTCCCCGCGTTCGCGGACGTGGTCGGGAACGCGTTGGCGCAAAGGGGTTTCACGCCCGTGTTGTGCACCAGGACGGCCGGCGGGGTGACGGAGGCCGAGTACCTGGAGCTGCTGCTCGAGCAGCACGTCAGCGGGATCGTGTTCGCCGGCGGGTTGTACGCGCAGAAGGACGCCAGTCACGGGCACTACCAGCAGATGATGTCCCGGAAACTGCCCGCGGTGCTGGTCAACGCCGCCATAGACGACCTGGCGTTCCCGCGGGTCTCGTGCGATGACGCGGTGGCGGTCGAGCAGGCGTACGGGCATCTCACGTCGTTGGGGCACAGGAGGATCGGGGCCGTGCTGGGACCGCCGGACCACGTGCCCAGCCAGCGGAAGCTCGAGGCCATCACCAAGAGTGGCGGTGCGGACGTCGAGCACGCCATGTTCAGCCTGGAGGGTGGGCAGGCGGCGGCCACGAAGCTGGTGCAGCGCGGGGTCACGGCGATCATCTGCGCCAGCGACCCGTTGGCGCTGGGTGCGATAAGGGCCGTCAGGCGGGCCGGGCTGGACGTGCCCAAGGACGTGTCGATCATCGGGTACGACGATTCCGCCTTCATGACCTGCACTGATCCGCCGCTGACCACCGTTCGCCAGCCCATCGAGTCGATGGGGCGGGCAGCTGTGGAGCTGCTGGCCAACCAGATCTCCGGCAACGCCGTGGCACCGGACGAGCTGCTCTTCGAGCCCGAGTTGGTGGTGAGGGCGTCGACCGCTCCAGCCAGGTAGCAGGTCAGTCGACTTCTTGCGAGTTTTCGTCTGGATATTGCGTTCAGATGTAACGGCGTCTTATGGTCGCCGTCACATCGACGCGCTCGCGAGAAGGGCGGCTCCACCATGAAGAAGTCCGCTGCCGTGCTGATTGGCGGTGTCCTGGCCCTGAGCTCGGTCGGCTGTGGGAGCGATTCCACGCCCGAGTCCGGCGGCAAGGTCCAGATCAACGTCAACGGTCAGCCGCCGCAGACGCAGGCGTTCGACCGCAAGGTCTTCGACGAGGACGTCGCGGAGTTCGAGAACGCGAACCCGGACATCGACCTCGTGCCGCACGAGGGGTTCATGGACCCGAAGACGTTCTCCGCCAAGCTCGCGGGCGGACAGCTGGAGGACGTCTTCTACGTCTACTTCACCGATCCCGCGGCGCTCATCGCGCGCAAGCAGGCCGCCGACCTGACGGCCTACGTCAAGGACGTGCCGCACTACGGCGACCTCAAGCAGGAGCTCAAGGACGTCTTCACGGTCGACGGCAAGGTCTACGGGCTGCCCACCGCCAACTACACGATGGGCCTGCTCTACAGCCGCACCAACTTCACCAAGGCGGGGCTCGACCCGAACTCGCCGCCGAAGACGTGGGACGAGGTCCGGCAGGCGGCCAGGAAGCTCAAGGACGCCGGGGTCACCGGGTTCGCGGAGTACAGCAAGAGCAACCAGGGCGGCTGGCACTTCACGACCTGGATGAAGTCCGTCGGCGGTGACATCGCCCGCAGGGACGGCGACAGGTACGTGGCCGACTTCGACAACGACAAGGGCAGGGAGGTCCTGCGCAGGCTCAAGGAGATGCGCTGGGACGACGGCTCCATGGGCGAGAAGCAACTCCTGGAGATCGGCGACGTGCAGAACATGATGGGCGCGGGCCAGCTCGGCATGTACCTGGCCGCGCCGGACAACGTCGCCGCGATCGTCAACCAGTTCAAGGGCAGGTACGACGACTACGGCCTGGCCGCGATCCCGGAGCAGAAGGGCACCCTGCTCGGCGGCGAGGGGTACATGATCAACCCCAAGGCGTCGCCGGAGAAGATCAAGGCCGGCTTGAAGTGGATCCAGTGGAAGTACCTGAACCCGGACCGCCTCGAGGGCAACCTGCGGAAGTACAAGGACCGCGGTCAGCCCGTCGGCCTGCCGATCCCGCCGATCTCCGACATCTGGACCGGTGAGCCGCGCAAGCAGCAGGAAGAGCTGAAGGCCAAGTACGCCACGATGCCGGTGCAGAACTTCCAGGCCTACGTGGACGGTTCGGAGAGGACCAGGGGCTCGCTCGAACCGCCGCAGGCGCAGCAGGTCTACGCGATCCTCGACAGCGTCGTGCAGGCGACGCTCACGAACAGGGACGCGGATCACGCGGCACTGCTGAAGGATGCGGAGACCAAGGTCAACGCCGTCCTGGCGCAGGTGAAGTGAGTGCGGCGCCACGTCACCGCGTACGGCTTCCTGAGTGCCGCGCTGGTCGTCTTCGCGGTCTTCTCCTGGTATCCGATCGTGCGCGGGGTGGTCCTGAGCTTCCAGCAGGTCGACTTCGTCACGAGTCCCGACTGGGTGGGCTGGGAGAACTTCGAGCGGCTCTTCGCGGACCCGCTGTTCGGGGTGGCGTGGCGCAACACGTTCTACTTCACGGTCCTGGCCCTGCTCATCGGGTTCGGGGTCCCGTTCCTGACGGCCGTGGTGCTCAACGAGCTGCGGCACGCCAAGGGCTACTTCCGGTTGCTGGTCTACCTGCCGGTGATGCTGCCGCCGGTCGTCACGGCACTGCTGTGGAAGTGGTTCTACGACCCGGGACCGGGGCTGTTCAACTCCGTCCTCAGAGGACTCGGCCTGCCCCCGCTGCAGTGGCTGGACTCCGCCGGCACCAGCATGATCAGCCTCGTCCTGGTGATCACCTGGGCGAACATGGGCTCGGCGACGCTCATCTACCTGGCGGCGCTGCAGACCATCCCCGGTGAGCTGTACGAGGCGGCGGACCTGGACGGCGCGAGCCTGGTCAGGAAGGTCTGGCACATCACGGTCCCGCAGACCAAGTTCGTGATCCTGATGCTCCTGCTGCTGCAGGTCGTGGCGACCATGCAGATCTTCACCGAGCCGTTCATCATGACCGGCGGCGGCCCGGAGGAGTCGACGGTCACGGTGCTGCTCCTGCTCTACCGCTACGCCTTCTACTACAACGACTTCGGCACCGCGAGCGCGCTGAGCCTCATCCTCTTCGCGGTGCTGGGCGTCTTCTCCTTCCTCTACCTCCAGATCACGAAGAAGGCCGACGGATGAGGACGCTCACCAAGAACAACGGCCCGCTCTACTGGGTCGTCCTCGCCGGCACGCTGGTCCTGTTCACCGCCGCGTTCCTGTTGCCGCTGGTCTGGGTGCTGCTCGGCGCCTTCAAGCCCCCGGCGGAGCTGGCGCGGCAGCCACCGACGATCCTGCCGGAGACGTGGGAGCCGGGCGCGTACGCCGACGCCTGGAACTACATGGACCTCGGCCGGTTCTTCCTCAACACCTTCGTCGTCGCGATCGGCGCGTGGGCGGTGCAGATGGCCGTGATCGTTCCCGCGGCCTACGCGCTCAGCAAGCTCCGGCCGATGTTCGGCAACGTCGTCATGGGCCTGATGCTGGCGACGCTGATGCTGCCGTCGACGGCCGTGCTGGTGCCGGTGTACCTCACGCTCACCGACCTCGGCCTGCTCAACAACCCGGCGGGCATCTGGCTGCCGGCCGCCGCCAACGCGCTGAACGTCTACCTGCTCAAGCGGTTCTTCGACCAGGTCCCCGAGGAACTGCTGGAGGCGGCCAGGATCGACGGCGCGGGCACGTGGACGACCCTGGTCAGGGTCGTCCTGCCGATCTCGCGGCCCATCCTCGCCGTCGTCTCGATCTTCGCCGTCGTGGCGGCGTGGAAGGACTTCATCTGGCCGTTGCTCGTGTTCCCCGACCCGGCGCGGCAGACGCTCAGCGTCGCGCTCCAACGCTTCGCGCCGGACACCCCGATCAACCTCCTGCTCGCGGGCCTCGTGCTGGCGAGCCTGCCGATGGTGGCGCTGTTCCTGGCGTTCCAGCGGCACATCCTCGCGGGGCTCACCGCGGGCGGCGTAAAAGGCTGAAAGGACACCAGATGAGTTGGTGGCGCAACGCATCCATCTACCAGGTCTACCTGCGCAGCTTCGCGGACGGCAACGGTGACGGCATCGGCGACATCGCGGGCCTGCGCGCCAGGCTCCAGCACATCGCGAGCCTCGGCTTCGACGCGATCTGGCTCAACCCCTGGTACCCGAGCCCGCTGGCCGACGGCGGCTACGACGTGGCCGACTACCGCGACATCGAGCCGGTGTTCGGGTCGCTCGCCGACGCCGAGAAGCTCATCGCGGACGCGCACGGGCTCGGCATCCGGGTCATCATCGATCTCGTCCCGAACCACTGCAGCGACCAGCACCCGTGGTTCGAGAACGGCCTGTGGGACCGCTTCCACATCCGCGAGGGCGAGGAGATCCCGAACGACTGGCAGTCGCGCTTCGGCGGCCCGGCGTGGAGCAGGCTCGACGACGGCCGCTGGTACCTGCACCTCTACGCCGCCGAGCAGCCGGACCTCAACTGGGAGAACCCGGTCGTCCACGACGAGTTCGACGACATCCTGCGGTTCTGGCTCGACCGCGGCGTCGACGGGTTCCGCATCGACGTGGCCGACGGCCTGGTGAAGGACTTCTCCAAGCCCGACGCGGAGCTGCCCTACTCCGACCAGGACGGCGTGCACGAGATCTACCGGCGGTGGCGCCGGATCGTCGACTCCTACGACGGCGACCGCATCCTGGTCGGCGAGATGTGGCTGCCGGACCCGGAGCGGTTCGCCCGCTACCTCCGCCGGGACGAGATGCACAGCGCGTTCAACTTCGACTTCCTCTGCTGCCCCTGGAACGCCCGGGAGCTCAGGAAGGTCGTCGACAGCACGCTGGCGGCGCACGAACCCGTCGGCGCACCGCCGACCTGGGTGCTCTCCAACCACGACGTCACGCGGCACGTGACCCGCTACGGCCGCGAGAAGACGGGTTTCTCGTTCGCGGACAGGCAGCACGGCGCCCCCACCGACTTCGAACTGGGCACCCGCCGGGCACGCGCGGCGATCATGCTCACGGCGGCGCTGCCCGGTGGCGTCTACGTCTACCAGGGTGAGGAACTCGGTCTCTGGGAGGTCGAGGACCTGCCGGACGAGCTGCGCGAGGACCCGGTGTGGCACCGTTCCGGCTTCACCGACCGGGGGCGCGACGGCTGCCGCGTGCCTCTCCCCTGGTCGTCGGAAGACGGTCCGAGCTGGTTGCCGCAGCCCGAGAACTGGCAGCGGTTCTCGGTCGAGGCCCAGACGGACGACCCCGACTCGATGCTCGCCCTGTACCGCGAGGTGTTCGCGCGGCGCCGCGGCATCAGCGGCGACCTCGAGTGGCTCGACCTCGGCGAGGACGTGCTGGCGTTCAGGCGGGGCGGCCACACCTGCGTCGTCAACCTGTCGGAGAAGCCGGTGGAACTCCCCGCCGTGCCGTCGTTGTCCAGCGTTCCGCTCAGCAACGGCCAGCTGCCGCCCGACGCCGCGGCCTGGCTCGGCTGAGAGGACCGGGGGTGGCCGGGAGGCCACCCCCGGAGCGTCACCTCGTCGCGTAGGGTGAGTCGTCGGCCTTCGCGGCCTCGGTCGGCAGGTTCTTCGCGATGCCGATGGCCGTCGTGTCGACGATGGCGTCCGCCGCGGCTTTCGGCATGATCGCCTGCAGGCCGGTCTTGCACTTCTCCAGGATCTCGAAGATCTTGTCGACGACCTTCGAGAGGTTGCGGATGGTCGTGATCACCTTGTCGAGCCAGTCCGAGACCTTCTTGGCCCACTTCATGACCAGCCGGATGCCGTCGGCGACGATGCCCGGCGTCGCGAGCCCGACCGTGAGCAGCGCGGCGGCCGCCCACCTGATCAGCGCCTGCACCAGCTCGCTCATCGCCATCGAGATCAGGTCGCGCACGATCGTCCGGACCGTGGCGACGGCGACGCCCGCACCGGTCAGCGCGGCACCGACGCCCTCGGCGGCGAGACCGGCCGCCTTCACGCCGGTCGCCTCCGCCTTGGCCACCGCGCTGTAGGCGGTGATCGCGGCACCCTGCCACGCGCTGGTGTCGTTCTCGACCACCCGCGTCATGTCCTCGCCGGCCCTCTTGAGGTGATCGGCGACGTTGCCCCAGGTCGCGGCGTTCTGGTTGATCACGCCCGGGTTGCCCGCCAGCGAGTCCAGCATCGACTTCAACGGCTCGACGTGCTCGATGAACCACGCGAACGCCGACGACAGCAGCGTGCCGAACGGGTCGGTCAGGAAGCCCAGCGCGTCGATGCCCGCGCCGAGGACGTTGATGCCCGCCTCGGCCCAGTCACCGCGCTGGACGGCGGCGACCGCGTCCGCCGCCGGCTCGACGAGGTTGAGGCCGGCGAGCGCGCCCGGAGCCTCCGGGGCGGCGGCCACCAGCGGGTTCGGTGCGGTCATGACGTCAGCTCCCCGAGCTTTTCGACGATCTTCGTGAAATTGCCGCCGAGCGCCTGGTCGACGGTGTCGTAGGTGTCGGCCATCCCGTTGACACCGTCCACAGTGGCGTTGACGACGCCGTGCGCGGTGGTGACGGCACCGGTGCCGGCCGCCTCGATGGTGCCCATGATCGGCTCCAGCAGCGGGCTGCAGAGGATGCCGTACGCGTTGGCGCCGTTGATCCGCGCCTGCCCGATGGCCTGCTGGGCCGTCTCGATCTGCCTCACGATGCCGTCGAGCCGCCTGGCGTGCTCGCGCATCGCCTGCGTCTGGACGTTGAACCCCGGCGCGGTCATGCGCCTCACCACCCCTTGTCGTCGCGGGCGAAGTTGTGCCCGCCGAAGTCGTCGTCGTCAGCGGGACCGGTGGGACGCGGCGGCGCGACCGGTTCCCCGGGCGGGGGCTCGGGGAAGCGCTCGTGGTACCCGCCCACCAGCGCGCCCATGGTCGCGGAGTCGTCGCCGATGATCGGCGCCATGGCCTCCTGCATCCGGGACGCGATCTGCGCCTGGGCGGTGCGCATCACGCCGAGGATCTCGGCGGACAGCCGCGCGGGCTGCTTGCGCAGCGCCGCGTCGGTCAGGTCCAGCGCCGAGACGACACCGTTCTGGTCGACCGTCACGGACACCGAGCCGTCGGAGGAACGCTGCGTCACCCTGACCGCGTTCGCGACCTGCTTCATCTCGTCGGCCTGCCGGAGCTTGGCCTGGATCTGCGCGTTCCACTGACGCATCATCGCGTCGGGATCGGCTGCTGCCGGGTTCATCTAGTAGTCCCTCTCCTGTGCCTTCTTGCGCCGGGAGGCGGCCGCTCCCACCACGGCCAGCGCCCCGATCCCACCTACCGCCAGACCCCCGAGCACCGATCCGATGCCGAGCACGACGCTCGGTTCGAAATCGGCGCGGTACACCGGCGCATTACCGGAGCCGCCCCGGACCTTCCCCTCACCCCGCTGCACGACGGGCACCGCGGCGCCCTCGTCGGACGGTGTGAGCTGGCCCGGCTCGGCCGTCACCCGCGCCGTGGTCCCGTCCTCCCACTCGACGTCGGCCCGGCAGATCCACCAGGTGCCGAAGCCGTGCCTGCTGACCGGTCCCCTGCTCGTGCAGTCGGTCACGCGGGCGACACCCCGGTCCGCGACCGGTCTGGTGTTCGTCCCCGCGACCGGGTCGAACCGCGTGAAGCCGGTGAGACCCAGCCACACCCCGAGCCACAAGACCACCAGGGCGAGCGGCCCAGCGATCCACCTCATGCGCCTCGTCCCCTCGTCCGTCCTGGTTGGACTTCGTCCCGGTCCGCCCGGTTCCACCGAGTTCGGCGGCCACCTGGAGACCATTCGGGCAGCTCTGGGGGCCAGTTCGGGCGTGCCCAGTCTGGCCGAACTGTGTGAATGCGGTCTCACCTGGGACGAAGCGGGCGAAAATCGGGCAGGATTGCACCCAGTTGTGGTAGCGACCACAGTGTTACCAGGGTGTTTCATCTATGCACAGCCCGAACGGGCATACCGATAGCCGAGTGGGCAGGTGAAATGCGAGCCGAGGAACGCAAACGTCGCATCCTGGCCAGGGCCCGCGCCGACGGCCGCGTCGACGTGGTGGAGATGGCGCAGGAACTGCGCGTCGCGCCCGAGACGGTTCGACGCGACCTGCGCGTGCTCGACGAGCACGGCTTGGTCCGCCGCACGCACGGCGGCGGCGTCCCGGTCGAGAGCGCCGGCTTCGAGACCGGCCTGAGGTTCCGGGCCGGATCGCACGTCCCGGAGAAGCGCCGCATCGCGAAGGCGGCCGCCGAACGGCTCGACGACGCCGAGACCGTCTTCATCGACGAGGGTTACACGCCGCAGCTCGTCGCGGAGGCGCTGCCGACCACCAACCCGCTCACGATCATCACCGCGTCGCTGCCGACCGCGGCGGCGATGTCCGAGCACCCGTCGTGCACCGTCCTGCTGCTGGGCGGGCGCGTCAGGGGCCACACACTGGCCACTGTGGACCACTGGACCACCAGGATGCTCGGCGAGATGGTCATCGACCTCGCCTACATCGGGGCCAACGGCATCTCCCGCGAGCACGGCCTGACCACACCCGACCCGGCGGTCGGCGCGGTCAAGGCCAAGGCGCTCAGCTCGTCCCGGCGCAAGATCTTCGTCGGGACGCACACGAAGTTCGGCGTCTCCAGCTTCCACCGGTTCGCCGAGGTCTCCGACCTGGAGGCGATCGTCACCGACAGCGGCCTCAGCGCCCACGAGGCCCACCGCTACACCCTGCTAGGCCCCAAGGTCATCAGAGCCTGACCTGCCCTCACCCCTTCGGGCGCTCCATCCCCCTTCTTCAGCGCGCCCGAAAACCCTGGAAAGGAACCGACGATGTCGTCGATTCGCACACTCGGAGCCGCCACCGCGGTGTTGCTGCTGGCTTCCGCCTGCTCCGGAGCAGGCGGCGGGGGTGGTGGTGAGAACTCGGTGAACGTGCTGATGGTGAACAACCCGCAGATGCAGGACCTGCAGAAGCTCACCGCGGACAACTTCACCAAGGACACCGGCATCAAGGTGAACTTCACCGTGCTGCCCGAGAACGACGTCCGCGACAAGATCAGCCAGGACTTCTCCAGCCAGGCCGGCCAGTACGACGTGGCGACGATCTCCAACTACGAGACGCCGATGTTCGCCAAGAACGGCTGGTTGGCGCCGATGGACGACTTCGTCGCGAAGGACAGCGCGTTCGACCAGGCCGACATCCTGGAGCCGATCCGCCAGTCGCTGACCGCCGCCGACGGCAAGGTCTACGCGCAGCCGTTCTACGGCGAGTCGTCGTTCCTCATGTACCGCAAGGACATCTTCGAGGCCAAGGGCGTCACGCTGCCCGACAAGCCGACCTGGCAGCAGGTCGCCGAGGCCGCCGCGAAGGTCGCCACCCCCGAGGTCCGCGGCATCTGCCTGCGCGGCCAGCCGGGCTGGGGCCAGGTCATGGCGCCGCTCACGACGGTCGTGAACACCTTCGGCGGCACGTGGTTCACCAAGGACTGGCAGGCGCAGGTCAACGCGCCGGAGTTCAAGGAGGCCACCAAGTTCTACGTCGACCTCGTCCGCAACCACGGCGAGAACGGCGCCCCGCAGGCCGGCTTCGCCGAGTGCCTCAACAACATGACGCAGGGCAAGGTCGCGATGTGGTACGACGCCACGGTCGCCGCCGGTCTGCTCGAGGCGAACGACTCGCCGGTCAAGGGCAAGCTCGGCTTCACCCAGGCGCCGGTCGTGAAGACCGACAGCTCCGGCTGGCTCTACACCTGGGCGTTCGGCATCCAGAAGGCGTCGAAGAAGCAGGAGAACGCCTGGAAGTTCGTCTCCTGGGCGTCGGGCAAGGGCTACGAGGAGCTCGTCGGCAAGAACCTCGGCTGGTCGAAGCTCCCCGACGGCAAGCGTGCGTCGACCTACCAGCGTCCCGAGTACAAGCAGTCCTCCGGCAGCTTCTCCGCGATGGCCGAGGCCGCGATCAAGAGCGCGAAGCCGCTGAACCCCGGTGTGCAGGAGCGCCCGGCGCCCGGCATCCAGTTCGTCGGCATCCCCGAGTTCACCGACCTGGGCACGCAGGTGTCGCAGCAGATCAGCTCGGCGATCGCGGGTGCGACGTCGGTGGACGACGCGCTGAACAACGGCCAGGGTCTCGCCGAGAAGGTCGCGGCGAAGTACAAGGGACAGTGACATGGCCGTCCTGACGCGCGAGGAGCGGTCGGTCGTCGACCGGCCGCCCCCCGTCCCCCGCAAGGGGTACTCGAAGTGGGCCCGGCGGGCGCCGCTGCTGCCCGCCCTCATCTTCCTGATCATCGTGACGCAGCTGCCGTTCGTGGCGACGCTCGTCATCTCGTTCATGAAGTGGAACTCGCTCGACCCCACCAACCGCGGGTTCGCCGGGTTCGACAACTACGTCAACGTGTTCACCGACCCCGACCTGCGTTCGTCGGTGGTCAACACGATCGTGCTCACGGCGTCGGTCGTGATCATCAGCCTGGTCCTCGGGCTGGGCCTGGCGCTGCTGCTGGACAAGAAGTTCGCCGGTCGCGGGTTCGTGCGCACCATGCTCATCGCGCCGTTCCTCGTGGTGCCGGTCGCGGCGGCACTGATCTGGAAGCACGTGCTCTACAACCCGGAGTACGGCCTGTTCAACGGAATCCTGAACTGGCTGGGCTTCGACGCCCAGCCGGACTGGATCTCGACCATGCCGATGAGCGCCGTGGTGCTGTCGCTGGTGTGGCAGTGGACGCCGTTCATGATGCTGATCCTGCTGGCGGGCCTGCAGTCCAAGCCGGTCGAACCCGTCGAGGCGGCCACGATCGACGGCGCGTCGTCGTTCCAGGTCTTCCGGTACCTGACGTTCCCGCACCTGCGGCAGTACCTGGAGCTCGGCGGTCTGCTCGGGTCGATCTACGTCGTGCAGAACTTCGACGCGGTCTTCACGATCACGTCCGGTGGTCTGGGCACGGCGAACCTGCCGTACATGATCTACCAGACCTTCTACCAGGCCCACGAGTACGGCGAGGCCTCCGCGGCCGGCGTCATCGTGGTCGCGGGCTCGATGGTCATCGCGACGTTCGCGCTGCGCGTGGTGTCCTCGCTGTTCAAGGAGGAGAAGCGATGACCGCCAAGTGGGTCGGACGCGGCTGGGGTGTCCTCGCCTGGCTCGCCGGCGTCGTGTTCTTCGCGCCCGTGGCCTGGATGTTCCTGACCTCGCTGCACAGCGAGACGGACGCCGCCACGAACCCGCCGTCGATCGCGGCGCCGCTGACGCTCGACGGCTACGCGGAGTTCTTCGACTCCGGCGCGTGGCCTCCGCTGATCAACTCGTTCAGCGCCTCGATCGGGTCGACGATCATCGTGCTGCTGCTGGCGATCCCGGCCGCGTACGCGTTGTCGATCAAGCCGGTGGAGAAGTGGACGGACGTCCTGTTCTTCTTCCTCTCCACCAAGATGATGCCCGTCGTCGCGGCGCTGCTGCCGATCTACCTGATCGCGCAGTTCTCCGGGATGCTCGACAACATCTCGTTCCTCACGCTGCTGTACTGCTCGATGAACCTGCCGATCGCGGTGTGGCTCATGCGGTCGTTCCTGTCCGAGGTCCCGAAGGAGATCCTCGAGGCGGCCTCGATCGACGGCGCGGGTCTGCTCACGATCCTGCGCCGGGTGGTGGCGCCGATCGCGATGCCCGGCATCGCGGCGACGGCGTTGATCTGCTTCATCTTCAGCTGGAACGAGCTGCTCTTCGCACGGGTGCTCACCGGTGTCGTCGCCGGCACCGCGCCCGTGTACCTGACCGGGTTCGTCACGTCGCAGGGCCTCTTCCTGGCCAAGGTCTGCGCCGCGGCGGTCGTGGTCTCTCTGCCGGTGCTCATCGCCGGGTTCGCCGCCCAGGACAAGCTCGTCCAGGGCCTTTCGTTGGGAGCGGTCAAGTGAAAGCAGCAGTGATCACCGGCGTCGGATCCGTCGAAGTGACCACTGTGGACGATCCCACGTGCGGTCCTCGCGAGGTCGTCGTCCAGGTGGCGGCCTGCGGCCTGTGCGGCACGGACCTGCACATCCTGCAGGGCGAGTTCGCGCCGACCCTGCCGGTCGTGCCGGGTCACGAGTTCGCCGGCACGGTCGTCGAGATCGGTTCGCAGGTGAACGAGGTCGCCGTGGGCGACCGGGTGGCCGTCGACCCCTCGCTGTACTGCCACGAGTGCCGGATGTGCCGTTCCGGCAGGAGCAACCTCTGCGAGCGCTGGGCGGCCATCGGCGTCACGACCTCCGGTGGCGCGGCGGAGTTCGCGAAGGCCCCGGTGGCGAACTGCGTCAAGCTGCCGGACCACGTGCGGACCGAGGACGCGGCGCTCATCGAGCCGCTGTCGTGCGCGGTGCGCGGCTACGACGTGCTGCGCTCGCAAATGGCGTCGCGGGTGCTGATCTACGGCTCGGGCACGATGGGCCTGATGATGCTGCAGCTCGGCAAGCTGACCGGCGCGTCGTCGATCGAGGTCGTCGACCTCAACCCGGAGCGGCTGGAGACGGCGAAGCAGCTCGGCGTCACGGCCGTGGCGGCGACGCCGGACGAGCTCGACCGGCCGCAGGGCTGGGACGTCGTCATCGACGCGACCGGCAACGAGAAGGCCATCCAGGACGGTCTCGGGCGCGTCGCCAAGGGCGGCACGTTCCTCCAGTTCGGCGTCTCGGACTACTCCGCGCGCGTGACCATCGAGCCGTACAAGATCTACAACCAGGAGATCACCATCACCGGCTCGATGGCGGTGCTGCACTCGTTCGAACGGGCGGCGGACCTCTTCGCGACCGGGGTGCTCGACCCCGAGGTGTTCATCAGCGACAGGGTGCCGCTGGACGACTACGCGGGAGCGTTGGACCAGTTCAAGGCGGGCAAGGGCCGCAAGATCCAGGTCCTGCCCTGAGTCCGTCGTAGGAAGTCCGCCGGAGTTCGTGGGCACTCGTGTATCCAGACGAGTGCCCACGACTCCTTCCAGACATGTCGAAGTCCGGGCAGAAAGTAGTACCGCCGTACTTTTCGCACATGTCCGACGAAGAGCTCCTCGCGTGGTACGCGGAGCTTCAGGCGCGGGCGATGAACCCGCAGCCTGGGGACGTCGATTTCGACCACGTCCACAAGGCCGCCGAACCGGTGTCCGTCGAGCAGCTGCGCCACCGCATCATGACGTTCCAGGGCTGGCCGGGAGGTCTCTCCACGCTGGACGCCGGATCTCCGTTCCACAACCTGTGGCACTGGCTCAGCGACTGACGCGGCGCGAGGTCACCCTCGCTCGCGTCATCGGCGCCCTGGTGGCCGCCGGCGTGCTCTACGCCGTCGCGCTCGCTGCGGTCACCGGTGCCGTCTCACATCCGCGGAACTGGCTGGTCGCGGTCGCCTGCACCCTGCTCGGGGTGCGGGTGATCGGTCACGTCCGCAGGTCACCGGTCGGGTGGCTGTTGCTGGTCATGGGCGTGTTCGGCGCCATCGCCGTCGCGGCCGCCGGTCAGCCGGAGAACCACCCCGCCCGCTGGCTCGAAGCGTGGATCTGGTGGCCCACGTACTCGTTGCTGCCCGCGGTGGCGCTGGTGTTCCCGAACGGCAAGCCGCTGAGCAACCGCTGGTGGATCGCCATCGGCGCGTCGCTGTTCAGCACTCTCGTCGGAACCATCACGATCGCGTGGGCGTCGTGGGGCAACCCCGCCGAGTTCTGGCAGCTGAGCGGGGACGGGCTCGCGAAGACGATCACGAAGATCGCGGTGCTCGCGGCCGGCCTGTCGGTGGTCGCGGCCGTGGCGTCGTTGTTCCTCCGCTGGCGGCGGGCCGAGGGGGACGAACGACGCCTGCTCGTCTGGGCGTTCGCGCTGCTGGTGTTGGCCGTCGTGGCGACCGTTGTGGAGACGACGGACGGGCACGTCGCCTGGATCATCGGTGTGCTGGCGTTCCCTGCTGCCGCGGTGATCGCCATCGTGCGGTACGGCCTGTACGACATCAGCCTGCTCATCCACCGGTCGTTGCTCTACGGCTCGTTGACGGTCGTCCTGCTTCTCGTCTACCTCGGCGTGATGGTCGCGGCGGGCGCGCTGCTCACCGACGACGCCGAGGTCGTCGGGGTAGTGGCGGCGGGTCTGGTGTTCGCGCCGATCCGCAGCTGGGTGCAGCGCAAGCTCGACCGGTGGTTGTTCGGTGAGCGCTCCGACCCCTATGGCGCTTTGTCGACTTTGAGCGAGAAGCTCGAACGGTCGCAGGACGTGCTGCCGACGGTCGCGCAGACCGTCGCCGAGTCGCTGAAGCTGCCGTACGTGGCGATCCGCGGTTCGTCGGTGCTGGCCGAGCACGGGCGCAGCCGCGGGTGGCCGCAGCTCCGCTTCCCCATGACCTACCGGGGCTCGCACGTCTGCGACCTCGTCGTCGAGCCGCGCGCACCGGACGAGCGCCTCAGCGACCGGGAGCTGACCCTGCTCGGCGACCTCGCCCGCTCCACCGCTCCCGCCGCGCAGTCGATCAGGCTGACCGCCGACCTGCAGCTCGCGCGCGAACGGCTGGTGCGGGCGCGCGAAGAGGAACGGCTGCGGTTGCGACGCGACCTGCACGACGGCGTCGGACCGGCACTGGTCGGCATCCGGTTGCAGCTCAAGGCGTTGCGCCGCTCGCTGGGCGACGTGCTCGACCCCGTGCTGGCCGACGTCGACACGACCGCCGTCGAGGTGCGCCGGCTCGTGGACGGCCTGCGACCGCCGATCCTCGACCAGGGCCTGGCGCTGGCCGTGCGGGACGAGGCCGCGCGCTTCCGCGGCGACCTGCTGGTCGAGGTCGACGCCGAGCAGCTCGACGGGCTGTCGGCCGCCGTCGAGGTCGCCGCCTACCGGATCGTCGCGGAGGCGCTGACCAACACCGCACGCCACTCCGGAGCGTCGACCTGCACGATCAGCGTGCGGACCGACGGCGACCTGGTCGTGGAGGTCGTGGACGACGGACGCGGCGTCGCGGCGGACTCCAAGCCGGGTGTCGGCCTCGACTCGATGCGAGAACGCTGCGCGGAACTGGGTGGATCGTGCACAGTGGGACCCGCTCACCCCCGAGGGACGCGGGTGGTGGCGCGGATCCCGTTGGAGGCCCAGTAGTGGCAGGCACAGCGACTCGCGTTGTCATCGCCGACGACCACCCGGTGTTCCGGCGCGGTCTGAAGGCGTTGCTGGACGGCGAGGACGGCATCTCCGTCGTCGGCGACGCCGCGGACGGGCAGGAGGCCGTGCGCGTCGTCCTCGACCTGGAGCCGGACGTCGTCGTGATGGACCTGCACATGCCCGTCCTCGGCGGCGTCGAGGCGGCCAAGCGGATCCAGGCGGCCCTGCCCGGCGTCGGTGTCCTCGTCCTGACGATGCACGAGGACGACGAGCTCGTCTTCGCGGCCATGAAGGCCGGTGCGCGCGGGTATCTCGTGAAGACCACGGACGACGACGAGATCGTGCGCGCGGTGCAGGCCATAGGAGCCGGAGAGGCGATCTTCAGCGCCACCATCGCGCAACGCATGATGGGCTACTTCACCGCGATCTCCTCCTCGGAGGTCGTGGCGTTCCCCCAGCTCACCGACCGGGAGCGGGAAGTCCTGAAGCTGATGGCGTCCGGCCTCGACAACCCGTCCATCGCGCACAAGCTGCACCTCTCCGGCAAGACCGTCCGCAACCGCGTGTCGGCGATCTTCACGAAGCTCCAGGTGGCCGACCGGGCGCAGGCCATCGTGCGCGCCCGCGAGGCGGGACTCGGAAGTCCCCGGTAAGTCGGGACAACGGTCACCTGACGGCGGGACAAGACCCCCGGTGGGATCGGCGTATCCGCCGAAGGGGGCCCGATGGACATCACCTGGGACGTCGCACACGCGCGGCTCAGCCACGACCGAATGCTGCACGTCGCCCAAGCGCTCATCTCGATGCGCCCGGAGACCGTCACGCTGGGCGGCGGCGAGCCGCTCGGCGTGCCCGGCCTGTTCGAGATCGCCGCACTGTTCCGCGAAGCCGGAATCGACCTCGTCCTGCGCACGTCCGGCAAGTCGCTGCACCCGTCGATGGTGCGGACGCTGTTGGAGTCGTGCGTGCGCATCGAGGTGTGCGCGATGGCGTTCGCCCACGCCATGCACGCCCTGCACCTGCTCGACGTCGGCGCCGCCAAGCTCGACCGGCACGCCGCGTTCGGCCTCGACGCCACCGGCATCCGGCGCGGCTTCGACCGGCTCGAGGACTTCTGCGCCACGACCGCGTTCGAACTGCCGCACCTCTCGTTCATCGCGTTCAGCGACACGATCGGGCCGGACCACGCGCAGTACCTGCAGTCGCTCGCGCCTCAGACCGTACGGGTGACGGTCGAGACCGCGAACACCTCGGTGGTCAGAGCGAGCTGAGCAGAGCGCGCCAGGCAGGGGTGGAGAACGCGAGAACGTCACCGCTCGCGTTCTTCGTGTCGCGGACGAGGACGTCCTGGGCCAGCGACACCTCCACGCAGCTCTCTGCGGTGCCGCCGTTGCTGTAGCTGCTCTTACACCAGGTCCGGTCCGCCGTCATGGGAATCCTTTCGAATCCTCCTGGTTCGCGCGACAGCCGTGCTGTCCTGCGAATACACGCAGCGTGCTGACGCTCCCGGACAGCCGCTCGCGCCTCAGACCGTACGGGTGACGGTCGAGACCGCGAACACCTCGGTGGTCAGAGCGAGTTGAGCAGGGCGCGCCAGGCAGGGGTGGAGAACGCGAGAACGTCACCGCTCGCGTTCTTCGTGTCGCGGACGAGGACGTCCTGGGCCAGCGACACCTCCACGCAATTGCCGGAGCCGCTGCCGCCGCTGTAGCTGCTCTTACGCCAAGTCCGTTCCTGGAACATCTGAGTCCTCTCGCAGGCCACTGATGCACTCCATCAGCTTGCTCCGCGATTGTTCCTCATCCAGGGCAACGGCATCCAGCCGCTGAAAGAGCCGCTTCGCCCGCGCGACGGCGGTGTTGTCCTGCGCGAACACCTTCGCCATGTCGGTCTCGCAGTACACGACCGATGATGCCTTCTCGAACTCGTACAACACACACGGCGAACGGAACGCGGTCATGTGCGCAGGCACCACGCGGAGGATGTGGGTGTTGAAGAGGAGACGCAGGTACTGGTCTTCACGGAGTGAGGCGCTGCCCAGCGGCATCCGCAGCGCCAGCTCGTGCACGTAGAACAAGCACTCCGGGCGATTCGGCCGCCTCAAGATCGCCTGTCGCTCCATACGCGCCCGGACGAACTTCTCGATGTCCTCCGGCGCTTCGATGTGCGAGTCGACGAACAACTCCCGCGTGTAGCCCTCGACCTGCACAAGACCGGGCACCGTCATGATGTCCAGGCTGATGATCTTCGTGGCCATTGCCTCGGTCATCGCGAGTGTGCGCAGTTCGTCCGGCACCTGAGCGAAGAACCGGTCGAAGGCGTTGTAGTAGCGGCTGCGGAACTCGTTGACGAAGTCGATGTCCTTGCCGCACGTCGCCAGGTACTGGACGAGGTCGATCTCGCTCGCGCGGGCCTTGCCGAGCTCGATGTCGGACACCTTGCTCGGGTCCCAGCCGAGCTGGACGGCCATCGCACGGCCGGTGAACGAGGTGCACGACTCGCGGACCCGGCGCAGTTCGTCGCCCAGGCACCGGCTGTACGGGGTGGAGATGGTGGCGGTCATGCCCTTCGACGGTAGGGCTTGGATTCGATCCACACCACTGGCTCATTCGGGTGAAAACAAGCTAGAAAATGCCGCCGCGAGCAGCGAAAACGTCCTCGATAGGCGCCATAGCGCCGAGGGCGAGACGCAGCAGCACGCGTGCCTTGCGGGGACATAGCCAGCCGGCCATCACGGCGCCGCGCTTGATCAGGTCCGACTCGGACCCGACGAAGCCGTAGGTGTCGCGGAACGTCGTGCCCGCGCCCGTCCGCGTCGCCACCACCACCGGGAACCGGGCTCGTGAGATGGCCTCCGCCATGCCGGCCGACACGTGGCCGACGCCGGTGGCGGCGACGACGGTTCCCCCGACGTTGAGCCAGTCGAGGATCGAGCCGTCGTCGTCCACAGTGGCCTCGATGAGCGGAACCGCCGGTGCGTCGAGAGGTCGCGGCAGCGCGGTCAGCCTGTGCGCGGGGTGGAAGTACCGCGGCGAGCCCTCGACGACGAGTCCGAGGGGGCCGGGGAACGACTCGAAGGCGTTGGGGAGGCTGCTGTGCGTCTTGCGGACCCAGCGCGCGGCGTGGACCTCGTCGTTGAGGACGAGCAGGGCGCCGCGGCCGCGTGAGTTGGGTGCCGCCGCGACCGCGACGGCGGCGGCGAGGTTGGCGGGGCCGTCGGCGCCGGGGAGGCCGGGGTTCCGCATGGCGCCGGTGACGACGACCGGTTCGTCGTGCGGCCACAGGCAGTCGAAGAAGTACGCGGTCTCTTCGAGGGTGTCGGTGCCCTGGACGACGACGACACCGGCGGCGCCTCCGGAGACCTGCTCGTCGGCCCAGTCGAAGGCCTCCAGCAGGGTGGTGAAGGTGAGCGAGGCGCCCGGGACCGTCGCCAGGGTCGCGATCTCCCCCACCTCCAAGCCCCGCACGAGGTCCCCGGCGCCCAGGGTCGGCGACACCGCGCCGGAGCCCGTCATCGTGATCGTGCCGCCGAGCGATGCCACCGCCACCTGTGAGCTCATGACCTCACTCTAGGTTGGACGTCATGACCGGACCCGCCGCCTGGCCACCTGCGCCGATCCGAACCGAACGGCTCGTGCTGCGCGAGTCCGAGGCGCGCGACCGGGACGCGTTCCTCGACCTGTTCTCGTCGCCGGAGGTGGGCACCTACACCGGTGGCTCGAAGCCGCGCGACGAGGTCGACCGCACGGCGCCCCCGATCCCGGGCCGGCGGCACGGATTCTTCGTCGTCGCGCTGGACGGCGCGATGATCGGCATGGTCTCGTTCGACGTGGTGGACGAGGAACGGTTGCTGGGCTACCTGTTCCTGCCGTCCGCGTGGGGCAAGGGTTACGCGTACGAGGCGTGTGCGGCGGCGCTTGACTGGTACGCCGCCGCACACCCCGGTGAGCCGCTCGCGAGCATCACCCGAACGGCGAACGTCGCCTCGATGCGCCTCTTGGCGAAGCTGGGCTTCACCGAAGGCGAGCGCTACGAGGCCTACGGCGCCGAGCAATGTCACTGGCGCCAATAGGTGATGTTGCGGAAACGGGCCTCCGCGCGACCGCTGCCGTGGTGGTAGACGCCGTTCTTGAAGTAACGCGTCGCCGGACCTTCGTCCTGGTGCGTGAGTTTCAGCGAACCGTTGTAATAAGTCCGCACCGTGCCCCGGCCACCCGCGACCGCGGTGTGTTCCACGCGGATCTTGAACCATTTGTTGTAAATGCCGGTGGCGATGACCTGGTTGCTGTCCTTGCGCAACGTGCCGCCGTCGATGTCGGCGACGTTGAGCATGACGTCCGTGGCGCGGGTGCCGTCCGGACGGCTGCCGCGCAGGATCTGCACGACCGTCGGGCCGCTGACGCCGGACGGGACGTAGATCTCGCCCTCCCAGGCGCGTGAGCCGCTGGAGTACTCCTGGTGGAAGCGCAGCTCGGTGCGCGGATCAGTCGGGCTGCCCTGGGTGTGCGGCTGGTCGTAGTCGTAGACCCACATGGTGTGCACGCCGCCTTCGAACTTGTAGCGCGCGCTGGTGGCGAGGTTGTACGGCTTCTGCACGGTGTAGGTGTACGGGGCGCTGACCCACTGCGCGGACGGCGGCTGAGCGAGGGCCTGAGCCGCCGGGGCCACGAGCAGGGGTGCGGTCAGCGCAAGCGCCAGAACGGAGCGTCGTGTGTGGAGTGCAGGGGTTTCCACGGTGAATCCCTCCGACCTTCGACAAGTGGTCTGCACCACTGTGAGGGCAGGAAGGCGGAGGGATCAACACTTACCGGAAATTCCGGAACAATGTTCAGGTGGGCGAACTTTTCACATTCCTGAACGGAGCTCGTCGAAAGTCGGGAACTTCGTGGCGATGTCGCTACCGGTGAAGTTGCCGATCCACCCGTCGTCGTCGTGGAAGAACCGGATCGACACGTAGTCGGGCTCGGTGCCCATGTCGAACCAGTGCGTCGTGTTCGCCGGGACGCTCAGCAGGTCGCCCGCCTCGCAGAGCACCGCGTACACCTTGTCGCCGATGTGCAGGTAGAAAACGCCCGCGCCGCGGGCGAAGTAGCGGTCCTCGTCGTCGTCGTGCGTGTGCTCGGCGAGGAACTTGTTCCGGAACTCGACGGCCTTGGCGCGGTACTCGTCGGTGTCGGCCGGGGTCATCTCCATCGCGTCGACGTAGCCGTAGCCCTCGGTCTCGCTGACGCGGGCGATCTCCTTCTCGAAGACCTGGAGGGCGTTCTCGGCGGTCACACCGTCCACAACAGACCAGCGGCTGAAGCGCACGCCGTGTTCCTTGAGGGTGGTCGTGATCTCCTCGGCGTCGGTGGTGCGCAGGACGGTCTCCTCGGGGCCGGTTTCCGGCCACACCGTCAGCAGCGTCATGAGTGCCTCCCCGTAAAGATGTCCCGTGTCTCCACCTTGAAGCGCAGCAGCCACTCCAGGCATTCCAGGCGGTGCCGTGCCTGCACCAGGTCGTCGCCCCACACGTACACGCCGTGACGTGCGACGAGCAGCGCCGGAACCTTCGGGTCGAAGCCCTTCTCGAAGGCGTCGCCCAGTTCGGCCATGTCCTGCGAGTTCTTCACGACCGGGATCACGACCTCCTCGTGGGCGTACCGGCCGAACCCCTTGAGCATCTCCAGGTCCTCGAGCACCACGCCGTTCGGCCAGTGCTCCGCCGCGACGACGGGGGCGAGGGCGTGGACGTGCACGACGGCGCCCGCCCCGGCCACGCGGGCGATCCGCGCGTGCAGACCGGCCTCGGCGGACGGGACCTTGGCGCTGTCCACGGCGTTGCCGTCGGCGTCGATGACGACGCTGTCCTCAGCGGTGATCTCGCCCTTGTCGACGCCGCTGACCGTGACGGCGAGGCGGAGCGGATCCCGTTGCAGCACAACGGAGAGGTTGCCGCTCGTGCCGCGCATCCAGCCCATCTGCGCGTAGCGGACGCACTCGCGCGCGAGCTCCGCGGTCATGAAAGCTCCCACACCGTCGGGTGGGGCGTGAAGTCGGCGTTGCCGTACGGCTCGCCCGCGCGCGCGACGCCCACCGTCTTCCAGCCCGCCTCCGACGCGGCGTGCAGCTCGGCCGGGACGTCGCTGTAGAACGTGATGTCGTCGCTCCGCAGCGTTTCCGCGATCTTGTGATAGGACGCGGCTTCGCGCTTCGGGCCGGCGTTGACCGTGTCGAAGTGGTGCTCCAGCAACGGCGTCAGGTCGCCGTCGGTGGTGTGCCGGAAGAACGCGATCTGGCCCGCGACCGAGCCGCTGGAGAAGATCGCGAGCTTCACGCCGTCGTCGTGCCACTTGCGGATGGCCGGGACGACGTCCGGGAAGAACTCCGCGACCAGGTCGCCCTGCGCGTAGCCCTGCTGCCAGATGAGGCCCTGCAACGTCTTGAGGGGCGTGACCTTCTGGTCGGCGTCCATCCAGTCGTGCAGCGCCTTGACGACGTCGTCGTGGCCGGACAGCTCCTTGACCTGCCGCACGGCGTCGGCGACCACCGGGTCGTCACCGTGCTGCTCGATCCACGGCCCGAGCCGCGGGCGCGCGTAGTCGTAGAGGACGACCAGCACCTGGTCCGTCGCGCTCAGCGTGCCCTCGATGTCGAGCACGACCCACTTGCTCACCGCTGTTCTCCCTCGTAGTACTTGTCCAGCTCTCCGGCGCGGTAGACGCCCCTGTCCGTCACCACGTCCGTGACGAAGCGCGGCGGCGTCACGTCGAACGCCGGGTACAGCCCCTTCACCCTCGGCGTGGCGCTGGGCCTGCCGAGGACCTGCAGCACTTCCGCGCCGTCGCGGTACTCGATCTCCACGTGCTCGGTCGTCGGCGCCAGGTGGTCCGGCGCCTGCACCTGGGCGTGGAACGGCACCCCGAACGCGTGGGCGGCGACGGCGAGACCCAGTGTGCCGACCTTGTTGACGACGTGCCCGTCCATGGTGACGCGATCGGCCGCCGTGACCAACGCGTCGACCTCGCCGCTTTGCAGGACCGCGGCGCCCATGCCGTCCGTGATGAGGGTCGTGTCGACGCCCATCTCGACCAGCGTCTCCGCGGTGAGCCTCGCCCCCTGCAGGTACGGCCTGGTCTCGGTGCAGAAGAACCGCAGCGTCTTGCCCTGCTCCTGGGCCGCCCGGACGGTTTCCGTCAGGTACAGGTCGGCCCAGCAGTGGGTCATGACCGTGTCGTTGTCCTCCAGCAGGTTCGCGGTGTGCTCGCCCAGCGCCCGGCTCTTCGCGCGGTACCGGCGGTCGCCCTCCTGCGCGCCTTGCAGGGCGTGCGCGACGTCCCGGGCGGCGTCCACGTGCTCCAGGACGATCGCGGTGGCCTTGCGCAGGGCGTTGTTGGTGCGCCTGGTGTTCTCGAGCATCAGCGCG
Organism: Lentzea sp. CC55; assembly: GCF_021056325.1. Lineage (NCBI taxonomy): Bacteria > Bacillati > Actinomycetota > Actinomycetes > Pseudonocardiales > Pseudonocardiaceae > Lentzea > Lentzea sp. CC55. The sequence goes on along the minus strand of NZ_JAJCXE010000027.1, from coordinate 126,167 downwards.
GTCCTGCCGAGCTCGGCGCGTGCTTCCTCGAACGGCTTCCCTTCGAGGGTCCGCGCCTTGAGCACCATCGCCTGCAGCACGGCGAAGTACGGGCCCGAGGACTGGGTGACCATGTCCTCGACGGCCCGCGCGACGTCCTCGGCCGTCCGGCACAGCACCCAGTTCCGCTCGAACGGGAACTGCCGGCGGTCGAGGATCAGGACGCCGTCGTCGGTGAGCCTGACGGAGTCCGCGAGGACCGGCCGCATCAGCTGTACCCGGTGTAGGCGGGGCGCGCGCCGGTCAGGAAGTACTCGCCGACCTCGCGTGCCTTGTAGACGACAGGGTCGTGCAGCGTGAGCGTGCGCGCGTTGCGCCAGAAGCGGTCCACGCCGTGCTTGGCGGCCGTTCCGCGCGCGCCGACCTGCTCGAAGATGCGGCTGGTGACCTCGTTGACGAGCTTGGTGCTGACGACCTTCGCCTCGGAGATCGTCACGGCGACCTCGGCCCGCTTCGCCGGGGTGAGGTGGCGGCCGAACTCGCTGGCCTCGTGCAGCCGGCGGGCGGCCTCGTCGGCGAGCAGCCCGGCGGCCCTGGTGTGCGACACCATCTCGCCGTACGCGGCGACGATGTACGGGTCCTCGGTGGCGGCGTCGACACCGCTGACGAACCACGGGCGGGTCTTGGTGCGGGTGTAGTCGGCGGCCTCCGCGAGCGCGCCCTCCGCGATGGCCACGTAGAGCTGGGCGAGCACGAGCTGGAAGCCGAGGGCGGCGAGGCTGAGGCGCGGGTCCTCCCCCGCGGGCTGCACGCCGAGGACCTCCGTGACCGCGACGTCCTCGAAGGCGACGCCACCGGACGCCGTGAGGCGCTGGCCGATGTTGTCCCAGTCGTCCAGGTAGGTGATTCCGCCGGCCTTGCCGTCGAGCAGGAACGTGAGCTTGTCGCCGTTGTCCGCGCGGGTCGCGCTGACCACGAGCCGGTCGGCCACGGCCGCGCCGGTGGCGAACGTCTTGCGCCCGTTGAGCCTGTAGCCGTTCTCGGCGGGCGTGAGCTCGAGGGCCGCGTCGAGGGGGTTGCTGACGCCCGCCCAGAACTGGTCGCGGTCCCTGCCGAACGGGACGTCGAACAGGCCGCTGCGCCAGATCTGCAGGTAGTGGTACCCGAGGAGGTGTCCGGCGTTGGCGTCGGCGGCACCGACGACCCTGGTCACCCGCTGCTGGGTCGCCCAGTCGTCGACGTTGAGCAGACCGCTCTGCCGGAGCAGTTCCACCTCTTTGGCGGGTGGCTGGTTGGCCCGGTCCCTGTCCGCGGCGTCGGACCTGAGCGTCGCCGCAACCTCGTGCGCGACGTCCAGCCAGTTCGTCATCCCTGCTCCTCTCAGCGGTACCCGGTCCAACTTACTTCTTCACACCACCGGGCTAACCACGATGTGGGAGGACCTGTCCACTGGCAGACTGCCCGCGCACCCCGCTCGGCGGGGGCACCAACATCTAGGGAGCAATCGGTATGGCGCAGGGCACTGTCAAGTGGTTCAACGGCGAGAAGGGCTTCGGATTCATCGCGCAGGACGGCGGTGGTCCGGACGTCTTCGTGCACTACTCGCAGATCCAGGGCAACGGCTTCAAGTCGCTGGAGGAGCAGCAGCGCGTGGAGTTCGAGATCGGCCAGGGTCAGAAGGGACCGCAGGCGCAGGCTGTCCGCGCGCTCTGATTCCGCTCTCCGGGGCCCGTCCGGCTGTGCGCCGGGCGGGCCCTTTGGCGTCTTCAACCGCCCCTGACCTGCGGTTGCCGAAAATTGTCAGACCTGCCTGTCATGGTGATCACAGCACTTCGTCCGGGGTGCCACGACTTCTCGGAAGGCTGGTCCTGTCATGCGTGTCGTCGCGTCTCTTCGTGGTGCGGGTGTCGTCCGCTCGTCGGTCCTGGCGCGACCGCTCGGTGTCGAGAACCGGGGGCTGCCGGCGGGTCGTCGGGTGACCGGGCCCGGGCACGTGGCGCCTTCTCGCCGGGAGCGGTGACGGGGCTGCGGTGCGGGCTGCGGGCTGCGGGCTGCGGCGGTCGAGCATCGGCGGTGGAGGCCGGGCGCGGTATCCCGGGGTGGCCAACCGGGAGTTGAACGACGTGATGGGGCGAAGCGGACCGGGTGGGGTGTCGGGGCGTCGTTCGGCGAGGACGCACCGGTCTGAACGTGGCCTCGCTCAGGTCGCAAGCCCCAGCGACCGGGACAGCAGGTCGACCTCGTGAGCACGCGAGCTTCCCGTCGGGACCATCTCGCGCAGGCGCTTCAAGACCGCGGCCAGCTTCGGCGTGACCTCCGACGGGTTGGCGAGTCCGGTGAGCACGCGCAACGCCTTGATCGCCCAGTACTGGTTGAACGCGCTCTGTTCACGGGCGAGCACGTCGACCACGGCTTCGACGAGTTCGGCATCGGGCTTGCCGTGCAGCCCTGCGTACCCCGCCAACCGGCGGTCCGGGTCGTCGTCCCGCAACGCCGCACCTATGTCGAAACCCGGTTCCCGGCCGGCGACGACGATCATCGCGCCGAAGACCTGGTCCCTGATGTCCGTTCGACTCTCCGAGTACGGCAACTGCCGGAGGCGCCGCATCTCGAGGACCAGTTCGTCCAGGTCGGGAAGGTTGCCGGCCGGTTGGCGGTGCTGCACGGCGCTACCCAGCCGGGCAGCACCGAGGGCAGCCTGGGCGACGCTGGAGGCGTCGTCGATGCTCGCCTTGCCCTCTGTCTCGACCTGCTCCACCCGTTCCTCAAGCTCGCGGTACTGCAACTTCAGCCCGCCCGGCAACTCGAGGCTCTCGAGCAGATTGCCCAGCCAGGGCACCAGTGCGAGGCCGAGCAACAGCACGGTGGTGGCGTCGATCTTGGCTGAAGGCCACACGACGTGCACCACGGCCGCGGCGAGCGCGGCACCGGAGATGACGTAACCCAACCACCGCGTCCTGCTCCCCCGGTCCGCCACCTGTCCCCTTCCCGAGCGACATGCGCAAGGCGACCAGGCAACGCCCAGTCGTCCTGTACTGAGCAGTCGGAGGAGGAAGGAGTGGCGTTATCGGACTCATGTCCAGACGCGAGAACTTCACTCGCAAGGCCGATCGGGGCCTTGAGCGGGGTTGGTGACCGCCGAGGTGAGGCGAGCCGCGAGGTGGCCCGGGAACGAAGCGGGCGCCGCAGCCCGTCGGCCGCGACGCCTCCACTTCCCGCCGCGGGATCGACGGCCGGCGACAAGTGGCAACCGAGGGAGTCGAACCCTGCGCGGCTTGTGAAGGCGGCGCCCGAGTACCGGCCCTAACCCTTCGGTCGGGCGACGGCTGCCGTGGAGTTGTTCTACCTCGTAAGAGGGCTTTACGCCGCGTGAGATACCCACAGTGTTAAACGTCCACACGCCTGAAGGCTTTTCATGTTTCACTGGCGTAGGTGACTCTGGTCACCATGCGATACCTCCCTGCTGTCGCGGCCCTGCTGCTGCTTCCCCTGGTGCCCGCCACCGCGCAAGCGGCTCCGTCGGGCACGTTCTACGTCACCGGTGTCAAGACCGGGCTCAACATCGCCCAGAGCGGCACCGGGCTCGCGCTGCACCGCCCGAAGGGCAACGAGGACCACCAGCAATGGCGGCTGGGCGACGGGAGGTTCGAGAACACCGACTCGCCGGGTCAGTGCATCACCCGCCAGCTCACCATGGGTTCGTGTGCGCAGGCGGACGCAGTTCACGAGTTCCGGCAGTTCGGTGACCAGTGGGAGTTCTTCGGCCTCGGTGGCGAGACGCGCTGGTACCTGACGCCGGTGCAGAACCAGACGTCTCCGATGCCGCAGGACCCCCGGCTCGACCAGATGACGTTCCTGACCGCCCACAACGCCTACGCGAACGGGGTGGACGGCGGGTTCGCGCCTCCGTTCGTCAACCTCGCCAAGAACCAGACGCGCGGCATCGTGCAGCAGCTCGGCGACGGCGTCCGGGGTTTCATGCTCGACATCCACCAGACGCCGGACGGCGCGATCCTGTGCCACAACAGCTGCACGCTGGTGAGCAAGCCGGTGGCGCTGAACGTGGACGTCCAGCGGATCGTGGACTTCCTGAAGAACAACCGCGGCGAGATCGTCACGGTCTTCCTGGAGGACTACGTCGACGCGAACACGCTCAGGGCCGAGCTGCGCAAGGTGCAGGGGCTCGGTGACGTCCTGTACCGGGCGGAGGGTGTGCAGCGCAACGGCTGGCCCACGCGCAGCCAGATGGTGGACAGCGGCAAGCGGCTGATCATCTTCACCGACCACGCGAAGGACGGGCGCGAGGACAGCGGCGTGCTATACCAGAAGGACTGGACCGTCGAGAACTACTGGTCGATGGGCTCCGGGCTCGGCAGTTCCGACTGGTCCTGCTACAGCCGATGGGATGAGAAACCGCTCACGGCGACCGGGAGCTTCCAGCCGTTGTTCGTCATGAACCACTTCCGCGACGTTCCGTTCAGCAGCACCGCCACGACGGACAACAGCAAGCTCGTGAACCGCGCCCAGCAGTTCTGCCAGCCCGCGGCGAGGAAGAAGCCGAACTTCCTCGCGGTCGACCTCTACCACCTCGGCAACGCCCAGGGGGCCGTGAGCACGCTCAACTCATACGTATACAGGCCGTAGCCCAAATCGTGGGAGTTGTACGCTCCGCGCATGGCCTCGATCCTGTTCACGCGCGGAGCGCCCTCCCTCGACATCATCGACCAGGAAGGTCTGCGCGAAGCAGCGCAGAAAGCCTTCACGGACGACCCCGGCGGCACCTTCGCGTACGGCACGAGCGTCGGTTACGTGCCGCTGCGCGCGTGGCTGGCCGAGCAGCACGATGTCGAGCCGGAGCAGGTGCTCGTCACCAACGGTTCGATGCAGGCCGACGCGTTCCTGTTCGAGCTGCTCGTCGGCGAGGGCGACGACGTGGTGGTCGAGGCGCCGACCTACGACCGCACGCTGCTGAACCTGCGCCAGCGCGGCGCGAACATCCACGCGATCGAGCTGGAGACCGACGGCATCAACGTCGACGCGCTCGAGAAGCTGCTGGAGAGCGGGGTGCGCCCGAAGCTCGCGCACATCATCCCGAACTTCCACAACCCGGCCGGCTACACGCTGTCCGAGGCGAAGCGCACGCGCCTGCTGGAGCTCTCGGCGAAGTACGACTTCGTGCTGTTCGAGGACGACCCGTACGTGAAGGTGCGGTTCGAGGGCGAGCCGCTGCCGACGATGCTGTCGCAGGACAAGAACGAGAAGGTCGTCTACGCCTCCTCGTTCTCGAAGACCATGGCGCCCGGCATCCGCTGCGGTTACCTGGTGGGGCCGAAGGCCGTCATCAAGAGCATCCAGGACATCGCCACCACCACGTACATCTCGCCGAACATGGTGGCGCAGTCGATCGTGAACTCGTACTGCCGCTCCGGCCGTCTCGAGGAGTCGGTCGCGAACGTCCGCACCGCGCTGCGCGCCCGCAAGGACGCCTTGGTCGCCGCGTTGCGGCGTGAGCTGCCCGAGGCCGTCTTCACCGCTCCTCAGGGCGGCTACTTCATGTGGGTCGAGCTGCCGGGCGTCTCGATCGACGAGCTCGTGCCGGTCGCCAAGGAGCACGGCGTCGAGTTCGTGAAGGGCTCCGACTTCCTGCTGGAGGGCGGCGACAACGCCATCCGCCTCGCGTTCTCGGGTGTGACGCCGGAGCAGATCGACGAGGGCATCACGCGCCTCGCCGCGGCCGTTCGCTCGCTCTGATCTGCGCTTCCAGGTGTTCCGGCAGCCCACGGCGCTGCCGGAGCGCCTGGCGCAGGCGCGGTAGCGCCGCCCGGAACGCCCGCGGGTCCTTCAGCGACACCGCCAGGGCCGTGGTCACGGGCCTGCGCATCCACGACGTCAGCACCGCGTTGCGCCGCTGCACGACGTCCCCGTCCGGCTCCCGTCCGGCGGCAGGGTGGTGGTGCGCCACCACGGCCTCGACGTAGCAGAGCGCCCACCCCGCCGCCGCGAGGTCCCACGACAGCAGCGTCTCCTCGCCGCGGAAGAACAACACCGGGCTGAACCCGCCCACCTCCAGGAACGCCTGCCGCCGCACGATCGCCGAGCAGGCCAGGAACCCGAGCACCGCAGGCCCCGCGACGCCTTCGCCGAGCGGGCTGTCCCGCAGCAGCGGGGTGAGCGGGTCGGGGGTCTCCGCCGGGCCGACCAGCGTGTGCGCGGCTATCACCGCCAGGTCCGGGTGCTCGTCGAAGATCGGTTCGGCCCGTTCGAGCGCGGTGGGCGCCCACCAGGAGTCGTCGTCGGCGAAGGCCACGAACGGTGTCCGCGCCGCCTGCACGCCGAGGTTGCGCGCGACCGCACCCCGGTTGACCGCCGACTCCAGCATCAGGACGTGCGGGAACTCCTTGCGCACACGGGAAACCGTGTCGTCCGAGGACGCGTTGTCTACCAGGATCACGGGCACCGCGAGCTCGCTGAGGTGGGACAGCGTGCGGAGCAGGCTGTCCGCGCGGTTCCGCGAGGCGATCACGACGGTGGTCCGGGCCATGACGTCGTCTACCCCGCAGCCCGCCCATGACACTTTGACATCAACTGACACCAAATCTGGCAACAACTGACACTTTGGACTAGGTTGGCGGCGTGGAAACGCTCACCCCTCGTGCCGCGAAGGACCTGCGCACCCGTCTCGCGATCCAGGAGGCGGCGATCGCGCTCTGCCTCGACCAGGGCTTCGCCGCCACGTCGACCAGGGCCATCGCCGATCGGGCCGGCGTCTCGGAGCGCACGCTGTTCCGCACGTTCGGCACCAAGGCCGCGATCTTCTGGTACGACGCGTTCCTCAGCCGCGTCGTGCGCGCGCTCGTGCCGGACCCGGATCCCGTTGCGGCGCTGGTGGAAGCGGTGCGCACGGCCATCGGCACGATCACGCCGGAGCAGTGGGCGCTGGAGCTCGGCCGGCGTGCCGTGATCATCGGGGCACCGGACCTCATCGCCACCGGCACGCAGGAGCTGAACACCGGCGCGACGCAGATCGCGACGATCCTGACCCCTCCGCTGGCCTCCCCCGCGCGGGCCTTCGACCTGCTGCTCTTCGCCCGGTTCGCGGTGGCGGGCTTCGGCGTCGTCCCGGTCCACGCGGACACCACGCCGGGCGAATGGGGCGCCGAACTCGAAAAAGTCGTGCACAAGGCCGCGCACGGCGCGTTGGAGCGTTCATGAAGCTGCCGAACCTCATCACCGACCCGAACACGCTGGCCGGTCTCAGCCACGACGAGGCGGAGTGGGCACCCGTCGGCACGCCCCGCGCCGCGTTCCGCCCGAAGTCCACAGAGGACGTTCAGCAGGCCGTGAGGGCCTGTGCCGAGAACAACGTCCCGGTCGTGCCGCGAGGTGCGGGCACCGGGTTGTCCGGCGGCGCCAACGCCGTCGACGGGTGCCTGGTCCTCGACCTCAGCCGGATGGACCGGGTGCTCGAGATCGACCGGGAGAACCTGCTCGCGGTCGTGCAGCCGGGCGTCGTGAACGACGACCTGAAAAGGGCCGTTGCCGAGCAAGGGCTCTGGTACCCGCCCGACCCGGCCAGCTCGCCGTGGTCGACGATCGGCGGCAACGTCGCCACGAACGCCGGCGGCCTCTGCTGCCTCAAGTACGGCGTGACGCGCGACTACGTGCTCGGACTGCAAGCCGTGATGGGCGGCCCCGTTCCGTACGGCACCGCGGTGCGGGTCGGCAGGCGCACGACCAAGGGGGTCGCCGGCTACGACCTGACCGGGCTGCTCGTCGGGTCGGAGGGCACGCTCGGCGTCGTCACCGAGATCACCGTGCGGCTGCGGCCGGCCCCGCGCCCGTCGGACACCGTCGTCGGCGCGTTCTCCAGCCTCGTCGCCGCGGGTCGGGCCGTTGCCGTGACGACGAGCCGGGGCCTGCGGCCCGCCGCTCTGGAGCTGATCGACCGCGCGTGCCTGCAGGCCGTCGAGGACTGGAAGCACCTCGGCATCGAGCCGGACACCGAGGCCATGCTGCTGGCCCGCGCCGAGACGTCCGAGGACGCCGACGGCCTCGTCACGGCGTTCACCGACGCGGGTGCCGTCTGGACCGAGCGGTCCACCGACTCGACCGAGGCCGAGGCCCTCTTCGCCGCCCGCCGCCTGACCTACCCGGCGCTGGAACGGCTGGGCCCGCTGCTCACCGAGGACGTGTGCGTGCCGCGCTCGCAGGTGCCGGCCATGCTCGCGCGCATCGAGGAGATCGGCGCGCGCCACGACGTCCGCATCGCCACCATCGCCCACGCCGGCGACGGCAACCTGCACCCGTTGCTGATCACCCCGCCCGGCGACGACAACGCGCGCATCGCCGCGCAGTCGGCGTTCGAGGACATCCTCGACCAGGCCCTGGAGCTGGGCGGCACCGTCACCGGCGAGCACGGCGTGGGCCTGCTCAAGCGCGACGGCATGATCCGCGAACTCGGTCCCGACGCGTGGGCGGTCCAGCGGGCGATCAAGACCTCGCTCGACCCCCTGAACCTCTTCAACCCCGGCAAAGCCTGAGGAGTCCGCTCATGTTCGTTCCTGTTGACGGTGGCGACCTGGCCGTCGAGCTGCACGACGGCAACACCGCACCCGTGCTGGCCGTCCACGGCGTCAGCGGCAGCCGCAAGCTGTGGGACCGGGTGGCGGCGCACGGCTTCACGCTGATCACGCCGGACCTGCGCGGCCGCGGCGACAGCTGCGACCTGCCCGGTGCGACGACCAGGCAGCACGCCGACGACATGGTGCGTGTGCTCGACGCCCTGGACCTCGCGTCGGTGACCGTGGCCGGGATGTCGATGGGCGGGTATGTGGCCGTGGACCTGGCCGTGCGCCATCCCGACCGAGTGCGCGCGCTCGTGCTCGTGGACGGCGGCCTCCCCATGCCGATGCACGCTCACATGACCGAGGAAATGGTGGCGGCCGTCCTCGCCCCGCAGCTGGCCGCACGCGAACGGACGTGGACCGTCGAGGAGTACCTCGCGGTCCAGGCCGCGGCCAACCCGCTGGTCGACCCCTCCGACCCGCTGACCCGCGAGTACTTCGCGCACGACCTGACCCCGGACGGCCGGCTGCGCCTGTCCGGCGAGGCCCTGGCCGCCGACACGCGCGACGTCGTCTTCGGCGAGTCGCGCTGGCGGGAGCTGACCGTGCCGACGTGGTTCGTCCACGCCGAGTGGAGCGTCGGACCGGACAGCGCGCCCGCCTACACCGTCGAGCAGGCGGCCGAGTACCGCGCCGCCCTGCCCGTCCTGCGCGAGCCGGTGCTGATCAACGAGGTCGACCACGGCGGCACCGTGATGACGACGGCCGGAGCCGCGGTCACCGCGGAGGTGCTGGCCGAAGCGCTGAAGTGATCACCTAAAAACGTCTGCCGCACCACATCCCTTGGAGTTCAGCGCGCCCGCCGGTTAGTGTGTACACCAATGATTAGTGCACCAAGTATTCCGGAGAACCCGCTCGAGCTCGAGCGGCAGGTCTGCTTCGCCCTCGCCGTGGCGTCCCGCACGGTGATCGCGGTCTACCGGCCGATCCTGGAGCCGCTGAACCTCACGCACCCCCAGTACCTGGTGATGCTGGCGCTGTGGGAGCGGTCACCGCGCACGGTCAAGGACCTGAGCGCCGTCCTGCAGCTCGACCCCGGCACCCTCAGCCCGCTGCTCAAGCGGCTGGAGGCGATCGGGTACGTCGAGCGGCAGCGGGACAAGGCCGACGAACGCGCGCTCGCGCTGACGCTCACCCCGGCGGGCAGGCAGCTCCGCGAGGAAGCGCTGAAGATCCCCTTCAAGGTCGTGGAGCAGCTGGACATGACGTTCGAAGAGCTCGCGCAGCTGAACGAGGTGCTGCACAAGGTGATCGGCAAGGCGACCCGGTGAACCCCGCGCTGAAGGTCTGGTACTACGCGGGCGGACGGCTCCCGCTCAAGTACAGGCAGTTCGTCTACGACGACGTGACCGGCCCGAAGTGGTTGCTGCGGTTCACGGTGCGCAGCCTCGTCCAGGTCACACCACTGACGACGGTCATCGCGCTGGCCCTGGTGTTCGGGCTGGGATCGTCGTGGCCGCTCGCGATCGCGTGCGGTGGACTGGGTTTCGTTGTGGGGCTGTACTTCGCGCTGTCCTACGCACCTGAAAGTGTGGACCATAGGCTCACGAAATACGGGTACCCGAGAGGCTCAGCGACGCACGGGCGCCGTGAGCGCACCGCAGCACAGGACCGCGAGAAGCAGGCGAACTACGACGCGGTTTGGCGGCGATCCGAAGGGTAGAGACCTATGGCCTTGGTGAGCGAGAAGTTCGAGTTCACGAGGCCGCAGGCGCTCACCCTGGTGGCCGGCGTGCTCCAGCTGACCTTCGGGTGGCTGGACCTGTTCGGCCTCGATCCGAACTACCGCGTGGTCCAGCTCGGCATCGGGGTGATGGGCATCGTGATGGCCTGGCGGCGGACCCACGCGCGGATCTACGGCCTCCTGCTGCTCCTGGGCTTCGGGATGCTGGCCTTCTCGCTCGACGACCTCACGGCGGAGAGCTTCCTGGAGGTCAGAACGGCCCTCATCGGGCTCGTGATCACGCTGGCCAGGCCGGCAAAGCGCGCTCCGGGCTGACGTCGCGGCCCACGGAGTGCAGCGCGGTCACGGTCGCGAAGCCCTCGGCCAGCAGAGCGGTGTCCGTGCCGGGCACCAGCGAGTCCTCCGCGTACACGTGGACCAGCTCCACCTCACCTTCGCCGACCTCGTCCACCCGGCTCTGCACGGTACCGAAGCGGGCGAGCTCGGCCCAGCGAAGTCCCTTCACCTCACCGGCGTTCGGCACGTTCAGCGAGAGCACCGAGGCAGCGGGCATCTCCAGCAGCACCGGCAGCACCGCGCGCACGACCTCACCCGCCGTGTCCCACAACGGCTCGGGCTCGTCCAGGCCGACGTCGAGCGACACGGCCATCGCCGTCACGTCGTTCACGTGCGCGGTCAGCGCCGCGCCGACGGTGCCGGAGTGCAGGATCGCGCGCCCCACGTTCGCACCGAGGTTGATGCCGGAGAGCACGACGTCGGGCTTGCCGCCGAAGCCGCCGTTGCAGGCGATCAGGGCGATCAGACCCGGATGTGCGGCGACCGCGTGCGCCTCCACGTCCAGGCCGGGCAGTGTGCGGCGCTCGCTGACCACCCTGCCGGAGTCCCCGACGGCCGCGACCGACGCGCTCGTGCCGCTCGCCTGGGTGGAAGGCGCCGCCACCACCACTTCGAGACCGCACGCGAGCGCGGCGGAGGCCAGCGTCGCGAGGCCGGGAGAGTCGATTCCGTCGTCGTTCGTGATCAGCGCGCGCATCCGCTCATTCCTCGATCGGCTCCAGTTCCACGCGTTTGCTCAGCTCGCGCACGGCTTCCCCGCTTCCGCTGCCGAGACCGTGCCTCGTCACGTTCACCGCTCCGGCGGCCGCGCCGAGCTTCACCGCGTCCGTCAACGGCATACCCAGCGCGAGGCCCGCTGAAATCCCCGCGGTCATCGAATCGCCCGCGCCGCGCGTGTCGACGGGTTCGAGCTTCGGCATCTTCACGAGGTAGAGCTGGTCCTCCAGCAACGCCAGCGCCGGTTCGTCGGCACGCGACACGATCACGCCGTGCACGCACGACTCCGCGATCTCGCGGGCCTTCTCGATGAGCTTGGACAGGTCTTCCTCGCCCAGTTCCTCGTGGGAGACCTTCACGACGTGGGGACCACCGCGCACGGCCTCGGCGAGGCGGTCCCCCGCGAGGTCGACGATCACGCGGCAGCCGTTGCCGGTCAGGTCCGAGGTGAGGCGGTAGTAGGTGTCGTGGGGCAGCACGCGGTCGTCGGACGGCCCGCTCAGCACGGCCGTGCCCGCGCGGATGCCTTCCACGAGCGCGAGTTCGTACACGTCGTCGAGCTCGTGCCGGGACAACGCGTCCGGGAGCATCTCGACCATCTCGGACCTGCTGCCGTCGCGGCGGTCGTGCACGTAGGAACCGTTGCGTGCGGCCACTTCACGTGCGCGCAGGTCGACGTTCTCGCCTTCCAACAACGTGCGCAAGACTCGGCCGGTCTCACCGCCGAAAGTCGCGCAGACGACGGCTTCGACACCGAGAGCGGCGATCATCCTGGACTGCCAGAAACCCTGGCCACCGGCGTGCAGGTGCACGTCCGGTTCTCCATCGAGGTCTTCCACGGTGACGGTCAGTTGGGGGGACGGGGCGAATACGGCAACTCGGGCATCCACGACAGCCTGGTACCCGGTGCGGGCGAAGGATATTCGCCCGCACCGGATGAATCAGACATCACGCCCCGGAGCCGCCGGTCGGGTCGTCCCCGTCCTGCGGTGCGGGCGCGTCGCCCGGCTCCATCTTCTCGTCGGCGCGCCACTCACCGGGCTGCGTCATGTCGCGGTACTGGTCGACCTCCTGAGGCGTGGGGTCGACACCGACCTCTTCCGCGAACTCCTCGGCCACTTCCGGATCAGTCATGGTCGAGCGAGTACCCCGGAAACGTCAGCAAACGCCTCCGTCGCGCCAGACGCCCCACTGACCGGTGGTGCCGGGCTCCTCGCCCCGCGTCCACCACTGCGCGGTCCACTTCTTGCCGTTGTGCGACACGACGTTGCCGCCGGTGTAGACCTTGTCGCGCTCCCACGCGGGCTGCGTGCAGGGGCCGGGACCAGGGCCTCCGGTCTCCCACGGGACCTGCGTGGACCTGTAGAAGTTGATGCCCATCGTCGTCCAGCGCGGACCGTGGGCGCCCAGACGCGTCTTGAACTGGTCCCAGTTGTGCGTCGACCACGGCGACCAGGCCAGCTCGGCGATGGCCGCGAGCCGCGGGAACGCCATGAACTCGATGTCCTGCGCGGTCACCAGCGTTTCGCTCCACAGTGGAGCTTCGACGCCGTGGACGGCGGACTCCGGGACACCGCTCAGGTGCGTGCCGGGGTTCCACTCGTAGGCGGTCTGGACCTCGATCAGACCGGCCCACGACAGGCCGAGCGGCGTGCTGGAGTTGTACTTCATGTCCAGGTACGCCTTGTTCGCGGGCGACATGATGACCTTGTGGCCGCGTGCCGCCGCCGCCTGCACCACGGCGTTGGACGTCGAGGTGCCCCAGTACTGCGGCATCGTGGCGGTGTCGGTCGTGGTCTTCGCGAACTCGTGCCAGCCGAGGGCGGTCTTGCCGTACTTCTTCACGATCGGCAGCGCGCGGTCCATGAACGCCTGGTAGTCCGCGTCGGACGTCGAGTGCGCCTCGTCGCCGCCGATGTGGAAGTACGGGCCGGGCGTGAGCGCCGCGATCTCGCGGACCACGTCGTCCACGAACTGGTAGGTGATCTCCTTGTTCACGCACAGCGAGGAGTAGCCGACCTCGATGTCCGTGCGCAGCGGCGGGGCCTGGCCGTCGCAGTTGAGCTCCGCGTACGAGGCCAGCGCCGCGTTGGTGTGGCCGGGCAGGTCGACCTCGGGGATCACCGTGATCTTGCGCGAGGCCGCGTACTGCACGATCTCGCTGTACTGCGCCTTGGTGTAGTAGCCGCCGGGGCCACCGCCGACCTGCGTGCTGCCGCCGTACGTGGCGAGCCGCGGCCAGCTGTCGACCACGATCCGCCAGCCCTGGTCGTCGGTCAGGTGCAGGTGGAAGTAGTTGATCTTGTAGAGGGCGAGCTGGTCGATGTAGCGCTTGACCGTCGAGACCGGGTGGAAGTGGCGGGCCACGTCGAGCATCGCGCCGCGGTGGGAGAACCGCGGGTGGTCGACGATCAGCGCGCCCGGCACGGTCCACGGGCCTGCCTGCACGGTCGTGCTCTCGACCTTGGCGGGCAGGAGCTGCCGCAGCGTCTGCACGCCCGCGAACAGGCCTTCGGGCGTGGTGGCGCGCAGCACGATGGCGTTCGCCGCGACGTCGAGCTGGTAGCCCTGCTGCCCCACCGCGGCCGGTGCGCCCGTGAGCAGCAGCGAGATGCCGTCGGACGGGGTGGTGGTCGTGTCGGACACGGGCAGCGCGTACCCGGTCGAGGGCCGCAGCACTCCGGCCAGGAAGGTGCCGACGTCCCGCGCGGCCGGGGCCGTGTAGATCTTCGAGGCGGCCGTCAGCGTGTGCGTGACCCCGCTCTTCGACTGCACCGACACCGGAACGGGCACCAGGCTCTGCAACGGTTCCGCGGCTTGCGACTGAGCGCTCACGGACAGCGCCGCCGTGACGGCGATGACCGCGGCGAGAACACGAGTTCTCACGACTCCTCCTCACGAGTCGGGGGCGGCGACCCTGCCTCCAGACTGCTCAAACATCCCTTTTGTCGTCAATGGTCTGAGCCAATTCTTTCTTCGTGACCTGGACGGCGGTGGCCGGGACCTGGCCGTCGACCGGCACAATCACCGGCATGGGGGACTTCGAAGAGCTGATCACCGCTGCCGCGACGCGGATCGCACCGCTGATCCCGGCCGCGCCGGCGGCGGAGCTGGGCAGGCGGACCGCGCCGAGGCGGCGGGACGAGCGCACGGGCGGATCGGTCGTGCAGCAGGCGTTGCGGGACATCCCGCGGCTGACCGCGGAGCGGTTGCTCGGTGCGCTGGAACTGGCGGTGGCGGAGCTCGACGTCGTCGCCCCGCACGAGCTCGTAGCCGGACTGCGGCCGGTCCCGGCCGGGCACACGTTCTCGTACCTGACCTCGGGCGGCGAGAGCGCGATGCAGGTCCCGATGACCCTCGTGGAGGGGATGCACCCCGGTGCGAGCGATCTCGTCGTCGACCAGGTGCTCGCGCTGCTACCCGACCTGAGCGGGCTCGACGGCGACGAGGCCGCCATCGCCACCCGGCGCGGCGCGGTGCACCTCTCGACCGCCGTAGCGGTGTCCAGGGCGGTCCTCACCGCGCTCGGCTCCACGACGGCGGCCGACCCGGCGGCGGTCGTCGGGATCGCGCTCGGCGCGGCTTCGGAGGTCCTGGCGGAGAGCCCCCTGCCGCACGCCTACGAGCAGGCGTTGCTGGACAAGCGGCGCGCGGAGTACCGGGGCTCGTCCTGGAGCACGGTCGTCCCGGTCTTCGACCACGAGTTCCTGCTGGTCGAGGAACTGGGGCCGAGCACGCCCGACTTCACCGCGACCGGTCTCGCCGCTCCGGTGGACACCGGGTTCGCGGTCCGCACCGGCATCGCGCGGGGCGAGGTCCCCGTGTCGGTGGCCGTCCTGCTGGAGGAACCTCCCGAGCCGCTGCCGGAGGGCTGGGACGAGATCGCCGAGATCAGCTACACCGCGGCGCGCGGCGGGGCGAGGTTCGGGCGCGGCTCCACCCCTCCCTGGGGAGGACCGTTCCGGGTGCGGGTCAGCGCGACCGGCCGCGACGAGGGAGACGAGCGCTACGAGCTGCTGATCTGGCCCGCGCCGATCGCGGACCCGGTGCTGCGCCTCAAGACCGACCGCGTCGGCCACCTCGTGCGAGGGGAGCCCGCTCCCCCGCCGATCGTCCGGCCGGAGGCCCCGCACCGCTGGCTGAAGCGGTTGCTGGAGGTGGCCGCGACCGTCACCGTCGCCCGGGGCGTCACCGACGTGGCGGGCGAGTTCGACGAGGACGCCGTCGTCGTGGAGATCGACGGCGGTGTGGTCGTGGTCGAGGACAACAACTACCGGGGCACACGACCGGAGGTGCTGGAACGCCTGTCCCGCAACGGGAAGGCCGCCAGCCACTTCTGGAACGTCAACAGCGACCGGCAGTTGTCGTTCGCCCGCGGCGGTCAGGTCCTGTGGAGCGGTGACGTGCTGGACGAGGACGACTTCGGCGACGACCCCGAGGTGCTGCGAGCCGTGGAGGGACTGGACTTCACCGACTGGCGCCACCTCGACGCCAAGGGGATCACGGCGGTGGCGCGGTTCACCGGCGCCGCGGTTCCCGAGGACGCCGTCCGCGCCGCCGTCGAGGAGCGGTATCAGTAGTCCGGGAGGTCGAGGCCGGTGACGACGGCGGCGAAGTCCTCCGCGGGCGCGCCGCCGTTCGCCTGGTTCTTCAGCGCCATGTCCTGGTTCGCCACGACGTACGGCCGCAGGATCTCCTCGTAGCGCCGGAAAGCGTGCGAACGGTCCTTGGCGAGCTCACCGGCGAGCACGTGGGCGCCGACGAGCGCCGTGCTGGTTCCCTGACCGGACAACGGTGATCCGCAGTAGCCGGCGTCACCCAGCAGCACGACGTTCCCGCTCGACCACGAGTCCATCCGGATCTGGCTCATCGAGTCGAAGTGGAAGTCCGGCGCCTCCCACATGTGCTCCAGCGCGGCCGGCCAGATCCAACCGGCGCCGGCGAACTTCTCGGCCACCAACCGGCGCTGCGCTTCGACGTCGCGGTGGTCGAACGACACCTCGCCGTAGAACCCCATGTAGACACGGCATTCCGCGTTGGACCGGGCGCTCATGACGCCACCTCCGACGACGTCTCCCTGCTGGAAGACCTGCCAGTGGTCGAGCCCCAGGAAGTTCGGCGCGGTGAAGACGGCGAGGTTCGTGCCGAGGTGCGTGGCGAACTCCGGCTCGGGCCCGAAGACCAGTCCGCGGACGTTCGAGTGCAGGCCGTCGGCACCGACGACGACGTCGAAGTCGCGCGGCGGCGCCTTCTCGAACGTCACGCGGGTGCCGTCGATCGACGTGATCGTGTCGCCGAACAGGTACTCCACACCGTCCACGGCGTCGAAGAGCAGACGAGCCAGGTCGTCGCGCAACAGCTCCACGTCGGGGCTCGCGAGGTCGCCCCCGCTGAGGGTGTGCGTGGTGGAGCGGAACAGCTCGGTGCCCTCGGCGTCGACGACGCTCATGCCGCGCATGTTCGTGCCGAACGACCGCAGCCGCTCGCCGAGGCCCATGCGCTCGACCACGTCCAGCGCGGGTCCGCGCACGTCGACGGCCTGGCCGCCGGGACGCGGGCCGCGCGCCGGCTCCACCACGGTGACGTCGAAGCCGTGGTGGCGCAGCCAGTACGCGAGCGCCGGTCCGCCGATGCCGGCGCCGGAGATCAGGACGTTCGTCATGGTGGTGCCCCCCTGTGGGTCGGTGTGCCCACAAGGTGCCGGGCGGCCCTGACCGTCGGCTGACCACCGGCAGCCCGGGTCTGTCAGCGCCTCCGGCCGGGTGCGGAGGTGAGCCGGTAGGACGAGGTCCCGATGCCGGACGGTCCCCGCCGGAACACCGGGAGCGCGCCCGCCTCGTCGTAGCGGCTGGTCTCCCGGTGCCAGTGGACGATCCCGGCGATCCAGTCCTCCAGCTCGTCGGCGTACCGGGTCAGCCCGGCCCGTGCGCCGGAGTCCAGCGACAGGTCGTCGAAGAGCTTCGGCAGGTCGGTGTCGACGGACCGGACGAACTGGCCCAGACGCGCGTCCATCAACTTGTAGGTGATCTCGAAGGCGCGGGCCTGCGGCACCTGCAGGAAGTTCTCGACCACGCGGACCATGTTGTGCACCTCGCCCTCGTGCTGGATCTCCTTCGAGTACGAGAAGACGTCGTTGAGCATCGTGCAGTAGTCCATGGCGGACCGTTCCATGGTCCGCACGACCCGCGTTCCCCACAGGTGCGCGGGAACGGTCGCGGAGTGCGAGAACCGCGACAACGACGTCGTGAGCTCGGAACCGAACGTGCTGCGCCGCATCTCCACGTAGTCGACCGGATCGGGGATGCGGTTGAAGTGCATGTTGACCACCTCCCACACCCACGCGTCGAGCATCGCGTCGACGGTCTCGCGGAACGTGGTGCGGAAGGCCGGGGTCATCGGTGCCGCGGTCCGCTGCCACAGGTCCGCCAGCGAGAGCTCCATGGCGTTGGCCGGGACGGCGGTCTGGACGAGGTCCAGCGGCATGCAGGCCTTGAGCCTGGCCGTCTGCGTCTTCAGCGCCGGGAGGGTGCGGGTCTGGCCGAACCACAGCGGGTAGACGTCGTCGGCGTAGGTGCCCCAGGTGAGCCAGCAGCCGGAGAGGAACAGCTCCTGCGGGGTCGCGTCCGGGTCGATGCCCGCCGAGCACAGCGGGAAGTCGAACCCGCGCACCTGGCGCTCGTCCCAGACGCCCTCACCCGTCATGCCGTGCTCGACGGCCCAGGCGACGACCTGCTCCCTCGTCTGGTCGAGGTGCGGGCTCAGGGTGAGCGTGAACGGGACGTCGAACTCCGGCAGCACGTACGGCTCGACGGTCTTGGGCGTGCTGGAGAACTGCCGGATCCGCTGCGGCAGGGTCCTGGCGAACGAGCCGAGGACGTTCGTGCCGCTCCGAGCGCCCTTGTTCATGTACCGCGACGACCGCAGGTGCCACTCGTGGCTGCCCGCCTGCCAGTCCTGCAGGCCCTTCACGTACCCGAGGACGGCCGCGCGGCCGATGGGGTCGACGGCCTGCTCGTCGAGCAGGACCGGCACCTCCGTGAGCGCCGTGTGCTCGAACTGGTGCAGGCGTGAGGTCAGCAGGTCGTTGACGGCCTCCGCGGCCTGCTGGGTGGGCAGGTCGAGGAACTTCTCGAACACCAGCACGCCGTTGGACAGCTCGCCCTCGTCGAGCACCTCGCGTTCGTACGAGAACAGGTCGTTGCGCAGGTGCACGGCGTCGCTGAAGGTGTCCCGGAGCACCCCGATCGGGCGGGACGGGGCGATCCGCGCCGGCACTTCGAGGCCGACGGCGTGCTCGACGAGGTTCGCGCTCCACGGCGCACCGCCGACCTTGCGCCGCATCTCGATGTACTCGACGGGGTTGCTCAGGCGGCGGGAGCTGATGTTGTGCAGTTCCCACATCGACTCGTCGAGCAGGTGCTTCGTGTTCGCGGCGAACCGCTCGCGCCAGTCCCGCGAGTGGGACGGGACGGTGCGGCGCCAGAGGTCCGCGAGGCCCTTCTCGACGGGGTTCCGCGGTGGCTCGGTGATGGCGCCGCCGACCGGCATGAACAACGGCAGCCGGTCGAGGTGCGCCTGTGCGCCCTGGAGGTCCGGGTCGCGCTTGTAGAGCTCGACGAAGTGGTCGTCGAAGTAGAAGACCCAGACGTACCAGTCGGTGATGAGGTCGAGCGCGTCACCGCCGCAGTCGGGGTGGGTGTAGGCGCAGAGCAGCGCGTAGTCGTGCGCTTCGAGGTCGTCACCGGTCCAGATGACGGTGCCGTGCTGCGGCACGTCGACCATGTCCATCTCACGCGCCCAGGCCCGCGCGTGGACGCGGGCGCGCTCGAGGTTCGGGTTCAGCCGGGCCGGGTGGGGCGTGTAGAACTCCGGCAGCTGGAACGGCTGCATGTGCTGTGGACCTCCGCGCGGTGGACTCGTACGCGGTGCACGCAACCAGCCGACCGGCGGGAGGCGCCAGGTGGTGAGACCTTGATCCACACGTTCGTAGAGCGGTGTCGCCCGTTCAGCTCAACTCGTGTCGCACGGTGAGCACTCAGCGCACGAGCCGGGCGGACCCCGGCGGTGCCATTGGACAAGACTGATCCGGTTCCCACGACTCGCAAGCCCCTTTTGGCCGACCTCGCACCACTGCGCGCGCTCGTCTCCGTCACCACCGTCCCGCAGGGTGAACGACGGCTGGTCCTACCGTGGACGGCACCACCCGGTCGGCGCAGCATCGTGGTCGCAATCAAACGATTGGCTGATTTTCGATCAATTTTCAGGCGATTTCCGGTAACGTGACGCGCCCTGCCAATTGCTCGCGAATGCGACCCCAAAGGAATCTTACGAGGCCGCCGAGCACTCCATTGGATCAATACCTCACGAATACCTCACCCTCCGGTGATCAAAACGCTTTCCGCGCATTCCCCTAAGAAAGTGTGTGATCGGGGTGGGGACGGCGTGGGGACGGGCTCCCCGACCCTCGGTGGCGACACCACCGAGGGGAGCAGGGGATGCGCAGGACCGGTGACAGGGTGCAGCAGTGGGTGGCGTTCGCCGTGCTGGTGGCGGCCGTGATCACGCTGGTGGCACTGGGGCTTTCGCTCTAGCGAGGGTCTGGCGCGCGAAGGCGAGGGTACGGGGCTGGTGGCCGCGTTCCGCGGCCTCCACCGCCTGCCGCGCGAACCGGAGGGCGCTCTCCCGGTCGCCGAGCTCCAGGTAGGCGGCGGCGAACTGCTGGAAGACGCGTTCGTCGCTCCACCAGCGGCGCACCTTCCCGAGACGCTGGAACCGCCGCAGGTAGCCGATCGCCTCGGCGGGCCTGCCATCCGTCAGGGCGTCGAGCGAGAGGGCGACGTACAACGTCATCTGGCCGACGTGGTCACGGACGTCGTTCATCGCCGCCAGCACGGCCTCGTCGTCGGGCAGGTTCGTGTACTCCCTGCAGAGCCTTGCGACGTCCCGGGCCTGCTCACCCGCGACGGCGAGGTGGCCCATCTCGTAGCGCCAGCGGGCGAAGTCGGCCAGGGCGAGCGCCTCGCCCCGCTTGTCGCCGCACTCCCGGTAGGCGGCGAGCGACCGTTGCATGTAGACCAAGCACTCGTCGTCGTTGAAGGAGTCGACGTGGACGTGGGCGATGTTGTGCAACGTCACCGCGAGTTCGCGGACATCACCCCGCTCCTCCACGATCGCGGCGGCCTCCCGCATGTACGCGAGGGCTTGCTCGGTCCGCCCCAGCTCCGCGTGGTTGATGCCGATGTTGTGCAGCGCGTTGGCCACTCCGGTGGGCGCGTCCGCCTGCCGCATGAGCACGAGCCCGCGTTCGAAGTGCTCCATCGACCTGTCGTACTCGCGTCGTTCGCGCGCGACCATGCCGAGCAGCCCCATCGCGGACGCCTCACCCCGCAGGTCACCGATCTGCCGCGTGAGGTCGACCGCTTCGCGCAGGTGCTCCTCGGCCTTCGGGTTGCCGTCGTCCATGTAGGCCGCGCCCAAGCCGCGCAACGCTTCCGCTCGCGCTTTCAGGTCACCGAGCGCGTGCGCGGCCGCGAGCGCGACGCTCTGCACCTCGACGCGTTCTCTCCCCGACCCGCTCAACCACAGGTAGTGCGCGAAGTGGGCTGGCAGCTGCCAGGCGTGCTGGTAGTGCCCCTCGTACGCCGCCAGGTACACGGCGGCCTTGAGGTTCGACCGCTCCGCCCCCTGCCACGCGAGAGCCTCGACCGGGGTGGCGAACACGGGCGGGTCGACCGGTTCGCGGGTGACGGCGGAGTGGAACCCCGGCCGGCCGGGGGCGATCTTGCGGGCGGAGTCCTCCGCGCCGCGCAGGTAGAAGTCGAGGATCCGGGTGATCGCCTCGCTGCGCTCCCCCGGTTCGACCGCCGCCTTCGCGTGGTCGGCCAGCAGGTCGTGCAGGCGGTAGCGGCCGTTGTCCTTCTGCTGCACCAGGTGCACGTCCAGCAGCTCGTCCAGCAGGCGTTCGGCCTCCACCCGCGTCGTGCCGGCGACCGCCGCCGCGAGGTGGGCGTCGAAGTCCTCTCCCGTGTGCAGGCCGATCCGCCGGAACAACCGCTGCTGGCCGGCCGTGAGTTGCCGGTAGGACAACGCGAACGCGCCCGCGACGCTGCGTTCTCCCGCCGTCAGCTCCGTCAGGCGTTGCCCGGTGAGGCGGCGGACGACGTCCCGCGCGGACCACGCCGGTCTCGTGCGCCAGCGGGCACCGACGATCCGCACGGCCAGCGGGAGGTACCCGCAGAGCCGCACGACCTCACGGCAGTCCTCGCCGTCCCTGCGGGCGGTGCTCGCGAGCAGGGCCAGCGCGTCCGCTTCGGACAGCACGTCGAGCGAGACGGTGTGGGCGGCGTCGAGGTCGACGAGCCGGCGCCTGCTGGTGACGAGCACCAGGCCCGTTCCGGGCAGCAGCGGGCGCACCTGGGCGGCGCTGCCCGCGTTGTCGAGCACCACGAGTGCTTTGCGGTGGGCCATTTCCGCGCGCCACCGGGCGGCGCGGGCGTCGAGGTCGTCCGGGATGTCCTGGGCGGGCACGCCGAGCGCGGTGAGCAACGTCAGCAGGGCGTCCGACGGTGTGCGGGGTTCGACGCCGTCGGTGTAGGAGTGCAGGTCGACGAACAGCTGGGCGTCCGGGAACCTGCCGGCGAGGCGGTGGGCCGCGCGGACGGCGAGCGTGGTCTTGCCGATGCCCGCCATGCCGTCGATGGCGGTGATCGCGACGCACCCGGACGGCACGGCGGCGAGGATCTCGTCCAGGTCCTCGGCACGGCCCGCGAAGTCGGCGATGTCGCCGGGCAGGTCGTTGCGGCTCTTGGGCCTGTTGTCGGCCGTGAGCACCTGCCGGTGGGCCTCCTGCAGGTCCCTGCCGGGGTCGAGGCCGAGCTCCTCGGCGAGCCGGCGGCGGATGTCGTCGTACGCCTGCAACGCCTCGGTCTGCCGGTCGCAGCGGTGCAGCGCGACGACCAGCTGCGCCCACAGCCGTTCCCTAGCCGGGTGCTGCCGGGTGAGCGAGCGCAGCTCGGGGACGAGCCGGTCGTGCTCCCCGGCCGCGAGGTCGGCTTCGATCCGCGCTTCCAGCGCCGTCAGGTACTTCTCGGTCAGCGCGGGCACGTGGTCGCGTTCGAGCGCGTCGCTGCCGATGTCCGCGAACGGACGGCCGCGCCACAGCTCCAGCGCCGCCCGCGGTTCGAGCCGGTCGAACAGGTGGACGTCGACCTCGTCGGGCCGCACGTCCAGCAGGTAGCCGCCGGGTCTGGTGCGGACGAGCCCGGGCAGCGCCTCCCGCAACCGCCCGACCGTGGTCTGCAGGGCGTGGCGCGACCCGCCGGCCAGCTCGACCAGTTCGTCGACGCCGACCACCTGCCCCGGCCGCAGCAGCAGCGCGGCGAGCACGACCCGCCGCTTGCCCGGCGGGACGTGGACGCGGCACCCGTCGAGCACCACGTCCAACGGCCCGAGCAGGCCGAACGACCTCACTTCCACCGGCCCCAGTGCACGACCTCGTCGAGCGGCTTGCGCCGGCGCGTGCGGGGCGAGGCGCCCTCGGAGATGCCGTCCTCCGCCGGGTGCCCGATCGCGATCATGCCGATCGGCACGTACATGTCCGGCACGCCGAAGGCGGCGCGCAGCGCGGGCCAGGTGTCCCTGTCGGTGCCGAAGAAGACGGCGCCGAGGCCCTCGTCGACGGCTGTCTGCAGGATCAGCAACGCCGCCATGCCGGTGTCGATGTCCCAGTAGGGCACCGGCCAGTGGTCCTCGCTGCGGTCGGTCCACCCCTTGTCGGCCTGCGCGTACCGGTCGAGGTAGACCTCCTTGGCCGAGAAGGGGATGACGACGACCGGCGCCGTCTTGGCGTCCTCCCCGCCCCACCACTCGAACATCCCGGCCAGCCGCTCGAGCTGCTCCCCCTGCAGCACGAGGAACCCCTGCCCCTGCGAGAAGCCGGCGGACGGGCCGCGCACGGCGTTGCGCATGATCCGCTGGATGCTCTCGTCGCTGACCGGCTCCCCGGTGAACTTCCGCACCATTCGGCGGCGGCGGACGACGTCCTGGAACTCCACGCTCTACCTCCCCAGATGTGATCCCGACCGTAGCAGCGTCCGGGGAGGTGGACGGGCCCTACAGCCGGCGCAACCCCGCCAGCACCCGCTCCAGCAGCACCCCGTCCGGCCTGTCCCCGCCGTACGACGACGCGGTCCGGTGCACGTCGACCAGCCCGTGCCCCGCCATGTCCCCGAGCAGCACCTTCGTGACGCCGAGCGGCAGGCCGCGCAGGGCGGCGATCTCCGCCACCGAGCGCGGTTGCACGCACAGCGCCAGCACGTCCTGGTGCTCGGGACGCACGGCGGTGGCCGAGAACTCGTTCACCGAGACCAGGGTCTCGATCTCCAGGTGCACGTCGGAGGTGGTGCGGCCACCGGTCCACGCGTAGGCCCGCACGATCGAGGACGACGTCTCGACGCTCGTCTCGACCGACGGCAGCGGCGGGACCGGTTCGAACGCCGTGGTGGCGTACGGGTCCGGTTCGCGCAGGGGTTCCGGGGCCCGCTGCTCCGCCTTGTTCTTCTTGCCGCGCTTGCGGATCCGTTCGCTGTCGAAGCTGAACCCGCTGATCAGGTCGCCGAAGCTGACCTGGTCGCCGGAGTCCCCGCTCATGCCAGCTCGGCCCGCAGCTCGGGCGTGAGCAGCTGGCCCACCTGCCGCACGACGACCGTCATCTCGTACGCCACCTGCGCGACGTCCGCCGACGACGAGGCCAGCACGGCGAGGACCGAGCCGTCGCTGATCGAGGACAGCAGCATCACGCCCCGGTCCATCTGGACGACGGTGCGCACGACCGCCTCGCCGGCGAAGCACTGCGAGGCCGACTCGGCGAGGGACACCACCCCGGCGACGATCGCCGCGAACTGCGGCGCGACCTGGGCCGGCAGCTTCGACGTCGAGACCAGCACCAGCCCGTCCGCCGAGATGACGACGGCGTGCTCGATGCCCGGTGTGCGTTCGGCGAAGTTGGTGACCAGCCAGCCGAACTGGTCAACCTGCGTGCTCATCGACTCTCCTGGTGGTCGGGGAGGCCGCGCTGCACTCCTCGCTGGAACGCGTCGAGGAAGCCGCGGGCCGACTCCGGCGTCTGGCGTGCGCGTGCGGGGGGCGGGGGCGGTGCGGCGGCGGACGTCTGCTGGAACCACGACGCCTGCTTCCGATCGATCGCCTCCCCCCGGAAAGACTCCCAGGACTCCTCGCGTCGTGGTGCCAGTTCGGCGGGAACCAACACGATCGCGCGAGTGCCCTTGCCTTGTTTCGCATCCAGGCGTACCACGATCTGGTGGCGCGCGGCGAGCCTGCCGACGACGAAGAGACCCATCTCGCGGGAGACCTGGACGTCCACGCCCTCGCCCGCGGCCTCCAGGCGGTGGTTCACCGCCCCCAGGGCCTCGGGGTCGATGCCGATGCCCTGGTCGACGACGTCGATCTCCACGATGCCGCCGGCCTCGATCGACGCGCTGATCGCGACCTGGGTGTGCGGCGGTGAGAAAGCCGTTGCGTTGTCGAGGAGTTCGGCCAGCAACCGGACGAGGTCGCTCGCCACGTAGCCGACCACTTCGGCGTTGGGCGCCGTGTGCACCATCACCCGCTGGTACTGCTCGATCTCCGCGGCCGCCGCGCGCAGCACGTCGGTGAGCGGGATCGGCTTGTGGAACCGGCGCGCCACGTCGCCGCCGGAGAGCACCATCAGGTTCTCGTTGTTGCGGCGCATGCGGGTGGCGAGGTGGTCGAGCTTGAACAGGTTCGCGAGCTGGTCCGGGTCCTCCTCGTACTTCTCCAGCTCCTCCATCAGCTTGAGCTGCCGTTCGACGAGGCTCTGGCTGCGGCGCGAGAGGTTCACGAAGATGTTGCGCATGTTGGCGCGCATGCTCGCCTGCTCGATGACCGACTTCACGGCCTGCTGGTGCACCGCGTCGAACGCGCGCGCCACCTCGCCGAACTCCTCGGTCGTGTGCACCGGCACCGGCTCGACGTCGGTGCTGCCCCGCCCGGTCGCGACCATCTCGGGGAGCTTGTCCCAGGCCACGTCGAGGGCGGAGCGGCGCAGCTCGTTCAGCGAGCGCAGCAGGTAGCGGCCGACGACGAACCCGACGGTGGCGGCCAGGACCAGGCTGGCGAACAGGATCGCGGACGCCGTGCCCGCCGCGTCGCTCGACTCGTCGCGCAGGCGGTCCGCGGTGGTGCGCAGGTCGTCCTGCAGACCGGTGACGACACCGCCCATCGCCGCCGCCACGGCACCGGAGGCCCTGCTCCAGTCCGCTGCCGCGATCGGCAGCGGCTGCTGCCTGGGCCTGCCGGTGTTCGCCGCGTCCGACGTCGGGTGCAGCACCGCGGTGGCGAGCATCGTGCGCTGCGCCTCGACGTCCGGGCCGCTGAAGTTCTTGCCGTAGGTCTTCATCTGGTCCGGCGTGGCGAGCGCGGCGAACTCGTCCGCGATGTAGCCGAGCTTCACGTTCGACTCGACCAGGGACCGCACCTCGGCGGTGGTCAGCTGACCGCGGGCGAGCCCGGACAGCACGACGGCCTGCTGGTACAGGACCTGGTCCCGCACGTGCACGACGTGGTGCAGGCCCATGGCCGTGCGCAGCAGCGCGGCGTCGCCGAACTCGCTCGCCAGGACCTCGTCCACGTCGAGCAACGAGTCGGCGAGCTCGCTGTAGCTCCCGATCACGGCCGGCACGTCGCCGCCCGCCCGCTCGCGCAGCGCCGGCAGGTCGCCGATGCCGGCCTGCACGTCGTTCATGCGGGCGGTGACGACCTCGCTGAGCGAGGTCTTCGCGATCTGGGCGCGCAACGCCGCACGGGCGTCGTCGGTGCGCTTGACCTGCTCGGCGAGGACCCGCGGGCCCGCGCCCTCGGCGACGATGCGCCGTTCCTCCTGCACGCCGTCGATCACGGGGATCAGGGCCGCGCGGACCTTCACGAGCCGTTGCAGGGCCGAGTAGGAGTCGGCGCGGTCGATCTGCGTGCCGATGTGCAGCACGCCGGCACCCACCGCGATGGCGACCGGGACGATCAACACCGCGGCGAGCTTCACCGGCAGGCGCCAGTTTCGCCAGTTGACGAGCGAGTCGAACATCAGACGAAGAGCTTGGCGGCGTTCAGGAACAGCCGGTACAGGCCGTAGGCGAGCGGGAGGCCCACCCACAGCCACGCACCGACCAGCAACAACGTGCTCGACCGGTTCTCCAGGGGTGAGCTCACTTCTTCACCACGCCTTCCGC
This sequence comes from Lentzea sp. CC55, assembly GCF_021056325.1. NCBI lineage: Bacteria > Bacillati > Actinomycetota > Actinomycetes > Pseudonocardiales > Pseudonocardiaceae > Lentzea > Lentzea sp. CC55. The sequence goes on along the minus strand of NZ_JAJCXE010000027.1, from coordinate 99,564 downwards.
GTCCTGCTCCTCGGCGGCGTCGGCCGCCTCTGCCTCGTTCCACTTGGCGACGGTGTCATCGTCACCGCCGGGTGCCGGCTCCTGCGCCCGCACGGCGGCCTCGGGCTCGTGGAACCTCGGGTCGACCGGGCGGATCAGCTCGTTGGCGATGAAGCCGACGACCAGCAGCGCGATCATGATGTAGAACGACGTGGCGTACAGGTCGGGTCCGGTGTGCCCGGCCTTCTTGCCCGCGTCCGCGATGGCGTTGACGATCAGCGGCCCGAGCACACCGGCCACGGACCACGCCGTGAGCAGGCGGCCGTGGATCGCGCCGACCTGGTAGGTGCCGAACAGGTCGCGCAGGTACGCCGGAACGGTCGCGAAGCCCGCGCCGTAGAACGACAGGATCACCATCGCCGCGATGACGAACAGCGGGGTGCTGGTCGAGCCGACCGTCAGCAGCACCAGGTAGAGCAGCGCGCCGACGCCGAGGTAGAGGCGGTAGATGTTCTTGCGGCCCACGACGTCCGAAGTGGACGACCAGACGAACCGGCCGGCCATGTTCGCGGCCGACAGCAGCGCGACGAAACCGGTGGCGGCCGTCGCGGCGACCGGCGTCGAGGACTCCTTGAAGAAGTCGACCAGCATCGGCGCGGCCTTCTCCAGGATGCCGATGCCCGCGGTGACGTTGAAGCACAGCACGACCCACAGCAGCCAGAACTGCGGCGTCCTGATCGCGTTGTTCGCGGAGACGTTGTGGGCGACGCCCGCCTTCGGCCTGTCCCTGAGCAGCGCCTCCTTCTCCGCGGTGAACTCCGGGGAGGGCAGGCGGATCAGCAGCACGCCGAGGCTCATGAAGACCGCGTAGGCGATGCCGTGCACGAGGAAGGCCTGGCCGATGCCGGACGTCGTGGAGCCGAACGCCGACAGCATCGAGGTGGACCACGGCGACGCGATCAGCGCACCGCCGCCGAAACCCATGATCGCGATGCCGGTCGCCATGCCCGGCCGGTCGGGGAACCACTTGATCAGGGTCGAGACCGGCGAGATGTAGCCGATGCCGAGGCCGATGCCGCCGACGAGGCCGTAGCCCACGACGACGACCCAGTACATGCCGGCCCACACGCCGACCGCGGAGATCAGCAGGCCGGAGCAGAACGCGAGCAGCGACATGAGCATCGCCCAGCGCGGGCCCCTGCGCTCGACCGTCGTCCCGAGCACCGCGGCGGAGAGCCCGAGCATCACGATGCCGAGCTGGAACGGCAGGGCGGACTGCGTTCCCGTGATGCCCAGCGATTTCTCCAGAGGCGTCTTGAAGACGCTCCAGGCGTAGGCCTGACCAATGGAGAGATGAATCGCCAGCGCCGCGGGCGGAACGAGCCAGCGGTTCCATCCGGGAGGCGCGACTTGGCGTTCGCGCGCTAAGAACCCCACTTTATCCCCAACCGTCACCAATAACGCGGACCGATCGATCCTAGGCCAGGCGCACACGTGCGACAACGTTCAGGCACAAGGCTTCGGTGTTGCGTGCAGCGCAACGCTCCAGCTCTTGTTGGTACAAGACACGAGACGTACCATTTGAGACGAATGGAGTGCCCGGCATTCAGTCCGGCACCGGTCCGGTTTGGACCGTTTCCGGGGTCTTCGTCACGTTGACTGCACACGTGAGAGCGCTACAGTGGGCGCCGCACACGAGGGGCAGGGGTACATGACCAAGGCGATCCGGTCGCCTGGCGAAGCGCAGCAGGGGTACCGGGAAATCCGGGGTTTCGCGTCGTTCGACGACCCCGAGACTTTGTCGTACGTGGATTCCGACGGCAACCCGAAGTTCGAGCTGATTCGGCAGACCGACGAATTCCGCACTCTCCGTCGTCGGCTCACGACGTTCATCTTCCCGATGACCGCCCTTTTCCTCGCGTCCTACCTCACCTTCGTGCTGCTGTCCGCGTACGCGAAAGAACTGGTCAGCACCAAGGTGATCGGCGTGATCAACCTGGGAATCCTGCTGGGCCTCGGGCAGTTCGTGACTTCGATCATCATCACGCTCGGTTATGCCCGTTACGCGAAGCGACGGCTGGACCCGCAGCGCACATTGCTCGCCGAGAAGATTGGCGTCGAGGAGTAAGGCATGCCCACCACCGGCAACCCGGTGCTGAACCTCAGCGTCTTCGCGGTGTTCGTCCTGATCACCCTCTACGTCGTCTACCGCGTCTCCAGCCGGAACGTGACCGCGTCGGACTACTACGCCGCCGGCAGCTCGTTCACCGGCGCCCAGAACGGCGTGGCGCTGTCCGGTGACTTCCTGTCCGCCGCGTCGTTCCTCGGCATCTCCGGCGGCATCGCGGCGCACGGCTACGACGGGTTCCTCTACTCCGTCGGCTGGGTCGTCGCGTGGCTCGTCGGCCTGCTGCTGATCGCGGAGGGCCTGCGCAACACCGGCCGCTTCACCGTCGGCGACGTGCTGGCGTTCCGGATGAAGCAGCGCCCGGTCCGCGCCGCCGCGGCGAACGCGACCCTGGTGATCTCGTTCTTCTACATGATCGCGCAGATGGCGGGCGCCGGCGGCCTGATCGCGCTGCTGCTCAACGTGACCTCGAAGTGGGGCCAGGCGGTGCTGATCGCCCTGGTCGGCATGATCATGGTGCTCTACGTGCTGGTCGGGGGCATGAAGGGCACGACCTGGGTGCAGATCATCAAGGCCGTCCTGCTGCTGCTCTGCGTGACGATGATGAGCATCTTCCTGCTCGGCAAGTTCGGCTTCAGCCTGTCGGCGATCATGCAGCAGGCCACCGAGATGAACACGCTCGGCGAGGCCGTTCTCGACCCCGGCGCGAAGTACGGCTTCAGCGCGATGTCCAAACTGGACTTCGTCTCGCTCGCACTCTCCCTGGTGCTGGGCATCGCGTCGCTGCCGCACGTGCTGATGCGCTTCTACACGGTGCCGAACGCCGCCGAGGCGCGCCGTTCGGTCGTGTGGGCCACGTGGACGATGGTCATCTTCTACCTGTGCACGCTGGTGATCGGCTTCGGCGCGATGGCGCTGGTCGGCTCGGACAAGATCGCCGCGGCACCGGGTGGCGAGAACTCCGCCGCACCGCTGCTGGCGTTCGAGATCGGTGGCGCGGTGCTGCTCGGCATCGTCTCCGCGGTGGCGTTCGCCACGATCCTCGCCGTCGTCGCGGGCCTGACCCTGGCGGCCTCCGCCTCGTTCGCCCACGACGTCTACGCGAACGTCATCAAGCGCGGCAACGTCGAACCCCGCAGGGAGATCCGGGTCGCACGGCTGACCGCCGTCGTCGTCGGCATCCTGTCGATCATCGGCGGCATCGCGGCGAACGGCCAGAACGTCGCGTTCCTCGTGTCGCTGGCACTGGCGCTGGCGGCGTCCGCGAACCTGTCGACGATCCTCTACACGATCTTCTGGCGGCGCTTCAACACCACCGGCACGCTGTGGAGCATCTACGGCGGCCTGGGCTCGTGCCTGGTGTTGATCATCTTCTCGCCGGTGATGTCCGGCGCGAAGACGTCGATCTTCCCGGACGTCGACTTCGCGTGGTTCCCGCTCGGCAACCCGGGCCTCGTCTCGATCCCGTTCTCGTTCCTGTGCGGGTTCCTGGCGACGGTCTTCTCGAAGCGGGAGCCGGAGCTCGACGCCAAGGCCGCCGAGATGGAGGTCCGGGCGATCTCGGGCATCGGCGTCCGCACCTGACCGGGGTCAGCTCGCCGGGATGATCCCCGACTCGTGGGCGATGATCGCCGCCTGCACCCGGTTCTTCACCCCGAGCTGGCGGAAGATCGTGCTCACGTAGACCTTCACCGTGCCCTCGACGACGTGCAGGCGTGCCGCGATCTCCGCGTTCGACAGCCCGGCGCCGAGGAGCCCGAGCACCTCGCGCTCCCGCGCGGTCAGGACCTCGATGCGCCGGGCCGCGAGCGGCCGGGGGTGGGCGCGGGACAGCTGGTCGACGACCCGCTTGGCGACCAGCGGGGACAGGAACGCCCCACCGCCCGCGACGGCGCGGACGCCCGAGATGATCTCCTGCGGGTCGCCGGTCTTCAGCACGAACCCCGCCGCGCCCTCCCCCAGCGCCCGGCTGATGTAGGAGTCGTCGGCGAACGTCGTCAGCACCAGCGTCTTCGTGCCCGGATGGCACTCGCGGATCACTTTCGCCGCGTCCAGCCCGTCCAGCACGGGCATGCGGATGTCGAGCACGGCGACGTCCGGCCGATGCCGGGCCACCTTGTCGATGACCTCGCTGCCGTTCTCCGCCTCCGCGACCACCTCGACGTCCCCCGCCGTCGCGAGGACGGCCTTGACGCCGAACCTGACCACCGGTTCGTCGTCGGCGAGCACGACCCTGATCACCCGGTCCTCCTCGCGAGCCACTGCTTCGACACGAGCCGATCATCCCGGAAGCACAGCTGGTGCAGGTCGTGGCGGTCGCCGTCGAACGGGTTGGGGTGCGTGCTGTAGTAGCGGCACTCGGTGCCGGGGGGCGCGGTGACGCCGAGCGGGTTGTCGACGCGGGTGCGCAGCGGCAGGTCGAGGTCGTCCTCGCGTTGCCCGAGTTCTGCCCGCTCGAACTGGTGCGGTGTGAGCACGGACGTCACGGCGTCGAACACCATGTAGCCCGGCACGCCGATCGCGATGCCGGCGCACACGACCGACGTGATCAGCACTGTCCTGCGAGCGCTCTTGCGGATCTCCTCCTCCGTGCGTTCGCGGCGCACGTGGGTGGGCGTCGTCCTCGCTCGCGGCCGTTCCGGGAGCTTGGCCCTGACCTCGAAGCCGCCGTCGTCGGACGGTGCCGCCTCGAACCAGCCGCCGACGAGCGCGACGCGTTCGGCGAGGCCCACCAGTCCCTTGCCGCTGCCGACCGCCTGGGTCTTCGGGGCCGGGCCGTTGGTGATCCGCAGCTCGAGGTTCGCGGTGAGGGTCACGGCGACCTCCGCGCCGGGGGCGTGCTTGATCACGTTCGTCAGCGCCTCGGCGACCACCCGGTGCACGGTCCTCGCGATGATGCCGTCGATCGCGGTCCTGCGGTTGTTGGTGAGCTCGACGTCGAGCCCGCTCCTGGCGACGACCTCCTCGATCGTCGCCACGGGCTCGTCCTCGTCGGCGCGCAGCACCTGCATGACGTCGGCCAGCCGTTCCGCCGCGGCCGTGACGCTCGCCCTCGCGGTCCTGGCCGCCTCGCGCTGCGGTGCCGTGAGCGTCGGTTCCAGTTCCAGCGCGCCGACGAGGAGCGCGGCCCTGGCGAGCTCGTGTCCGACGAGGTCGTGCATCTCGCCGGCAAGGCGTGCGCGTTCGGAGTTGCGCGCGTTGTCGACGTCGCGCTCCAGCAGTGCCGCGTGTTCCCAGCCGACCTCGCGCAGCTCGGCGAACCGGCGCCGGAACCGCCCGAACGCCCACGGCACCACGCCGAGCACACCGACGCCGGAGGTGACGGCGAGCGCGGTGTCCGAACCCCCGCGCTCGGTCAGGGCGACGACGACACCGGCGACCTCGGCCACGGTCAGCGCGATCGCCGTGGGCCGCGGATCGGCGGCGTGCCGGCCCGCGAGGAAGCTGAGCAGCGCGAGTGCGGGAGCGAGCGCCACCACCCTGACGTCGAACTCGACGCTGATGAGGTAGCAGACGAGCCAGGCGCCCAGTGCGGTGCCGAGAGCGACCGCGGGACGGGTGCGCACGAGTACGAACGCCAGGACGAACAGGAGCAGGTAGAGCAGGACCTCCCACACGGCGCCCATCATCGCAGTCGCTGCAGCACCACGGTCGGCGCCTCCGCCTCCTCACGCCGTTGCCGAACCGGCAGCCTCTTCGCCAGCAGCACCGCGATCCCCCACGACACCAACGCTCCGAGCGCCAGCCCTGCCATGACGTCGTGTACGTAGTGGACACCCACGACGACGCGGGAGGCAGCCGCCGCGATCGCGCACACCGCGGCGATCCAGCCGTAGGTCCTGTGCAGCGCCCAGATCGCCATCGCCGAGGCACCCGCGATCACCGAGTGGTTGCTGGGGAACGACCAGTCGCCCGGCGCCGGACACTCCGCGATCGACGGCGCCGTGCGGCACGGCCGTTCCTCCCGCACGACCAGCTTGACGACCTCGCTGATCGCGTAGGCCACCACGACACCCGCTCCGGCGAGGAACGCCCTGAGCCGGTGCCGCAACCACAGCAGCGCGAACATCACCGCGAACACACCGAGCACCGCGTCGGTGCCCACAGTCAGCCAAGTCACCCAGCCGAAACTACGAAGGTCCCGGCCGGCGCGCCCCTGCCCATCGGAACCGATCGGCACTAACTTTCGACAGGGGTGTCCGTGCCCGGCGCTCCGGCCATGCGCAGGACCAGGTCGTAGTAGCCGTCGGGGTTGTCCGCGCCGGACCGCCCGTCGACGAGCTCCCGCACGACGTCGCAGTGCCCGGCGTGCTGCGCGGTCTCCGCCACGACGCGGACCAGCAGGTGCCCGAACGTCGTCTCGCGCTTGTGCTCCGCCCACCACGGCACCGACGCCGGGGCGTCCAGCGGCAGCTCCGCGATGGAGGCGTCCGTGTGCCGCCAGGCCTCGCGGTAGAGGCCGACGAGGTACTCGCGGCTCTCGGTGGGCTTGGCCCACATGTCGCCGTTCTCCCAGACCGACCCGTCGTTCCACGGCAGCACCACGGGTGCGGGACGGCCCACGGAGTCGCCGAGGTAGCCGAACTCGATGCCGACCAGGTGCTTCACCAGGCCGAGCAGGTTGGTGCCGCTGGGAACGAGCGGGCGGCGCACGTCGTACTCGCCCAGGCCGTCCAAAGAGGACAGCACCGAGTCGCGGGAGGCCTGGAGGTAGCGCTGGAGGTCCTCGGCGATCATGGCTCGACCCTAGCGTCGTCGCGCGACGACGTCCTCCGGTTCCGCCACGACCTCCCGCGGCGGTCGCGCGGTCCGCCGACGTTTGCGCGCCCGGTTCGCCGGAAACACGAGGGCATGACTGAGCACCAGTTCACGACCCCGCTGGGTGGCGGCGAGCCCGTCGACGACGAGCCGGACGCGGTCGCGGTCGAGGAGGCCGGTGGGCACGTGACCGCGCCGGAGGAGACCGCGATGCACATCGAGGAGACCGAGGACGGCGGCGGCCGCGTGGACCGCCCGGACGACGGTTACCTGGACAGGTGATTCGTCTCGTCCGACTGACTCACGGAGAGTGACATCAGGTCACCGCAAGATCGCTCGAACGCAGCTCGAAATTCACTGGAGCGGCCGTTCGTCTAGGACACAACCTGGCCTCAAGTGATCCTAGAGTCCTCCGTGTAGGACAAAAGTTGCGGAGGACAGAAGCAATGACCACCACCGAGACCCTCACCGGCGAGCGCGCGGACCTCCTCGAGACCCTGCGGCAGCACCGCTGGTTCCTGAGGTTCACCGCGCAGGGGCTGACCGACGAGCAGGCGGCGTCGAGCCCGACCGCGAGCGCGCTGAGCATCGGCGGCCTGATCAAGCACGTCGCCGCGGTCGAGGAGGGCTGGGTCAGGTTCGTCGAGCACGGCCCGTCCGCGATGGAGTTCGACCCGGAGTCCGTCGAGCACCACCAGCGCAACTTCCGGATGGAGCCGGGCGAGACGCTGGAGAGCATCCTCTCCCGCTACGACGAGGTCGCGGCGTACACCGACAAGCTGGTCGAGACGGTCGACCTGGACCTCTCGCACCCGCTGCCGTCCGCGCCGTGGTTCCCGGAGGGCAAGACGCGGTCGGCGCGGCGCGTGTTCGTGCACATCGTCGCGGAGACCTCGCAGCACGCGGGCCACGCGGACATCATCCGCGAGACGATCGACGGCCAGAAGACGATGGGCTGATCAGGGCCGGGGCGGGCTGAAGGCCGAGAGGAACTGGTCCCGGAAGTCGCTCATGCGCGACACCGGGGCCGACGTTCCCGGCCTGATGCCGTCGTCCCACCCCCAGCCCTCGACCCGCTGCAACACGGCGGGGTCCCGGGCGACGACGGTGATCGGCACGTCCCGCGACGCTCCCTCGCCCGTCACCACCTGCGCGGGCTGGTGGTCCCCCAGGAACACGAAGACGAGGTTCTCGTCGCCGTAGGTCTCCAGGTACGAGATCACCGACTCCAGCGAGTACGAGACGGAGTGCGCGTAGTCGGCGCGCACGGCGGCCGGGTCGCGGCCGAAGATCGACTCCGGCGGGTCGTCCGAGGCGGGCATGGTCGAGTAGACCGAGCCGTCGCCCAGCTCCTCCCAGCCGACGAAGTCCGGCGTAGGCGACCAGGGCGCGTGCGAGGACACCATGGGGATCGCCGCCATCACCGGGCCGTGCTGCTTCGAACGGACGTTCCGCTGGAACGACTCCAGGGTGAACTGGTCCGGGGTGGTCGCGTAGCCGAACCGCGGCCCCCGGTACCCGAGGTCCTGGGCGGCGTAGATCTCGTCGTAGTGGAAGAAGTCACCTTCCGGCCACGCCTGCGTGATGCCGGGGACCACACCGACGGACCGCCACGACGCCTCGCGGAACGCCCGCGGCAGCGTGAGGCGGTCGGACGCCACCAGGTTGCGGTAGCGCTGCTGGTTGTCGATCCACAGCCCGGACAGCAGCGTCGCCTGCGCCATCCAGCTGCCCCCACCGGCGGTCGGCGAGGTCAGGTAGGCGGATTTGGCCGTGTACCCCGCCGCCTCCAGACGCGCGTTGCCGTCGGCGAGCTTGGCCGCCACGCCGGGCATGTCGAGAGCGGACCTGCCGTAGCTCTCCACGAACGTGAAGACGACGTCCTTGCCCTGCAACGAGGACAGCAGTCCGGGGTGGCCGCGGTACGCGTCGACCGAAGCCTCCGCCGCGAACACCTCCTGGTCGTGCAGACCCGCCTGGACGCGCCGCGCGTGGTCGGCCAGCGAGGTCGCGGCGGCGTCGGAGTGGACCGGAACCCCCGGCACGGCAAGGGAAACACACGCCACGGCCACCAGTGCCACCGCGCGGACCGCGACGGGACGCCGTGCCGAGGCCGCGGAACTGAGGCGCAGCACCGAAAGCGCGGCCAGCCACACGACGCCGACGACCAGGGCCACCGCGAGCCCGACGGCCAGCACGGAGGCCAGGCGGCCGAACGTCACGTCCACGAAGTCGACGGCGGGCACCAGCAACGGCCAGTCCAGCACGAGGTCGAACGGCCGGTACAGCACCATGTCGAAGCCGATGTCCATGATCTTCACGACCGTGAACAGGCCGAGGGCGACCCCGCCCGCGAAGGCGACCGGCCTGCGGAGCCGATCCGGCAGCAGCACCAGCGCCATCACGCCGATGAGGCCTTCGAGCGGCACCCGCAGGAACGCCTCGAAGGAGAACTTCTCCAAGTCGCTCGGTGCGATGAGCACGAACAACACGAACAGCCCCGCCAGGACCGTGACCGTCCGCCGCAGCACCATCTTCACCGGGAAACCCCTTTCAGAACCTATGAGGTAAACGCGGCACGACCCGCACCCGGTTCAACTGCACTACCATCGGTTTCGTGACTCGCCCGCACGTTCTGCTGAGCGTCGCCGTCAGCATCGACGGCCACATCGACGATCGCGGCGCGGAACGCTTTCCGCTTTCCAACGCCGAGGACTTCGACCACGTCGACAGGCTGCGCGCGGAGTCCGACGCGGTTCTGGCCGGCGCCGAGACGTTGCGCCGGGACAACGCGCGGCTGCTCGTCTACAGCGACGAGCGGCGGAAGCGCAGAATCGCGGCCGGAAAGCCCGAGTTCCCGCTGCGGGTCACCGTCACGCGGAGCGGCGATCTGGACCCTGAGCTGCGGTTCTGGCACTGCGGCGGCGAACGGCTGGTCTACACGAGGAGCGCGACGACGACCGTCGGCCACCTGGCGGAAACGAAGACCTTCACCGATTTCCCCGAAATCCTGGACGACCTCGGGGCGCGGGGCGTGGGAAAGCTCATGGTCGAAGGCGGCACGAGCATTCACACCGAGTTCCTGCGCGCCGGACTGGCCGACGAGATCCGCGTCGCGGTGGCGCCGATGCTGATCGGGCAGGCGACGGCCCCGCGTTTCGTGAATCCCGCCGAATTCCCCGGTGGACCGGCACGCCGATTCCACCTGGAGGACGTCGCGAAAGTCGGGGACGTCGCGGTGCTCCGCTACCTCCCGAAAGTCACTTCCTCTTCACGAGGCTGAGCGCGCCGAGGATCTGCTCGCGGCGGTAGACCGCGATCACGAGCGCCCACACCATGAAGACCAGCGGCATCGTCGCGTCGTCGATGCCCCCGTTCGTCACGAGGAGCATCTCGGTGAGCGCGGCGCCGGCCATGATGCCCGCCAGCGCGAGCGCGGCGAGGCCGCAGATGCGCGGGATGAGCAGGCCGACCGCGGTGGCGATCTCCAGCACGCCGGTGAGGTACCGGAACCACTGCCCGAAGCCGATGTCGTCGAACTTCGCGACGAACTGGTCGGTGAACAGGGCGTAGCCGTTCAGGAAGAACTGCACGGCGAGCGCGATCTGCAGGATCCAGACGACGACGTTGCCGGCCTTCGCCGCGGTAGAGGTCTGCTCAGACATGGCGGGATTGTCCCACCGCGGCAGCGCTGGTGGTCCACAGCCAGAGCACGTCGCGACCGAACGACCACACCAGCGACGCCAGCGCGAGACCGACGAGCACGCTCGCGAACGGCAGGAGCCCCGACGCCGCCACGACCAGGAAGATCCCCTGGACCGCGGCCACGACCTTGCGCGCGTAGCTGGCGGGCAGCGGCGCGTTCATCCAACGGAAGCGCCACGAAGCGGCGACGAACACGTACCGCATGAGGCCGATCGCGAGCACCCACGGACCCATGTGCACGGCGACGTACGCGCTGAGCACGAGGATCAGGAAGGCGTCGACCTCCATGTCGAACCTCGCCCCCAGCGCCGTCGAGGTGCCGGTGCGGCGAGCGACCTGGCCGTCCACCCAGTCGAGCGACAGCGCGACAGCCGCGAGGGTCACGACCAGCGCCACCGGCACGTCCTGCCCGGCGCGGTCGGCGACCAGCGCGGTCACGGCGCCGACCATCAGGCCGCGGGCCAGCGTGACGCGGTCAGCGGGCCCCAGCGACCTGGTGCGGTGGCGTTGCATGCCGTAGCCGAGGAACGCCCACGTGGCGAACCCGTAGGCGAGACCCGCGGCCCAGCCCATCGGCCCGAGGCCCGCGGTGGCGGCCACCACACCCAGCAGGAGGGCCTGGGCGAGGGCCCAGGCGGCAGGCTCCCGCACGACGGCGGGTGCCCCGGTGTGCTGAAGTGTGATCATCAGGTGCCCCTAACGAACATCGCGGCGGAGGTGTTGTGAGTGACACGTACGGCGAGTGCCTTTTGGCTCAACGGATCCGGGAACGGGGAGGTTCGGCGGGTCGCGCTGGCCGAACCGGGTCCGGGTGAGGTCGAGGTGCGCACGCTGTTCTCGGGGGTCAGCCGCGGCACGGAGACGCTCGTCTTCCGCGGTGGCGTGCCGGAGAACCAGTACTCGGTGATGAGGGCTCCCTTCCAGGAGGGCGACTTCCCGTGGCCGGTGAAGTACGGGTACCTCAACGTGGGCGTCGTCGAACACGGACCCGAACGGCTGCGCGGGCGCACGGTGTTCTGCCTCTACCCGCACCAGACCCGTTACGTGGTGCCCGAATCGGCGGTCACGCCCGTTCCGGACGGCGTTCCCGCTGCTCGGGCGGTGCTCGCGGGCACCGTGGAGACCGCGGTCAACGCCGTGTGGGACGCGCGTCCGCTGGTCGGCGACCGGATCGCGGTGGTCGGTGGTGGCATGGTCGGGTCGAGCATCGCCGCGGTGCTCGCGACGTTCCCCGGCGCGCGGGTCGAGCTCGTGGACGCCGATCCCGCCCGTGAGTCGACCGCCCGTGCCCTCGGTGTCGGCTTCGCCCTGCCGGACGACGCCCTCGACGGCTGCGACCTCGTCTTCCACGCCAGCGCGACCGAAGCCGGTCTCACCACGGCGCTGAACCTGCTCGCTCCCGAGGGCCGCGTCGTCGAGCTGAGCTGGTACGGCGACAGGAAGATCTCCGTGCCGCTGGGCGAGTTCTTCCACTCGCGCCGGCTCACGATCCGCAGCAGCCAGGTCGGCGCGGTCGGCCGCCCGGACCGCACCTACGCCGAACGCATGGCCGTCGCGCTGGACCTGCTGGCCGACGACAGGTTCGACGCGCTGATCACGGGACACAGCGCGTTCGAGGAGTTGCCGGACGTGATGCCGGGACTGGCCGACGGTGCGATTCCGGCGCTGTGCCACCGGATTGACTACGGTCGGGGCCATGTTCCCGAGTGACACCACGGTCGACGTCCGCGACCAGCGCGTGGCCGTGCTCCCGGTCGGCAGCACCGAGCAGCACGGCCCGCACCTGCCGCTGGCCACGGACTCGGTGATCGCGTGGACGATCGCGTCGGCGATCGCCGCGCGGTACCCGGTCCGGCTGCTGCCGCCGCTGCAGTTCTCGTGCTCGCAGGAGCACGCCGACTGGGCCGGCACCGTCAGCATCACCGCGCGCACGCTGATCTCAGTGGTCGAGGACATCGCGGACTCCCTGCGGCGCACCGGTGTCACGAACCTGGTCCTGGTCAACGGCCACGGCGGCAACTACGTGCTGTCGAACGTCGTGCAGGAGGGCGAGGGGCTCGCGCTCTTCCCGGGCCGCGACGACTGGGCGTTCGCGCGGGAGAAGGCCGGCATCGAGACCTCGGCGTACAGCGACATGCACGCGGGCGAGCTGGAGACCTCGATCCTGCTGCACGCCCACCCCGATCTGATCCGTCCCGGCTACGACAGCGCCGACCACCTGGCGGAGGACCGGCGGCACATGCTGACCCTGGGTCTGGCGCCGTACACCGGGTCCGGCGTCATCGGTCGCCCCTCGCTCGCGTCAGCGCGCAAGGGCGAGCTCCTGCTCGCGGGTCTGACCGAGTCGTTCGGCCACTACGCCGCCCTTTTCGGTCTTGGCGCGGCGTGAGAGGAAGAGCACGACCGCGCCGGGCAGGGCCGCGATGAGCGCGAGCACGCCGTAGACGATGCCCGTGGTGAAGCCGTGCTGGGCGCCCAGACCGGCGGCGCCGAACGCCACCGCCAGGAACGCCTCGCGCGGGCCGAACCCGCCGATGTTCACCGGGATCGCCATGATCAGCAGTGCCAGCACGACGACCGGCGCGAGCTGGGTGGTCGTGGCGTCCGACCCGGCGGCGCGGGCGGCCACCAGGAACAGCGCGACGTAGCCCGCGACCGCGGCGGCCGAGAGCGCGACGACCGCGGGCCAGATCTTCAGCGAGAGCAGCCGGATGCCGTCCGCCAGGGTGGTGACGAGCGCCCTGCGCACGGGCTTGACCCGCCACCCGGCGACCACGGCCACGACCAGGCCCGCGAGGACGAGTGCCGCGGTGGTGGGGTCCGGAGCGGGGCCGAGGCCGGGCGCGGGGTGCGTGAGCAGCACCGCGAGCCCGATCCCGATGAGCACCATCTGGCCGGCGAAGCGTTCGAAGAACACGGCGCGCACGCCCCGTCCGATGTCGCCCGACTCCCGGCCGTGGTTGACCGCGCGGTGCACGTCGCCGAGCACGCCCGCGGGCAGCACGGCGTTGACGAGCTGGGCGCGGTAGTAGTCGCCGACCGCGGTGCGCAGGGTCAGCGGCAGGCCGAGGCGGCGCGCGACGAGGACCCAGCGACCCGCGCTGAGCACCGTCGTCACGAACCCGATCGCCAGGGCGGCGGCGACGGAGAACGCGTCGATCGCGCGCAGTCCGTCGACGAACGCCCCGGTGCCCAGGCGCAGGCCCAGGGCGAGGAGGATCCCCGCCGCCAGCACCAGGCGCAGCCACGGCCAGAACTTCTTCATCACACAGCTCCCGGTAGTGCCAGCAGGTCGACGTGGTGGACCACCGCGGAGGCCGTCGACCTGCGGCGCAGGTACTCGGACGCCTCGGAGGCGAGTGCGGGTTCCTGCTCCACCGCCGCGCCGACCCAGCCCTTCAGCCACTCCGACCGCAGGGCGCCGGCGTGCAGGCGCCAGGGGCTCCGCGCCGTGCGGACCGAAGCGCCGAGAGCCGCGAACGCCTCTTCCGCGACGGCCGGGGCGTCCGGTCCGAGCAGACGACGCCCGTCCACGACGCGACGCTGGTGGGCGTTGAACGCGTCCTGGAAAGCGGCGTCGAGCGGCTCGGCCGGGTCGAGTTCGATCCGGCCTGCCACCGAGAGCGTGAACAGTGCGGGCACATGAGCTTCTACGCAGGCAGCGGCCAGAGCGTTCATCTCCTCGGCGGTGAGCAGGTCCAGCAGCGCGGAGCAGGTGACGAGGTCGGAGCCCTCGAGGTCGGCGGCCCGCAGAGACGTGAGGTCGCCCTCGCGCGTCTCGGCGGTGACGTTCTCCAAGGCGCTCATGCCGGCCTCCGCGAGGCCGAGCAGCCGTGGGTCGCGGTCGTGCAGCACCCAGTGCTGCACGCCGCCGAGCCGCCCGGCGAGCCACCGACCCATCGATCCCGTTCCACAACCGAGGTCACGGATCGTCAGGGGGTTTCGGTTCACCAGAGTTTCGCGGAGGGTCTCCACGAGCTCGGTCGAGCGCGCCTGGGCGTCGGCGCTTTCCCGCAGTGCCAGCCATTCCGGGGCGAAGGTCATGCCCGCAGAGTAGCCAGCACCCTCCGCAGGTCCTCTGTGGATTCGTCCCAAGTGGACAGGACGGCTCTTCTGGCGAGCGCCCTGGCCCGCAGCCCCGAGCGGAGTTCCTGATCTTGGAACCAGCGCGTCAGTGCAGCTTCCCACGCGTTTTCGTCCCCGGCGGGAACGAGCAGACCGCCGTCGCCGAGTGCGTCCGGGACAGCGCTCGCGATGACCGGCAGACCGTGCGCGAGCGCCTCGGTGACCACCATGCCGTAGGTCTCGGCGCGGGAGGCCAGCACGAACAGGTCGGCCTGGAGGTAAGCGCTGGTCAGCGCCTCGCCGGCGAGTGGTCCGGGGAAGCTGACGCGCTCGTCGGGCGGGAGTTCGCCCAGGAACGGCCGGTGCGGGCCGACGCAGGTCAGCCGCCAGTCGCGGTCGATCCTCCGCAACGCCCTGAGCAGCACGTCGTGGCCTTTGCGGGGTGTGATGGACGCGACGCAGAGCAGGTGGTGCACGCCGTCGGTACCCGTGGCGACCGGCGCCGGATCGGTGCCCGGCACGACGACGTGGACGTGCCCGAGCCCGTGCCTGGCCCGGATCTCGCGCGCGGCCGTGGGACTGGTCGCGATCACGGCGCTCGCGGCCCGCAGGACCTGGCCCTCCTTCTCGTCCAGGAGTGCGGCCGTCGCCGGGTCGAGCCCGGTCTCGTCGGCCAGCGGCAGGTGCACGAGGACGGCGAGCCGCAGCCGCCGGGCGTGCGGGACGACCACCTCGGGCAGACCGCAGCCCACCAGGCCGTCGAGGAGGACGACCTCTCCGTCCGGAATCCGCGCAAACGTTTGCTCCAGCGCGGTGGGGTCGGACGGACGCGGCCAGTCACCAGCGACGGTCAACAGCTCCATCCCCGCGCTCACGCGGAGGTCGTAGACGTTGCCGCCGCTGGGACCGGCCGGATCGCCGACGTCAGCCGGCAGGACGAAGCGCACGTTCATAGCTCGCCCACGCCACGTGCGACTCGTGGAGTGTGACGGCGATCGCATCGATCCCGTGAGCGCCCTCACCTAGAGCACCCTCGGAGATCTTCTCCGCGAGCTGGTCGGCGATGTGCTTCGCGAGCCACTCCGTGGACGTGTTGATGCCCGCGAACTGCGGTTCCTCGTCCAGGTTGCGGTAGTTGAACACGGCCAGGACCTTGCCCAGCTCCTGCGTCGCGAGTCCGATGTCGACGACGATGTTGTCGGAATCGAGTTCAGCGCGTTTGAACGTTGCGTCCACCAGGAACGTTGCTCCATGCAGACGTTGCGCTGGACCGAAGACCTCGCCGCGGAAACTGTGGGCGATCATCACGTGATCGCGAACGGTGATGCTGAACAGGATGACCTCCGCTGTGCGGTCGGGTTACGGTGCGACCTCCATCCGAGCGTAGCTGCACGTTCGGAAGGCGTTCTGTGACGAGGGGACCGAGATGTTCGAACAGGCCTTCAGCGAAGAGGACGTGGCCGAGTCCGACCTGGTGACACGACGTGGCACTTTCCGCGCGGTGGCGTTCCGATCGAACGGTCACGAGCACATGGCCCTCGTCTACGGGAAGACCAAGCTGCGCGAGAACGTGCTGGTGCGCATCCACTCCGAGTGCATGACCGGTGACATCTTCGCGGCCATGCGCTGCGAGTGCGGAGAACAGCTCGACGCCGCGTTGAACACCATCGTGCGTGAGGGCAGCGGAATCCTCGTGTACCTGCGCGGGCACGAGGGTCGCGGGATCGGTCTGGTGTCGAAGATCCGCACGCACGTGTTGCAGGACCAGGGACTGGACACGCTGGACTCGGCGACGTCGCTCGGCCTGCCGGTCGACGTCCGCGACTACTCCCCCGCGGCCCGCGTGCTGAAGCACCTGCGGGTGCAGTCGGTGCGGCTGATGTCCAACAACCCCGACAAGATCGCGGCGCTCGAGGAGAACGGCATCTCGGTGACCGCACGCGTGCCGTCGTTGATGAAGCCCAACGCCCACAACATCGCGTACCTGACGGCGAAGCGCGACCGGCTGGGCCACGACCTGCCCCAGGTCGAGGAGTTCACCCCGCTCCCGCACGCCCGCTGACCGTTGCTTTCCCAGCACGTGGAGCTCACACTGTCCGGGTGCTGGCACTGCGGGCGGGGCGTGCCTTCGACGGTGAGCGGACGCTCGCCGGCCCCGTCACGGTCATCACCGAGAACGGCACGATCAAGGCCGTCGAACAGGGCCACCCGGACGTCGCGGGTGCCGAGGTCGTCGACCTCGGCACCGCCACCGTCCTACCGGGACTGATCGACACCCACGTGCACCTGTGCGCGGACAGCGAGAACGGCGCGCTGGACCGCCTGCCCGAGTTCACCGAGGACCACCTCGACGAGGTGGTCGAGGACGGTCTGCGCCGCCACCTCCTGGCCGGTGTCACGACAGTCCGCGACCTCGGCGACCGCCGGTGGTCCGTCGTGGAGCAGCGGTCGAGGCACCGGCAGCGCGTCCTCGCGTCCGGCCCGCCCATCACGAGCCCGCGCGGCCACTGCTGGTCGATGGGCGGTGAGGCGTCCGGCGACGAGGCGTTGCGCCGGGCCGTGCGCGAGCGGGCCGAGCGCGCGGCCGACGTCGTCAAGATCATGGCCAGCGGCGGGTTCGCCACCCCCGGCACGGCCGTCGACGACTGCCAGTTCACCGAGCACGAACTGCGCGTGGTCGTCGAGGAGGCCCACGGGCTCGGCCTCCCCGTGACCGCGCACGCCCACAGCCTCGCGGCGGTCCAGCGCGCCGTGGCCGCGGGCGTCGACGGCGTCGAGCACTGCACGTGCCTGTCCCGCGGGGCGGTGGTGCTCCCCGCGGAACTGCTGGACGCGCTGGCGGAAGCCGACATCGCCGTCTGCCACACCCTGGGCTCCACGCTCGAACCGCCCCCGCACGTCAAGGAGGCGTTCGAGCGCATGGGGATGAGCCTCGCCGCCAAGCTCAACGCCGTCGGCCGCATGTACGACCACGGCGTTCGTGCCGTGTCCGGGACCGACGGCGGCATCGGTGCCGGCAAGGGGCACGGGATCACCGCCCACGCGCTGGGCGACATGATCGACGCGGGCCTGCCGAACCGCGCCGTGCTGGCGAGCGCGACCAGTCAGGCCGCCAGGGCGTGCGGGGTGGGCAAGGGGATGCTGAGAGCCGGCTGGGACGCCGACGTCATCGCCGTGCCAGGAGATCCCCTGCGGGACATCACGGCGCTGCACCACGTGACGACCGTGGTGATCGGCGGTCAGGTCGTGACGACGACCTTGCCGAGCGCCCGCCGCGAGTAGACGTGCTCGATCGCGTCGAGTCCTTCGGAGAGCGGGAACTCGCGCTCCACCGGGGCCTTCAGGCTGCCCGCCTCGACCAGCACGCGCAGTTCCTCGAAGACGTCGGCGCGTTCGGCCGACATGAGGGGGACGAGCTTCTGCGGCACGAACAGGTTCAGCACGACCGCGGCCAGTGACCGCTCGAACCCGCCCGTGACCGCGCCACCGGTCTCGGAACCGACGAGCACCAGCGTGCCTCGCGGCGTGAGCATCTTGCGCGTCTTAGACAACGGCCTGTTGCCACCGCAGTCGAGGATGAGGTCGTAGGTGCCGGTGAAGTCCGCGACCGTGTAGTCGACGACCTCGTCCGCACCCAACGAGCGCACCAGCCCTACCTTGCGCGTGCTGCACACACCGGTGACGTGCGCACCGAGCGCCTTCGCGATCTGCACCGCGTACGACCCGACGCCACCGCCGGCGCCGAGCACGGCGATCCGTTGTCCCGCCCGCACTCCCCGCAACCCCTGCAGCGCCGTCCCACCCGAGATCGGCAGGGCGGCCGCCTCCGCGAACGACGTCCCGGCGGGCTTGCGCGCCAGCCGGGAGACGGGGGCGACCGCGTACTCGGCGAACGACCCCTCGCACGTGCCGAACACCTCGTCGCCGACCGCGAACTCCGTGACACCGGGCCCGAGCCGTGTCACGACACCGGACACGTCCCGTCCCGGCACGGGCGACTTCGGCCCGCGAACCCCGAACCCGATGTAGCGCACCAGGTACGGCTTGCCGGTGAGGAGGTGCCAGGTGCCCATGTCAACACCCGCCGCCCGCACCTCCAGCAGAACCTCACCCCGTCCGGGCACGGGCACGTCCAGCTCACCGAACACCGCCGATCCGTATCTTCGTTGCACGACAGCCTTCACAGCTCACTCCTCCGGGTACTGGAACACTTCTTCGAGCGACACCCCGAACACTCGGGCGATCTTGAACGCCACCTCCAGCGAGGGCGAGTACCTGCCCTGCTCGATGGCGATCAGCGTCTGCCGCGTGACACCGATGGCCGAGGCGAGGTCGGCCTGCTTCATCTCGCCGTGCGCGAACCGCAGGGCGCGGATGGAGTTCGTGACTTTCGTGGGCTTCACAGCGTTCCCCGCCGGTAGAGCGCGATCTTCGCGGCCGAGCCGAGCACCGCGGACAGCACGAAGCAGAGGTACAGCACGTTCGCGATCCAGAAGTGCGACGCCTCGAGCACCGCCAGCACCATCGCGGCCATACCGCCGATGACGACGAACGACTGCCCGACGTGGTCACCGAGCCGGCCGATCTCCCTGTCCCGTTCGTCGATCTGCAGCCCGTCGTTGCGCGCCGCGACGCCGAACCAGATGCCCGACACGATGCCGGCGACGATCCCGAGCCCCGTGGTCCACAGCAGGACGTCCGCGTACGACACGTCGACCAGCGACCGGCCCGCGGCACGACTCAGGACAACCACCGCGTACACGGCGTACCCGACCATGGCGATGACCGCCAGGGCCCACGCCCGCTTCTCCTCGAACGCCACGGTCCCGCTCCTGATGTCAAAGAAACCTGACACGCCCAAGGTAAAACGAAGCCGACATCGTGTCAAACATCTTTTACATATCCGGCAACCTGGTCGACGCGTCCGTCTGGCGGTCGACCGCCTCCGATCGCCCCAATAGCGTGCGGCGCATGCTCCGTCCGATCCTCGTCGCGTGCGCGCTCGCCCTGACGGCGTGCGGCCACGCCGTGACGGCGGAACCTCCCGTCGCGGCCCACACCCCGGCCGCGGCACCTCTCGTGGCCGCGCCGGAGGCCTGCCCGCTGCCCGACAGCGGGTTCCAGTGCGAGTTCCAGAGGCGCCTCGAGGCCGCCGAGGACTACGCCGAGACCAGGCCGGGCACCGTGGGTTTCGTGCTGCGCGACCGCACGACCGGCGCGATCTGGCGCAACGGCCACGCGAACGACCTGACGTGGACCGCGTCGACCATCAAGCTCGCCATGGTCGTGAACCTGCTGGAACGCCACCGCAGCGGCAAGATCGAGCTGAGCGGAGACGACCGCACGCTCATGAGCGCGATGCTGCACACGTCCGACGACGACGCAGCGGACACGCTCTGGAAGCGCTACGGCGGCACGACGTTCAACACCGCGTTCGCCCGGTACGGCATGACCGGCCTGGTGGCACAAAAGGGGTACTCCACCGCGTTCCCCTACTGGGGCTTCGAGAAGTGCACGGCGAACGACCTCGACCGCCTGATCAACTACGTCCTCGACGCCGTGCCGGCCGAGGACCGCGCCTACGTCGTCGAGCAGATGCGCGAGGTCGGCCCGCCGCAGCAGTGGGGCGTCTGGGGCCCGGACTCCGGTGCGAAGAACGGCTGGTCGGAGGAGGACGGCGGCTGGGTGGTGAACTCCGTCGGCTTCGTCGGTCAGGACGAGCGCTACACCCTCGCCATCATGAACGACCTCAAGGGCGAAGGCGCCTACGACGAGGGCCGCGCCACCGACACCGAGATCACGCGCATCCTGTTCCGCTAGCCCGTCACCTGCGAGGAACGCCGCCCCGTCGCCGACGAGCACGTCGGCGTGGCGGCGCGGCCCTCAGCCTCCGACCGGCTCCTCAGCCGACCCCTCGTCGTCGCCGGCGGGCTGCTCGAACCCGGCCCCGCTCATCGCGCGAGGTCGGGCACCTGGGCCACCAGCTCTTCCGGCGCCGTCAGCCGCCACGCCTCGAAGACCAGCTCGCCGAGCTCGTCGGCGTCGACGCCCTCCAGGTGCGCCACGACCCAGCCGAAGCCGCCGGAGGTGAACTGCACCTCGAACACGTCGGGGCGTTCCGCCACGAGCGCCAGCTGCTCCGACAGCGTCTGCTTGAGACCCACGGTCTGCGTGCGCGGCCAGTAGTAGCCGAACACCTTGCCCCGCACGCGGAACATGTCGTACTGCTGACCGGACGAGCGCTGCGCCTCGGCGAGCCCGTCCACGATCGTGAACAGCTGCTTGTTCGATGTCGCCACTGCCGACCCCCAAAGCCGAAGGCGGAAAGTATAAATCCGGGGTTTTCAGGACGCGGTGAGCCTCCTCAGGTGGCCGGCGACGAGAGCGGCATGGGACAGCGGCGTGCTCACGTCCTCGACGTCACCGTTGGTGGTGTAGTCGAGCAGCACGACGTCGGAGGACCGGGCCAACTCGTGCAACTGCTCGACCTCGGCTCGCAACCGGTGGTCGAGGACCCAGCGGTACGCCGGCAGGTAGATCTCGCGGCGGGCCGTGCGGTAGTCGAGCAGGTGCTCCCCCGCCAGGCCCGCGCGGTGGCCGCGGACCTGACCGAAGCGGCGGACCGTCCGCTTCAGGCCTTTCATGGACCTCACCGCGAGCTTGGCGGGATCGACGCCGGCCGACTCGAAGACCTTGAGCGCCTGCCACAAGCCCTCGACGGATTCGCTCGTGACGCCCGGCGACAACGGCACCGGAATCCCGCCGTGCGGGTAGAACGGGCTGAAGCGCACCCACGGCTCGGGACCGCGGGAGGTCACGTCGACGACCACCGCGTCGGGGCGCTTCACCTTGCGGCGCTTGCTCACGACTTCGATCGGCACGGGTCGAGCATGGCAGGGAGGTCTGACAATTCCGGTGGGTCAGCGCACCGGCTGGGCCGTTGCCGCCGTGGGCGACGTGGCACGGTTGCGTTGGGTCAGCACCACACACACGAGAACGACCGCGGCCGTGGCGAGTGCCGGCCAGCCAACGTGTTCACCGAGCACCACGGCCGACCACAGCAGCGTCAGAACCGGTTGCGCCAGCTGGATCTGCCCGATCTTGGCCACCCCTCCCGCGGCCAGGCCCGCGTACCAGGCGAAGAAGCCGAGGAACATCGAGATCAGCGACACGTACCCGAAGCTGAGCCAGACGACGCCGGTCGCGCGGGAGAAGTCCGCCGTCCACAGGGAGACCGGGACCGTCACCGGCAACGAGACCACCAGCGCCCAGCACACCGTCCTCGCCCCGCCGAGCTCGCGGGACAACGCGCCGCCCTCGGCGTAACCCAAGCCGCACAACACGACGGCGACCACCAGGTAGAGGTCGGCGACGCCGAACGAGCCGGAGAGACCGCCACCGGCGGCCACGAACGCCAGCACCGCGAGCAGACCGGCACCGCTGGAGAGCCAGAACGCGACGGGCGGGCGTTCCGAGGCGCGCAGGACCGCCCAGATCGCCGTCGACATCGGCAGCACGGCGATCACGACGGCGCCGTGGGCCGAGGTCTGGGTGGTGAGGGCGAGAGAGGTGAAGAGCGGGAAGCCGATCACGATGCCGAGCGCGACGACGACGAGCCGCCGCACCTGTGCCACCGTCGGGCGGGGCGCGCGCGACAACGCGAGGTAGCCGATCGCCAGGACACCGGCGACGAACGCGCGTCCGAACGCGACGAACCACGGGTCGAGTCCTGCCACCGCCAGGCGGGTCGCGGGCAGGGAGAAGCTGAACCCCAGCACGCCCAGCGCACCGAGTGTTACCCCCGCTGGCACGATAACGTTACTCTTGACTCTCATGAATGAGGATAACGCAGCCATCCGCGTTATCGAGGACCTCAGGGCGGCCGCCCTCGCCGGTAGCGCCGGAGACCGCATGCCCTCGGTGCGTGACCTGATGGCACGGCACCGCGCGTCGCCTGCGACGGTCCAGCAGGCGATCCAGCGCGTGGCGGCGGAAGGCCTCGTCGAGGTGCGGCCGGGCCGGGGCAGCTTCGTCGCCCCGCGGACGGGTGCGAGCAGTCACGACCTGTCGTGGCAGGCCGTCGCGCTCGGCGAGGGCAGGCCCGGCGAGGACCTGGTGGCGAACCTCGTCGCGGTGCCGAAACCCGAGGCGATCCCGCTGACCAGCGGTTACCTCGACCCCGACCTGCAGCCCACCGACGCGCTCGGTGCCGCGCTCAGCCGGGCCGCCCGCAGGCCCGCGTCGTGGGGACGCGTGCCGGTCGAGGGCAGGGAGGAGCTGCGCGCGTGGTTCGCGAAGGAGGCGGGCGGCGAGCTGCGGGCCGGTGACATCACGGTCTGCGCGGGCGCGCAGGAGGCACTGGCGACGGTGTTCCGCGGGCTCGGCAGCCGGGGCGACACCGTGCTCGTCGAGTCCCCCACCTACCTCGGCGCCATCGCCGCCGCACGCGACGCCGGGCTGGGGGTCGTGCCCGTCCCCGCCGACCACGACGGCGTGCGGCCGGACCTGCTGCGGGCCGCGTTCGACCGGACCGGCGCGAAGGTCTTCTACTGCCAGCCGTTGCACGCGAACCCGCACGGCGCGGTGCTGTCGGACGAGCGGCGCACCGAGGTCATGCGGACCGTCCGCGAGGTCGGCGCGTTCCTCGTCGAGGACGACTGGGCACGCGGCTTCACGATCGACGGCACCGCGCCGCCAACGCTGGCCTCGCAGGACACCGACGGCCACGTCGTCTACGTCCGCTCGCTCACCAAGGTCGCCGCGCCCGGACTCCGCGTCGCGGCGATCGGGGCGCGCGGGCCGGCGGGCACACGCCTGAAGAACACCCGTTCCCGGCAGGACCTGTACGTCGCGGGGCCCCTGCAGGAGGCGGCGATCGACTTCGTGACCTCCCCCGCCTGGCGGCGGCACCTGCGCACGCTCCAGCAGTCCTTGAGGTCCCGCCGCGACGCTCTGGCCCGCGCGGTCGGCGAGCACCTGCCGGAGCTGCGGATCGCGAAGTCGTCGGGCGGCCTGCACCTGTGGGCGGCGTTGCCCGACGGCGTCGACGACCTGGAGCTGACGACGGCCGCGGCGGCGCGGGACGTCGTGGTCTTCCCGGGACGGCCGTGGTTCGCCGCTGAACCGCCCGGGAGCTTTCTCCGTTTGACCTACGGGGGCGCACCCGAGCACGTGCTCGCCGAGGGTGTGCGTCGGCTGGCGGAAGCCGTGTCGGCCGTGCGGCGGTGACCGCGCCGGTAGAATTGCACCGTTCATTAACTTGACTCAATCCAGAAAAGACGGCAGGGTGGTGTCCGTGCCCACGGCTTCCGATTTCGAGCGCATGTTGCGTGGAGCGTCGCTCCGGGTGACGGCTCCGCGGATGGCAGTGCTGTCCGCGGTGCACTCCCACCCGCACGCCGACACGGACTCGATCATCGGTGTCGTGCGTCAGAACCTCGGCGCTGTCTCCCACCAGGCCGTGTACGACGTGCTCCGTGCACTGACCGGAGCCGGCCTGCTGCGCAAGATCGAGCCCCAAGGCTCGGTCGCGCGCTACGAGGCCCGCGTCGGGGACAACCACCACCATGTCGTGTGCAGGTCCTGCGGTGCCATCGCCGACGTCGACTGCGCGATCGGCCACGCACCGTGCTTGGACGCGTCCGACGACCACGGGTTCGTCATCGACGAGGCCGAGGTCATCTACTGGGGCACCTGCCCTGAGTGCACGACCGCCGCGAAGAGTTCTTGAACACCCGGAAGGATTCCTGTGTCCGACAGCACTGACGCCAACGTGAGCGAGTCGAAGGGCGAGTGCCCGGTCGCCCACAACCGGCGCAGCCACCCCACCGAAGGCGGCGGCAACCGCGACTGGTGGCCCAAGCAGCTCAACCTCCGGATCCTCCGCAAGCACCCCGTCCAGGCCAACCCCTTCGGGGGCGACTTCGACTACGGCAAGGAGTTCCTGACCGTCGACCTCGACGAGCTGGCGCGCGACGTCGACGCCGTGCTGACCGAGTCGAAGGACTGGTGGCCCGCCGACTTCGGGAACTACGGCCCGTTCATGATCCGCATGGCGTGGCACAGCGCGGGCACCTACCGCACCCACGACGGCCGCGGTGGCGCCGGTGCGGGCATGCAGCGCTTCGCCCCGCTGAACAGCTGGCCGGACAACGGCAACCTCGACAAGGCCCGCCGTCTGCTGTGGCCGGTCAAGAAGAAGTGGGGCCGCAAGGTCTCCTGGGCCGACCTCATGATCTTCACGGGCAACCGCGCCCTGGAGACCATGGGACTCAAGACCTTCGGCTTCGCCGGCGGCCGCAACGACGTGTGGGAGCCGGACGAGGACGTCTACTGGGGCCCCGAGACCGAGTGGCTGGGCGGCGACACCCGCTACAGCGGTGAGCGCGAACTGGAAGCGCCGCTCGCGGCCGTCCAGATGGGTCTGATCTACGTCAACCCCGAGGGCCCGAACAGCAACCCGGACCCGGTGGCCTCCGCCCGCGACATCCGCGAGACGTTCGGCCGCATGGGCATGAACGACGAGGAGACCGTCGCCCTCATCGCCGGCGGCCACACCTTCGGCAAGGCGCACGGCGCGGGCGACCCGTCGCTCGTCGGCTCCGAGCCCGAGGGCTCGCTGATGGACGCGCAGGGCTTCGGCTGGATCAGCACGCACGGCACCGGCAAGGGCCGTGACGCGATCACCTCGGGCCTCGAGGTCACCTGGACCCAGAAGCCCACCGAGTGGACGAACCTGTTCTTCAAGAACCTGTTCGAGTTCGAGTGGGAGCTCACCAAGTCCCCGGCCGGCGCCCACCAGTGGAAGCCGAAGGGTGACGCGGGCGCCAACACCGTCCCGGACCCCGAGGACGGCACGCTCAACCGCCAGCCGATGATGCTGACGACGGACCTCGCGCTGCGCTTCGACCCGATCTACGAGCCGATCTCGCGCCGGTTCGCCGAGGACCACGAGGCCTTCGCCGAGGCGTTCTCCCGTGCGTGGTTCAAGCTGACCCACCGCGACATGGGCCCGATCCAGCGCTACCTCGGCCCGCTGGTGCCGCAGGAGGAGCTGATCTGGCAGGACCGCCTCCCGGTCCGCGACCACGAGCTGATCGACGCCTCGGACGTCGCGGCCCTGAAGGCCAAGATCCTCGAGACCGGCCTCTCGGTCTCCCAGCTGGTCAAGACGGCGTGGGCCTCGGCCTCGTCGTTCCGCCAGAGCGACAAGCGCGGCGGCGCCAACGGTGCCCGCATCCGCCTGGAGCCGCAGCGCAACTGGGAGGTCAACGAGCCGGACCAGCTCGCGCGGGTCCTGCCGATCCTCGAAGGCGTGCAGGAGGCCTTCAACAGCTCCGCGACCGGCGGCAAGAAGGTCTCGCTGGCCGACGTGATCGTCCTCGGCGGCGCCGCGGCGATCGAGCAGGCAGCCAAGGCCGCGGGCCACGACGTCGAGGTGCCGTTCCTCGCGGGCCGCACCGACGCCACCCAGGAGCAGACCGACGCCGAGTCGTTCGCCGTCCTGGAGCCCACCGTCGACGGCTTCCGCAACTACGGCAACAAGGCCACGCCGCTGCCGTCGGAGTACCTGCTGATCGACAGGGCCAACCTGCTCGGCCTCTCCGCGCCGGAGATGACCGTGCTGGTCGGCGGCCTGCGCGTGCTGGGCGCGAACCACGGCGGCTCGACCGCCGGCGTGCTCACCGCCAAGCCGGAGACGCTGACCAACGACTTCTTCGTCAACCTCCTCGACATGGAGACGGAGTGGAAGTCGGTCACCGAGGACCAGGAGAACTTCGAGGGCCGCGACCGCGCCACCGGAGCCGTCCGCTGGACCGCCACCCGCAACGACCTGGTGTTCGGCTCGAACTCCGAGCTGCGCGCCGTCGCCGAGGTCTACGCGAGTGACGACGCCTCGACGAAGTTCGTCCAGGACTTCGTGTCCGCGTGGAACAAGGTCATGAACGCGGACCGCTACGACGTCTGATCCCGTTCTGCCCCGGTACCCCAGGCCACTCCTCCGGCCTGGGGTACCGGCGTTTTCAGGGTGTGGCGGCTCGGGTGTGGCGGCTCAGGTGGTGAGGCGCGGGTCTGGCTGAGGGGCAAGGTGCGGTCGGCCGGGCGGCGGGACGTGTGGTTGCGCGGGCCACGGGCGGCGACCCGGGTGAGGCGCTCGAACGGTGAGGCGCAGGTCTGACTGGGAGACCATGTGTTGGGCCCGTCGGCGGCGGGACGTGTGATCGTGCAGGTGGTGGGCGCGGGCCTGGTTAAGCGCTCGAACGGTGAGGCGCGGGTCTGACCGAGAGGCAGGTACTGGCCGGCCGAACGCTGGAGCGCAGGGACTCGGGTCGTCGCGGCGCGAAACCGGCGGCGCTGCCCTCTCCGGTGACGCGCGACCTGAGGCTTGCGGCGCCGCCTGCACGGGAACGGCGGCCGTTGTCGGACAAGCAGCGGTAGACGGACAGCGGCGGCGGGCCCGAACTCGCGGGCCGATAGCGGTCCCAGATCGACCACGGAAGCAGGGTCCCGTTCGGACAGTAGAGCCGAAGCACCATCACAACAGGCAATGGCCCGCCTAACGGCGCACTCTTGAACCACCACGGCGCACCCTGCCCGCACGTCTCTGCCCGCACGTCCCTGCCCACATCTCCCTGCCCACATCTCCCTGCCCGCACCTCCCCTGCGCCGCGCCTCTCTGCCCGCACCTCCCCTGCGCCGCAACGTCATCGGCGGACGCGAGGCATCACCACCGTCTCCTCCGGATCGCCCGTGGAGCGCTGGCGCAGCCGCGTCACCACGAACAGCGCCACGGCAACCACCACGGCGGCGATGACGAGCTTCTGGAAGATGCCGGCGTACGACTCGACGCGGTGCCAGTTCTCGCCGAGCAGGTAGCCGGCGCTGACGAACACCGTGTTCCAGATCAGGCTGCCGGCGGTGGTCAGCACCAGGAACTTGGGGAAGTTCATGCGTTCCACGCCCGCGGGCAGCGAGATGAAGCTGCGGAACAGCGGCACCATGCGACCTAAGAACACCGCCTTGGTGCCGTGGCGGGTGAACCAGGCCTCCGTCCTGTCGAAGTCGGACACGCGCACCAGCGGGAGGCGCGAGACCAGGCGACGGGTCCGGTCGCGGCCGAGGAGCAGGCCCGCCAGGTAGACGACCACGGCGCCCAGCACCGAGCCCAGCGTGGTCCAGAACAGGGCCGCCGGGAAGCTGAACACGCCCTTGCTCGCGGAGAAGCCCGCCAGGGGCAGGACCAGTTCGCTCGGGATCGGCGGGAACAGGTTGTCGAGGCCCACGACCACGGCCGCGCCCACGCCTCCCAGCGACTCCATCAGCGAGACGGCCCACTCTGCCAGCATCGGATTCTCCCTGCGTTGCAACGGATTTGTCGTGGTCAACGCTAGGAAGCGGGTCGCTTGAGGACCATGAGGTCGACCGTCGGGATTCGTGTGGGAAGCCGCAGGGCAAGAGTGCGGTAAACCGCAATGCCGGGGCTCGGGTGGGTCAGTACCGTGATCCACGTGCACCAGGATGAGCAGCTCAGCGCGGGTTCGTTGGTGCGCGGCTGGTTCCGGGCGTTCTTCGGGGTGCTGCTGGGGATCGCGACCGCGCTGCCGGGCCTGCTGGTCGCGATGCTCGGGGTCGGCACGGTCAGGATGACCGAGTTCGAGCTCCGGCGGATCGAGCGGTGGAGCGGCGCGGCGCACGCCGACCCGCTGACGCCGCGGCGGTGCCAGCGTTACCTGGGCGTGCGGTGGATGGTAGGTGGCCTGGGCTTCGGCGTGGTGCTGATGCTGCTGCTCTACCTCACCACCGCGGCGTCGATGGTGACGGCGTGGCTCTTCGACGGCTCGTGGGGGCTGGTCAAGGACGGCGACGTCGTGAGCGGCGAGTTGATCGCGGTGGCGACGCTGCCGGGCACCCTGCTCATCTTCGTCACGCTGGCCGGCGTGACGGGTGTGGCGGTGCTCGACCGGTGGCTCGCGACGGCGATGCTCGGCCGCAGCCAGCAAACGATGCTGCGGCAACGGGTCGCGGAGCTGACCAGCACGCGGGCGGAGGTGATCGAGGCGATCGACGACGAGCGCAGGCGCATCGAGCGCGACCTGCACGACGGCGTCCAGCAGCGGCTCGTCGCGCTCGGCATGCTGATCGGCAGAGCGAGGCGGGCCAGGGGCGAGGAGCAGGTGCAGCAGTTGCTGGAGCAGGCGCACGACACCGCGGGCGAGGCCATCGACGAGCTGCGCGAGGTCGCGACCCGCGTGTACCCGGCCGTGCTCGACGACTCGGGGCTGGGCACGGCGCTCGAGGTGCTGGCGGAACGGTCGGGCGTGCGCGTCGAGATCCGCAACGAGCTGCGATCCTCACCGGGCGCCGCACTGGAGACGGTGATCTACTTCGTGGCGTCCGAGGCGGTCAACAACGCGGCCAAGCACGCCGGCGCCTCACTCGTGGAGATCTTCGTGCAGCAGGTGCCGGGCGGCATCACGGTCGTGGTGCGGGACGACGGCGTCGGTGGCGCCGACCCGTCCGGCACCGGGCTGTCCGGGCTCGCCAGGAGAGTCAAGGCGGTGGACGGGGTGTTCGAGGTGATCAGCCCGAGCGGCGGTCCCACCACGATCGGTGCGAGGGTGCCGTGCGGGTGATCCTGGCCGAAGACTCGACGCTGCTGCGCGAGGGCCTGGTCCGGCTGCTCGCCGAGGAGGGCCACGACGTCGTGGCAGCCGTCGGCACCGCGCCCGAGCTGCTCAAAGCCACCGAGGAGCACCGGCCGGACGTCGTGGTCACCGACGTCAGGATGCCGCCGGACCACAGGGACGACGGCATGCGGGCCGCGCTCGAGATCCGCGAGCGGTGGCCCGAGGTCAGCGTGCTGGTGCTCTCCCAGTACGTCGAGAACCGCTACGCCACCGAGCTGATCACCAGCACCGGCGGCAAGGTCGGCTACCTGCTCAAGGACCGGGTCGCCCAGGTCGACGAGTTCCTGGAGGCGCTCGAAAGGGTCGCGGCGGGCGGCGCGGCCTTCGACCCGGAGGTCGTACGGCGGCTGCTGACGAGGACGACGCACGTCGACCCGCTCGAAACGCTGACACCGCGGGAGAAGGACGTCCTGGAACTGATGGCGCAAGGCCTCACGAACGCCCGCATCTCCACCCAGCTGCACATCTCGCAGAGCGCCGCCGAGAAGCACATCAACGCGATCTTCGACAAGCTCGGCCTCTCCGGCTCGACCGGCGTGAGCCGCCGCGTGATGGCCGTCGTCCGCTACCTGGGCAGCTGATGGCCGGCCTCGCCGAACTGCTCAGCACACCGGGTGCCGAACTGGCGCGCGGCACGTTCAACGACGCCGTCGTGCTGGAAGGAGAATGGGTAGCCCGCTTCCCCCGCACCGACCTGGCCGACGCGAGACGCCGTGCGAAGGCACTCGCGAACATCGGAAGGCTGGCCCTGCCGTTCGCCGTGCCGCAGGTCCTCGAGAACAGGCTGGACCTGCCACTCGGCCAAGCCCACGTCGTCATCTCGTACCTGCCCGGCACCCGGTCGAGCACGGCGAGCGACGACGCGGTCCGCGAGGTGCTCGACGCTCTCGCCGGAGTCGAACCGGACGCCGAACTGGCCGGTCTGCTCGACGAACCGCTGCACCACGCGGGCGGCCTGCGAGCAGCCGAGACGATCGCCGAGCTCGTCTTCCCGCTGCTGACCGGCGACGAGCGGAGCCAGGCCGAGGAAGTGCTGCGGCGGTTCGCGGAGCTGCCGCCCGCGACAGGGTTCGTGCACGGCGACCTGGCACCGGTCAACCTGCGGTGGCACAAGGGGAAGATCAGCGGCATCCTCGACTGGGACTTCGCCTGCGCCGGCGACCCCGCGCTCGACGCGGCCGCGTTCGCGAGCTACGGCTGGCCGCTGGTCCGCCGGGTGCGGCCGGAGCTGTACGACCGAGCGCTCACGCACGCCGCGATGTTCCCGCTGACAGGCGCGGTGTCCGCGCTCCGGCAGGGCAGCGACCCGGCGAGCTTCCTCACCTGGTTCCGCCGCCGCTGCGCGGTCCGCGAACACCCGCCCACCAGCGGGAAGACCTAGCCCAGAGCACCGGGGACGAGAACCGCGGAGGCGACCGGCACCGCCAAGGCCGCCTGCGAGCTCCCAGCCGCGAAGATCAACGACAACACCTGTGCTCACCATCACAGGACCGAGGAAGTCGCCGATGAACTCCGAGGCGTTCGCCGAGGTGTCCAGGGCGTCGCCGACAGACTCGACGACCTCGCGCTCACCCGGGTTCGTCCTGCTCAGCCGTACCGGAGGCGCCCGGCACGGCAGGTCCGCCCCAGCGGTGCAAGCCTCACGGTCCAAGCCCCGCCGCCCGCGTTCCGGCCAGGAAGGCCGGGTAGCGCCACAGCGTCTCCCCCAGCGGCGCTGATCCGCCGGAATCGTGCGGTTGGGCAGCGGCGTCACGCTCCGCACGACCGCTCGCGGGACTCATCGCCGAGGTATGAACCGGCCCTGCGACAACGGACTTCACCCGACCGGAGGAGTTGATCACTATGATGGGTGGGTGCCCCTGAGTCGCCGACCTCCCGCGTTACTCGCTGCGCTCGCACTGCTCAGTGCGGTCACCGCGTGCACGAACGCGGCGGTCGGTGACCCGGTCGGCGTTCCCGAGGAGCCGCAGACCAGCACGTCGACGAAGAAGACGCCGCAGGCCGCACCGCCCAGGAACAAGATCAGGCTGACGCTGGAGAACGGCCGGCAGAGCGCCGGGACGGTGATCGCGGGCTCCGGGGACGCGCCGTACAACTACGCACCGGCCGTGATGGTGGACAAGGGGCGCATCCGCGCCTGGTGGTGCAGCCAGCTCAGCGCGGCACCGCCCGGCGGCGACGACATCCTCTACAGCGACGGACCGTCGGTGGGCGGCCCGTTCAGCACCGCGATCCCGGTGTTCTCCGGCAGCGGCGGCAGCTTCGACGCGATGCACACGTGCGACCCGTCGCTGGTCAAGGTCGGTGACAAGTACTTCATGTACTACACCGGCGCCGCGCGGGACAACCACGCGAACGGCAGCTCGGTGGGCGTCGCGTCGAGCTTCGACGGCATCACCTGGACGCGGGAGAACGGCGGCCAGTCGATCGTGGCCCCGGCCGGCGACAACATCCGGGAGAACACCTACGGCGCCGGTCAGCAGTCGGCCGTCTACGTCGACGGCTGGGTGTACCTGATGTTCACCGACACGACCGGCCTCGCCTCGCACCAGAACGGCGCCGGTCAGTACGTGCTGCGCTCGCGCGACCCGCTGTTCACCAAGGGCGTCGAGGCGCTCGGCCAGCAGGGCTTCAAGCCGGTGACGTCGAACAACCAGCCGCGCACCCGGTCGGTCGTCGAGGCGTTCAGCGCGGACTGGATGTGGATCGAGGCGGTGTCCTCGTTCGCCATCGCCCACGAGACCGACGACGGCACGACCGTCACGTTCTGGAACAAGGACTTCACCCGTCACCCGTTCGAACCGGTGCTGATCCCCGGTGTCTGGGAGGAAGGCCCCGGCCTGGTGCGCACGCCGGAGGGCCACGCGCCGGTCGACCTCAAGGACCCGTGCGGCCGGGTGGCGCTGGACGTGCTGCGCGGCACCTTCGAGGGTCCGGCGGGGCCGACGAACATCTCGCACTTCGGCCTCGACGCCGTCGGGATGAAGGGCTGCACCACCGGACCCGAGGCGCACGTGCTCAACGGCTATGCGGTGCCGTCCCCCGAACGCACGCTGGACGTCGTCATCGGCGGCAACGTGATGCGGTTCGAGCGCCGTTCGGTGGCCGAGAAGTTCGCCCGCGGCGTGCTGAGCACCCGTCCCCTGGGCGTCGACTCGCTGAAGCTCGCGGTCACGGTTCCCGCGGGCGCTCCCGCGGTCGCCAACCCCCAGGGCGAGGTCGGGTTGCTGCTCGACGACAAGCTGTGGGTGGTGACGGCCGAGGTCGCGGCGCTGAACTCGTCCAAGGTCACGCCGGTGTCCGCGGAGCAGTGGACCCGCTACCAGCGCCTGCCGGACCTCGCCCGCCGCTGACCGGATACGTTCTCCCGGGTCGAATCGGACATGGGGGACCGAGTGGTGGCGATGACGGCGCAACGGTCAGCAGCGCTCGCGGACGGCGTGGTGCCGCTGCCGGACGAGCCCCGGCACGAACGGGCCTGGCTGGGCCTCCTGGCCGGGTTCCTGGCGTCGATGGCGTTCCTGCTGCTCGTCCCGGCCGGCTGGTCCCGGCTCGACCACCTGTGGGCCGAGGACGGCGCCCGGTTCCTGGTCGACGCGGTGCGCTCGCCGGCGCTGGAGGACCTGGTCACCCCCTACGGCGGCTACCTGCACGCGCTGCCGCGCCTCGTGGCCCAGCTGGTCGCGCTGCTGCCGGTCGAGTGGGCCCCGGCGGGGTTCGCGGTGTGCGCGGCGGTGCTGCGGGCGCTGATCGCGTTGATCGTGTTCGCGGCCTCCAAGGCCTACCTGCGCTCGGCGCCGCTGCGGTTCGCACTGGCGGCGCTCGTGGTCGTCCTGCCCGCGGGCAACTCCGAGACGCTCAACAACATGACGAACCTGCACTGGTTCCTGCTCTTCGGCGCCTTCTGGGCGTTGCTGTGGCGCAACGCCCCGCGTGTGCCGGTCGCCGTGTTCGTGGTCCTCGCCGCCCTGTCCAGCCCCTTGATCTTCCTGCTGACGCCGATCGCGCTCGTGCGGCTGTTCCAGCCGCGCAAGGTGGTGCCGATCGCGTTCCTCGCCGCGACGGCCGTGCAGGGTCTCACGATGATGTTCACCTCCCGCACGCCGTACTCGCACGACGAGGTCGACCCGGTGCAGGTGCTGCTCGCAAGCATGCTGCGGGTGCCCGTGGTGGCGTTCACGGGCTCGGAGCGCGTCAGCCAGTTCTACCCGGCGCACGGCAACCTGGTGGTCCTCGGCGCGCTGCTGGTGGCCGCCGTGCCGATCGCGGCGGGCCTGCGGTTCGGTGACCGGGCGGGGCGGGCGCTCGTGCTGGTGTCGTGCGTGTTCAGCGTGGTCGTCATCGTCGCGTGCCTGGTGCTGAACTGGACGCAGGTGCTGCAGGTGCAGGCGCCGGAGGTCGTGATGGCCGGTCAGCGCTACAGCATCGCACCGTGCCTCTTCCTGTTCACCGCGATCTTCGTGGGGCTCGACGCGACGCCGGCGAAGACGTGGGAGCGGCTCGCGGTGGCCGGCAGCCGCTACCTCGTCGGCATCCTCGTGGTGGTCAGCGTCGTCGCCCACATGCGGGTGCCGAGGACGGTGCTGTCAGGCATTCCGTGGGACGAAAGCCTCACTCGCGCGCGCACGGAATGTGCGACCGGCGCACCGGAAGCACGCCTGGAGCACGAGCCCTCGGGCTGGTTCTTCATCGCGCCGTGTGAATCCATACGCCCGTAGGCGTCGAAACGCGGATCCGCGATGGCCGCACAACTCCACTTTGGACCGTGTCCTACGCGGTGCTCGTTCGCCTGATGAAGTCCCGGAACGACCGGGCGGGCCTGCCCGTCACGTCCTCGACGGTCGTGGTGACGCGGTCCTCCGCCCCGCCGCGGATGTCCTCGTCGAGACCCGCGAGCAGCGCGGCGAACTCGGCCGGCAGCCAGGAGGACAGGCGTTCGGTCAGTTCCTCGGTGCTCACCGAACGGTGCCGCACGGGCTGCCCGGTGACCTCGGTGATGACCGCGGCGGCGTCGGCGTAGCTGAGGGCCTCCGGACCGGTGATCAGGTGGTCGGTGTTGTGCGGCAACGGGTCCGTGAGCGCCCGAGCGGCCACGGCGGCTATGTCGGCGGCGTCGACGAACGCGACCCTGCCGTCTCCGGTCGCGGTCACGATCTCCCCGGCGCGCACACCGGCCGCGACCGCGTGGTCGCCGGTGAAGTTCTGCATGAACCAGGACGGCCGGAGCACCGTCCACTCCGGCATCGCGCGCACGAGTGCGGGGAGAGCGCCCATCCCCGAGACGCTCTCCGCCACCGCGGACGAGCTCAGCAACACCGCTCGTCGCACGAACCGCGCCCGTGACAGGAACGACTCGACCACCGGCGCGGGGTCCGCGACACCGACCGGGGGGATGAGGTAAATGCTGCTTATCCCTTCCAGCGCCGGTTCAAACGTCTCCGGATCGTCCCAGTTGAACAGAACGTGCCGGTCGTGCGCGGGTTTCCTGGTCGCCACGAAGGAATCGGGCAGCAGGGACGCGAGCAGGCTTCCGGTTGTGCCGGTGCCACCGATGAGCAGCGTGCTCATGCCGTCAGCTCCTGCGCGAGCAGCGGGTTCCAGTAGTCGCGGTAGTGCGCGATCTCGCCGTCGCGGGTCGTGATGACGGCGATGTACGAAGCCCGGTACGGCTTGCCGGTCGCGACCACGACCCCCTCGGCGTCGAACTCGGCGATCAGCACGCCGGTGTCGGTGGTCCGGTGCACGACCTGCTTGGGGAAGCCGCGGATGTCGAGCATCTCCGGGTAGTCGCGCAGGTAGTCCTCGATCGCGGCACGGCCCTCCAGCCGTGCGGGCCAGCCGGGCGGGGCGAACGGGAACTCCATCACGCCGTCCTCGGCCCACAGACCGGCGAACCCGGCCATGTCCTTGTCCAGCAGCAGCTGCAGCGCCCTCGGGATGAGATCCACGGATGTCCTCCGAACGAAATGGACGAGACGGTCCCGTCCCGTCCACAACAGTAGGCGGGACGGGACCGTCTCGTCCAGTCCTATGATGTGCGCCATGACCAAGCGCACCCCGACCGGCGCCGCCGTCCTGCAGCCCCAGGTGACGCGGGCGATCACCGAGGCCGTGTTCGACGAGCTGGCCCTGCACGGCTACGGCCGGTTGTCGATGGAGGCGGTGGCCAAGCGCGCCGAGGTCGGCAAGAGCGCGCTGTACCGGCGCTGGCCGTCCAAACAGGACATGGTGGTCGCGGCGCTGTCGGAGTTCTCCGTGCCGCTGGCCGAGGTCCCGGACACCGGGTCGTTGCGCGGCGACCTGCTGGCGACCGTCACGGCGGTGCACGACTGGCTGACGCACCCGCGGTTCGCGACGATCCTGCCCGACCTCACCGCCGAGGCGGTCCGCAACCCGGCGCTGTCCGAGGCGATCGCGGCGACGATCGGCGAACCCCGGCGCGCGCTCGGCGCGGCGACGCTGCGGCGGGCGGTCGACCGGGGCGAGCTCCCCGCGGATCTCGACGTCGAGATCGCGCTCGACCTGGTCGCCGCACCCGTCTACTGGCGGCTGTCCGTCCGCCGCGCCGAGGTCGGGCCCGACTACCTCGAACGGCTCGTCGACCACCTGCTGCGCGCGCTTCAGTGCTGATAGCTCGGGTAGTCGATGAACCCGCGGGGTGCCTGGAAGTACGTCTCGCGGTCGGCGCTCACGAGCGGCAAGCTGAGCCGGAACCGTTCCACGAGGTCGGGGTTGGCGATGTACGCGCGGCCGTAGCTGATCAGGTCGGCGCCGTTGGCGAGCCAGCGCTCCCCCTGCTCCCGCGTGCTCTCCCGCGGGCCGATCTGGCCGCCCGGGTTGAGGATGAACGCGGTCGGCCACGCCTTGCGCAGGCCCATCAGCACCTCGTCGTCCACGGTCGCGACCAGGTGGACGTAGGCGATGTCCGGCAACGCCTTCAGCAGCTCGCCGTAGAGCACGGGCACGTCCTCTTCGACGATGCCCTGGATCTCACCGCCGGGTGAGAGCCGGATGCCGACGCGCTCCGGCCCGATGGCGCCGGCCGCCGCCTCGACCGCCTCGACGGCGAACCGGATGCGCCCGGTGACCGAGCCGCCGTAGCCGTCGGTGCGCCGGTTGGCGCTGGAGGACAGGAACTGCTGGATGAGGTAGCCGTTGGCGCCGTGCAGTTCCACGCCGTCGAACCCGGCGTCGACGGCCCGTCGTGCCGCGTCGGCGAACGCCTGGACCTGCTCGCCGACCTCCGCGGTCTCCAGGGCGCGGGGCACCGGCGCGGGAGCCGTGCCCGCGGGCGTGAAGACCTCGGTGCCGGCCGCGACCGCCGACGGGCCGACGGGGTGGTGCCCGGCGACCTGGACGTGGCCGATGCGGCCGCCGTGCATGAGCTGGGCGAAGATCCGGCCGCCGTTGGCGTGCACGGCGTCGGTGACCCCGCGCCAGGCCTCGACCTGCTCGTCGGTGTGGATGCCGGGCATGAACGGGCCGGCCTGGCCGACGGCGTTCGGGTGTACGCCCTCGCTGACGATGAGACCGGCGGTGGCGCGCTGGGCGTAGTAGGTGGCCATTTCCGCGGTCGGTTTGCCGTCGACGGCCCGTGCGCGGGTCATCGGCGCCATGACGAGGCGGTTCGGCAGGGTCAGGTGTCCGAGGCGGTAGCTGGTGAGGAGCATGGGAGCTACGCTAGAAACCTGACGTTGACGTCAGAGGTAGCTTTTGTGGCGGAGGTCTCATGCGGATCGGTGAGCTGGCGGAACGCACAGGCGTGAGCGTGCGCGCGCTGCGCTACTACGAAGAGCAGGGCCTTCTGACTTCGGAGCGCAGCGAAAGCGGGCAACGGCGCTATGCCGGGAACGCCGTCGACCGGGTGCGGCTGATCCAGCAGCTCTACGGCGCGGGCATCTCCAGCGCGTCGATCCTCGAGATGCTGCCGTGCGTGCTGTCAGGGGTGGCGGCGCCGGACGTCCTCGCGAAGCTGCACGGGCACCGGTCGTCGGTCGTCCGGCAGATCGAGGAGCTGCAGGAGACCCTCCTGCGGCTCGACTCGGTGATCGCGGGTGCCACGAAGGCCTACGCGACCGGCAAGCCGTGCCCGCCGCAGTGAGCGGGCACGGCGCCGGACCTCAGATGGTCGAGGCGTCGATCACGAACCGGTACCGCACGTCGCTCGAGAGCACGCGCTCGTAGGCGGTGTTGACCTGGTCGGCGTCGATCAGCTCGATCTCGGCGCCCAGGCCGTGCTCGGCGCAGAAGTCCAGCATCTCCTGGGTCTCGGCGATGCCGCCGATCATCGACCCGGCGAGCGTCTTGCGGCCGCCGAGCAGGCCGAACAGGTTGATGGAGACGGGCTCCTCCGGTGCGCCGACGTTGACCAGGGCGCCGTCGGTCTTGAGCAGGCCGAGGTAGGCGGTCAGGTCGAGCGGCGCGGACACCGTGGAGACGATCACGTCGAACTGGCCGGCGAGCTCGGTGAACGTGGCCGGGTCGCTGGTGGCGCGGTAGTCGTGGGCGCCGAGCTTGAGCCCGTCGTCCTTCTTGCGCAGCGACTGCGACAGCACGGTCACCTCGGCGCCGAGCGCGGCCGCGATCTTGACGCCCATGTGGCCGAGACCGCCCAGGCCGACGACGGCGACCTTCTTGCCCGGCGCGACACCCCAGTGCTTGAGCGGGGAGTAGAGCGTGATGCCCGCGCACAGCAGCGGCGCGGCCACGTCCAGCGGCAGCGCGTCCGGGATGCGCACGACGAAGTTCTCGTCGACCACGATCTGCCGCGAGTAGCCGCCGTAGGTGACGTCACCGCGGCGGTCGACGCCGTTGTAGGTCATCGTGCTGCCGTTGGCGCAGTACTGCTCCAGGCCGCGCAGGCAGAACTCGCACTCGCGGCACGAGTCGACCATGCAGCCGACGCCCACCCGGTCGCCGACGGCGTGCCGCGTGACCTCGGAGCCGACCTCGACGACCACGCCCGCGATCTCGTGGCCGGGGACCATCGGGAAGATGGCCTCGCCCCAGCCCTCGTTGACCTGGTGGATGTCGGAGTGGCAGATGCCCGCGAACTTGATGTCGATCAGGACGTCGTGCGCGCCGACCGCGCGACGCTCGATGGTGGTGCGCTCCAGCGGTGCCTTGGGTGCGGGAGCGGCGTAGGCAGCGACGGTGCTCATCGGGTTCTCCTCGGTTCGTCGTGTCGCTTCCCGACACTGCTCCGGTTCCGGGGACGCACCCAGACACCTGGTTTTCGTACGACTGGCGTGCCTACCACCGGCAGTGGCAGGCACGACCTCCGCGGCACGGGGATACTCGGGCTCATGACCGATCCGCGCACCGAGCTGAGCGAGTTCCTGCGCAGCCGCCGGGCGCGGCTGTCCCCGGACGACGTCGGGCTGCCCCGCTACGGGCGCACCCGCCGCGTCCCCGGCCTGCGCCGCGAGGAACTGGCGCAGCTCGCGGGCGTCTCGGTCGCCTACTACACGCGTCTCGAACAGGGCAACGGCCGCAACGTCTCGGACGAGGTCCTCGACGCGATCTCCAACGCGTTGCAGCTCAACGACGCCGAGCGCACACATCTGCGCAACCTCTCGTCGTGCCCGCACGACACGAGGAAGAAGAAGGTCGCCACCACACGTCTGCGGCCGGCGCTGACGAGCCTGCTCGACCACGTCGGCGTGCCCGCGTACATCGGCGGCCGGCGCTCCGACGTGCTCGCGTGGAACCCGATGGCCGCGGCGCTGTTCGGCGACTGGTCCAAGGTGCCGCCGCGGGAACGCAACTGGGCGCGGTTCATCTTCCTGCAGCCCTCCTACCAGCAGCTCTTCGTCAACTGGGAGAGCAAGGCCGCCGACGTCGTCGGTTTCCTGCGGATGGACGCGGGCTGCTACCCGAACGACCCCGAGCTGGCCGCGCTGATCGGTGAGCTGTCGGTGAAGAGCGACCTGTTCCGCCAGCTCTGGGCGAAGCACGACGTCAAGGAGAAGAGCTTCGGCACGAAGGTGTTGCGGCACCCGCTCGTGGGCGAGATGACGCTGTCCTACGAGACGCTCCGGATGCCCAGCGAGCCGGACCTGTTCCTGACGACCTACCACGCCGACTCCAAGACGCCCTCCGGCGAGGCGCTGCAACTGCTGGCGAACTGGGGTGCCGACGCGACCCGGTCCGGTACCTCGGTTGAATCGCAGGCATGAGAACACCGCGTCTGGAGATCGAGTACTGCACGCAGTGCCGCTGGCTGCTGCGCGCCGGCTGGACCGCGCAGGAGCTGCTGACCACGTTCACCGCGGAGCTCGGCGAGGTGGCGCTGATCCCCGGCACCGGCGGCGTGTTCGACGTGCGGCTCGACGGCGAGGTCCTGTGGTCGCGCAAGGAGCGGGACGGGTTCCCGGACCTGGCCGTGCTCAAGCAGCTCGTGCGGGACAGGGTGGCGCCGGAGCGTTCGCTGGGGCACACCGACCGCAAGAACTCCTGAGCCGCGCCCGCGGCGTGGACCCCAGCGCGGCAAAGTGATTTCGCGACGGCGTCACCCGTCCCACCCGTCGGACCTCCACCACCCCTCGAGCCCGTTCCGGTAAACCTCTGCGGCTGCCCACTCCCCGCTCCGCTCCAGCAGGTTTCGAGGCGCCACCAATACGTTCGGCAACCAACCAAGAACGCCCTCGCACCTGCTGACCGCTTGGGGGATTTCTGAGATGTCGCAAGAAGCTGAAGTCGACGGCGGCTGCCTCCCGGACCTGCTGCGCAAGCAGGTGAAGGAACACCCCGATCGCACGGCCGTCGTCTTCGGTGACCAGAGCATCACCTACGGCGAGCTGTTCGAGCAAAGTTCCGCGCTGGCCACACATCTACGCCGGCTCGGCGTCAGCACCGACGACTGCGTCGGCATGTTCGTCGAGCCGTCGCTCGACCTCGTCGTCGGCGCCTGGGGAATTCTCTGCAGCGGCGGCGCCTACCTGCCGCTGAGCCCCGAGTACCCGGAGGAGCGGCTCCGGTACATGATCGAGGACTCCCGCACCAAGGTCGTCGTCACCCAACCCTCCCTGAAGCACCGTCTCGCCGAGCTGGCGCCCGCGACGACGAGGATCGTCACGCTGGACGACTGCGACGAGGCGTTCGACGACGGCTTCTCCCCCGCGCACGACAGCCTCGCCTACATCATCTACACCTCGGGCAGCACCGGGCGGCCCAAGGGCGTGATGATCGAGCACCGCAGCATCGTCAACCAGATGCGGTGGCTGCACGACGTGCACGCCATCGACGGCACGAAGCGCGTGGTGCAGAAGACGCCGATGAGCTTCGACGCGGCGCAGTGGGAGATCCTCGCGCCGTCGGTCGGCAGCACCGTCGTGATGGGCCGTCCCGGCATCTACCGCGATCCCGAGATGCTGATCGAGACCATGCGCGAGCAGGGCGTTACGACGCTGCAGTGCGTGCCGACGCTGCTGCAGGCGTTGATCGACACCGAGGAGTTCCACACCGTCACGTCGTTGAAGCAGGTCTTCAGCGGTGGCGAGGCGTTGTCCCGCACGCTGGCGCAGAGCTTCGTCGACACGATGCCCGGCACCGCTCTCATCAACCTCTACGGCCCGACGGAGACGACGATCAACTCGTCGTCGCACGTGGTCGACCCCGCCGAGCTCGCGGAGGCCCCGAAGTCCATCTCGATCGGGCTGCCCGTCACGAACACGACGTACCTCGTGCTCGACCAGAACCGCGACCTGGTCACGCCGGGCGAGATCGGTGAGCTCTACATCGGCGGCGTCCAGGTCGCCCGCGGCTACCTGCACCAGCCCGAACTGACCGAGGACCGGTTCGTGGACGGCATGTTCCGCACCGGCGACCTCGTGACGCAGAACCTCGACGGCACCGTGCAGTTCGCCGGACGGGCGGACAGCCAGGTCAAGCTGCGCGGCTACCGGGTGGAGCTCGACGAGATCCGGCTCGCGATCGAGACGCACGACTGGGTGCGCAACGCGGCGGTGATCGTCAAGGAGGACCAGCGCACCGGGTTCCAGAACCTGATCGCGTGCGTCGAGCTGAACCCCAAGGAAGCCGCCCTGATGGACCAGGGCAACGCGGGCGCGCACCACCAGTCGAAGTCGAGCCGCCTGCAGGTCCGCGCGCAGCTGTCGAACCCCGGCGTGCGCGACGACCTCAGCGGCAGGCAGACCTTCGAGCTGCCCGGCGAGGAGGCCTCCTGCCTGCAGCGCAAGGTCGTCTTCAGCCGCAAGTCCTACCGCTTCTACGAGGGCGGCCAGGTCACCGACGACGACCTGCGGCGGTTGCTCGAGCGCAAGCCGATCGGGGCCGGCTCCCAGGACCCGAAGTCGATCCACTTCGCCGAACTGGGCGAGATCCTGCGCTACTTCGGCGCGCACTTCAGCGACCAGCGGCTGCTGCCGAAGTACGGCTACGCCTCGCCCGGTTCGCTCTACGCGACGCAGCTGCACCTGGAACTGCACCACATCGCGGGCCTGCCGTCCGGGCTGTACTACTACCACCCGCTGCGCCACCAGCTCGTGCTGGTCAAGGAGCTCCCGGAGGGCTTCGAGGCCACGGTGAAGCTGCACTTCATCGGGCACAAGGCCGCGATCGAGGCGGTGTACCTCAACAACATCCAGGAGGTCCTGGAGATCGAGACCGGCCACATGGTCGGGCTCTTCGAGGAGGTCCTGCCGGGCTACGGCCTCGACGTCACGGCGTCCGCGTACGCACCGGAGACCAAGGACCTGCTCGACGTCGCCGACGAGGACTACTACCTCGGCACGTTCGAGCTGTGCGCCTACACCGGTGTCCGCGAGGACGACGTCGAGGTCTACCTGCAGACGCACCCCGGCCGCGTCGCGAACCTGCCGGGTGGGCTCTACCGGTACGCGGACGGCGAGTTCGAGCGCGTGTCCGACGACCTGTTGCAGCGCAAGCACGTCATCGCGATCAACCAGGCCGTGTACGAGCGGGCGAGCTTCGGCGTCAGCGCCGTCGCGAGGTCGGCGGAGGGCTGGCGGCGCTACGTCGACCTCGGCCGGACCATGCACCGGTTGTCCGCCAACGACGTCGACCTCGGCTTCATGTCGTCGGGCTACAGCTCCAAGTCCGACAACGACCTCCCGTCCGCCAAGCGCATCTGCGACATCCTGAAGGCAGCGGGCGAGCAGGACGGCCCGTCGTACTTCTTCCTGGGCGGCAAGGTCTCCTACGAGCAGCGCCGCAGCCCGGGCATGAAGGAAGACGTCGTCCACATGAAGGGCCCGGCCGAGCTGATCCGCGACGACCTGGTCAACTTCCTGCCGGACTACATGATCCCCAACAAGGTCGTGGTGCTGGACGCCCTGCCGGTCACCGCGAACGGCAAGATCGACGTCAAGGCGCTGGTCGCGTCGGACAAGACGAACGTCGACGACCAGGACCGGCCGTTCGTCGCGCCGCGCACCACCACCGAGCGCCGCATCAGCGAGATG
Source organism: Lentzea sp. CC55 (assembly GCF_021056325.1). NCBI lineage: Bacteria > Bacillati > Actinomycetota > Actinomycetes > Pseudonocardiales > Pseudonocardiaceae > Lentzea > Lentzea sp. CC55. Next base: position 56,797 of record NZ_JAJCXE010000027.1, on the reverse strand, counting down.
TGGAAGAAGCTGATGAAGCGCGAGACCGTCTCGACGCACGACGACTTCTTCGAGACGGGAGGCAACTCGCTGATCGCGGTCGGTCTGGTCAACCGGATCAACAAGGAGTTCGGCACGAGCCTGCCGCTGCAGGTCCTGTTCGAGTCACCGACGATCGAACAGCTCTCCCGGCGGGTCGACGGCCTGCACGAGGGTCCGATCTCGCGACTGGTCCCGTTGCAGCCCAACGGAGATGACGTGCCGGTGTTCTGCTGGCCCGGTCTCGGCGGCTACCCGATGAACCTGCGCACGCTCGCAAGCCGTTCCGAGCGCCCTTTCTACGGCGTTCAGGCGCACGGCATCAACGAGGGCGAGACGCCGTACAGCACGATCCGCGAGATGGCCGCGGCCGACATCGAGGCGATCAAGGAGGTCCAGCCGCAGGGCCCGTACACGCTGTGGGGCTACTCCTTCGGCGCGCGCGTCGCGTTCGAGACGGCCTACCAGCTGGAGCAGGCGGGCGAGAAGATCGCGAACCTGTACCTGATCGCGCCGGGGTCGCCGAAGGTCCGGTCGGAGCGGGACAGCGACGAGGCGTCGTACACCAACAGCGCGTTCGTGACGATCCTGTTCTCGGTGTTCGCGGGCAGCATCACCGACGCGCGGCTGGCCCGGTGCCTGGAGGTCGCGCGGGACGAGGACAGCTTCGCGGCGTTCGTCAGCGGCGAGTTCCGCGACCTCGACAGCGAACTGGTGCGGCGGATCATCAGGATCGTCACCGAGACCTTCTCCTTCAAGTACACGTTCGGCGAACTGGCCGAGCGCACGATCACCGCGCCGCTCACCATCTTCAAGGCGCAGGGCGACGACTACTCGTTCATCGAGGGCAGCGAGGGCTTCTCCGTCACCGAACCGGCCGTCGTCGAACTGCGGGCCGACCACTACAGCCTGTTGCGCGAGCCCGACATCGACGAGCTGCTCGCGTCCATGCGGCGGCGCAACACCGTGCAGGCGGAAGTCGCCCATGTGCCGGTGCTGCTGTCCAACGAGCAGATGTCCGAACTGATCGCCGCCGTCACCAAGGCCGTCACCCTCGCCATCGCCGGTGGCCAATCCTGAGGAGTCAGTCGTGCCGCACGTGAACATCAAGCACTTCCCCGCACCGCTCGACGAAGAGCAGGCGTCCGAGCTGGTGGCGGCCATCACCGAGGCGGTCACCCGCGCGTTCGGCTGTGACGAGGGCGTGGTGTCCATCGCCCTCGAACCGGTCCCCCAGCAGGCGTGGCAGGAGCAGGTCTACGCGCCGGAGATCCTGCGACGCGGCGAACTCCTGCGCAAGGCCCCGACCTACTGAGGGCTCGGATGCTCATGCACTGTGGATGAACATCCCCTGGTGTGCAGCGAGGAAGTGGCCGAGGCGATCACGGCCGGCCTGGAGTGCTTCTCCCCGGCCGGGATCGCCGCCCACGCGGAGGAAACCGCTGCGCGACTTCAGCGCACGACGTCGTAGACGAGCTTCTGGATGCCGTTGGAGTAGGTCTCGCTCTCGACGACCTTCAACATCTGCTTGTCCTTGTCGGTCTGGCTGAACAGCCGCTTGCCCGCGCCGAGCAGCACGGGGAACACCAGCAGGTGGTAACGGTCGATCAGGCCCGCGTCGGACAGGTTGCGGTTCAGCGTCGCGCTGCCGTGGACGGAGATCGGGCCGCCCTCGGTCTCCTTCAGCGCGGCCACGTCGTCGAGCGACCGCAGGATCGTGATGTCGCCCCAGTTGTCGACCAGCTGGTCCTCCTCCAAGGTGCTGGACACGACGAACTTCGGCATGGCGTTGTACCGCGGGAAGTAGTCGAGCGTCGGCCACACCGGGGCGAACGCCTCGTAGCTGACCCGGCCCATCATCATCGCCGCGGCTTCCTCCTGCTCACGGCCCTTGATCTCGTAGGCGGCCTCGTCGAACTCGATGTCCTTGAAGGTCCAGCCGGCGCTGCGGTGGCCGGGCTCGCCACCGGGCGCCTCGACGACGCCGTCGAGGGAGACGAAAGCGGTGGCGATGAGGGTGCGCATCTGGATCTCCTTGATGTTCGCGCTTGCTGTCATCAGTGCGTCGAACGGTAGATGACCGGAATCGACAACTCGCGCGGAGGAACTTCCGGGCACCTCGCTCCCGGTACCCCCACGACCGGTCAGGAATCGAGAAGCACCGCCACCCCGTCCGCTCCTAGCGTTGCCGGCATCGGGTTCGACGACAGGGAGGACGAGGAAGATGGCAGGCAAGGGGATCCGCCGGTTCCACCGCGTGGTCAGCATGGTGTTCATGGCCACCGTCGTGTTCACGGCGGTCGCGCTGACGGTCGACAGCTCGATGGCGTGGGTGTCGTACGTGCCGCTGTTGCCGCTGTTCGTGCTCATGGGTACCGGCGTCTACATGTGGTTCCTGCCGCAGATGGCGCGGCGCCGCGCGGTCCGCGGCGTCTAGCCGTCGAGGCGTTGTTCGAGGTGCGTCAGGGTGGCGTCGAGCGCCACCCCGTACACCGCGATCCGGCACGCCAGCCGCCACAGCGTCCCGTCGGACGGCGCCACGGCGAGGCTGATCACCAGTTCGCGCACCAGCCGCCGGGTCTGCGCGACCAGCACCCCGACGCTCTCGGTGATCTCTCCGAACGCCGCCGACACCGCGCTCAGGCCCCGGATCGCCTCGATGTTGTGGCCCATCAGCCGCAGGTGCTCCTCGCACCCGGTCCACCCCGGCACGTCGTGCGCCAGGAACGCCTCCAGCTCGGCGGCCATGTCCCGCTGGGCGAGCGCGATGTTGTACCAGGTCGCCGCGTGCGCGGCGATGACCTCCGGAAGACCGGTGAGATCGTCCAGCACGTCCTTGAGCGGCCCGATCTGCTCCATCGCGGACCCGGCCGCGGGTTCGACCGGCGCGACCAGCGAGGGCACGGCGGCCTCGCGCACGGGGTCCGCGGCCGGTTGCCGCACGCCGTAGAGGTCGTAGAGGCCCGCCACGATGAGCCGCAGGTTCTCCTCGACGTACGAGACCAGCTCGTCCTGCCGTGCGTGCTTCTCCAGCACCGCGTCGATCACCCACCGGCACAGCCGCCCGTACACGGTCTCGTCGCCGACGACGACGGCGCTGGCCTTGGTGACGGCGGCGAACCGCACGCGCACGGACTCGATCTGGCCGGCGTGGCGCACGATCTGGCCGGACACCCGTCCCCCTCGGCTCAACGAACCCTCGCGGCTCCACGTTAGTGGGCAGGAGGGGGTGCGCATGACCGAACCACACCGCGGGATCGCCGGGTGTCGATCGCCGTCGCCGTCCTGGTGCTGCTGTTCCAGGCGGAAACGACGATCCTCGCTGCCAGGATCGTGCCGGGCCTGGGCACACCGGGCACCTGCGTGATCGAGGAGCAGCCGTCGTGCAGCTCCCTCCGCCCGGGCCGGTGCAGCATCCGTGGGGGCACGTTCACCAGCTATGACGGCCAGGTGAGCAGGACCGGCACCGCCCTGGGCGGCCTCGTGCGGGCCGGGTTCGACCGCGACCAGCACGTTGCCGTTCGCACCGATCTGGATCAACGAGATGGTGAGCCGCAAGTCCTGGCGGACCGTTCCGCGAGGCCGCCTACTCGGGTCGGACCGCCTGAGCGCGCGGGTACTTGCGGCCGGGCAGCGGCGCGGACGACCCGGTGAACGACACCGGCGTGCCCGCGAGCAGCAACGTCAGCCCGGCCGGCAGTTCGTCGCGCGAGACGAACCACGAGCCGCCGCGCGTGTCGGTGATGAACCCGTGCGCCTGCCCGGTCTTCCAGCTCGCCACGATGCCCTTCCTGCGCCCGCGCGGTGCTCCGACCGGGGACGCCACGGCCTGTGACGACCGCACGAACGCACGCCGCAGCGGGTAGTCGGCCTGGTCACCGGGGGCGAACAGCGCGTCGAAACCGGGGGTGAACGGTGTCGCGGCCCGCAGCGGCGCGGCGGTGCGCGGCGTCCAGGCGGGCGGTGCCTGCACGGTCCTGATGTCCACGACCGGCACGACCACGTGCACGCCCCGGGCCGTCAGCCTCGCGGCGAGCGGGGAGAAGTCCGAGTCGCCGGTCAGCAGCACGACCCACTGCAACGGCACCGTCGTCGCCCGGTCCCACGCCTCCAGGGCGAGCTGGACGTCGACGCCCTTCTCCTTGCCGTTGTGCAGCGGCAGGTCGTGGCGCGTGATGCCGGCGGCCGCCAGTGCCCGGTCGAACGACTCGGCGGGTGTCTCGATGCGACCGCGGACGTAGTGGGCCTCGGCGACCACGCACTCGTCGAGCGGGCGACCCGTCTCGGTGTGGACGAACCAGCGCAGCGCGTCGTGCAGGCCGTCGAGCGCGATCCGCGCGCCTCTCGGGTGTGCCGTGGCGTAGAAATCGCTGAGGTAGGCGAACCACGTGCCGTCGTAGAACACTCCGATCCGGACGGTCTCACCCACCGGATGAGGTTACTACTTCCCCTCGAACGCCGAATGGCCCGGCGCCGCGGGTAACTCCAGCAGCCGGCCCGCGACGTCCAGGAACTCGCCACCGCACTGCCACAGGGCCCGGTCGGGATCGACGAGGAACGGGTCGGAGAGGTCCGAATCGCTCTCGCGGACGCGGTAGGCCAGAGCCTCGGTCTCCGACAACGCGAGCACCGTCTCGTTGGTGCCGCGCCACACCCGCCGGAACATCACAGCGTCGACGCACGTGAAGCGGTCCTGCACGACACTCCTCCGGAACCCGCGCCGCAGCAACAACTTCATGCATTCCTCGACGCTGTCCACAACGCCCGATTCTGGCCGGGCGCAGTGGCCGTCCTCACCGTCCATCACTCGATAGGGTCAAACGTTTCAGGCACGTGCACAACACGGGACTCCCCCTTTCGTGCACACAACCACACCGGAACGGGCTATCGCCCCGGGCCGCCGCATGCGGAAGCCTCTGGCGGTGGTCGACATCCCCGCCCCGAACCCCGCAGCCCCGTTGTACGACCGTGCCGCGACGCAGATCCCGCGAATCGCCGAGAAGGTCCTCGACGCGTTCTTCGCCAGATCCGCCACCTACCGGCAGCTGCCGCACCAGCTGGTGGACCGCGAGATCACCGAGGCGGTGACCCGGCACCTGCACGTCTTCCTGCGGGCGTTGCGCGAACAGCGCCCGCCCGCGCCGGAAGAGCTGGACATGCAGATCGCCACGGCGGTGCGCCGCGCCCAGCAGGGCGTTCCGCTCGACGTCGTGCTGAGCACGTACCACGTCGCCGCGACCGTCGGCTGGGAGGCGATGGCCGCCGTCGCCGAACCGGACGAGATCCCGGACCTGCTCGCGACCGTGCCCGCGCTGCTGCGGTACCTGAGCTTCGCCGTGCCGTCGGTGGCCGGCTCCTACCTGGCCGAACAGCAGGCGTTGCACGCGGAACGGCGCGAGGCGGGACGTGCGCTGGTCGCCGCGCTGCTGACCGGCAGGGAGGCCGAGCCGCTCGCGGAACGGATCGGCCTGGAGCTGTCCGGTCACCACGTCGTGGTCGCCGTGCGCGTCGAAGCACCGCCGTTGGCCGAGGGTGCCGACGCGAGGCTCGCCGTCCATGGGCTCGTACGACGCTTACGCGCCGAGTTGCCGAAGCACGCCCTCTCGGCGTTGGACCACGACGGCGGAACGGTCCTGCTGCCCACCACCCCCGACGCCATTGACGCGGACGTGGAGGAGGCCCTGGCCCTCGTCCGCACCCTGCACACCGCCGCCGGCACCGGCCTGACCGGCGGGGTCGCCGTAGCGGAACGCCGCGAGGACGTCCCCGCGGCCGCCCGGCAGGCCGCCGACATCGCCGAACTGGCCGAACGCCTCGGACGCCCGCCCGGCGCGTACGTCCTCGACGACGTGCTGCTCGAGTACCAGCTCTGCCGTCCCGGCCCCGGCCGCAAACGCTTGGCACGGGTGATGGACAGGCTGGCGGAACACCCCGACCTGCTGCACACGCTCCGGACGTTCATCAACAGCGACCACAACCGCCACCGCACGGCCGAGGAGCTGCACCTGCACCGCAACACGCTCAACTACCGCCTGCGCCGCGTCGCCGAGCTCACCGGCTACAACCCCGCCGACCCCACCGACGTCCGGCTGCTCTCGGCGTCGTTGATCGTCCACGACCTGGGTTCCTGAACGCCGGGGAGGCGAGCGCCCGGCAGCGCTCGCCTCCGGCGTTCACGTCCGGGTCAGTCGCCGTGCGGGTTCTGCACCGAGACGTGGACGTGGTCGTAGTGACCGGCGGTGACACCGGTGCCCGCGGTGTAGTTGCGCCAGCCCTCGGACGCGCGGGCGACGCTCCAGATCTTGCCCTGCCAGATCACGTACCGGACGTCGAGCTTGCCCGCGTGCTTCTGCAGCCAGTAGGCGAGCTTCCAGCCCTGCGCCTTCTGCGCGGCCGTCGGGTAGGTGCCGATCGCGTTCGAAATGGTGCAGTCGAGCGCGTTGCCCGTGTTGTGGTTGCTCGTCGACGACTCGTAGCTGCGGTAGTCGCCCACCCAGCACTGCTTCTCGCCGGTCTTCGAGGCGATCTGGTCGTCGATGAACTGCGTGCGCTTGGTCGCCTGCGGCGCCCGCGCCGTCGCCTCCGGGTGCGGGTTCGTCTCCGGAGCGGGGTAGGTGCCCGGAGCCGGGTCCGGGTCGCCACCGGCGTCACCGAAGCGGTGCGAGGCGTTCTCGTTCTTGAGCTCCGCCTTCAGGTTCCCCTTGGCGCCCGCCGCGAACGTCTGCTTCGCGCCACCGTAGTTGCTGTTGTAGAAGACGGTGACGGCCTTGTTGGTCTTGTTCCAGACCGACGCGGCGTTGTTCTTGACGCAGACGCCCTTGCCGTTGCCCGCGCCCTTGAACTCGTAGCAGCTGGGCTGCGAGTCCCCGTAGTCGGCGACCGAACCGGTGAAGTCGGACACCGAGCCGGCCTGGTCGCTGTTGTAGTACAGGCAGAACTCGCCCGAGTCGCAGGACCCGTCGCGGTCCGCCGCGTTGGCGACACCCGCCCCGAAGGACGTGCTGACCAGCGCCCCCATCAACGTCACGAACGTGAGTTTCTTCAGCACTGTTGACCTGTTTCCGGTTCACGGTCCCGGCGCGACGGGCGCTGGTCCGCGCCCGGCCGCCCCCGATCGACATCGCCGGGACCCCGTCTGTGCAGGGGAAGCTTCGTTGCGGTCGAAGAGTCCCGAGCAGCGCTGACATTCCACTGACACGCGCGGCCACCGATCTGTCAGTGCGCCGAGGTCATTCGCAGGCCATGCCGTCGCCGTCCAACCGTCCACAGCAGACCGAAAGCGGCCTCCGCGCTGTCCTCGGTCAGCAGCGCTCCTGACTCGGTGGTGGTGCCGCGGGACCGGTCGGGCCCCGCGGCACCCGGATTCACCGCTGGTTGGCGTCGGCCGGCGACACCCGCTGTCGCACGGGTACCTCGGCTGACATGACCACCAGGGCTGCGGTGATCAGGACCAGGTTCTTGACCACGAACTCACCGGTCATGGTCAACAGCAGTGGATTCCCCGTCTGGAACGCGACGGCCGGTTGCACGAGCAGCGTCAAGAACGTGCCGAGCAGGTGAAGTGCCACCAGCAGCGCCACCCAGCGCAACCGACGACCCACCACCAGGGCTGTCCCCAGCACCACCTCGACTGCCCCCAGGCCGAGCACGACCACACCTCCGTCGAGCCAGGGGACGGTCCGGGCGACCAACTCGGCCACCGGCGTCGTGCCGGTCACCTTGAGGGCGCCGAACCACATGAACACCAAGCCGAGCGACCCTCTGAGGAGGGCAATGCTCAACGGCCGCAACGCATTCGCACGCGCATCCAGACGGGACGAAATCTCGGTCATCCACATCACATCCTTCGCGAGCGGGTCCTCGCTGACCCACGTCGGGAGTTCCATCCCCTCGCGGTCCACATCGACCGAAGGAGACTGGGAGCGCTCCCAGAAACTTTAACGTTAAGGACACGCGGTGTGAAGAGTCCATTCCGCTCTGCTACACCAGCAGCCGTTCGAGGCAGCCGATCGCGAGCACACCGGGTGAACAGCGCAAACGCACGCTCCTGGAGCGGGCGTTGCCCACGCCGGTCGACAGGAATCCTCGGCGCGACCGGGACTATCACGCAGTATCCGCAGGTTGAGCGGCACCTCGTTCCACAACTTCGGTGTCATCGCGATCGCAGCGCGACCAGTTCAGCACGGGCCGTCGTCGGACGTAGAGCACGAGAACACCGGCCTCGCGAGGCCCGAAGGGCCTCACCCGCAGCACCCGATCCGCTTCACGCCCCCGGTCCACATGGCCGCTTTACCGCCACTTTCCCGCCACGTGACCCGAATGGCGGATGCAGACCGGGTAGCCCGACCCGACACTGACTTCGCTCTGGGAGCGCTCCCAGAATTGGGCGGAGGCCCCGCGAGAGTTCACGTCGATCAACGAAGATTTGGCGGTACACATGCTTCGCTTCTTTGAAGACGTCCCCGACCGGCACCGCCGGGCACCAGGAACCGCGGCGAAGGCCGGCCCGGCCCGCAGCAAGGTCGCCGCCTGGCGGGCGTTCGCCGTCCTCGGCGCCTGCCTGACCCTGCTGACGACGATGCTCGTCACCTTCGGCGCGGGCGATGCCTCCGCGCACGGCGCGGTCAGCGACCCACCATCGCGCCACTACGGCTGCTACAACCGCTGGCCCAACGGCCCATCACAGCAGATGGCCACCGAAGACCCCATGTGCTACCAGGCGTGGCAGGCCGACCCGTCCGCGATGTACAACTGGAACGGCCTGTTCCGCGAAGGCGTCGCCGGCAACCACCAGGGAGCCATCCCCGACGGGCAGCTGTGCAGCGGCGGACTGACCTTCAACGGCCGCTACGCCGCGATGGACAAGCCCGGCGCGTGGGTCGCCCCGAACCGGCCCAGCCGGTTCACCCTCAACCTCAACGACACCTCCTCGCATGGCGCCGACTACATCCGCGTCTACGCCACCAAGCAGGGCTTCAACCCCAAGACCCAGGCCCTCAAGTGGAGCGACCTGGAGCTCGTCGGCCAGACCGGCAGGATCCCCACCGGCACCCGGACGCCCGTCGAGATCAACGCGCCCGGCCGCACCGGCCACCACGTCCTGTACACGGTGTGGCAGGCCAGCCACCTCGACCAGAGCTACTACGCGTGCAGCGACGTCAACTTCACCGACGGTGGCACCACGACCAGCACGACCACGACCACCACCACGACCGGCAACCCCTCCGCGGGCTGCTCGGCCACCTTCCAGGTGATCTCGCAGTGGTCCGGCGGCTTCCAGGCCGAGGCACGCGTGACCGCCGGCGCGACGGCGATCTCCGGCTGGCAGGTGGACTGGACGTTCGCCAACGGCGAGCGCATCAACTCCTCGTGGAACGCGGCCTTGACCACGAGCGGGTCCACGGTCACCGCCCGCAACGCCGCTCACAACGGCATCGTGGGCGCGGGCGCCTCCACCACCTTCGGTTTCGTCGCCTCCGGAACCGCGGGTACCCCGACCCCCACCTGCACCGCGTCCTGACTCAGTGCCGGTCCGCCCGCTGCCTCGGCGGCGGGCGGACCGGCACGCCTCAGCCAGCCTCGCGGCTGGAGTGCCGAGACTTTTGACCATCCCGTCTGCGCCGGCAGCTCAGTCCGCACGATCACTCTGCCATCGACCTCATCACCATCCTGCGCAGCATCTTGTGCAGGAGGACAACGAGTTCGTGTTCACCGCCGAAAGCGGAACCTGGTTGTGGCGCACCACCTTCGTCCGCCGAACACTCGGACCCGCGGTCGAACTCCGACTCCTCAACGACTTCCATGGCCGCTGGCACGAAGCCGGCCTGAACGTCCGAGCGCACCGCCGCACCAGAGCCCACGTCTCCGGACCGCTTGTGGCGCAACCAAACCCGCTGCTCGATCATGAGCCACCCTGAACAGCAAGAAACCCGCCTGACCAGCGAATTCGCCAGATCAGACGGGTTCTACCCACAAGTGGAGCTGAGGGGACTCGAACCCCTGACCCTCACACTGCCAGTGTGATGCGCTACCAGCTGCGCCACAGCCCCTTGAAGGTCCACGTTCCCGCCGGGTTTCCCCGTCGTTCTCGTGTGGCAATACCGTACATCACCCGCGCCACAGGATAAAAATCGGGGGTCCCCCAACCGCATACGGCCTGGTAGGACCGGGTGCCACCCACCACGGCCCCGCCGCCCCCAAGATCAGCCCAAGACCGCCAAACGCACCGAGAGCTGCGCGAACAGGCCACGCAGCCGCCACCCGAGCCCGAACGAACCGGGAACACCCGATCCAGGAAAAACGGAGTGACGCGCAGCACAACGACCAAGTCCACAGAGGACGAAAGACCGGCCCGAGGCGAACCTCGGGCCGGTCGTTGCGACAGCTGGACTCACTTGGTCAGGTCGGCGAGCCAGTTCTTGTTGTCCAGGTCGACGAGCTTGCCGCCGGAAGCCACGCTCGGCGTGCCGCGGAACCTGCCGGTCTCGGCGTCGCGCAGGGCGGGGTCGTTGCTGGTCTTGGACATCAGCTCGTCGAGCTGCGCCTTGTAGGTCTGGTTCTGCACGCAGGACTCGAAGGAGGGGGAGGTGACGCCGACCTCTTTGCCCAGCTTGATGAGCTGGTCCTTGGTGTAGCCGGCCTCGCCCTCCTCGGGCTGGGTGTGGAACAGCGCCGCGTGGAAGGCGTTGAACTTGCCGTCGTCGGCCACGCACAGGGCGGCGTTGGCGGAGTCGGTCGAGTAGCCCTCGGGGGACGAGAGGCGGTTCAGCATCGGCAGGACGTGGTAGCGGATCTTGACCTTGCCGTCCTCGACTGCCTTCTTGATGTCGGTGCCGTAGGTCTTCTCGAACGTGCCGCAGATCGGGCACAGGAAGTCCTCGTACACGTCGACCGTCACGGTGGCCGTGTCCTTGCCCACGAGCACGGTGCCGCCCTCGCGGACCGCCGGGGCCGAGATCGTGTGGTCCGCCGGGGCGAGGGGGACGGCGTCGGTGGCCGACTTGGACGGCCTCGACTGCTGGAACACGACGTAGCCGATGACCGCGAGGGCCAGGACCGCCACGACGGCGACGCCGGCGATCACCTTCGTCCGGTCGGAACCGCCGCTCTTGCCTCGCGCCTGGGCGACCGCGAGCGCGGCCTGCTTCTTCTTCCGCGCACTGCGCTCTGCTCCACCCACGGCGACGAGGGTAGCGACACAAACTAAAAGAAAGCTGAGCGGACGCTCACGCTTCCGGGTGACGTGGTTTGCCGCCGACCCGTTCTCCCGTGGGGATCTCGGCGCTTTCGTCGAGGCAGCCGCATTCGGGTGCGACGGCGGTGGCCGTGTGCTCTTCCTCGTGCGTGGGCAGGGTCTCGGGGGCCACGAGCCAGAAGACGACGGACAGCAGCAGTGCGGCGCCGGTGATGGCGAACGACGCCCCGAAGCCGAACGAGTCGGCTAGCAGGCCCGCGCACATCGGGCCGATGATCGCGCCCAGGTCGGTCACCATCTGGAAGCCCGCGAGGACGGGGCCTCCCTTGCCTCGCGGGCCGATGACGTCGGCCACGACGGCGTTCTGCGGCGGGTTCAGCAGGCCGGCGCCCATGCCCGCGACGAGCGAGGCGGCCATGAACGTCCACAGGTCGCCGGTGAAGCCCATCCAGACCGTGGCGGCACCGCTGACCAGCAGGCCGATGACGGCGACGGGCTTGCGGCCGCGGGTGTCGGCGATCCGGCCGGACAGGAACAGCATCGCCGCGTTGCCGCCGGCGAACACCGACATGGAGATGCCGGCGACGGCCGGGCTGTGCTTCAGGGCCTCGATGACGAACACCGGCACCAGCGAGATGCGGACGCCGAACACCGCCCAGCCGTTCGCGAACCCGGACGCCAGGGCGGCGCGGTAGGCGCCGTGCCGGACGGCCTCGCGCACGGTCATGGGGATGTCGGTGTTGGTCCTGTCGATCTCCACCAGCGTCGAGCGGCGGAGGAAGAACCACACCACGAACGCCGCGAGGCACAGCAACAGGCCGTACGACACGAACGGCACCCACAGGCCGAACGGCACCAGTCCGGCGCCGACGATCGGGCCCGCGACGTTGCCGACCAGGAAGCCCGCCGCCCACATGCCGGAGGCCCGGCCACGCATCGGCGCCGGGGTGATCCGGATCAGCAGGCCCAGCGCGGCCACGGTGAACATGGTCGACCCGACCCCGGCCAGCGCGCGCCACGACAGCATCTCGGCGTAGCTCGACGAGAACCCGCACATCGCGGTGCCCAGAGCCACGATCAGGATGCCGGCGATGTAGATCTTCGGTTCGCCGAACCGGTTGACCAGCTTGCCGCTCATCGGCGCGAACGCCAGCCGGACGAACGCAAAAGCACTGATCAGGGCCGCCACCGCCGTGTGACCCACACCGAACGATGACGCATACACCGGCAGAACGGGTGCCACGATCCCGAACCCCACGGCGATGATGAAACTCGCCGCGACCAGAACCCACACCTCGACCGGCAACCGCTCGCGCACACAGCCTCCCTTAGCCCTGCTAAGGATATGTCACGCGGCAACTAACAAATTCAATCGAGCAGCTCATCCACCCTGCGTACATAAGCAGTCACGGGATACGCCGCAACGAACCCGCACGCCTCGGCGAACTTCTCCCCCGGCCCCTCGTCCACCTGCGACGCGACGAGCGCCGCCCCGGCCGAGCGCAGGGTCGCGACGGCGGACACCACGAGCGAGCGCCCCACACCCCGGCGACGCCGCGCCGGGCGCACCACGCACTGCTCGACCAGGCCCACACCGCGTTCGGCGAACCCCCACACGAACCCGCCGATCCGGTCGCCGTCGTCCACGACCAGCACCGGGCACCGCGGGTCGTCCAGCCGGTGCCCGAGCCACCGCGACAGGCGGTCGCGGTGGCCGACGAGCTCGTCGGACAGCAGCTCGACGATGCCGGGCACGTCGGCGTCGACGGCCCTCCTGACCTCGGCGGACACCGAGGCGGACCCGCGGTGGACCACGGTCTGCAGCTCCTCGACGGCGTACCAGCCGGAGTCGTCCGCGATCCCCTCGATCTCGTCGACGGTCGTCGGCGACGCGTAGACCACGGCCTCGGCGCGGCCCACGTCGGCGAAGGTCTGCTCCAGCTGCAGCAGGGTGGACGCGACCTCGACCGACGACCCGTCGAGGGCGCAGCCGAAGTTGCCGGACGGCAGCGGGTTCTCGCGGTTGATCACCACGGCCGCGCAGCCGACCCGTCCGACCTTGCCGTAGCGGACGGCTCCGGACGCGAGCCGCGCCCCTTCGACCAGGATCGCGAGCGACCGCGACTGGTACGGGTCGAGCAGCTCCGGGTCGTCCGGATCGCGCAACGGGTCAACCAACTCGACGGCCCTTCCGTGAGGCATCCGGACGCACCGCGCGGTCCGAGGGGAACACCCCAATCGTCGCCCACGGCAGCGGAGCTGGCACACCGGAGCCCCGCCTCCTGTGAGATCGGGCGCGCACGTCACGCCCGCCGGCACCGACGACAGGACCCCGGACACCGGTCATCCCCATGAGCCCACCCTGACACACTCGACGACGTGCACCTGCCCGATCTCCCGGTGAAGTCCGTCCTGCCCGACCTGCTCCAGGCCCTCTCCGACCACGGCGCCGCGGTGCTCGTCGCACCCCCGGGCACCGGCAAGACGACGCTCATCCCGCTGGCCCTCGGGGGAAGGGTCGTCGTCGCCGAACCGCGCCGGATCGCCGCTCGCGCCGCCGCCGCGCGCATGGCGAGCCTGCTCGGCGAACAGGTCGGCCAGACCGTCGGCTACTCGGTCAGGGGCGACCGCAAGGTCGGGAAGAACACCCGCATCGAGGTCGTGACCAGCGGTCTTCTCGTCCGCAGGCTCCAGCACGACCAGGAACTCGCGGGCGTCGGCACGGTGCTGCTCGACGAGTGCCACGAGCGCCACCTCGACGCCGACCTGCTGCTCACGCTCCTGCTGGACGCCAAGGCGGCCCTGCGTCCCGACCTGAGGATTCTCGCGACGAGTGCGACCGTTGCGGCGCAGCGGCTCTCAGACCTGCTCGGCGGTCCCGTGCTGCACAGCGAGTCGCGCATGTACCCGACGGAGATCACGTACGTCCCGCCGGCGCGGGGCGAGCACATCGAGAACACCGTCGCGAGGGCGATCGGCAAAGCTCTGTCCGAAGTGGACGGAGATGTGCTCGCGTTCCTGCCCGGTGTCCGGGAGATCAACCGGACCAGGAGCCTCCTGAGCGCCGAGACGGTCGTCCTGCACGGCCAGCTCAACGCCCAGACGCAGGACGCCGCCCTGCGGCCAGGCGGGCACCAGCGGGTCGTGCTCGCCACGAGCATCGCCGAGTCGAGCCTCACCGTCCCCGGTGTCCGCGCGGTCGTGGACGCGGGCCTGGCCAGGGTCCCGCGCGTGGACCACCGCAGGGGCCTGGCGGGCCTCAGCACGATCCGCGTCTCCCAGGCCGTCGCCGAGCAGCGCGCCGGCCGTGCGGGACGGGAGGCTCCCGGCCGGGTCTACCGCTGCTGGCCGGAGCACGAGCACTCCACGCTCCCGCGCTACCCCGAGCCCGAGATCCGCACCGCGGACCTGACGCGGCTCGCCCTCGAGCTCGCGGTGTGGGGCTCCCCGGACGGCACCGGCCTGAACTGGTGGGACGCCCCGCCGGAGGGTGCGCTCAAGGCCGCGCAGGAGACCCTCGACGCCATCGGAGCGCTCGACCCGGGCCGCCGCGACCGCATCGCGGGCGTCGGCCTGCACCCCCGCCTCGGCCGGGCCCTGATCGACGGCAGCGCGCTCGTGGGCAACCGGACCGCCGCCGAGGTCGTGGCACTGCTCGACGACAGCACGCACCCCAGCACGACCGACCTCGCGACCGCGCTGAAGTCGCCCGGCAGGTGGCGCCAGGAGGCGAAGAAGCTGGAGAAGCTCGGCACCAACCCCGCGGGCAACGGCGACGCCGCGCTCGTCGTGGCCCTCGCCTACCCGGAACGGCTGGCGAAGCGCAGGTCGAAGAACAGCAACGTCTACCTGATGGCCAACGGCACGGCCGTGGAGCACAGCGACTCGCACAACAAGTGGCTGGCGATCGCGATCGCCGACCGCGAGCCGGGCAGCAAGCACGGCCGCGTGCGCCTCGCCGCCCCGGCCGACGAGGAGCTCGCCGTCACCGCCGCCCAGGCCCTCGTGCACACGGTCGACGACATCCGGTGGACCGGTGACGTCGTCGCGAACGAGGTGCGCAAGCTCGGCGCGATCACCCTCGACGAACGCCCGTTGAACGACCTCGCCAAGTCCCAGCAGGCGCTGCGCCTCGGCCTCGAGACCGAGGGCCTGGGTTTGCTCAAGTGGACCGACGCGGCCCACCGCCTGCGCGAGCGCATGGCGTTCCTGCACCGCACGCGCGACTGGCCGAGCGTCGACGACGAGCACCTGATCCGCGCGATCGACCTCGGCAAGGCCAGGAAGCGGTCGGACCTGGCCAAGATCGACCCGGTCGCGCTGCTGCGGAGCCTGCTGCCGTGGCCGGAGGCGGCGGAGTTCGACAAGCTCGCCCCGGAGCGCATCGGCCAGGGCAAGGTCGACTACACGCAGGACCAGCCCGTCCTCTCCGTCCGCATCCAGGACGCCATGAAGTGGGCGGACACGCCGCTCATCGCCGGGGTCCCCGTCGTGGTGCACCTGCTGTCCCCCGCGGGCCGCCCCACGGCCGTGACCAGCGACCTCCGGTCGTTCTGGCGCAACGGCTACCTGCGGGTGCGCAGCGAGCTCAAGGGCCGCTACCCCAAGCACCACTGGCCGGAGAAGCCCTACGACCGGAGCAAACGAACCGATTCCTCCTGATGGGCGTCAACCGCCTGTGGCGCGCATCGCGATGTCCCTGGTAGAGCTGTCCCCTGGTTCCGCGATCGCCGCGCGGGCGGAGAACGTGCGGCGGATGATTCACCGGGCGGGCGGCAGCAGGTCCGCAGCGGACGTCGTCGAGGAGGAGCTGGCGCGGTGAGAAGGATTTGGGACGACGCGGTCCGCACGCTCGGCGGTGCGCCGGACGCGGGCGATCTGATGGAGCGCTACGCCGAACCGCACCGGACCTACCACAACACCTTCCACGTGGTGTCGGTCGTCCGCGACTCGTCGGCGCTGGCCGACGCGTTCGCGTTCTCGGTGGAGGAACGCGCGGTCCTCGCCCTGGCCGCGTGCGCCCACGACGTGATCTACGACGGCGAACCGGGTGAGGACGAGCGCGCGTCGGCCGCCTGGGCCCGCGAACGCCTGGCAGACCTGGAAGAGGCGCACGTGCGGCGCGTGGAGTCGTTGGTGCTGGCGACGATCACGCACTCGTCGGACGACCCGCTGGCGCACGTGCTGCTCGACGCCGACCTGGCGATCCTGGGCTCGGAGCCGGAGCACTACGAGCGCTACAGCCTCGCCGTGCGCCAGGAGTACTCGCGCTACGACGACGAGACGTGGCGCGCGGGCCGGTCGAAGGTCCTCAGGACCCTGCTCGACCGCGAGCACCTCTTCGTGACCGAGCCCGCGCGGCAGCTGTGGGGCGCCGCCGCGCGGACCAACCTGGCGCGGGAGCTTCAGTCCCTGGCCTGAACCTCCAGGCGCGCCTTGCGCACGCTGTAGCCGAAGTAGATGACGAACCCGAGGACCATCCAGCCGAGGAACGCGACCCACGTGTCCAGCCCGAGGCTGAGCATCATGTAGACGCAGAACCCGAGACCCAGCAACGGGGTCACGGGCGAGAGCGGCACCCGGAAGCTGCGCTCGCGGTGCGGCTCGGTGCGGCGCAAGATGATCACCGCGATGTTGACCAGCGCGAACGCGAACAGCGTGCCGATGCTCGTCGCGTCGGCCAGTGCTCCCAGGGGCACCAGGGCGGCGAGCACCGCGATGAACAGGCCGACGACGACGGTGTTCGCGAACGGCACGCCGGTGCGGGGGCTGAGCTTCGAGAAGAGCGACGGCACCAGGCCGTCGCGAGACATCGCGTAGAGGATGCGCGTCTGTCCGTAGAGGACGGTCAGCACCACCGAGGTGATCGCGATGACCGCTCCGACCGACAGCAGGACCGGGAAGATCGTGCTGCCGGTGTTGTCCGTCAGCACCCGGCTCAGCGCGGCCTCGGTGCCCTCGAAGCTCTGCCAGGGCATCGCGCCGACCGCGGCCAGCGCGACGGCGCAGTACAACGCCGTGACCACGACCAGGGAGATGATGATCGCGCGCGGCAGGTCGCGCTGCGGGTTCGTCGCCTCCTCACCCGCGGTGGAGGCGGCGTCGAAACCGATGTAGGAGAAGAACAACGTGGCCGCTCCGGCGCTCATGCCCGCGAGCCCCAGCGGGAACAGCGGCGCGAAGTTGCCCGCCTTGAACGCGGTGAACGCGACCGCGCAGAACATGAGCAGCGCGCCGACCTTCACCCACACCAGGATCGTGTTCGTGCGCGCACTCCCCCTGGCACCACCGAGGAGCACGAGCATCGAGATGACCACGACCAGCACGGCGGGGATGTTGACGACGCCGCCCGCACCCGGCGGCTGGCTCAGCACGTCGGGGATCCGCAGCCCCGTCAGCAGGTGCAGCAGCTCGTTGACGTACTGCCCCCACCCGACCGCGACCGCCGCGACCGAGACGCCGTACTCGAGCACGAGGCACCAGCCGCAGACCCACGCGACGATCTCGCCGAGAGTCGCGTAGGTGTAGGAGTACGACGAGCCGGACGCCGGGATCATGCCCGCCAGCTCGGCGTACGACAGCGCGGAGAACAACGCCGTGATGCCCGCCAGCACGAACGACACGACGATGGCGGGACCGGCCAGCGGCACCGCCTCCCCCAGCACGACGAAGATGCCGGTGCCGAGCGTGGCACCGATGCTGATCATGGTGAGGTGCCCGACCCCCATGGTGCGCTTGAGTTCGCCGCCGGGATGGGTCAACTGGTCGATCGGCTTGCGCCGCAACACCCGCGCCCCGATGCGCTGTCCGTTGCTCATCCGGTCAACATAACGTCCGTTCCGCGGCCTACCGGCCACCGATGGGCCGGAACGTGCGGCGGTACGTGTCCGGCGGCACACCGACGGACCGGTGGAAGTGCCGGCGCAGCGTCGTGGCCGTGCCCATCCCGGACGCCTCGGCGATCTGGTCCACGCTGTCGTCGGTCATCTCCAGCAGCTCCTGCGCGCGCCGGATCCGCTGGGTGTGCAGCCACTGCAACGGGGTGGTGCCCGTCACCGCGCGGAAGAGCCGCGCGAGGTGCCGCGAGCTCATGTTCGCCTGCCGGGCCATGTCCTCGACGGTGATCATCCGGTCGAACCGCGCCGAGACCCAGTCGAACAGCTCCGTGAGCGGGTGCCCCTCGCCGGACGGCACGGGCGCCAGGACGAACTGCGCCTGGCCGCCGTCGCGGTGCGGGGGCACCACGAGCCTGCGCGCCGCCGTGTTCGCCGTCGCGGTGCCGTGGTCGTTGCGGATCACGTGCAGGCTCAGGTCGATGGCCGCCGCCTTGCCCGCGCTCGTCAGCACCCGGCCGTTGTCGACGTAGAGCACGTCCGGGTCGACCTCCACCCGCGGGTACCGCCTGGCGAGTTCGTCGGTGTGGCCCCAATGCGTCGTCGCCCTCAGCCCGTCGAGCAGCCCCGCCTCCGCCAGCACGAACGCGCCCGTGCACAGCGAGACGATCCGCGCGCCCTCGTCGTGGGCCGCTCGGACGGCTCGGACGAGCTCGGGGTCGAGGGGCTCGTCGACGTCCTCGACGGCGGGGACGACGACGGTGTGCGCCCCGCGGAGGCTGTCGAGCGGCAGGTCCGGTTCCAGCGAGAACCTGCCGAGCCGAACCGGCTGGTCACCGCAGATCCTGACGTCGTAGTCGAGCTGCGGCGCGGTGAAGATCTCGTACGTGGCGGTCAGCTCGAAGTGCAGCATCCCGCTGGTGACGGCGAACGCGAGCATGTCCGAAAGTGTACGCATCGTGTCGTTCCAGACACTCGCCCGATGCCGTCCGCCGGGCTTGACTGGTCCACATGGGACACAAGATCGCGGTCTACGGCGCTTCGGGAACCACGGGACGGTTCGTGGTGGCGGAACTGGAGAAGCGCGGCCACGGCGCTCTGCCGTTCGGCCGCGCGCAAGCCACCGCCGACGACCCCGCGGCACTCGACCGCGCGCTGGCGGGCGCCGACGCGGTGATCAACACGGCCGGCCCGTTCGCCGTCACCGCCGCCCCGCTCATCGCCGCCGCCGAACGCGCCGGCATCCCGTACGTGGACGTGGCGGCCGAGATCGAGGCGAACGCGGACACCCTCGCCCGCGGCGCCGCGGTCCCGGTGGTGCCCGCGATGGCGTTCTTCGGCGGCCTCGCGGACCTGCTGGTCACCGCCGCGATGGGCGACTGGACGCAGGCCGACGAGGCGCATGTCGCGTACGGCCTGAGCGGCTGGCAGCCGACGCCGGGCACGCTCACCGCCGGCGCGGTGTCCCGCGAGCGCCGCGGCGGCCAGCGAGTCCGGTTCCGCGACGGTGCGCTGCAGTACCACTCCGACGCCCCTCCGACGCTGCGCTGGGAGTTCCCCGGCGGGCCGCGCGAGGTCGTCGGCGAGTTCTCGATGGCGGACGTCGTGACGGTCCCCAGCCACCTGGCGATCCCGTCGGTGACCTCGTACATGTCGGCCACCGCCGCCCAGGGGCTGAGCGAGGGCGCCGACCGCCGCGAGCCCGAGACGTTCGAGGTCGACGTCGTCGTGCGCCGGGCCGGTGAGGAACGCCGGATGACCGCCACCGGCAAGGACATCTACGCCGTGAGCGCCCCTCTGGCCGTGGAGGCGACCGAACGCCTGCTGACAGGCCGTTCCCACATCACCGGAGCAGCGTCAGCGGGAGCGATGTTCGACGCCGCCGACTTCCTGTCCGCACTGGCGGACGTCATCCAGACCACCGCACCAGACGACAAACCGCAGTCAGTCGAGTAGTCGATGTCGCAACGCGACGAGCCGCCGCGTCAGGTGGGGCCCCGATGTCGCGAAGCGACGAGGCGGCCCGGGGGTCCGGGGGCGGAGCCCGCCGGCTGGGGGTCTGGGGGCTCGGCCCCCAGAAGACACCCGGAACGAGAACGGGTGAGTGCTGTCCACGAACAGCACTCACCCATCGAGTGGAGGTGCCGGGAATCGAACCCGGGTCCTGTGGCGGTTCATCAGGGCTTCTCCGTGCGCAGTCCGCTCTGCCTCTACTCGGCCCCACCTGTCACGCGAACGAGCAGGTGTGACGGGCCCAGCCGCTGTGAGTGTCCCGAACAGCCCCCGCGACCGGGACTGCTGGTAAGCCCTCTAGCTGATGCCGGACACTAGGCCGAAGGCACTCCTAGGCCGACAACCGCTAGCTCCGCTGTCAGGCAGCGAGAGCGTACGCGGTGCGCTTGTCGTTAGACGTGGCGCTTATTGGTTTGCGATGACGCTTAACGGTGGTCTCTCGCCTGCACCGGCACGCTTCCCCTGAATCAACGTCCACAGTCGAAACCGTTCACCCCCTTGTAGTGGTACGCATAGCATAACGAGTCGGGCCACCGAGTTCTTCCCGAGGCGGGTAGGGCTGTCCCCACCACCGACCGGATAGCCAGCCGGATGGTCTCTGACCAGCGGTAACGACAGCATGGACGTCATGAGGAAACCGAACGCGCTCGCAGCCGGGTTCTACCTGCTGACCAACCTGGTAACCGGCATCTTCTGGTTCACCCTCGCCGTCGTGCTGACCGCCGTCGGGTTCGCGACCTCGGTCCTGTGGGTCGGTCTGCCGATCCTGTGGCTCGCGATGAACGCCGTGCGGGTCGGCGCGACGGTGGAGCGGGCGTGGGTCGGGGCGGCGTTGCGCACGGAGATCCCCGCGCCGTACCGGGCGAAGCCGGAGGGCTCGCTGTGGGTGCGCTGGAAGGCCCAGTTCACCGATCCGGCGACGTGGCGCGACTACGGCTACCTGCTGCTGCTCCTGCCGGTGGGCGTTCTCGAGTTCGCGGCGGTCCTCGCGATGTGGACGGTGGCGGCGGCGTTCATCGCCGTGCCGTTCTGGATCGGCCACGCGCCGTTCGCGGTGGTCGTCGGTGAGTTCTGGACCATCGACTCGTTCGTGTCGGCGCTGCCCGTCACGCTGATCGGGCTGGCGCTGATCCCGTTCGCGGTCATCGGCACCCGGTCGCTGGGGGTGCTGCACAGCAGGTTCGCCCGCGCCATGCTCGGGCCGACGCGGGCCGACGAGCTCGCGGTCGAGGCGGAACGGCTGCAGTCCAGCCGGGCGCGCGGGGTCGAGGCGGCCGAGGCGGAGCGCCGGCGCATCGAACGCGACCTGCACGACGGCGCGCAGCAGCGGCTGGTGGCCGTGGCGATGGGCCTGGGCCGGGCCAAGTCCAAGATGGACTCCGACCCCGAGGGCGCGGCCGTGCTGGTCGCCGAGGCGCACGCGGACGCCAAGGAGGCCATCCGGGAGCTGCGCGACCTCGCGCGGGGCATCTACCCGTCCGTGCTCGGCGACCGGGGGCTCGACGCCGCGCTGTCCGCGCTCGCCGCTCGCGTGCCGATCGAGGTCGACCTGCAGGTCAACGTGGACCCGCGACCGCCGACGGCGGTGGAGAGCGCCGCGTACTTCACCGTCGGCGAGGCGCTCACGAACATCACCAAGCACTCCAACGGCACCAAGGCGACCGTTCGGGTCAACAGGGTGGACACCGGGGTGCTGGTCGAGGTCACCGACAACGGTCAGGGCGGCGCGGAGCTCAAGCCGGGCGGCGGGCTCGCCGGGCTCGCGGACCGGGCTGCCACGATCGACGGTGTGGTTGTCGTCGTCAGCCCCGTGGGTGGGCCGACCGTGATTCGAGCGGAGTTGCCGTGCGTGTGGTGATCGCCGAGGACTCGGTGCTGCTGAGGGAGGGCGTGCAGAGGTTGCTCGCCGACGAGGGCATCGAGACGGTCGCGGCGGTGGAGAACGGCGACGACCTGCTCGACGCCGTGACCGAGCACCGGCCCGACCTGTGCGTGGTGGACGTGCGGATGCCTCCGTCGTTCACCGACGAGGGCCTGCGGGCGTCCATCGAGGCTCGCCGCCGCTTCCCCGGGCTGCCGGTGCTCGTGCTGTCGCAGTACGTCGAGGAGCGCTACGCCGTGGAACTGCTCGCGGGCGGTGCCAGCGGCGTCGGCTACCTGCTCAAGGAGCGGGTCGCGGACGTGAAGGAGTTCGTCGACGCGGTGCGCCGGGTCGCGGACGGCGGCACGAGCATCGACCACGAGGTGATCACGCAGCTCATGGTGCGCAGCAAGAAGAGCCCTGTCGACTCGTTGACGCCCCGCGAACGCGAGGTGCTCGGGCTGATGGCGCAGGGCTTGTCCAACACGGCGATCGCCGGCTCGCTCGTCGTGTCCGACGGCGCCGTCGAGAAGCACGTCGGCAACATCTTCGCCAAGCTCGGCCTGGAGCCGTCGAACTCCGAGCACCGCCGCGTGCGCGCCGTTCTGGCCTACCTCGACAGCTGAAGCAGACGGGCGCCGTTGTCGTGCAGGACCGACTGCTCGGCGGCGGCGTCCAGGCCCCACGACCTGATGGCGTCGATCTGCACCTCGTAGGGGTACGGGATGTTCGGGAAGTCGCTGCCCAGCACCACCCTGTCGGCCAGGCCCGCGATCCGCGAACGCCAGTCGGCCGGCAACGGCGTCATCTGCTCCGTGAACGGGACGCCGACCATCGTCGTGTCGACGTGCACGTTCCGATAGCGCTCCACGAGGTCCAACGCACCTGAGTAGTCCGGCATCCCGGCGTGCGCGAGGACGGCCGTCAGCCGCGGGTGCTTCTTCAGCACCTCTTCGAAGACGCCGAGCCCGGTGAACTCCCCCGGTACCGGCCCGTCACCGCAGTGCACGACCACCGGGACGCCCGCCTCGGCGAGCTGGCCCCAGACCCGTCGAGCAGCGCGTCACGCGGGTCGTAGCCACCGACCTGGACGTGCGACTTGAAGCACCGCGCACCGGTCTCCAGCGCCTTGCGCACGTACGCCCCGGCGTCCGGCTCCGCGTAGAACGTGCCCGTCGGCACGGCCTCGGGGACCCGTGCGGCGAAGTCGGCGGCCCAGTCGTTCAGCCACCTCGCCATGTCCGGCCGGTGCGGGTAGACCAGGGGTGCGAACGCGGAAACGCCCAGCTCCCGCAGTGCGGTGAGCCGGGCGTTCTCGTCAGTGCGGTACCGGATGGTCCAGTCGACACCGGCTTCGCGCACGCGGTCGAAGTACGCCCAGACCTTGTCCAGGACGTTCTGCGGCATGAAGTGGACGTGGACGTCCACCAATGCCATCAGTAGCGACCCTTCAAGGCCCGTCCGTGCGCCCTGGCGATCTCGCGGTTCGCGTCGCGCTTCGCGAGGTCCTGGCGCTTGTCGTAGGCCTTCTTGCCCTTCGCGAGGGCGATCTCCACCTTGACGTAGCCGTCCTTGAAGTACATCTGCAGCGGGATCAGCGACAGACCGGACTCCTTGGTCTTGCCGATCAGCCGCTCGATCTCGCTCTTGTGCAGCAGCAGCTTGCGCTTGCGCCGGACGTCGTGGTTCGTCCAGGTGCCCGCGACGTACTCCGGGATGTGCAGCGCGTGCAGCCAGATCTCGCCGTCGTCGACCTGGGCGAAGGCGTCCACCAGGGACGCCCGTCCCATGCGCAGGCTCTTCACCTCGGTGCCGACGAGCTGAATGCCCGCCTCGTAGGTGTCCAGAATGGACCAGTCGTGCCGAGCCTTGCGGTTCGACGCGATGACCTTCTGCCCGCGTTCCTTGACCATGGCGACAACTTTACGTGGTCGGCAAAGCGCTTAAAGCCGCACGTAGAGGCGGAGTGTCACGTAGCCGGTGGTCGCCGAGATGACTATCGCGACGAGGAACAGCCACGGCGACACGATCAGGATGTCCAGGTACCCGATCGGCGGGATGATCCCCGACTCGGTGAGGTTCCTGGTGATCCGGTCGAGGAAGAACGCCTTGAACAGCACCAGGCCGGCGACCGCGGTGACCGAGCCGATGATGCCCGCGACGACCGCCTCGATGAGGAACGGCAGCTGCGTGTACCACCGGGTCGCGCCGACCAGGCGCATGATGCCGACCTCGACGCGGCGGGTGAACGCCGACACCTGGATGGTGTTCGAGATCAGCAGCAGCGCGGCGAACGCCTGGACGAGCGCGAGGATCAGGGCGACGTCGCGCAGGCCGTTGAGGCCCTCGAAGAACCGCTCGAGGAACTTGCCCTGGTCGTCGACGCCCTTCACACCGGGCTTGCCCTCGAAGGCCTGCTTGATGACGTCGGTGCGCTCCGGGTCCTCGAGCTTGACGCGGAACGTCGCCGGGATGGCCTCCGGCCGTGCGAGCTTGAGCAGTTCGGGCTGGGCCTCGAAGATGCGCTTGAAGCGCTCGAAGCCCTCGTCGCGGTTCTGGAACACCACGGTCTCGACGCCGGAGGTCTGCTCCAGCTGCGAGCGCAGACCCGCGCACGGCTGCTGCGTGCAGTCCTTGTCGTTCGCGCTGACGTCGTTGGTCAGCAGCACGGAGACCTCGAGCTTGCCCGCGTAGTTGGCCTGCATCTTGTCGACCATGCGGACGACGAGCAGGCCACCGCCGAGCAGCCCGAGCGAGATGGCGGTCGTGAGGATCATCGCGATCGTCATCGTGACGTTCCGGCGAAGTCCGGTGACGACCTCGCTGAACACGAAGCTGGTACGCATCGGGGGCGGGGTTCCTTGGGGGTCGGGGATCTAGGAGCGCTTAGCGGCCGACGCCGTAAACGCCGCGCGCGTCATCACGGACGACCTTGCCGTACGACAGCTCCACGACGCGGCGGCGCATCGAGTCGACGATGCCGTGGTCGTGGGTGGCCATGATGACGGTCGTGCCGGTGCGGTTGATCCGCTCCAGCAGCAACATGATGTCCTGGCTCGTGTCGGGGTCCAGGTTTCCGGTCGGCTCGTCGGCGATCAGCACCAGCGGCCGGTTCACGAACGCACGGGCGATCGCGACGCGCTGCTGCTCACCGCCGGACAGCTCGGTCGGGAACCGGTCCTCCTTGCCGTCGAGGCCCACCAGCTGCAGCACCTCCGGCACCACCTTGACGATGGTGTTGCGGGGCTTGCCGATGACCTCCAGCGCGAAGGCGACGTTCTCGGCGACCGTCTTCGTCGGCAGCAGGCGGAAGTCCTGGAACACGCAGCCGATGGACTGGCGCAGGCGGGGGACCCTGCGCCGCGACATCTTGGCGACGTCGAAGTTGGAGACGTAGACGCGTCCCCTGGTCGGCACCTCTTCGCGCAGCAGCAGGCGCAGGAACGTCGACTTGCCCGACCCCGAGGGGCCGATGAGGAAGACGAACTCGCCCTTTTCCATCTCGACGGACACGTCGTCGAGCGCGGGACGCGTGGAGGTCTTGTAGACCTTGGAAACGTGTTCGAGACGAATCACGAGGCGCGAGTCTACTCATGGCCGGGGTAAAGCCCCCGTTCCGGTTAACTTCGAGTACCGAAAGGGCGCTTCGAGGATCGACGCGGCGTGTCCGACCAGGCACGACCCGTCCACGAAAAGAGCACGTTCCGCCCCCGTCCGGGCTGAACGTGCTCTTCGACTCGGATCAGGCGCGCGCTACGCCTGCTGGGACTGCTTGCGCCACCGGATGCCGGCCTCGAGGAAGTCGTCGATCTCGCCGTCGAGCACCGCGGACGGGTTGCCGACCTCGTGCTCGGTCCGCAGGTCCTTGACCATCTGGTACGGGTGCAGCACGTAGGAGCGCATCTGGTTGCCCCAGCTCGAACCGGAGTCCTTGAGCGCGTCCATCTTCGCCTGCTCCTCCTGCCGGCGCCGCTCGAGCAGCTTCGCCTGCAGGACGTTCATGGCCGTGGCCTTGTTCTGCAGCTGCGAGCGCTCGTTCTGGCAGGAGACCACGATGCCGGTCGGGATGTGCGTGAGGCGCACCGCCGAGTCGGTCGTGTTGACGCCCTGGCCGCCGGGGCCGGAGGAGCGGTAGACGTCGACGCGCAGGTCCTTCTCGTCGATCTCGACGTGGTCGGTCTGCTCGACGACGGGCACGACCTCGACGCCGGCGAACGACGTCTGGCGGCGGCCCTGGTTGTCGAACGGCGAGATGCGCACGAGGCGGTGGGTGCCCTGCTCGACGCTCAGCGTGCCGTAGGCGTACGGGGCGCTGACGCGGAAGGTGGCGGACTTGATGCCGGCCTCTTCGGCGTAGGACGTGTCGAACACGTCGACGCCGTAGTTGTGGCGCTCGGCCCAGCGCGAGTACATGCGCAGCAGCATCTCGGCGAAGTCCGCGGCGTCGACGCCACCGGCCTCGGCGCGGATGGTGACCAGGGCGTTGCGCTCGTCGTACTCGCCGGACAGGAGCGTGCGCACCTCGAGGCTCGCGATCTCGTCGCGCAGCTTGACGCGGTCGTTGTCCGCGTCGGCCAGGGCGTCCGCGTCCTCGGCCTCCTCCGCGAGCTCGTAGAGCAGGGGGAGGTCGTCGAGGCGCTGGCGCAGGCCGGTGACGCGGCGCAGCTCGCCCTGCTTGTGGGAGAGCTGGCTGGTGACCTTCTGCGCCTTCTCCTGGTCGTCCCAGAGGTCCGGGCGGGTCGCCTGCGCCTCCAGGTCCGCGACAGCGGCACGCAGCGCATCGAGGTCCAGCACCGCCTCGATGCTCGAAAGGGTGGCGGAGAGGTCCTTGATGTCTGCTTCGACGTCCGGGTTCACGCAAAAAGATTACGCCAGCACCGGCCGTCGTACGCGACCGGTGCTTCGCTGGCGCCCCTTTACGCGGTGGGGATGGCGTCGAGCAGCTTGAGGACGGCCTTCGCGTGGGCGAGACCGAACTCGGCCACCGCCTTGGCGTAGGGGTCCTCCGCCGTCTTGGCCGCGCTCTTCGCGCTCTCCTGCTCCTGACCGTACGTCGTGCGCGCGGTCGTGATCAGGGACTCGCGCTGCTTCGCGGTCAGCGAGCCGGCGTGCACGAGGCGCAGGATGAGCGGGCTGCGCAGGTGGTCCGGGCCGGGCTCGGACAGCAGCCAGTTCTTGAAGGCCTTCTTGCCCGCCGCCGTCAGCACGTACTGCTGGCTCGACCGCGGTCCCTGCTTGCCGAGGCGCAGCAGGCCCTGGTCAGCCAACGCGGGCAGCTCGCGGTACACCTGGCTGCGGGTCACGCTGAAGAACGCGCCGAAGCGGTCTCCTGCCTCCGCCACCAACTGGCCACCGGTCTTGGGTCCGTCGTGCAGCAGCCCGAGCAGGGCGGCTGCGGTCGCATTGAGGTCTGACACGTCAACAACGTTCCCACGTCCGGGGGAAGCTGTCCACAATGGTCAGCCGTTCTGTCCACAGTGGCTGATCACCGGGCTAGTCTGATGGGCCATGCGGAGCAACGAAAAGTCTCGCTGAGTAAGCGGCAGTTTTCGAGCCTCACGCGTTTGGCCGCTTGACCGTCCGTGTCCATCCCGGATGGAAAAAGCCTTTCGCAGAACCGAAACCCATCCCGGCTCACTCGATCGGCGGTACGACTCTCACCGGCCGGAGCCACCCGAATGGACGGTCGTGGCACCTCGTCGCACGACCTGGTGATGTCCGCGCGCACCTCTTTCCCACGCCTGCGAAGCCGGGAAAATGATCACTGCCAGACAGGCGGAGCGGACGACGGAGGTCGGGGACCGGTGAAGAACCTGAGCTTGAAGTGGCTGGACCACAAGAAGGTGGCGGCGCACACCAGGGCGTGGATGACGGGCGGCATCCCGGAGCAGGCCGGCAAGGACGAGTGCATGGTGTGCGGCAAGCAGATCCGCAAGCACCGCACGGTCAACGGCGAGGGCCGCATCTGCTCCAGCATGCTGTGCGCGCAGTACTGGGCGGAGAACATGACCTGAAAGGCCCCGCCGGAGCGCCCGCGGCCGGGAGCCTCGCCCCCGGAGTGGGATCGGGGCTCGATCCTCAACGCGACAAAGCAGAAGGCCGGAGTCTGATGACTCCGGCCTTCTGATCAGTAGCGGGGACAGGATTTGAACCTGCGACCTCTGGGTTATGAGCCCAGCGAGCTACCGAGCTGCTCCACCCCGCGCCGCTTCTTGCTTGTCTTGCTGTTGTGAGTAGAACTCTACACCCCTCGAAAACCGCTTTTCCACCACCCCCCACTAACGCCTGTTTTCGCTGGTCAGCGGCCGCGCTGGCGTCACATCGAGCGACAACCGCGGCAACGAAAGCCACGTGCCGCCGAGACGGTGGATTCAGTTGTCGAAAAGCAAGAAGCCCGGAACCTGATGGCTCCGGGCTTCTGCCTTGTAGCGGGGACAGGATTTGAACCTGCGACCTCTGGGTTATGAGCCCAGCGAGCTACCGAGCTGCTCCACCCCGCGTCGGTAATTGGAACTCTACGCGGGGTGGAGCGACTAATGCAAATCGTCAGGTCAGCCCGACGGTGTGGGGCTCGGCACAACCGAGGACTGGCCCGTCGCCGGCGCCGCGGGAGCACCGGTGTTGTACTGCTTGAACCTCTTCGTCGCGTCGTCCAGCTTGGCGTAGGCCTGGCCGAGCTCGGTGAAGTTGCTGTTCTGCTGGGCCCTCTTGATGTCGGCCAGCGCGGCGTCGATGTCGTTGACCGCCCTCTGCAGCTCGGGGCTGAGCGCCCCGTTGGACGGCGGCGTGGCCGACGGCGGCGTGGAGGTCTGGCCGTTGCCGTTGTTGTTGTCGCTCGGCGGCGGCACGACGGCACCGGCACCGCTGAGCACCTGGTCCAGCGCCTCGTTCAACGTCGACGCGTAGCCGACCCGGTCGCCGTACCAGACGAGCACCTTGGACAGCTGCGGGTACGACGTGTTGTTCGACGCGCGCTCGATGTAGACGGGTTCGACGTAGAGCAGCGCTCCGCCCACGGGCAGCGTGAGCAGGTTGCCGTAGACGACGGTCGTCTTCTGCTGCGTCAGCAGGTTGAGCTCGCGGCTGACGTTGTCCGAGGTGAGGAACTGCGTCTGGATCTGCTGCGGGCCCTTCGCGTCCTGGCTGAGCTGCAGGACGCTGATCTTCCCGTAGTTGTCCGGGTCGGACCCGACCGAGACGTGGGCCGCCATGAACTCGCGGTTCTCGCGCACCAAGGGGCTGGTCAGCTGGAAGCGGACCTTGCTCGGGTCGTTCGGGTCGCCGGCGAGGACGTAGAACGGCGGCTGGGCGTCACGGCGCTTGCTCGCCGCGTCCCGCTGGGCGTCGGCCGTCGTCACGTTGTCGATCGTCGGGTCCTGCGGCGGCGCCCAGTAGGCGACACCGGAGTAGAAGTCCGACGGCGACGAGACGTGGTACTTCGACAGGATCTGCCGCTGCACCTTGAACAGGTCCTCGGGGTAGCGGAAGTGCTGGCGCAGCTCGTTCGAGATCTCGCTGCCCGGCTTCACCGTGCCCGGGAAGACGCCCATCCACGCCTTGAGGACCGGGTCCTTGTCGTCGATCTGGTACAGGCTCACGGTGCCGTCGTAGGCGTCCACAGTGGCCTTGACCGAGTTGCGGATGTAGTTGACGGGCTTGTTGACCTGCGAGATGACGACGCCGTCCGCGGTGAGCGAGTCGTTCGTCGCGTCACCGAGCTGCGTGCGCTGCGCGTACGGGTAGTTCTCGAGCGTGGTGTAGCCGTCGACGATCCACGTGATGCGGCCGTTCACGACGGCCGGGTACGGGTCGCTGTCCACCGTGAGCCACGGGGCGACGGCCTGCACGCGGTCGCGCGGGGTGCGCTTGAACAGGATCTTCGACTCGTCGGCGATCGACTGGTTGAACAGGATGTTCCGTTCGCCGTAGTACGCCGCGAACGCCAGCTTGTTGAACAGGCTCCCGATCGGGACGCCGCCGCTGCCGGTGTAGGTGTAGGACTTCGCGTCGGTGTCGTACTCCGCCGCGGAGCCGGCCGGGCGGCCGCCGACGATGGAGTAGTCGTTCACGCCGAACAGCTCGCCGTAGTACGTGCGCGGCTGGTCGACCTTGATGCCCTTCGGGTCGTTGCCGATCTCACCGTTGGACTTGACCTCACCGGTCTTGAAGTCCGGGTAGCCGCCGTTGGACTCGTCGGCGACCGCGTTCACCTTGTTCGCCTCGGCGTAGACGAAGCCGTTGCCGTGGGTGTAGATGAGGTGCTGGTTGATCCAGTCGCGCTGGCCCTGCGGCAGGCTGTCGAGCTTGAGCTCGCGCACCGCGACGATGTAGTCGCGGAGCTTGCCGTCCACTGTGTACCGGTCGACGTCGAGCTTGTTCGGGAACCCGTAGAACGGCCGCAGCTGCTGGAACTGCGTGAAGGTCCGCGAGAGCACGGCCGGGTCGAGCAGGCGGATGTTGCCGAGCGTGCCCGCGTCGTTGGTCTTGACCTGGTCGTTCGTGACGTTCTGCTTGCCGTCGTACGGCTTCGTCTCGACCTTGTCGTCGGTCAGCCCGAACGACTGCCGCGTCGCCGCGATGTTGCGGGTGATCGACTCGGCTTCCTTCTGGATGGCGTTCGGCTTGACCGAGAACTGCTCCAGCACGGCGGGCCACGCGGCACCGACGAGCACGCTCGACAGCACCAGCAGGACGGTCGCGATGGCGGGCAGCTGCACGTTGCGCATGAACGCGCCCGCGAAGAACGCCACGGCGCAGAACACCGCGATGCACAGCAGGATCAGCTTGGCGGGCAGCACCGCGTTGAGGTCGGTGTAGCTCGCGCCGACGAACTTCTCGTTCTCGTGCAGCAGCAGCGAGTACCGGTCGAAGAAGTACGCGACGGCCTTCAGCAGCACGAACGCGCCGGCGATGAGCGCCAGGTGCAGGCGCGCCGGCCCGGAGAGCTGACCGCCGCGACCGGCCAGCCGGATGCCGCCGAACAGGTAGTGGGCGATCACCGCGCCGATGAACGACACGGCCGTCGTGATGAACAGCCACGACAGCAGCCACTCGTAGAACGGCAGCTGGAACGCGTAGAAGCCGATGTCGAGCTTGAACTGCGGGTCCGTCACCCCGAACGGCTGGGAGTTCAGGAACAGCTGGATCTGCTGCCAGTCGGCCTGCGCCGACGCACCCGCGATCAGTCCCACGAACACCGGGATGCCGATCGAGAACAGCCGCATCCGCCGCATCACGACGGTGCGGTAGCGCGCCACCGGGTCGTCCGGCCCGGACACCGGCACGAACACCGGGCGCGACCGGTACGCGAGGTAGAGGTTCAGCCCGACGATGCCGCCGACCACGACGCCGACGGCCACGAACAGCCCCAGACGGGTGAGCAGCACGGTGCTGTAGACGTCGCGGAATTTCACCTCACCGAACCACAGCCAGTTCACGTAGGTGTCCAGCAGCCGCGATCCCGTGATGAGACCGAACAGGAGCACAACACCCACGATGAGCAGTATTCGGCTGCGTCGGGACAGTTTCGGCAGTCCGACCGGAGGCCGTGTGGCCACGAGGCACGCTCCTGGATCGCGGTAAATCGATACGTACGTTTAGTCCAACTCTACGGACGACGCCCTGGGTTCCCGTGAAGCCCGCAGTCTTACGATGACACGCGTGTCAGCGAGTGAAACGCCAGCGGTCATCCTCCCGACGGTCGCCCGCGAGGTCGAGGAGTTCGTAGCGGCAGGCGGCTGGGAGCAGCCACCGCAACTCTTCGCCCTCGTGGCCACCTCAGACCTGCTCGAGCAGCAGCCCGAGCTGCGCGACCAGCTCGACCCGCAGTCGAGCCCGCTGACCCCGATCGCCCAGGACTCCCTGGAAGGCGACCTGGGCGACGCGCTCGCGGGCATCGAGTGGCCCCCGGCCGTCACCGGCTGCGCCCTGGCCCAGGAGATCGTGGTGCTGCCCCCGGAGGCGGAGACGGAGCTGAGCCACGGCGACCTGGACGACGAGGCGGCCCGCAGGTTCGCCGCGGAGCACCCGTCACGCCGCGAGGCACGCCTGGTGGCGGCCGTGCTGCGCGACGGTTCGGTCTCCTGCGTGCTGAGGCTGCGCGGCACGGTCGAGGTGCCGGAGGAGGTCGTCGAGCACCCCGAGCTGGCGCCCAACCTCACCGACGCGCTGCTCGCCACGCTGCGGCCCTAGTCGTCACACCCCCAGGCTGGCACAACCCCGGCGCACGACCGCGCCGGGGTTGTCAACTCGTTGTGCGCTGTTCGCGGCAAGCGGACAGGCCGCGCACCCGCGCGGACGCCCAGGGCACCATCCCGATCTTGTCGGACCCCCTGAGTATGTTGAGATGCAGGGGTTCCCAGCTCGGGGGTACCCCTGCGAAAGCGCGCCGCGTCGCGCAACGGCGCTTCGCGCACGGCTGGTTTAGCGTCGTTTCACCGCGGGCCGTTCGCCGTATACGGCCGGTCTCGCGTCATCGCACCATGGGCGGTTCGCTGCACGGCAGGTCGGGCAACATCGCACCGCCGGCCGGTCGCCGCACACGCCCAGTCGAGCACCATCACACCGCGGGCCGTTTGCCGCATACAGCCGGTCTCGTGCCATCACACCGTGGGCCGTTCGCCACACACGGCTGGTCGAGCGCCATCTCGCCGTGAGCCGGTTCGCTGCACGGGCGGACTCGCGTCATCGCACCGCGGCGTTCGCCGTACGGCAGGTCGAGCAACCATCGCACCGCGGGCCGTTCACCGCACACGGCCGGTCGAGCGCCATCTCGCCGTGGACCGGTTCGCCCCCGCCGACCCACCCCTGGCTCCACCTCGTCACCCCGACCGGTGACAGCGCCGTCGCCTCCCCCGTCGAGCCCACCCGACCCGCACCGGGCGAGCCGACAAGGCGGCCCGCGGCACGACGCCGGCCCGCGGTGCGAGCGGTACCCGCGCCAGTGCGCCGGCGGTCGGAAGCCGAGCGGGTCAGCAGCTCGGCGTGTCCTTGCCGGAGCTGAGCGCCTCCAGCGACGACACGGCGTCCTTCAGGTTCTCGACCTTGATCAGCTTGAGGTCCGCGGGCGCCTGCTGCTTCGCGTCCTGGCAGTTCGCCGAGGGCACGAGGAACGCCGTCGCGCCCGCTTCCTTGGCGGCCACCATCTTGAAGGCGATGCCGCCGATGGGCTTGACGGTGCCGTCGGCCGCGATCTCACCGGTGCCCGCGATGGACTTGCCGCCGTTGAGCTCGCCCGGCGTCAGCTTGTCGACGATCGCCAGGGCGAAGATCAGGCCGGCCGAGGGGCCACCGACGTCGGACAGGCTGATCTTGATCTTGAACGGCACGTCGGCGCGGTCGACCGGCGAGATGCCGATGAAACCGGCGGGGCGGCCGTCGTCGCGGGTGCCGAGGGTGAGCTGGGTCGACTGGGAGTTGCCGTCCTTCTCGAACGCCACCTCGATGCGGTCGCCCGGCTTGGTGTTCTCCAGCGAGGCGCTCACGTCGGCGGAGCTCTGCACCTGCTTGCCGTTCACCGAGATGATGCGGGCGCCGAGCGGGATGACGTTGTCGGCGGGGCTGCCCTTGGTGACCTGGTTCGCGATGACCTTGCCCGGATAGCCGAGGTAGTCGAGCGCGGCGACCTCGGCGGAGGTCTGCGACTCGCTGAACGCGCGCTCGTTGTTCTCCTGGACCTGCTGCTCGGACTCGCCGGGCTTGAAGAACTCCTCGCGCGGCGCGAGGGCGTAGCGGCCGGACAGCCACAGGCCCAGAGCGCCGAACAACGACACGTCGTCGGTGAGCGAGACCGTCGTCATGCGCAGCGTTCCGTTGGTGGGGAACGTGTTCTGGCCGTCGACCACGACCACGTCGGTGTCCTTGACCTTGCCGAGGACGTCGTAGGTCGGCCCGGGGCCCAGCGCGACGTACGGGACCCTGGCGAAACCGCCGAGCAGTCCGAGTGCCGCCACCACGAGGAAGCTGACGATCAGCGTCCACGTCCGGCGGGTCAGTCCGCGCTCCCTCGGCGGGGGCGCGGGCGGGGGTGCGGTCGTGACGGTTTCACTCACGGCTGAACAGCGTACGACCATGTCGATCCGCGTACGGTAGAGGCATGAGTGACGTGCCGTTCGGGTTCAGCCCGCACAACCCCGACGACAAGGGCGGGAAGCCGGGAGACAACCCGTTCGACTTCAGTCAGCTGGGCAACATGCTGAGCCAGCTGGGCGCCATGCTGAGCAGCGCCGGGACGTCGAGCGGGCCGGTCAACTACGACCTAGCCAAGCAGATCGCGTTCCAGCAGCTGTCGTCCACCGCGACGACGATCGGCTTCGCCGCCGACCAGTCGAGCGCGGTCACCGACGCCGTGCACCTCGCCGAGATGTGGCTCGACCCCGTGACGTCGCTGCCCGCCGGCACGCGCACGACGCAGGCGTGGACCGCCCGCGACTGGATCGAGCGCACGATCCCGACCTGGCAGCGCCTGTGCGACCCGGTCGCGCAGCGCATGTCCGGCGCCTGGGTCGAGGCCATGCCCGCCGAGGCGAAGCAGGCGGCCGGTCCCCTGCTGTCGATGCTCGGGCAGATGGGCGGCATGGCGTTCGGCTCGCAGCTGGGCAACGCGCTGGCGCAGCTCGGCTCCGAGGTCCTCACCTCGACCGACGTCGGCCTGCCGCTCGGTCCCGAGGGCACGGCGGCGCTGCTGCCCGCGAACATCGAGAAGTTCACCGAGGGCCTGGAGCGGCCCGCGTCCGAGGTCATGGTGTTCCTCGCCGCCCGCGAGGCCGCCCACCAGCGCCTGTTCACGCACGTGCCGTGGCTGCGGCAGCGCCTGCTCGACACCGTCGAGGAGTTCGCCAAGGGCATCAAGGTCGACACCTCCGCCCTGGAGCAGCTCGCGGGCCAGATCGACCCGTCCAACCCCGCCTCCATCGAGGAGGCCATGGGCTCGGGCCTGCTCGAACCGCAGACCACCCCGGAGCAGAAGGCGGCGCTGAACCGCCTCGAGACGCTCCTCGCGCTGGTCGAGGGCTGGGTGGACGTCGTGGTCGACGCGGCCGTCGCCGACCGCCTGCCCGGAGCACCGGCCCTGCGCGAGACGCTGCGCCGCCGCCGCGCCTCCGGTGGGCCCGCCGAGCAGACGTTCGCCACGCTCGTCGGCCTGGAGCTGCGGCCGCGCAAGCTGCGGGCGGCCTCGGCCCTGTGGAAGCTCATCGGCGACCAGCACGGCGTCGAGGTGCGCGACAGCGTGTGGGAGCACGCCGAGCTCGTCCCGACCGCCGAGGACCTCGACGACCCGCTGGAGTTCGCCGAGCGCCTCACGAACACCCGCAACGCCCTCGAGGACCCGATCGCCGAGCTCGAGCGCACGATGCGCGAGAGCGGCGAGAAGCCCGCCGAGGGTGGCAAGCCCGAGGGCGAGCCCGAAGACGGCGGCAAGCCCGACGCGGGCTGACACCTCCTTTCGGAGAACATGCGAAGCGCCCGGCGAGCACACCCTCGCCGGGCGCTTCGCATAGCAGCTCGTCAGTCCTCGGAGATGCCCCAGCCTGCGGCGGCCGAGAGACCCTCGAGGAAACCCATGGCGCGCTCGGTCTTCGGGTAGCGGTGCACCCACTCCCAGAAGTCCTTGCCGTGCCCTGGGACCAGCAGGTGCGCCAGCTCGTGCACCAGCACGTAATCCAGCACCCACGGCGGCACGTCGCGCAGCCTCTCGGACACGCGGATCGTGCCCTCGGTCGGCGTGCACGACGCCCAGCGCGTGCGCATGGGCGGCACCCAGCGCACGCTCACCGGCTCGGCGAGCGAGTCCAGGTAGCGCTCGGACAGCTCGGTGCACCGGGCCATGAGCGCCTCGTCCGACGTCCGCGCAGGGGACTTCCTGCGCGTCTCGCTGCGCTGGAGGCGGCTCAACATCTCCGCCACCCAGTGCTTCTCTTCCCCCTTGGTCATCCGTGCCGGCAGAAGGACGACGACGGTGTCGCCCTCCCGGTACGCGCTGACCATGCGGCGGCGTCGGGAGCTCCGCCGCACCTCCACCCGCGGTTCGGCCATGCAGTCACCGTAAACGGCGTCACCGACAATTTTCCGCCCCCAACCGGCGGCAGGCGCGCACCCGGCGGGTGAAGTTCCACCGAACGGCGGCTGGACACGCGCGGGTACGACATGCGCGGGATCGCACGCCTGCGGAGGTACCGTCGCGCCAAGGTCCCCGAGTGTGTCCGCACTCACAACTGCAAGGGAGGGGCTGTGGCCGAGACCTACAACGGCTACTGCGTCAAGTGCCGCGAGAAGCGCGACTTCGACGGCAAGGTCGAGGAGACCAACGGTCGCCGCATGGCCAAGGGCACCTGCCCTGTGTGTGGAACGAAGATGACGCGGATCCTCGGCAAGTCCAAGGTCTGACGTTTCCGCTGGCAGGGGGCGTCGTCCCCTGCCAGTCTCTCCTCTGTGGACCCGAGACCCCGAGTACGTGCAGGACTGGCCGTGGTGCGCAGGGCGCCCGGCGTGGTCCAGGTCGGCACCGACCCCAAGCACGCCGTGGTGATCGACTCGCTGCCCGAGGCGCTGGTCGACGAACTGCTCACGCTTGACGGCCGCCACACCGTCGCTGAACTGGGTGAAAGGCTACGTGCGCGGGGCGAGGACCCCGCCCAGTTGGGTGAAGTTCTCGCATCGCTCGACGAGGCCGGTCTGCTCGACACCGGCTCCCCCGCCAAGGGCGCGACGGCCGCCGTCATCGGAGCCGGGCACCTCGCGCTTTCCATCACTTCGCTCCTGGCGGAATCGGGCGTCCGCCTGGCCCACCACGCCGATCTGACGGTCCTGGCGGCCACGCTCGTGCCGGATCCCGCGGTTGTGAGCGCGCTCATGGCGTCCCGCACCCCGCACTTGGCGGTGCGCGTTCGCGAGGGCATTGGCATCGTCGGGCCGCTGGTCCTGCCCGGTCGCACGTCCTGCCTGAACTGCGCGGACCTGCACCGCACCGACCAGGACCCCGCCTGGCCGGTGATCGCGGCGCAGCTCGTCGGCAAACCGGCGTCGTCCGACGTGCTGTTCGCGACGGGGACGGCGGCGCTGGCCGTGGCGCAGGTCCTGGAGTCGCTGACCTACGTCCGCGGTCGCGACCTGCCCCCGCCCGCAGTGCTCAACGCCACTGTCGAACTCGACCTGGTGGCGGGACTTGCTGAGAGAAGAAGCTGGTATCCGCACCCTGACTGTCAGTGCTCCGCACATAACATGGCTGAGTGACCGAGATTCCGCGCAAGGCCGTGCAACGCACCGCCAAGCTGGCGAGCCTCCCGCTCGGGGTGGCGGGCCGGGTGGTGGGCGGCTGGGGGAAGCGACTGACCGGACGCGCGGCCGACGAGGTCAACGCCGAGGTGACGGCCAAGACGGCGGAGCAGGTCTTCGCGGTGCTCGGCCAGCTCAAGGGCGGCGCCATGAAGTTCGGCCAGGCGCTCAGCGTGTTCGAGGCGGCGGTCCCGGACGAGCTCGCGGCCCCGTACCGCGAGGCGCTGACGAAGCTGCAGACCGCGGCACCGCCGATGCCGGCCCGCACCACCCACCGCGTCCTCGCCGAGCAGCTGGGCACGTCGTGGGCGAAGCGCTTCCAGTCGTTCGACGACGAGCCCGCCGCGTCGGCGTCCATCGGCCAGGTGCACCGCGCCGTGTGGCACGACGGCCGCGACGTGGCGGTGAAGGTCCAGTACCCCGGCGCCGACGAGGCCCTGCGCGCCGACCTGAAGCAGCTGCTGCGGTTCTCGCGGCTGCTGCAGGCGATCATGCCCGGCACCGACGTGCGCCCCCTGCTGGAGGAGCTGCGCGACAGGTACCTGGAGGAGCTCGACTACCGCGACGAGGCCGCGAACCAGCGGACGTTCGCCAAGGCCTTCGAGGACGACCCGCACGTCGTGGTCCCCCGCGTCGTCGCCTCGGCGCCCAAGGTCATGGTGACCGAGTGGACCTCGGGCGTCGGCCTGTCGAAGATCATCCGCGAAGGGTCGGTGGAAGAACGCGACCTGGCAGGACAGCTCCTGGCCGAGTTCCACTTCTCGGCCCCGTCGCGCTCGGGCCTGCTGCACGCCGACCCGCACCCCGGCAACTTCATGCTGGGCGAGGACGGCCGCCTGCGCGTGATCGACTTCGGCGCTGTCGCCCGGCTGCCCGACGGCCTGCCGAAGACGCTGGGCCTGATGACCCGCCTGGCCCTGGACGGCCGCCCCGACGACCTGGTCGAGCTGCTGCGGAACGAGAACTTCATCCGCGAGGGCATGGAACTGCACGGCGAGGACGTGCTCGGCTACCTGGCCCCGTTCGTGGAGCCACTGCGCACCGAGTCGTTCCACTTCACGCGCCGCTGGCTGCAGTCGCAGGCCGAACGGGTGGGTGATCTGCGCAGCCCGGATTCGCAGACCGGCCGCTCGTTGAACCTGCCGCCCCAGTACCTGCTGATCCACCGGGTGACAATGGGAGCGACGGGCATTCTCTGCCAGCTCGACGCCCATGTGACCGCACGGGAAATCGTCGCTCGCTGGCAGCCGGGATTCGACGACTGACTCGTCCGAGTGAACCTCCGCGAAGTTGTCCACAGGTTGGCGGCCAGCCCCCTTCCAGGGTGTCCCGGTGGGCCACGATGAGTGCATGTCACCCATCACCACCACCACTGACCTGCTCGGATCCGGCCTCTCCCCGCGAGAGATCCGGCGTCACTGCGCACCCGCCGGGCCGTGGCAGCAGTTGCTGCCCGGCGTGGTTCTGACCAGGCCTTCGCCCGCCACCCGGCTCGACCGGCTCCGGGCCGTGCTTTCTTTCGCCGGGCCTTCATCGGCGATCACGGGTGCGGACGCATTGACTCGCCGAGGCGCGGTGCTCCCCATTCCCCGGCACATTCACGTGCTCGCGGGAGAGAACTCGCGAAGAGCTCATCCAGGAATTCTGCTCGAACGCACGACCCGGCCACCGGGTGTGGTGGAGCGCGATGGGCTCCGGCTGGCCGAGGCAGCTCGGGCCGCTGTGGACATGGCTCGGCGGGAGACGAACCCGCGAGCCGTCGTGCGGATCCTCGATGCGGTGCTGATGGCTCGGTTGTGCTCGCCGGGTGAGCTGCGGGAGGAGTTGCGGGTGAGCAGCCGACGAGGGACGGCGCTGGTCAGGCAGGCCTTGCACCACCTCTACCCGACTTGATCCGGTGGTTGTGGTGGGGGCGCTGAACCGCCGCCCCGGCAACTGAGCGCCACCCGGATCGCTCAGTTGCCGGGGCGGCGCGGACGGACTTCCGGCTCAGCTTCCGGTCTGCCGCCCGAGGCGACGCCGTCGGCACGCCGGGTCAACGGCACCGCACGACCCGCGACCGCTCGCTGTGACCAGTGAACCGCCACTCATCACTTCACACCCGCAACGCCGTTGTCCTCACGAACCGTCGAACGCACCCGCCGCTCGCGCACCCGGCAACGGCCCACAACAACGGCAACCGCACGACCCCGACGGCGCGCAGCCGGCCCATCAGCGCCAAGCCGTCAGCGCCAGTACTCGTCCGGCAACTTCCCCTCGATGTCCCGCACGTGGGTCTTCGAGCAGACGTGGCACAACCAGCGGACCGCCCCACCGGTCCGCTCCGACGACCAGGCCAGGAACTCCAGGTCGGAAACGGAGGAACGCATCCGCCCACATCTGTGGCACACCGCGG
The DNA here is from genome assembly GCF_021056325.1 of Lentzea sp. CC55. Classification (NCBI taxonomy): domain Bacteria; kingdom Bacillati; phylum Actinomycetota; class Actinomycetes; order Pseudonocardiales; family Pseudonocardiaceae; genus Lentzea; species Lentzea sp. CC55. The sequence goes on along the minus strand of NZ_JAJCXE010000027.1, from coordinate 17,210 downwards.
CCGGGGCCGTCACCGGCGGCGTCCCACGTGGACGGTGTCGGTCTCCAGCAGGAACACGTCTTCGCGGGCGCCCACGTACTCCGAGTCCGCGGGGTTGAGCAGGCGGCGCAGCGCGTCGCGGTCGGCCGGGTGCAGCGACGGGCCGGTGATGTCGGCGAGCCAGGTCAGGCGGTCGACGGCCCAATCGCGGACGAGTTGTTTCGCCGGGGCCGGGTGGTCGACGACGAAGCTGAAGGCGCTGATCTCGCCGAGGCCCGCGTCGGCCAGGGCCACGTTCCAGCCGACCGGCAGGCGGACGGTGCCCGTCATGTTCTCGCGCATCGACACGAACCACGACGCGCGGGCCGCGGCCATGCGGTCCTGCAGGCCGGGTTCGCCGACGCCCAGGTCCCACGGGAGGAAGCGGGTCTCGAGGCCGCCTTCCGCCAGGGCCAGCCAGCCGCCGGGGGCCAGGGCGGAGACCAGGCGCTTCAGGCCGCGCAGCTGATCAGGGAGGTGGTGCACGACCCGGGAACCCCAGATGAGCTCGACCGGGCCGGTGAACGACAGCGGGTCCTCGGTGGCGAGGTCGGCGAGCACCGGCTTCACCGACACGGCGCCGTCGGCTTCGGCGCGGGCCGCGGCACAGGCCGCGTCGAGGAGTTCGGGGGTGGCGTCGACCAGGACCAGGACGCCGCCGCCGTGCTCGCGCAGCGCCGCTGCCAGCGGCACGCTCATGGAGCCGGCTCCGCAGCCGACGTCCATCACGACCGGGGAGTCGGGCAGCGGTGCGACCAGTCTGCGCGCGACCGAGGACAGCGCCTCCGACTGCAGCGAGCCGTAGCGCCTCATCGCGTGGAGGCGTGCGGACCAGTCGATTCCGTCGTGGGTGTGGTGCGGCACAAGGGGAACGGTACGGAGGAACGGCCGAGGCCGCCATCCACCTTCTCGTGGATGACGGCCTCAGCTCGAGACTGTCAGAGGTCGAAGCGAGCCGCTCTGCGTCCCGCCCATCGCGACAACCTGCGCCAACGTTGCGCTGACGCGAGGCGGTTCGCCAGGCGTTGCTCTTCCGCGAACCTCTGGGCTTCTTGTATTCGTATTCGCACGAGTTCTTCATTCAGAGACATGGGTGTGAGGCCCTCGTTCAGGTAGGCGGGCATTGCGCTGTGGTTGAGCTGCACGGTGTTCACGCTGCCGCCTCCGTCTTGCTGGCGGTGACGACGGACGCGTCCTTGCGCGGACGGCCACGCGGCCGCTTCCGAGCAATGACGACACCGCGCTCGAAGATCTCTCCACCCCAGACGCCCCACGGCTCGTGACGGGCGACCGCGCCGGCGAGGCACTCGGCCAGCACCGGGCAGGTCCTGCAGAAGGCCTTCGCCTTCTCGAGGTCGGCCGGCGCGTCAGCGAACCAGAGGTCGGGGTTGTGCGTGCGGCAGGGGATGTCGAGCCCCTCCGCGAGGTCCGGAAGTGTCTCGCCCGTGAGCGGGACAGTCGCGGTCAACATCAGGGTTTTCTCCTTGTGTGGGGTACTGCAAAAACACGAAGGCCGCGGACTCTGTGCGAGTCCGCGGCCTTCGTGAGCCTGGTGGTCCTTCGACCCTCTTATGGGGTCGGCAGGAGCCTTCTCACTTGATGCGCGGACAGCGCATTCGTGTAGTTGTGGACGGCATCGATCACCGGCAGCGCGACGATCGGCTGCTCGCTGCGCAGTTCGCCGCCGCGCAGGGCGGTGGCGCGCAGGACGGTCGCCCGCTCGCGGGTCGGCAATGCCACTGGCTTCAGGGCAGACTGCTGCCACATGGCCTGGGCGTTCGCAGACGCGCAGAAGCCCTCGGACACGGGGAGGCCGAGCGCGCGCGAAGTCATGAAGAGCTTCACAACGGCCACCTCCTCCATAGAGAGCTCTGCTGCAGAGAGCTAGAGCGTGTAGTAGTAGTTCTTCTTCCCCAGACGGGTCCTCCGGACCCGGCATGAGCAGGTTATGACCCCGTACCTGAGGCTCGCAACCTATTTAAGAAAACTTGTCCCGATCAGGTGGCGGAGTACCCGACACCGGCCCGGACCAGCCCCAACACGTCGTCGCCGAACTTGTCGAGCTTCGACGCGCCGATGCCGGAGATCGCCACCAGCCCGGCCGTGTCCGTGGGTCGCTGCTCCGCGATCGCCATCAGCGTGGCGTCCGTGAAGACGACGTACGCGGGCACCTTGAGCTCCCGCGCCCGCCCCGCACGCCAGCGGCGCAACGACTCGAGCAGCTCCTCGTCCACATCGGACGGGCAGGACCTGCACCGGCCGAGCTTGACGGCCTGCGCCTCGACCAGGGTCGACGCGCACACCCGGCAGGTCGGTTTTTCCTTCTTCATCAGAGGAGGGCGCTGGGCGCCGCCGGATACCCGCGCGGCCGGGTGGTTTTCGGGGACGAGGCTGTAGAGGAAGCGCGAGCGGCGGCGGTACTTGCGTCCACCGGCCGCGCGAGCGAGCGCCCACGACAGCCAGATGTGCTCACGCGCGCGCGTGACACCTACGTACAGAAGGCGGCGTTCTTCTTCGATTTTCGCCTCGTCGCCGTCGGCGTACTGGATCGGCATCGTGCCCTCGACCAGTCCGACGAGGAACACGGCGTCCCACTCGAGGCCCTTCGACGCGTGCAGCGACGCGAGCGTCACGCCTTCGACCGTCGGCGGGTGCTGCGCCTCGGCACGCATGTCCAGCTCGACGCAGAACCGCGGCAGGTCGGCCTCGGGAGAGGACACGGCGAACTCCTCGGCGAGCTCGACCAGTGCGAGCAGCGACTCCCAGCGTTCGCGCGCGGAACCACCCGTCGGCGGTTCGTCGGTCAGGCCGACGCGGCTCAGCACGGACCGGACGACCTCGGGCAGGCTGCCGGACACCTCGCCCGCCGAGCGGAGCGCGATCATCGCCTGGCGCACCTCGGCGCGCTCGAAGAAGCGCTCGCCGCCGCGCACCAGGTACGGGATGCCGAGCGAGGCGAGCGCCTGCTCGTACACCTCGGACTGCGCGTTGACGCGGTAGAGGATCGCGATCTCGGAGGCCGCGACGCCCTCGTCGAGCAACGTCTTGACGCGGGCCGCGACGGCGTCGGCCTCGGCCGGCTCGTCGTCGAACTCGTGGAACCGCGGCTTGGGACCGTCCGGCCGCTGCCCGACCAGCTGCAGCCGCGAGCCCGCGGGACGTCCGCGCGCCCACTTGATGACGTCGTTGGCCAGTTCGACGACCTGGGGCGTCGACCGGTAGTCGCGCTCCAGCCGCACGACGACCGCCTCGGGGAACCGCCGCCCGAAGTTGAGCAGCGGCTGCGGCGAGGCGCCCGCGAACGAGTAGATGGTCTGGTTCGCGTCGCCGACCACGGTCAGGTCGTCGCGGTTGCCGAGCCACGAGTCGAGCACGCGCTGCTGCAGCGGCGTCACGTCCTGGTACTCGTCGACGACGAAGCAGCGGTAGCGGTCGCGGAACTCCTGCGCGACCTCGGCGTTGTCCTCCAGCGCGCCCGCCGTGTAGAGCAGCAGGTCGTCGAAGTCGAGCAGCTGCGCCTCGTTCTTGAGCTGCTCGTAGGTCGCGTAGAGCTTCATGATCTGCTCGGCGGGCGCCGGGATGTCCCTGGCGGCCCGCTCGGCGGCGACCGGGTAGTCCTCGGGCGTCAGCAGCGACGCCTTCGCCCACTCGATCTCGCTGGTCAGGTCGCGCAGCGCGTCCGCCTCGGTCGGCAGGCCCAGCCGGGTCGCGGCACGGGCGACGACGCGGATCTTCTGGTCGACGAGCTCCCAGCGCGGGCCGCCGATGACGCGCGGCCAGAAGTAGCGCAGCTGGCGCGACGCGGCGGCGTGGAACGTCACGGCCTGTGCGCCGTGCACGTCGAGGGAACGCAGACGGGTGCGCATCTCCCCCGCCGCGCGCTTGGTGAACGTGACGGCGAGGACCTGCGAAGGGGCGACATGACCGCGTTGGCACAGGTAGGCGATGCGGTGCGTGATGGTGCGCGTCTTGCCCGTGCCGGCGCCCGCGAGCACGCAGACCGGGCCGCGGGGCGCCTCGACCGCTGCGCGCTGTTCCGGATCGAGACCCTCGAGCAACGCGTCCATGCCGGCAGTCTCGCAGATGGCCGGGCCGTGTTCTTGCGGGAGCCCGCTGTGTTCGTCCAACCCGGCCAGTATCCTGTAGGTATGGCTGGTAAGCAGGACAAGGCGGCTGCCAAGGAAGCGGCGAAAGTTCGTCGCGCGGCATCACGCGAGCGGCGCAAGCAGATCTTCGAGGCGTTCAAGATGCAGCGCCGCGAGGACAAGGCGCTCGTGCCGCTGATGCTGGGCGCCCTGCTCGGCGTCACCGCGATCGCCGTGGTCCTCGGCCTCGTCTTCAACGCGGTCTGGATGTTCGTGCCGCTGGGCGTCGCGATCGGCGCGCTGCTGGCCGTGATCATCTTCGGCCGCCGCGTCCAGAGCAACGTCTTCCGCAAGGCGGACGGCCAGCCGGGCGCGGGCGCGTGGGCGCTCGAGAACCTGCGCGGCCGCTGGCGCGTGACGCCCGCCGTCGCGGGCACCACCCAGCTCGACGCCGTGCACCGCGTGCTGGGCAGGCCGGGCGTCGTCCTGGTCGCCGAGGGCGCCCCGCAGCGCGTCAAGCCGCTCCTCGCGCAGGAGAAGAAGCGCATCGCGCGCGTCGTTGGCGAGACCCCGATCTACGACTTCATCATCGGCTCCGAAGAGGGCCAGGTCCCGCTGAAGAAGCTGCAGTCGACGCTGATGAAGCTGCCGCGCAACATCACGGCCGCCCAGGTCGACGCGCTCGAGACCCGTCTCGCCGCGCTGGCCAGCCGCGGCGCCGCCCTGCCGAAGGGCCCGATGCCGGCGGGCGCCAAGATGCGCAACGTCCAGCGCACCCTGCGTCGCCGCTGACCTCGAAGTTCTCACCGGAACGGCGCCCGTCCCCCGACCAGCGGGGACGGGCGCCGTTCCGCGTCAGGCCCCGACGACCCGCTTCCGGTTCCGGCGCGGGTCAGCGCACCTTGATGACGACGGTGCCGGCGGCCTTGTCGTGCAGGCAGCGCCCGTCCGAGTCCCAGACCAGCGCCGGGATCAGCGGGAAGATGAGCACGGTCCGCAGCAGCGCGCGGGGCAGGTGCACGAACGTCTTGCCGTCGATGCGCGCCACCCGCAGGCCGAGCAGCGCGTGCCCCGGCGTGAAGCCGAAGAACGCGACCGCGACCACGGTGATGACGAACCAGGCCAGCAAGCTCCAGTTCTTCGGCAGGTCGGGCTGCGTGAACACGGCCGCGACACCCGCGGAGAGGAGGAAGTCGACCAGGATGGCGAACGTGCGCCGCCCGATCGAGGCGATCGAGCCCGGCCCCTTCTCCGGGAAGCCGTGACGCTCGCCACGCCAGCGCTGCTGCGTGCCGTCGTTCGAGTCGTCACCCGGGGACAACACCGAGTTGGGTCCTGACAGCCACGAACCGGTCCACCTGCTCACTCCTCCAGAGTAAGCCCGTGAACGTGGGGTGAGGACCGGCAGGTCGTCTTGCCGCTTCGGACCGCCCCGTTAACACTGGCGAAACATCCGAGTGACGGACGGGCAACACCGCCGACATACGGTCGCTCGTGATGACAAGCCGTTGTCCATAGTCAAGGAGTCGACGAGGGTGTTCAAGAATTCCGACGAGGTGCTGAAGTTCATCACCGACGAGGGCGTCAAGTTCGTCGACGTGCGGTTCAGCGACCTGCCGGGCGTGATGCAGCACTTCACGCTGCCGGCGAAGGCGTTCGACGCAGACGCCATCGAAGAGGGTCTCGCCTTCGACGGCTCCTCCGTGCGCGGCTTCCAGTCCATCCACGAGTCGGACATGCTGCTGCTGCCCGACCTCTACACCGCGCGCCTCGACCCGTTCCGGATCGAGAAGACGCTCATCGTGAACTTCTTCGTGCACGACCCGTTCACGCGTGAGGCGTACAGCCGCGACCCGCGCAACATCGCGCGCAAGGCCGAGCAGTACATCACCGACTCCGGCATCGCCGACACCGCGTACTTCGGTGCCGAGGCCGAGTTCTACATCTTCGACTCGATCCAGTTCGACACCACCGGGAACTCGTCGTTCCACAAGATCGACGCGGTCTCCGGCTGGTGGAACACCGGCCGTGAGGAAGAGGGCGGCAACCTCGGCTACAAGGTCAAGTACAAGGGCGGCTACTTCCCGGTCACCCCGAACGACCACTACGCCGACCTGCGCGACCAGATGGTCCTCAACATGGAGGCCCAGGGCTTCACCGTCGAGCGCGCGCACCACGAGGTGGGCACCGGCGGCCAGGCCGAGATCAACTACAAGTTCAACACGCTGCTGCACGCCGCGGACGACCTGATGCTGTTCAAGTACATCATCAAGAACACCGCGTGGCAGGCCGGCAAGACCGTCACCTTCATGCCGAAGCCGCTGTTCGGCGACAACGGCTCGGGCATGCACACGCACCAGTCGCTGTGGAAGGACGGCGCGCCGCTGTTCCACGACGAGAGCGGCTACGCGGGCCTGTCCGACACCGCCCGCCACTACATCGGCGGCATCCTGCACCACGCGCCGTCGCTGCTGGCGTTCACCAACCCGACGGTGAACTCCTACCACCGCCTGGTCCCGGGCTACGAGGCCCCGGTCTCGCTGGTCTACTCCCAGCGCAACCGCTCGGCGTGCGTCCGCATCCCGATCACGGGCAACAACCCGAAGGCCAAGCGCATCGAGTTCCGCTGCCCCGACTCCTCGGGCAACCCGTACCTCGCCTTCTCGGCGATGGTCATGGCGGGCCTCGACGGCGTGAAGAACAAGATCGAGCCGCCGGCCCCGATCGACAAGGACCTCTACGAGCTCCCGCCCGAGGAGGCCCGCGACGTCAAGCAGGTCCCCGCGACCCTGGACGCCGTGCTCGACAACCTCGAGGCCGACCACGAGTTCCTGCTCGAGGGCGGCGTGTTCACGCCGGACGTGATCGACACCTGGATCTCGTACAAGCGCGAGCAGGAGATCGACCCGCTGCGCCTGCGCCCGAACCCCTACGAGTTCGCCCTCTACTACGACGTGTGATCGGCAGCTCTTCGCGAAGGCCCGGTGGGATCTCCCGCCGGGCCTTCCGGCTTCCACGGGCTCACGCACCGGCCAGCGTCACGGTGCACGACACACCTCGAACACCCTCGCTGACCCGCACGTTCGAGACCACCACGTCGGCCTCGCCGCCGGTCACCAGCTTGATCCGGGCCTCGCCCGCGGTGAGCTCCTCCGCGGCAGTGCCGGCGCCGGCGAGCCGCCAGAGGCCGTCGGTCTCGGTCTCGATCAGGTCGACGCGGTCCAACTCGGCCGCGTTGCCGTCGGCGTAGACGAGCCGTGCCGGTCCCGAGTAGCTGAACAACGTTCCTCCCCTGCTTCGCCAACACCCTCAGACACGCGTGGCGGGCGTAGGAGGTTCAGGTGCCGCAGTGGACGGTGTTCGTCATCCCGCCAGGCGGGAGCGGACCTGCATCAGGGCTTCGCCGAGGAGGTTGAGGCCCTGCCACGTGGCGGGGTCCTGGGCTCGCGGGTCGTCCGCCGCGAGGCCGATGCCCCAGACGCGGTCCAGCGGGCTCGCCTCGACCAGCACGCGGGAGCCGGTGGCGAGCAGGTAGGAGCGCAGGGCGGGGTCCTGGCCGAACTTGGCGAGGTTGCCCTCGACGACGATTTCCAGGCGCGCGGAGACCCAGGTGTCGTCGTCGAAGCCGGACACCACGCGGCCCAAGGCCTTCGCCTCGGCGGGGGTGCGTGCGGCGAGGACCTCGGAGGCCGCGGTGGTGTCGCCGAACAGCAACGCCTTGCGCCACATCATGTAGTGCTCGGCGGAGGCGAACTCCCGGCCGTCGGCGACGAACGTGCACGGCCACCACTGCGACAGGCAGCCCTTGCCGGCGCCGCCGTCACGTTCGGGCTGGTGGCCCCAGAAGAACAGGTACTTCACAAAGGACAGGCTAGCGAGCTAGCCGAGTGATTCCTCCGGCTTTTCGTCCGGCTCGGGCATCTCCGGCTCTCGCCACGCCTCGGCGCGCGTCGGGCCGTTGGCCCGCAGCTCGTTCTCGACCTCCTTCTTCAGTTGGTCGTCCTTCGCGAAGCCGTGGGTGTCACTTCCGCGTTGAGTCATGCAGCAGGCGTACCCGCGCCAACCCGCGCGGAATCACTTCGGCAGCGGGATACCGCTGATCGTGATCGCGGCGCCGGTCGGGGCGAACTGGCCGGAGATCGACGAGAACGTCAGCGTGAGCGACTTCACACCGGCGCCGAGCTTCTCGTCGAGGACGACGATGCCGGACTCGGTGGTGCCCTGCGTGACGAGACCGTCCCACTTGCTGCTCGACGCCGCGTAGGTGCGGTTCAGGTCGTCGAGGACGGCGATCCCCACGACGGGAAGGGTCATCCGGGCCTGGGAGGCGTTCGTGGCCGTCACGAAGAGCTTCACGCGGCCGTTCGCCTCTTCCACGCGGTTGACCTCTATGGTCAGCATTCCGCGCTGTTGCTTGAAGGAGCCTGTTTGGACCTTCACGTCCGCGGACGGCTCGGTCGTTTCCAGTGCGCCGTCAGGGGTTTCGACGACGTTCGACGTGGTCGTCGTGGCGGTGACGTTGGGCTGGGCGGCGGAGTTGTTGCCGCTCAGCGCGTACTCGATCACGCCGAGTAGTGCGAGCACTCCGACAGCCACGCCCGCGATGGCGATCACGGTCTTACCTCGGCGCGTGACCTTGCGATGCTGCATGACTTCCTCTGCTCGACCCCCGTGACGAACCCACAGCTCCCCCGATGAGCGCGCCCAGTCTCATCTCGAACGGGTGAAACGTCAATGCGCTAGTGTCCGCGCGTGTCCCAAGATGTCGCCGAATTCACGGCTCCGCAGCTGCTCACCACCCACATCGTCGACTCGGCGGCCGAGGCCCTCGAAGCGGTTCAGGCCGCTGACGTGCTCGATCTCGGTGTCCGTGTCCACAACCGGCTCGTTCCCGACTCCGACGACGCCGAGACGCTGGTCGAGGAGTGGGTGGTCGAGGTCTACACCAGCGCTCCCGCGGTGGACCCCGATTCCGACGAGGACTGAGCAACCAGGAAGTGGGGCACTTCGACGAGAAGTGCCCCGAACCTGAAGAAACACCTGAAGGTTTCAGACGGTCAGCACGATCTTTCCGCGCACGTGGCCACCTTCGATCAGCTTGTGCGCCTTGACCGCTTCCTCCAGGGGAAGAGTCTGCTGCACCTCGACGTGCAGCTTCCCGGCGGCGACGAGGTCGACGAGCCACTGCGTCTGCTCCGCGTTCGGCCTCGCCCACGTGTTGACGACACCGTTCTCCAGCGCCCGCGGCCCATCCACAATGGACGTCATCCGCTCCCGGTCGCGCACCAGCCGCAACGACTGGTCGAACGCGAGCCCGCCCACGTTGTCGACGACCACGTCGACCAGGCCGTCGCCACCGACGGTCTCCGCCACCGCGTCGACCAGCGCATCGCCGTAGGCGACCGGCTCGGCGCCCAGGGACCGGACGAACTCGTGGTTGCGCGAGGACGCCGTGCCGAGCACGCGTGAGGCGCCGAGCTCCCGCGCGATCTGCACCTGCAGATGACCGACACCGCCGGCCGCGGCGTGCACCAGCACGACGTCACCGGGACCGGCGCCGGTGACCTTCAACGCCTGCAGCGCCGTCAGGCCGGCCAGAGGCAGCGCGGCGGCGGTCACGAAGTCCACGGTGGACGGTTTGCGCGCGACCATGCGGTCCGGCAGCGAGACCAGCTCGGCGTAGGTGCCGAACTGCACGTGGTCCTTGCGCGCGTACGCGAGCACCTCGTCGCCGGGCTTCCAGTCCAGCACGCCGATGCCGACCGCCCGCACGACGCCCGAGACGTCCCATCCCGGGATCAAGGGTGTGTGGTGCGGCATCAGGCCCCGCAGGTGGCCCGCCCTGATCTTGTAGTCCACCGGGTTCACCCCGGCCGCACGCACCTCCACCAGCACCTGGTCGGGCCCGAGCAGCGGGTCGGGCAGCTCCTGCAACGACATGACCTCGGCGTCGCCGAACTCGGTCAGCGCGATGGCTCTCACGGTTCCTCACCGTAGAAGACACGCTCCGCCACCGCACGTGCACGACGGGTGGTCCGCCGGTACTCGTCGAGGAACTCCCCCGGATCGCCGTCGGGCGGGTGCCCCATCACCGACGCCACCGCGACGAGGTCGCGCCCGGACGTCGGCAGCTGGTCGGAAGCCTTGCCCCGCACCAGCGTCACGGCGTTGCGCGCCTGGGTCGCGAGGTTCCACGCGGCCGTGAGCGCCGCGGCGTCCTCCCCGGCCAGCAACCCGGCCTCGACCGCGGCCGCCATCGCGGCCATTGTGGACGGTGTGCGCAAACCGGGAACGGCACCGGAATGTTGCAGTTGCAACAACTGCACGGTCCACTCGACGTCCGCCAGCCCGCCGCGGCCGAGCTTGGTGTGCGTGCTCGGGTCGGCTCCGCGCGGCAGGCGTTCCGCGTCGACCCGCGCCTTGATCCGCCGGATCTCCCGCACCGACGCCGCGTCGAGCCCGCCGGCCGGGTACCGCAGCGGGGCGATCAAGTCCTCGAACTCAGCGCCGAGTGCGGCGTCGCCCGCGATGAACCGCGCCCGCAGCAGCGCCTGCTTCTCCCAGATCTCCGCCCACTGCCGGTAGTACGCGCGGTACGAGTCGAGCGTGCGCACCAGCGGCCCCTGCCGGCCCTCCGGCCTCAGGTCCGCGTCCACCTGCAGCGGCGGGTCCAGCGACGGCGCCCCGAGCAACCGCCGGATCTTCTCGACGACCCCGCTCGACCACTTCACCGCCTCGGCGTCGGAGAAGCCCTCGAGCGGCCGGCACACGAACATCACGTCCGCGTCCGAGCCGTACCCGAGCTCGTGGCCGCCGAGCCGGCCCATGCCGATCACGGCCAGCGCCGCGGTGGGTTCGCCGGACGCCCGCACCGCCGCTTCCAGCGCGCTCTGCAGCACCGCGCTCCACACCTCGGACAGCGACACGCACACCGTCTCCAGCGGCATGAACCCCAGCAGGTCCGCGGCGGCGATGCGCAGCAACTCGTGGCGCCGCAACGACCTCGCCGCCGCGATCGCCCGTGCCGCGTCGCCGTACCGCGACACCGCGCTGCGCAACGGGTTGCCGATCAGGTGCGGGTCGCCGCCGACGAGCGCCTCGGTGTCGGCGAGCAGCCGCAGCACCTCCGGCGCCCGCACCAGCAGGTCCGGCACGAGGCGGGAGGTGCCGAGCAGCACCGCGAGCCGTTCGACGACCGCGCCCTCGTCCCGCAGCAGCCGCAGGTACCAGGGCGTTTCCGCGAGCGCCTCGGACACCTTCCGGTACGCGAGCAGGCCGCCGTCCGCGTCGGGCGTGCCGGCGAAGAGGTCGAGCAGCACGGGCAGCAGGGCGCCCTGGATGCGCGCCCGCCGCGACATGCCGTGCGTCAGCGCCTGGATGTGCCGCAACGCGCCGTCCGGCGACGTGTAGCCCAACGCGGCCAGCCGGGCCACGGCCTCCTTGGTGGTGAGCCGCAGCGCCTCCGTCGGCACGCCCGCCACGGACTGCAGCAGCGGCCGGTAGAACAGCTTCTCGTGCAGGCGGCGGACCTGGTTGGCGTGCTTGCGGAACTCCGCGAGCAGCACCTGCCCCTCCGACCTGCGCCCGTCGGCCGCGAGCCCCACGGACCGCGCCAGCCAGCGCAACGCCGCGGCGTCGTCGTCCGCCGGGAAGAGGTGCGTGCGCAGCAACCGCTGCAGCTGCAGCCGGTGCTCCAGCGTGCGCAGGAACCGGTAGGAACGCCCGAAGTCGGCCGCGTCCTCACGCCCGACGTAGCCGCCCTGGCCGAGCGCGGCCAGCGCGGCCGTCGTCGCCTGGATCCGCAGGTCCTCGTCGGACCGGCCGTGCACGAGCTGCAGCAGCTGCACCGCGAACTCGACGTCGCGCAGGCCACCGCGGCCGAGCTTGAGCTCGCGGTCGGCGAGCGGTGTCGGCACGTGGTCCTCGACGCGGCGCCGCATGGCCTGCACGTCCTCGACGAAGTTCTCGCGCTCGGCCGCCGTCCACACGTACGGCCGCACGACGTCGAGGTACGCCTGCCCCAGCTCGGCGTCACCGGCGACCGGCCGCGCCTTGAGCAGCGCCTGGAACTCCCAGGTCCGCGCCCACTTCCGGTAGTACGACGCGTGCCCGTCCAGGGTGCGGACCAGAGCGCCGGCCTTGCCCTCCGGCCGCAGCGCCGCGTCGACCTCGAAGCACGACTGGCCGGCGATCTGCATCATCGTGCTGGCCAGCCGGGTGGCCACGCCCAGGTCGCCCTCGGCGACGAACACCACGTCGACGTCGCTCACGTAGTTGAGCTCGTTCGCGCCGCACTTGCCCATCGCGATCACCGCGAGCCGGCAGCGGTCGGCGCCGTTGACGCGTTCCTCCGCGAGCTCCAGCGACGCTCTGAGGGCCGACACGGCCAGGTCGGACAGCTGCGCGGCGACCGTGTCGTACGGGACGAACGGCAGTTCGGGTTCGACGACGTGCGCCAGGTCGTTGGCGGCCACGACCAGCAGCTTCGCCCGGTACTCGGTGCGCAGGACGTCGCCGTCCGCGAGCTCCAGCGCGACGTCGACGCCGTCGGTCAGCGAGCGCCACCGATCGGGGTTCGCCACGAGGAAGTCGGACAGCGCGGTGGAGGAGCCGAGCACGGCGAGCAGCCGCCCGCGCACGACGACGTCCTCGTGCAGCGCCGCCGACAGGGCGTCCCAGTCGGCGACGGGGTGCAGGCGTTCCAGTCCCCGCAGCGCGAGGTCCGGATCGGGGCAGCGGGACAGCGCGGACAGCACCGGCTCGGCGCCGTCGGCGGGCCGGCGGTCAGCCCACAGGCCGAGACCGCGCAGCACCTCTTCGCTGCGCGGCTCGGTGAGGCCGAAACGTGCTGGAGACGCGTGGCGGACTGGTTCGCTCATCAGGAGCCAACCCTAATGCCCTCACGGCGTCAGAAGACGATCAGTGAGAGTCCGTAGAGCACGACGGCGACGCAACCCGCGAAGCTCGCGTACGCGGGGACCTTCCTGTCGCCGGACAACGCGCGGATGCCGAGCACGAACAACGTCACGACGACGATCGTGGCGAGCAGCGTGGCGCCGAAGACCTGCAGCAGCGCGACCCAGTTGACGGTCATGCCGCCACCTTGTGCAGCTCGGCCTGGGCGGCGACCTCGTCGACGATGTGCTCGGGCTTGACCGGCTCGCGCCGCGACAGCAGCCAGATGCCGATCGACACGGCCGAACCGATGACGGCGACACCGATGACGCCGGTGGTGCCGCTGGACGCCCACTTGCCGGCCAGCGCGCCGACGATGCCGGCGGCGGGGAGCGTGAGCAGCCACCCGGCGGCCATCTTGCCCATCGTGCCCCACCTGACGCCATGCCGGTCGCGGCCGAGGCCGGAGCCCATGATGCCGCCGGACGCGACGTGCGTGGTGGACAGTGCGAAGCCGAGGTGCGAGGACGCGAGGATCGCCGTGGCGGTCGAGGTCTGCGCCGCGAAGCCCTGGGCGGGCTCGATGGTCGTGAGACCGCGGCCCATCGTGTGCGTGATGCGCCAGCCGCCGAGGTAGGTGCCGAGCGCGATCGCGAGACCGGCGCTGACGATCACCCAGGTGGGCGGGCCGGAGCCGGGCGCGAGCGAGCCGGACGTGATCAGCGCGAGCGTGATGATGCCCATCGTCTTCTGCGCGTCGTTCGTGCCGTGCGCGAGGGAGACGAGCGAGGCGGACGCGACCTGGCCGACCTTGAAGCCGGTGTGCGAGACGCGCGGGTCGGCGGCCTTCTTGAGCCGGTAGACGACGATCGTGGCGATGGCCGCGACCAGACCGGCGACGAGCGGCGCGACGATCGCGGGCACCAGGACCTTGTCGACGACCTTCGCGAAGTGGATGGCGTCCACACCGGACGCGACCCAGGCGGCACCGATCAGGCCGCCGAACAACGCGTGGGAGGAGCTGGACGGCAGGCCGACGTACCACGTGACGAGGTTCCACATGATCGCGCCGACCAGCCCGCCGAAGATGACGGCGGGTGTGATCTGGGCGTCGTCGACGATCCCGCCGGAGATGGTCTTGGCCACCTCGACGGACAGGAACGCGCCCACGAGGTTGAGCACCGCCGACAACGCGACCGCCGTGCGGGGCTTGAGCGCACCCGTGGCGATGGAGGTGGCCATGGCGTTGGCCGTGTCGTGGAACCCGTTCGTGAAGTCGAAGATGAGAGCAGTGATGACGACGATGATCACTACAAGAGCGGGATCCACAGTGATCCTCCGGCTGGATCGAACAAGCTGTCCAGGAGATTACGGTACCGCCAACGGAGGATGTCTTAAAACCTACGAAAGTAACGTCACACCAACGGAAGTTGTGTGCCCAAACGTCCCGCGGGCGACAGTTCTCCTCGCACCAGCTTCGCAAATCTCGCGACGAACGGCTGCCACACCTCTTCGAAGTCGCGGTGCGCTTCCTCCAGGAACTCCTGGTCGAAGTGGTGCGCACGGGCGCAGGCCGCCGAATCCGGGTCCTTCGCGGCCCAGTTCAAGACGATTTCCGGCGTCGTCTCGATGTGGAACTGCAGGCCGTAAGCGCTCTCGCCGACCCGGAACGCCTGGTTCGGGTATCTCGGGGACGCCGCGAGGTGTTCCGCGCCGGGCGGCAGCAGGTGCACCTCGTCGTTGTGGAACTGCAGCACGTCGGGCGTGAACGGCAGGTCGGCGAACAGCGGGTCGCCGGCCGCGGCGTCCCGCTTGGCCACGAGCAGCACGCCGACCTCCGGCCCCTGCGGTCCCTTGCGCACCTGACCACCCGTGGCGGCCGCGAGCAGCTGCGCACCGAGGCAGATCGCGAGCGTGGGCAGCCTCTTCGACACCGCGCCGGACAGCAGCCTGCGGGCGTCCGCGAGCCACGGGTGCTCGAGGTCGTCGAGCGCGCCCATCTCACCGCCGAGGCAGATGACGCCCTGGTAGCCGTCGAGGTCCGCCGGCGCGGGCTGCTCCTTCAACGGCACGAGGTCGAGCTCGACGCCCTCGGCCTCGAGCCATCCGCCGAGCTTGGCCAGCGGGTCGGACTCCGAGGGCTGCAGGACGAGCAGACGTGGTGCGTTCACGCACCCGAGCCTAGGTGGGCGCAGGTCAGCAGTGACACGCGACCTTCGAAACACCCGAACCGGTGACGTCGTCCGATTCGATCGGGTAGCCCGCGTCCCGCCACGCCGTGATGCCGCCGGAGAGCCGCTTCACGCGGTACCCCCTCTCCGAGAGCGCGAGGGCGCCCTTGGTGGCGGCGTTGCACTGGAAGCTCTCGCAGTAGCAGATGTAGACGAGGTCCGGGTCGAGGTCGAGCTCGTCGGGCAGGTCCCGGTAGGGCAGGTTGATCGCGCCGGGGATGCGTGCCTGCGCGAACGCCTCCGGAGCGCGCGTCTCCACCAGGACGTAGCCGGCGGTGGTGCCGTTGCGGAGGTCGCGGTGGACGTCGTCGGGGTCGGCCTCGAACGCGAGCTCGGCGGCGAAGTGGGCGGCGGCGGTCCGCGGGTCGGCGGCGGGGAAGCGCAGTGCGTTCGTCATGCCTCAGATCCTGCTGACCGCGGTCCTGTTCGGACATGCGGAAGTCCAGGCGTTCGACCCGTTCTCCCTATGATTTCCAGGTGGAACTGGACGGTGTGGACTGGAAGATCCTGTCGTTGTTGCAGCAGGACGGACGGATGTCGTTCACCGCGCTGGGGCGGGAGGTGTCGTTGTCCGCGCCGGCGGTGACCGAACGGGTGCGCCGCCTGGAGTCGCTCGGCGTCATCACCGGCTTCACCGCGGTCGTGTCGCCGTCCCGCTTGGGCCTGCCGATCGAGTCGATCGTGCGGGTGCGGGTCCGGTCGCTGGACACGCCGCGGTTCCGCTCGCAGGTGCTGGTGCTGCCGCAGGTCCTCGACGCCGACCACGTGACCGGCAACGACTGCTGGTTGCTGCGGGTCGTCTGCCGGTCGATGGTGGAGCTGGAGGAGCTCGTCGAGGTGATGCAGCGGTACGGCGACACCACCACCTCGCTCGTGTTCTCCTCCCACGTCCGCAACCGGCCGCTCTCGCCCGAGCTGTTCGGCTGAACCCACCACCCGGCGACTAGTTCGTCGTCCCGCTGTCGTGCTTCCACCAGAACTCCGCCCAGTCGTCGAGTGGCTCGTACCCGATGCGCCGGTAGATCGAGTTCGAGACAGGGTTGGTCAGGTCCGCGAACAGCAGCACGTCGGTCGCGCCCTGGTCGAGGGCCCAGCGGCTCGCCAGGGCGCTGGCAGCGGCACCGAAGCCGTGCCTGCGGTGTTCGGGCGGCGTGTAGACCGGACCGATCCTGCTCATGCCGACCTGCGGGAGGCTGGCCGCGGCCCAGGCGACCGGGGTTCCGCCGACCTCCCAGAGGGCGTGGCCGTTGCCGAGGCGCAGCGAGCTGCGCATGGCTTCGGTGGCCGAACCGCTCGGGTTGCGCGGCACGGCCTCGGCGAGGAACGACTCGCGCCAGGCCCCCAGGAGCTCGACGTCGTCCTCGGTGGCCAGGCGGCCGGCGCCTTCGACGGCGGGCGGGGCGAGGGTGCCCAGGCGGTAGAGCCTCGTCGCCAGGGACTCGGTGTACGGCCTGCCGGTCGCTGTGGCGAACGCCTCGGACCTGTCCCGCGGACCGGTCACCCCCGGAGCGTCCGGGTCGATCCTCGCGGCCACTTGGACGGCCAGTTCCACCGCGGTCAGCGGCAGGTCGGCCGTTTGGAACGGCCACGGCGGGGTGCGGACCAGGGAGCCGACGACCTCGTCGCCCTCGTGGAAGGTGACGAGGGTCGGGAAGTCCTCGGCCGGCAGGCTGCGGATCCGGTGCAGTGACGTCAAAGCCACGGTGTTGCGCACCGGATCGGCCGCGAGCCGATCGTGGGTGGCGGCGTCGAACGAGTCCAGGGTGGCGTGCACGACCGCGTCCATGGGTCCATCAGATCAGGACGGGCAAGCGAAATCAGCGTCCGAACGCGCAAAAGACCCCTGAGGGGAGCACCGGAGTGCTCGACCCTCAGGGGTCTTCTGGAAAGAATGTTCGGCGGCGACCTACTCTCCCACACCGTAACCAGTGCAGTACCATCGGCGCAGAAGGGCTTAACTACCGGGTTCGGAATGGGACCG
>NZ_JAJCXE010000026.1:0-65422 GCF_021056325.1 Lentzea sp. CC55 | reverse complement strand
CGCCGACATCGCCGTCGGCGCGACCTACCGGCACCGGCCGGGCCCTCCAGCCCGGTTCGCCGTCCACGCCCTGGCGGGCGCCGCCGACCCCGGCGCGAGCCCGCCGCGGACGTGGGCGGGCAGCACCACGGGCCCGTTCACCTCCAGGGTGCTGCCGGGCGGGCACCTGCTCGTCGCACCCGGCGACCCCGGACCGGCCGACCTCCTCCGAACCCTCTGCCTGGGAGCGCGCAGTGACCACCACGACCGTTGACCTGACCGACGCCCGCCTCTGGGCGGACCCCGGCACCGGCGCGCTCGTCGACGACCTGCGCGCTCTCGCGCCGGTGCAGCTCACCCACACCGCCGAGGACGGTCCGGTGTGGTCGGTGCTGTCCTACGAGCACGCCTCGGCCGTGCTCACCGACGCCTCCACCTACACCTCCGCCGGCGGCTCCCTGCTCGGCTCCGGCGGCTCCCCCGCCGGAGCCGGGAAGATGATGGCGCTGACCGACGGCAAGCACCACCGCGAGCTGCGCGCCCCGCTGCTGCCGTTCTTCTCCCCCAAGGGCGTGCGCGGCAGCACCGAGCGCATCAACGACCTCGCCGCGCAGGTGGTCGCGGACGCGGTGGCCCGCGGTCAGGTCGACCTCGTCGAGGTCATGGCCACGGTGCCGCTGGTCGTCATGTGCGACGTCCTCGACATCCCCGAGGCCGACCGCGACATGGTCGTGTCGGTGTGCGACGCGGCGTTCCTCGGCACCACGCCGCAGGACCGCAGGGCGGCTCACCAACGGCTGCTGCCGTACCTGTTCGACCAGGCGATGCGGCGCCGGACGGCGCCGTCCGACGACCTGATCAGCGTCCTCGCCACCCACCGGGTGAAGGGCAGGCCGCTGCCGATCGAGGACGTCGTCCTCAACCTGGACAACATCATCGTCGGCGGCGTGCAGACCGTCCGGCACACCGCGGCGATGAGCATCATGGCGCTGCTGGACAACCCCGCGGAGTTCCAGCGGCTGCGGGAGGGCGCCGTCGACGTCGACTCCGCCACCGACGAGCTGCTGCGCTACACCTCGGTCGGCCTGCACGTGCTGCGCACCGCCACCCGCGACACCCGGCTCGGCGGGGCCGACGTCCGCGCCGGCGACAAGGTCGCGGTGTGGACGTGGGCCGCCGACCACGACCCGGCCGCCTTCGACGCCCCGCACGAGCTGCGCCTGGACCGCTCGCCCAACCGGCACCTGGCACTGGGCGTCGGCCCGCACTACTGCATCGGCGCGCCGCTGGCCAAGGCCGAGCTCGGCGCGGTCTACCGGGCGTTGCTGGACCAGGTCGCCGAGATCGAGGTGACCGGGGAGCCGGTGCACAACCAGTCGATCATCAACTTCGGCTTCGACCACCTGCCCGTCACCCTGCACGCGCGCTGAGAGAGGTCCTTCCCATGTCCCAGACGACTGTCAGCGACGCACGCCCGTCCCCGCCCCGAAGGTCTCCCTGGTCCCGCGTCGGAGTCGTGCTGGGCGGCCAGGGCGTGTCGCTGATCGGCGACCAGGTGTTCTTCATCGCCGCGGTGTGGGCGGCCGCGCAGATGGGCGGCACCACCGCCGTCACCCTGGTCACCCTGGCCGAGTCGGTGCCCCGCGCGCTGGCGATGATCTTCGGCGGGGTGCTGTGCGACGCACTGGGACCTCGAGTCGTGTTGCTGCGCACCACCTCCGTGCGGATCGCGGTGCTCGCCGTCGCCACGGTGATCGCGCTGACCTCGCCGTCGGTGTGGCTGCTCGTGGTCGTGGCCGCGCTGGAAGGCGCGTTGCTGGGCCTGGGCACGCCGTCGTTCGGCACGCTCATGCCGCGCATGGTGGACGGCGAGCAGCTCGGCCGGGCGAACTCCGTGCGCACCATGGTGGCCCGGTTCGCGCCGATCGTCGGCTCACCGTTCGGCGCGTGGCTCGTGGCCGAGGGACAGCTCCCGGTCGCCTTGGGCGTGGTGACGGTCGGCTGCGTGGTCGCGCTGCTGTGCCTGGCCCCGGTCACGAAGGAGATCTCCGCCCCCACCGGCGCGCCCAGCGGGGTGCCGATGTGGAAGCGCACCGGCGACGGGCTGAAGCTGCTGCGCTCCGACCGCAAGCTGCGCCTGCTGTTCCTCTCCGCGCTGTGCCTGGACTTCGCGTTCGCCTGGCCGATGAACCCCGGTCTGCCGGTGCTGGTGATCGACCGCGGCTGGGCCGTCTCCGCCGTGGGCCTGGTGATCGCCTGCTGGGCGGGCGGCGCGCTGGCCGGAGCCGGCATCAGTGCCGTCGTCGGCGAACGCGTACCGCTCTCGATCCGGTTGGTGGGCAGCGGCATCGGCATCGGCGTGCTGCTGGTGGGCATGGTGCTCGCCCCGTCCCTCGCGGTGATGGCCGTGTTGTCGGCGGCCCTCGGCGTCTGCTCCGGGCTCAACGGGCCCGCGGCCGTCACGCTCTACCAGAAGGCGGCCCCGGCCGACCGGCTCGGCACCGCCATGGCGATGCTCGCGCTGGCGGGCATCGGCTGCGCCCCCTTCGCCTACGCCCTCTCCGGCGCCCTCGCCGGCCTCACCTCGCCCGAGCTCGCCTGGGCGGTCACCGCGCTGGTCGCGTTCGGCGGGCCGATCACGGCCGCCCGCGCGCTGCGGATCCCGTCCGCCTAGAAAGGAAAGCCCTGCCATGTCCGCACTGTCGTTCGGCCAGCAACGGTTGTGGTTCCTCGACCAGCTCGACGGTCCCGGTTCCGCCTACAACGTCCCGGTCGCCCTGCGGCTGCGCGGACCACTGGACATCACCGCCCTGCGCGCCGCCGTCGCGGACGTGGCGAACCGGCACGAGGTGCTGCGCACGGTCATCCCCGTCGTGGACGGGACGCCGGGGCACCTCGTCGTGGAGGACGCGAGGCCGCCGTTCGAGGTCGTCGACGCCGAACTGCCCGCGGCGCTGGTCGCGGCGGCGACGCGGCCGTTCGACCTCGCGACCGAGATCCCGTTGCGCACCACGCTGTTCCGGGTCGCGCCCGACGAGCACGTGCTGCTGGTGCTGCTGCACCACATCGCGGCCGACGGCGGCTCGTTCGGTCCGTTGCTGCGCGACCTCGACGCCGCCTACACCGCCCGTGCGGCGGGCATCAGCCCGGACTGGGAGCCGCTGGAGGTCCAGTACGGCGACTTCGCCCTGTGGCAGCGGGAGGTCCTCGGAGCCGAGGACGACCCGGGCAGCCTGCTCGCCGAGCAGCTGGCGTACTGGGAGGACGCGCTCGCCGGCCTTCCCGAGCGGATCGCGCTCCCCGCCGGCGGACGCGGCACCGGGGCCGGGATCGTCGAGGTGGAGCTGCCCGCGGCGCTCCGCGCACGGCTGGCCGACGCGACCCGTGCGGCGGGCTGCACCCCGTTCGTCGGCCTGCAGGCGGCGGTCAGCGCCGTGCTCGGCCTGAACGGCGCCGGGCCGGACGTCGTGCTGGGCACGCCGGTCTCCGGCCGGCAGGACCCCGCGCTGGACGACCTGGTCGGGTTCTTCGGCAACACCCTCGCGCTGCGCACCGACCTCTCCGGCGACCCCGGCTTCGCCGAGCTGCTGTGCCGGGCCAGGGAGACCGCGTTCGACGCCTACGCCCACCAGGACGTGCCGTTCGAGCGGGTCGTCGAACGGCTCGGCGTGGACCGCGGTTCCCGGGCGCACCCGGTCTACCAGGTCATGCTCGTGCTCCAGGAGGACTCGGCCCCGCCACGGCTGGGCGGGCTCGACGTCGCCGTGGAACCGCTCGACCTCGCCGCGGCCAAGCTCGACCTGAGCGTGGTGTTCGCCCACCGCGCCGACGGCGGCATGGACTGCCAGCTCGAGTACGCCGCCGACCGGCTCGACCGCGCCTTCGTCGTGCACCTCGGCGAAACCCTGGTCCGGTTGCTCGACCTCGCACTGTCCACACCGGACGTTCCGCTGTCCCGGCTGGGCCTGCCCACCGCACCTGCCCCGGCGCGCGAGGACGTGCCGGAACACGTCGAGGAAGAGGCACCGGTCCGCCGGGAACCGCGCGACGAACGCGAACGCATCCTTTGTGGACTGTTCGCCGACGTGCTCGGCCTGGAGGCGGTCGGCGTCCACGACGGGTTCTTCGCCCTGGGCGGGCATTCCCTGCTCGCGACGCGACTGATCAGCCGCGTCCGCGCGGCGCTGGGCGCCGAACTGGGCCTGCGCGCCTTCTTCCGCGCGCCCACCGTCGCCGGGGTCGCCGCCGCTCTCGACAAGGCCTCGGGCGCGGTCCACCCGCCGCTGGCGGCCCGCCCGCGCCCGGAGGTGGTGCCGCTCTCGCCGGCCCAGCAGGGCCTGTGGTTCCTCGCGGGCGTGCGCGGCCAGGACCGCGCCTACACGATCCCGCTGACCCTGCACCTGACCGGGCGCGTCGACGTGCCCGCCCTCGCCGCCGCCCTGCGCGACGTCGTCACCCGCCACGAGAGCCTGCGCACGGTGTTCCCCGCCGTCGACGGGCAGCCGCGCCAGCACGTCCTCGCCGAGTTCGGCGACGTGCTCACCTCGCACCGCTGCTCCGCCGCCGACCTCGACCGCCTCGTCGACGAGGCCGCGAGCGCCTCGTTCGACCTCGCCACCGACCTCCCGCTGCGCGCCACCCTGCTGTCCACGTGCGACACCGGGTCGGTGCTCGTGCTGGCCCTGCACCACATCGCGGGCGACGGCGTGTCGAGCGGCCCGCTGCTGCGCGACCTGGGCACCGCCTACGAGGCGAGGCTGGCCGGCCGCGAGCCCGGCTGGGCACCGTTGCCGGTGCAGTACGCCGACTACACGCTCTGGCAGCGGGAACTGGACCTCGACAGCCGCGTGGAGCACTGGAAGACGGTGCTGGACGGCCTGCCGGAGGAGCTGTCCCTGCCCTACGACCGGTCCCGCCCGGCGGACCCCACCCACGCCAAGGACGCCGTCACCGCCCGCGTCGAGGCCGGCACCCACGCCGCCCTCACCGACCTGGCGCGCGCCAACCAGGCCACGCTGTTCATGGTCGTGCACGCCGCCCTCGCCGCCGCGCTGACCCGCATGGGCGCGGGCACCGACGTCGTCGTCGGCACGCCCGTCGCGGGCCGCCCGGACGAGGTCCTGGACGACCTGGTCGGGTTCTTCGTCAACTCGCTGGTGCTGCGCGTGGACACCGGCGGCGGACCCGCGTTCACCGACCTGCTGGCCCGCGTCCGCGACGCCGACCTGGCCGCCTACGCCGCCGCCGACGTGCCCTTCGACCGGTTGGTGAAGGAGCTCAACCCGCCGCGCGTGCTCGCCCGCCACCCGCTGTTCCAGGTGGCGCTGTCGCTGACCGGCGGCGAGGGGGACGGTCCCCGCCTGGCCGGGCTCGACGTGCGCCTCGCCGACGGCACGCAGGGCAACGCCAAGTTCGACCTCACCCTGACCGTGGACGAGAAGCCCCGCGCCGGAGGCCTGGACTGCACGCTCGAGTTCAGCACCGACCTGTTCGACCCGGCCACCGCGCGCCGCCTGCTCACCGCCCTCACCCTGGTCCTGGACGCCGTCGCCGCCGATCCCGGCCGGGCCGTCGACCGCCTGCCCGTGCTCTCCCCCGCCGACAGCGCGCTGGTGCTGCACGAGTGGAACGACACCGGCACGCCCTTCCCCGACTCGACCGTGCACGCCCTGTTCTCCGCCCGCGCCGCCGCCCACCCCGACGCCGTCGCGCTGATCACCGACGACGCCGAGATCGGTTACGGCGAACTGGACGAGCGGTCGAACCGCGTCGCCCGGCACCTGCGCGACTGCGGTGTGCGGCGCGGGGACGTCGTCGGCATCGCGCTGGACCGCGGGGTCGACCTCGTCGCCGCCGTGCTCGGCGCGTTCAAGGCGGGCGCCGCCTACACGGTGCTCGACCCGGCGTTGCCCGCCGACCGCGTCCGCGAGATCAGCGCCGACGCCGGCGTCGGTGAAACCCTGACACCGCGGCGGATGGCGCAGGCCGCCGGGGTGCCCGCCGCGCCGGTCGAGGTCCCCGGCGCGCCGACGGACGCGGCCTGCGTCATGTTCACCTCGGGCTCCACCGGGCGGCCCAAGGGGATCCTGGGTTCGCACCGCTCGATCGTGGCCAGCCTGCTGTCGCAGTCGTTCCTGGACTTCGGCCCGGAGCAGGTGTGGCTGCAGTGCTCGCCCGCGTCGTGGGACGCCTTCGTGCTGGAGCTGTTCTCACCGCTGCTGACCGGCGCCGCCTGCGTGCTGCACCCCGGCTCGCGACCCGAACCCGCCGTCGTCGCCCGGCTCATCCCCCGGCACGGCGTCACGACCGCCTACCTGTCGGCCAGCCTGCTCAACCACCTCGTCGACGAGCACCCGAATGTCTTCGCCGGGCTGCACCAGGTGATGACCGGCGGTGAGGCCGCCTCCACCCGCCACGTCGGTGAACTGCTGCGCCGCCACCCGCACGTGCGCCTGGTCAACGGCTACGGCCCGGTGGAGAACATGATCATCGGCACGAGCCACGCCGTGGCACCGGCCGACGCGCTCGGCCGGTCCGTGCCGATCGGACGCTCCCTCGCCAACAAGCGCACCCACGTGCTCGACGCGGCCCTCCAGCCGGTGCCGCCCGGTGTGGTCGGCGAGGTGTACCTGTCCGGCCTCGGTCTCGCCGAGGGCTACCTCGGCCAGTCCGGGCTCACCGCGGGCCGGTTCGTCACCAGCCCGTTCGACGGCCCCGGCGAGCGCATGTACCGCACGGGCGACCTGGGCCGCTGGAGCGCCGGCGGCGTGCTGGAGTACGTCGGCCGCACCGACGACCAGGTCAAGATCCGCGGCTTCCGGGTGGAGCCGGGCGAGGTCGGCGCGGTGCTCACCCGCCACCCCGCCGTCGCCCAGGCCGCCGTCGTCGTCCGCGAGGACCGGCCCGGCGACAAGCGCCTGGTCGCCTACCTGGTGGCCGCGGACGGCAGCACCGAGTCGGACACGGACGGCACGGCCGAGGTGCGTGCGCTCGACATCACCCGGGATGGCGCGCCCGGCACCGCCGAGGTGCGTGCGCTCGACACCGCCGAGTCGGACACGGACGGCACCACCAAGGTCCGCTCGCTCGACACCACCGGGCCGGACACGGACGGCACCACCAAGGTCCGCTCGCTCGACACCACCGAGTCGGACACGGACGGCGCCGCCGAGGTGCGTGCGCTCGACACCACCGGGGATGGCGCGCCCGGCACCGCCGAGGCCCGCACCCCCGGCGCCGACGGAGTCCGTGCGCTCGACATCGCCGCCGTTCGCCGGCACGCCGCCGCCGCGTTGCCCGACTACCTCGTGCCCGGCGCGTTCGTCGTGCTCGACGCGTTGCCGCTCACGCCCAACGGCAAGCTCGACCGCCGTGCCCTGCCCGCCCCGTCTGCCGAGGCGCCCGCCGGCCAGGTCCGGCCGCGCACGGCGCGGGAGGAGATCCTCTGCGGTCTCTTCGCCGACCTGCTCGGCGTCGACGGCGTCGGGGCGCGCGACAGCTTCTTCGACCTCGGCGGCCACTCGCTGCTGGCCGCCAAGCTCATCGCCCGCGTCCGCACCACGTTCGAGGCGGAGCTCTCGCTGGCCGACCTCTTCGCCGACCCCACCGTCGAGGGCGTCGCCGCCGCCGTCGACCGCGCCGCGGGCAGGCCCGTCCGCCCGCCGCTGGTCGCCGGACCCCGGCCGGGGGTGCTGCCCCTGTCGCCCGCCCAGTCCCGGCTGTGGTTCCTCAACCGGCTGGAGAACCAGGGCGCGGGCTACGCCGTCCCGTACGCGCTGCGCCTGACCGGTGCGCTGGACCTCGTCGCGCTCGAGGCAGCCCTGCACGACGTGGTGGGCAGGCACGAGGCGTTGCGCACGGTCTTCCCCGAGGTCGACGGCACCCCGTGCCAGGTCGTCCTCGACGGCTGGCGGCCCGTGCTGGACGTCGTCGGCCTCGCCCCGGCGGACCTCGACACCGCGCTCGCCGACGCCGCCCGCGAGGAGTTCGACCTGGCCGTGGACGCGCCCGTGCGCACCACGTTGTTCGCCGTTGGCCCGGACGAGCACGTGCTGCTCCTGCTGCTACACCACATCGCCGTCGACGGCGCGTCCCTCGGGCCGCTGGTGCGGGACCTGCGCACCGCCTACACCGCACGGCTGACGGGCGCCGAGCCCGGCTGGGCACCGCTGCCCGTGCAGTACGCCGACTACACCCTGTGGCAGCGCGACCTGCTCGACTCGCTGCTCACCGGCCAGGTCGAGCACTGGCGCGGCGCGCTCGCGGGCCTGCCCGACGAGCTGGCGCTGCCCACCGACCGCCCCCGCCCCGCCGTCGCCACCCACCGGGGCGGCACCGTGCCCGTCGAGATCGGCGCCGCCCTGCACGCCCGGCTGCTGGAGCTCGCCCGGGAGCACCGGGTGACGCTGTTCATGGTCCTGCAGGCCGCGCTCGCCACCCTGCTCACCCGCCTCGGCGCGGGCACCGACGTCCCGATCGGCACCCCGGTCGCCGGTCGCGCGGACCGCGCGCTGGACGACGTCGTGGGGTTCTTCGTCAACACCCTCGTGCTGCGCGTCGACACCGCGGGCGACCCCGCGTTCACCGACCTGCTCGCCAGGGTCCGGGAGACCGACCTGCGCGCGTTCGAGCACCAGGACCTGCCGTTCGAACGGCTCGTGCAGGAGCTGAACCCGGCCCGCTCCCTGGCCAGGCACCCGCTGTTCCAGGTGTCGCTGGTGCTGCAGAACACCGGCCAGGCCGACCTGTCGCTGCCGGGCCTGGCTGTCGCCGAGCACGAGATCGGCGCGCAGAGCGTCAAGTTCGACCTGGGCCTGGGCTTCGCCGAGAACCCCGCGGGCGGGCTGGACGGCTCCCTGGCCTACTCCGCCGACCTGTTCGACGCCGGCACCGCCCGCGGCCTCGCCGACCGGTTCGTCCGCGTGCTGGCCGCCGTCGCCGCCGATCCCGGCCTGCGCACCCGCGAGATCGACGTCCTCGACCCGGCCGAGCGCGCGGTGATCCTCCACGACTGGAACGACACCGACGCCGACGTGCCCGCCACCACCCTGCCCGCCCTCTTCTCCGCCCAGGTCGCCCGGACCCCGCACGCCCCCGCCGTCGAGTTCGACGGCACCGGCCTGACCTACGCCGAACTGGACGACCGCGCCACCGCGCTGGCCCGCGCCCTGCACCGCGCGGGTGCCGCCCCCGGCCGCACGGTCGGTGTGGCGCTGCCGAGGTCGCTGGAGCTGATCGTCGCGCTGTACGCCGTGCACAAGACGGGCGCGGCCTACCTGCCCGTCGACCCCGGCTACCCGGCCGACCGGGTGGCGCACATGGTGGCCGACGCCGACCCGGTGCTCGTCCTGACGCCGGAGTCGCTGGCCGCCCTGCCCGCGGTCGCCGAGGACGTCGCGCTGCCGTCGGCGACCCCGGACGACGCGGCGTACGTCATCTACACCTCGGGTTCGACCGGCAAGCCCAAGGGCGTGGTCGTCCCCCACTCCGGCATCGTGAACCGCCTGCTGTGGATGCAGGACCGCTACCGCCTCACCCCGGCGGACCGCGTCCTGCAGAAGACGCCGTCGAGCTTCGACGTGTCGGTGTGGGAGTTCTTCTGGCCGTTGATCACCGGCGCGGTCCTGGTCGTGGCCAGGCCCGAGGGCCACAAGGACCCCGCCTACCTGGCCGACCTGGTCGAGGACGCGGGCGTCACCGTCGCCCACTTCGTCCCGTCGATGCTGGAGGTCTTCACCGCCTCCGTCGCGCCCGGCCGCTGCCCCGGCCTGCGCCAGGTCGTCTGCAGCGGCGAGGCCCTGCCCACCCCGCTGGCCGAGCGCTTCACCGCGGGCTTCGCCGCCCACCTCGACAACCTCTACGGCCCCACCGAGGCGTCCGTGGACGTGACCTGGCAACGGTTCGGGCACGACGCGACGCCGTCGGTCCCCATCGGCCGCCCGGTGTGGAACACGCAGGTCTACGTCCTCGACCCGGCCCTGTCCCCGGTGCCCGCCGGCGCGACCGGCGAGCTCTACCTCTCCGGCACCCAGCTGGCCACCGGCTACCTCAACCGCCCCGCGACGACCGGCCAGCGGTTCGTCCCGCACCCCCACCGGCCGGGCGAGCGGATGTACCGCACCGGTGACCTGGTCCGCTGGCACGACGGCGGCGTGCTGGAGTACCTGGGCCGCACCGACGACCAGGTCAAGATCCGCGGCGTCCGGATCGAGCTGGGCGAGGTCGCCGCCGCCGTCTCCGCGCACCCGTCGGTGGTCCAGGCGGCCGCGGTGGTCCGCGAGGACCGTCCCGGCGACAAGCGCCTGGTCGTCTACGCGGTTGCTTCGGCTGACCTCGACCCGGTGGCGGTGCGCGAGTTCGCGGCGCGGTCGCTGCCCGAGGCCATGGTCCCCGCGGCCGTCGTCGCGGTGCCGGAACTGCCCCTGAGCCCGTCGGGCAAGCTCGACCGCAGGGCCCTGCCCGCCCCCGACTTCACCCGCAAGCCCACCCGTGCGCCGCGCGACCACCGCGAACGCGTTCTCTGCGCCCTGTTCGCCGACGTCCTCGGCCTCGACTCCGTCGGTGTCGACGACGACTTCTTCGACCTGGGCGGCCACTCGTTGCTCGCCACCCGCCTCGTCGACCGCGTCCGCCGTGCCCTGGGGGTGCGCGCCACGATCCGTTCCGTCTTCGACGCCCCCACCCCCGCGGGGCTGGCCACGCGCCTGGAGGAGGCAGGCACCGATCCCCTCAACGTCCTGCTCCCGTTGCGCTCCAACGGTTCCAGGGCACCGCTGTTCTGCGTCCACCCCGCCGCCGGCATCGGCTGGGTCTACTCAGGACTGCTCCGCCACCTCGACGACCGCCCCGTCCACGCCCTGCAGTCCCGCGCCCTCACCGAACCGTGGACCGGCACCCTGGACGAGATGGTCAAGGACTACGTGGCCGAGATCCGCGCCGTCCAGCCAGAAGGCCCCTACCACCTGCTGGGCTGGTCCTTCGGCGCCCAGGTCGCCCACGCCGTCGCCACCCGCCTCCAGGCGGAGAACGCGGAGGTCGCGTTCCTCGCGCTCCTGGACGGCTACCCCGGCAACCCCGCCTCCCCCGCAGCCGACCTCGACCCCACCGCGGACCTGCTGGCCTCCCTGGGCCGCACCTCCCTCGACGACCTGGTCCCCGTCCTCGGCGCCCGCGCCGTGGCCGCCCTCCCGGCCGTCTTCGCCCACAACCGCCACCTCTCCGACACCCACACGCCCACGACCCCTTACCGCGGCGACGCCCTGTTCTTCCTGGCCACCGAAGGCCGCACCGACTCCTCACCCCACCCCGACGCGTGGACGCCGCACCTCACCGGCACCCTCCACGTCCACCCCGTCGCCACCACCCACGGTGACATGACCCACCCGGTGCCGATGGCCGAGATCGCCGGCACGGTCGCGGCCCACCTCACCGGCTGACCCACCGGACCGGCCCGTCACCCGACGGGCCGGTCCGGGCTCGACGGGCGGGGAGTTGCACCTGACGCAGCGGCATGTGCTGTCCTTCGCGGTACCCCCGCTCGAAAGGCACCGCCCGCGATGCACCTCTCGTTCACGCCTCCCCGCCACGTCAAGATCGGCGACGCCGCCGCCTTCGCCGGCACCACCCCGCGCGCCGTGCGCCACTACCACCAGATCGGCCTGCTCCCGGAGCCCGAGCGGGGCGCGGACGGCCGTCGCCGCTACGGCCACGACGACATGATCCGGCTGCTGTGGATCCGCAAGATGGCGGAAACCGGCATCAGGCTCGACGACATGCGGGCCGCGTTCGACGGCAGCCGCGACGTCGAGGAGAACCTGGACCGCCTGGAGGAGGCGCTCGCCGCCCAGGAAGCCGCCATCCGACGCCAGCGAGCGGCCGTCCGGCGCCTGCGCGCGGTGGGCAGCCCGCTGGGCCTGCTCTCGGACCTGGTGGCGGACCGGCTCCGCCACCTGCCTCCCGGAGCGCTGCGTCCGTCCGATGTGGACGCCCTGATGGTCACGGAGCGGATCTTCGGCGCGCGGGCCGCCGCGGTCCAGGCAGGTGTGTTCGTCGTGCTGGCCACCCATCCCGAACTCCGGGCCGAGGACGACCGCCTCGACGCGGCCGAAGCCGCCCTCGACGACGGCGTCGCACCCGACGACCCGCGCGTCGACGACCTGGCCGCCCAGCGCTTCGCCCACCACAAGGCACTGGAGCGGGCCATCGAGGCCGCAGGGCTGGACGCCGCCGACGAGGAGCTGTTCGCGGTCGACGACGACGGGGAGCAGGACAGGGAGATGAGCGCCTACGAAGCGTTCACCAAGATGCCCTACGACTTCTCCCCCGCCCGGATGCGCTGCGTCGAGCTCACGGGCCGGCTCATGGGGCAGGACCTCGCCGACGGCTGACGCCCGTGGTGAACTGTCCGCGCCGGACCGCTGCCTCGCCAGAAGTCGCGCAGGTACCTGGAGAACTTGACCGGAATGGCCGAGAGGTCTCACCCCAGGAGGTTGTCCTTGCCGGTGCACACCAGGAGTTCGTGGAGGACCCTCGACATCGGCCCGGGGTGCCCTGCGTTGTGGCGCTTGACGCTCATGAGTTCCTCGGCGCTCTGCTCCGGGTTCCATCAAGGCCCGGTAGTCCGACGGGAACCGCACACCGAACTCGCGCTCCACGGTGTCCCAGGTCAGTTCCGGCGGAACCCACCGGCGTCCTGACCGACCAGGCGGACGATCTCGTCCACATAGGACAAATGCGCTGCCGCGTTCGAACCCCATTCGCTCGTGACTCCTGCCGCAGCAACGCCCGGTCGTGGCGAACCGGTGACCGCTCCGAGGAGCGGCCACCGGAAAGCCGAGCCGACTTCGTCAGCGCACCCGGATCTCGGCGCTGGAACCGCCGTCCGGCCGGGCCTGCACCCTGGCCGTCTCCATGTGCTGGGACAGCACCTCCACGCGGCCGTCGCACGCCCGTGCCGCCATCGCGGCGGACATCGGATCCGTTCGCTCCGCGGGACAGGCGGCTCTGGCCGCCACCCCCGCCGGTGGCACCGCCGCCCGCGCCGAAGTGAGCAGCAGGACGGCGGCGCTCGCGGCCGCGATCCGTTCCGAGAACCGTCAGCAGATCCGCTCACCGGTGGCGGGGCTGTGCACGTTCCCCCACCAGCGCAGGTGCGGCAGGGTCTCCGGGCCGACGCGTCCGTCCACCCCGATCGCGGTGCCCCTGGCGTTGACGCACTCCTGGAACTCCCACACCGCCGCGGCGGTGATCGGGCCGTACTCGCCGTCGCGCTTGATCACGAACGGGAACGCGTTCCACGAGAGCGTGCGGTTCAGCAGGCACTGCACCTCCAGGACGTTGCCGCCCGTGGCGCCGGGACCGATGTCGTAGGAGTTCGAGACCCGCGGGCAGTCGGCCAGTGCGGTGACACCGCCGGACCGCGGGTCCTGGGCGGCGGACGCCGGCGTTGCCAAGGTGAGCGCCGCCACGAGGGCCGCACCGAGAAATGCCGGGATAACACCGTTTCTGCGCATTTTCACTCCTGGTCCGTCAGTTGTCGAAGTTGAGGGTGGCGCCCTGGTACGAATAGCGGCAGTGCAGCTCGGCCGAGTAGTTGCCGGCCGGCCAGCCCTTGCGCCAGATGTCGTGTTCTTCTCCGCGCTTCTTGTTGTCGCGCAGGATTTCCGGGTCTCCCGGAGCGTCGAGGTACCGCACGATGACGAACGAGTTGACCTCTTCCGGCTCGCCCGGCTCCCACGGTGCTCCCCACGGGATGCCCACCGTGGTGATGTGGGGATTGGCACCGCTGCCGACCCACAGCGGTGCCGTCTTGCAGATCCACCGGGTGGTCACCGTGCAAGACCTGTCGGCCATCACGGCCGGTGTGCCGGCCGTCGCCGGATGCCCCGTCGGACGACGCCGGTCAGCGAGGCCACGACGACCCCCGCGGTCCTGAGCCTGCCGGCGAGCTTTCTCCACCGCATGTTCTCCCCCTTGTCCACGCGATTCCGCGGTAGCTGGAAATTCGGCTGGAACGTCTGCGGAACACCCTGGAGTTCCTCGGTTTCACTGCGGTTTCATCGGCGCGGTGCCACCGTTGTCCCCGGGGAGGCAGTCATGAAGGTGCAATTCGGCGTGCTCGGTCCACTTCGCCTCGCGGTGGACGGGGAAGACGTCGAACTGGACCAGCCGATGCTCCGCCGTCTGCTCGCCGTGCTGCTGTGCAACGCGAACTCGCCGGTCTCCGCCGACGCGCTCGCCCACGCGCTGTGGCAGGCGAAACCACCCGCGTCCGCGAGGAAGACGCTGCAGCTCTACGTACACCGGCTGCGCAGGAAGCTCGGCGATCCGGACCGGATCGTCCACGGGCCGGCGGGTTACCGGCTCGTCGTGGCACCGGACGAGTGCGACGCCGACGAGATGCGGCGGCTGGTCGCGGACGCCCACGCGACCGTCGACCCGGGCCGGCGCACCGCGTTGCTGCGCGAAGCCCTCGGGCTCTGGCGCGGTGTTCCGCTCGCCGAGTTCGCCGACGTCCCCGCCGTGCTGACGATGTCCGACGCGCTGGCCGACCGCCGGCTCGCGGTGCTGGCCGAGCGCGTCGACGTCGACCTGGAGCTCGGCAGGCACGACGAGCTCGTGGCGGAGCTGACCGAGGTGGTGGCGCGGCACCCGTTGCACGAACGGGCGCGGGCCCAGCTCATGCTCGCCCTCTACCGCTGCGGCAGGCAGGCGGACGCGCTGGCGACCTACCACCAGGCGAGGGAACTGCTCCGCGACGAGCTGGGAGTCGATCCCGGCGAGGCCCTGAGCACCCGGTACCAGGAGGTGGTGCGGGCCGATCCGGTGCTGGACCTCCCGGCGCGGCCGAGCCGTCCCCGGCCGGCGCAGCTGCCCGCCGCGCCCCGCGACTTCAGCGGCCGGGTGGGCGAGCTCGGGGAACTGGACGCCGTGGTGGCGGGCGGCGCGGGCCTGGTGACGATCTCCGCGATCGCGGGTGCGGCCGGTGTCGGCAAGACCGCGCTCGCGTTGCGGTGGGCGCACCACAGGCGTGCCGACTTCCCCGACGGCCAGCTCTACGTCGACCTGCGCGGAGCCGCCACCGCCGAGCCGGTCGACGCGGCACACGCGCTGAGCGAGTTCCTGCGCGCGCTGGGCGTGCCGGCCGAGCAGGTTCCCCAGGAACCCCAGAGCGCGGCCGGGCTGTACCGGTCCCTGGTGGCGGACCGCAGAATGCTCGTGCTGCTGGACAACGCGCACGACGTGGACCAGGTCCGGCCGCTGCTGCCCGGCACGGCCACGACCGTGACGGTGGTGACCTCGCGGAGCCGTCTCGGTGGCCTCGTCGCGATCAACGGGGCGCACCGCCTGTTGCTGGCGCCGCTGAGCCCGCAGGAGTCGCACGAACTCCTCGTGGCGCTTCTCGGCAAGAGGCGGGTCGACGCCGAGCCCGAGGCCGCCGCCGCGGTCGCCGAGGCCTGCGGTCATCTGCCGCTGGCGTTGCGGATCGCCGCCGCGAACCTGCTGGACGAACCGCGCCGCCGTCTCGCCGACTTCGTCGCCGGCCTGGCCCGCAACCGGTTGTGCGCGCTGGAGGTCGCGGACGACGGCCAGGCGGCCGTGCGCTCGGTGTTCGCGCTGTCGTACGAACGCCTCGAACCGTCCGCGCGCAGGTTGTTCCGGCGGCTCGGCCTGGTCCCGGGGTTCGACGCGACACCCGAGGCCGCCGCCGCGCTGGACGCCACCGGCACCGCGGAGAGCACGCGGCTGCTGGAGCTGCTGCACGACGCCCACCTGTTGCAGTCCCACGTGGACGGTCGTTACCGGTTCCACGACCTGCTCGGGTTGTACGCCGGCGAACGCGCGGACGAGGAGGAGGACCCGCGGGACCGCGGGGTGGCGCTCGACCGGCTCTACGCGTGGTACGCTGGCAGGCTGGCCGCGGTGGACCGGCTGCTCGTGCCGTACCGCCCGATGGTCTTCGCGGCCGACCCGGCGGCACCGTTCGGCACCGCGCTCGACGCGCTGGCGTGGCTGGACGACGAGAAGTCGAACCTCATCGCGCTGGCCCGCCACGCCACGTCCACGGGACGGCACGACGCGGCCTGGCAGATCCCGTTCCTGATGGGCGGGTTCTTCGAGCACCGCGGCGCGTGGTCGCTCGGCACGCGCCTGCTGCGGGCCGCGGTCGACGCCGTGGTGGAACTCGGCGACGCCGACCTCGAATGCCCGGTCCGGGTGCAGTTCTCGATCGCCCTCGTCCGCGCCGGACGCGTCGCCGAGGCGGTGGTGGAGCAGCAGCGGTGCCTCGCGCTCGCGCAGGAAACCGGGAACCGGAAACGAGAAGCGGCGACGCTCAACAACCTCGGCTGGATGTACCACGAACTGGGCGACGACGCCCGCGCCCTCGCCTCGTACGAGGCGGCCCTGCCGGTGTTCACCGCGACGGACGACCGCGGTTACCTGGCGATCACGCTGCAGAACATCGGCGACGCGAAGTCGTTGCTCGGCGACTTCACCGGCGCGGTCGAAGCCCTCGAACGGTCACTGGCCATCGCCCGCGAGGACGGTCTCCTCGGCCAGGAAGGCGACTCGCTGGTCTCCCTCGGCCAGGCACACGCACGGGCCCATCGGCACCACGAGGCGGTCGAGCACTTCCGCGCCTCGCTGGCCCCGGTCTCGGACGCCGGCAACAAGATGACCGAGGGCCTGGCGCACAGCGAGCTGGGCCGCAGCCTCCGCGTCCTCGGCGACACCACGGCCGCGGCCGGCCACTTCGACACCGCCGCACAGCTCTACCACGACACCGATGATGTGCATCTCGCCGTCGCCGCCCATCTCGACGTGACCGAAGTGCACGCCGTGGCAGGCGATCTCGACGCAGCGCGCCGCGCACTCGAGATGGCGCGGCAACTGCACTTCCGGGCGCCCGACCCGGTCAACTCACGCCGTCTCGCCGCGGTGGCCGAGCGGGTCGGGACGCCGTGAACCGGTGACGCGGGTGAGCCCTGTCCGGTGCGCCCCGCGTGCAGCACGACGAAGTGAGCCGCGCCGTTTCCTGTTGCGCGAGGAAACGGGCAACGCCTTCCTCCAGTCGATCACTCGAATCAGGGTGGGGATCATGCCGACCACCCAGACCTGCACTTTCTGCTCCATCGCCGCGGGCGAGGTCCCGGCCGAGGTCGTCCACGAGTGGCCGGACGCGATCGCGATCATCCCCTTCGACGCCGTCACCGCCGGCGGGGGCCACGTCCTCGTCCTGCCCCGCTGCCACGTCGCCTCCGCGACCGAGGACCCCACGGTCACCGGCACCGTGGCGGTGCGGGCCGCCCAGCTCGCCAACGCGCTCGGCTGGGAGCACCTGAACATGATCGACAACGTCGGCGCCGACGCGTCGCAGACGGTGTTCCACTACCACCGCCACATGATCAGGCGCCGAGCCGGCGACCGGATCCAGCTGCCGTGGCCGCAGGAGAACTAGTTCCGCGCACCCGCCTCCACGTACGGCAGAAGACCGGGACCGGGCTCGGGCTGGACGTCGTGCGCCGTCATCAGCTCTCCACAGCAGTCGCACGCCAGCGCGACCCGTGCCTCACCGGTGCACTCGCGGTGCCGGTATCGCACGGGCGGACCGTCCGGTGCCATGTGGGCGTCGCCCCAGTCCTTGATCGCCATCAGGACGGGGTAGAGGCCGTGCCCCTTGCGGGTGAGCCGGTACTCGGCGTGGTCCCCGTCGTCGGCCTGCCTCCGCACCAGGATCTCGTGGTCCACCAGCCTGCCGAGCCGGTCCTGCAGGCGGCTGCGCGGGATCCCGAGGTTGCTCTGGAACGCGTTGAACCGCCGCACCCCCGAGAACGCCTCCTTCAGGACCAGCAGCGTCCACCGGTCCCCCAGCACCACCAGCGGGCGGGTGATCGAGCAGGGCAGGTCGGCGAGCTGTTCGTACCGCATGCGCGGAAGCCTACCGAAGGTGGTCTCTTTTCGAGACTGGTTCGTGCTAGCGTCGGCCCGGATCGAGACCGCGTTGGAGGTTCCCGTGAGCACGGCCACCGTCACGTCCCCGGACCTGCACGAGGCGCTGACCCGCCTGCTTGCCGAGCGGTGGACCTGTCGGCAGTTCCTGCCCGAGCCGGTTCCGAGGGACACCATCGAGCAGATGCTCGCCCTCGCTCAGCGCACCCCGTCGTGGTGCAACACCCAGCCGTGGCAGGTGATCGTCACCGAAGGCGCCGCGACGGACAGGTTGCGCAGCGGGCTGCTCGACCACCTGCGAACCGGTCCCGGCCAGCCGGACTTCCCCTTCCCCGCGCAGTACACGGGCGCCTACCGGGAACGCCGGCGCGAGTGCGGCAAGCAGCTCTACACGAGCCTCGGCATCGAACGCGGCGATCACGAGGGCGCCGCACGGCAGATGCTGCGCAACTTCGAGTTCTTCGGCGCACCGCACGTCGCGATCATCACCACCGAAGCCGACCTCGGCGTCTACGGCGCGATCGACTGCGGGCTCTACCTCAACTCGTTCCTGCTCGCTGCCCAGAGCCTCGGCCTCGGCGCGGCACCCCAGGCCGCGCTCGCGGGGTGCTCCGGCTTCCTGCGCGAGCACTTCGGGCTCCCGGACTCCCGCCGCGTCGTGGTCGGGGTCTCGTTCGGCCACCCCGACACGACGCACCCGGCCAACGGCTTCCGCACCAGCCGCGCGGACACCGAAAGCGCCGTGACGTGGCACTCCGCCTGATGCCTCTCGCGGTGGCGCGGAAGAACGCGATACTCCTGCCATGACGGCGAAAGCGGGCGCGGTCGTGACCGGAGCGGGACGCGGCGTGGGCAAGCTGGTCGCGCGGATGCTGGTCGACCGCGGCTACACGGTGCTGGTGACCGACGTCGACGAAGCCACGGCGACCGCGACGGCCACCGAGCTCGGCGCGATCGCACGCGTGCTCGACGTGCGTGACGACGAGGCAGTGGCGGCGGCGCGCGACGAGATCGTCGCCCGTGCCGGCCGGCTCGACGTCTGGGTCAACAACGCGGGCGTGCTCGTGACCGGTCCCGCGTGGGAGCAGGACGCCGCCACCCGGCGGCTGATGGTCGAGGTCAACGCCCTCGGGACCATCAACGGGACGGTCGCCGCGATCGAGGCCATGCGCGGTCGCGGGGGCGGCCACGTCGTGAACGTCGTGTCCCTCGCGGGCATCACGCCCGTCGTGGGCGAGGCGGTCTACGCCGCCTCCAAGCACGCGGCCATCGGCTTCAGCCTCAGCACCCTCGCCGACCTCCGGCAGGCGGGCGTGCGGGACGTCGCCATCTCGTGCGTCTGCCCGGACGGCATCTGGACCCCGATGCTGTACGACAAGCTCGACGACCCGGCGGCGGCGCTGTCGTTCTCCGGCACGCTGCTGCAGCCCGCCGACATCGCCGCCGCCGTCGCCAAGGTGCTCGACAGGCCGAAACCGGTCACCACCGTGCCGGGGTGGCGCGGAGCACTGGCCCGGCTCGCCGACACCTTCCCGCGCTTCGGCCTGCGCGCGATCCCGGTGATGGTCGCGCAGGGCCGCCGGACCCAGCGCAAGCTCGCGGCGCGCGGGCCGCGGGACTGAGCCGCGGGCCGGTCACCTCAGCCCCGCGACCGTGAAGGGCGATCTGCCGCTGTCTCAGGCGTATCTGCCGACGAGCGCGCTGCCGATCGAGGCCAGGCGGTCCCGCACACCGGCGGGACCGGTCACCTCGACCCAGTCGACCAACGCGGCGAGCTCGCCGGCGAGCACGTGCTCGTCGCGGCCGCGGACCACGACCTCGATGCGGCCGTCCGCCACGGCACCGCCCACCTCGAGACGGCCGCCGAACGCGATCCGGAGCACGCCGAGCTCACCGGGCGTGCACAGCGCCCGGGCCTCGAGGGGCGTTCGCCCGCGGTCCACCTCGTCCGCGATGGCGCGCCAGCTCTCGGCCAGGTCAAAGCCCTCGGGCCGGTGCACGGGCTCGCCGGTCGGGTCCACCGACGACACGCGGTCGATCCGGAAGGTCCGGCGCCCGGCCTCGGTGCAGGACACGAGGTACCACGAGGGGCCTTTGGCGACGACACCCAGCGGGTGGACGGTCCTCCCGGTCTCGGCGCCCTCGCGGTCGACGTAGCCGAGCCGCACCTGGACGCCGCGGATCACCGCGTCCTGCAGCTGGTCGAGGAAGCGGGGCGGCCGGTGCCCGTCCGGACCCGACCCCCACCGCCGCGGGTCCACGACCACCGAGGCCGCCGCTGCCTCGGCCTGCTCCCGGAAGGGCTCCGGCAAGGCGTGAATGAGCTTGCGCAGAGCGGCTTTCACGCCCGGTGTCGCGGCCGAGGCCGGGCCGGCGACCAGGAACAGGGCGCGTGCCTCGCTCGCGGTCAACCCGGACAGGTCGGTGCGGGCACCTCCCACGAGACGCCAGCCGCCTCCCCGGCCCCGCAGGGAGTACACCGGCACCCCGGCCGTGGCCAGGGCGTCGAGGTCACGACGGGCGGTGCGTTCGGAGACCTCCAGTTCGCGGGCGACCTCCGCCGCCGTCACCTGCCCGCGTCGTTGCAGCAGGAGGAGGACGGCCAAGAGCCGATCGGTGCGCATGTCGCAAGATTCCCGGGGAAAGCGGTCACGGGATGACCGCTTTCGGTCAGCATGATCGCGCCATGACACCACCGGCGAACTCCACCGCCTTCCCCGAGCCCACCCTCGTCGCGGTCAACGGCGTGCAGCTCGAAGTCTTCGAAGCAGGGCGGCACAACGCGGGAAAGCCCGTCGTGCTCTGCCACGGCTGGCCCGAACACGCCTTCTCCTGGCGCCACCAGCTGCCGGCCCTCGTCGAGGCGGGCTACCACGTCATCGTCCCGAACCAGCGGGGCTACGGGAACTCGTCCCGCCCGGCCGGCGTGGCGGACTACGACATCGAACACCTGACAGGAGACCTCGTCGGACTGCTCGACCACTACGGCTACTCCGACGCCACCTTCATCGGCCACGACTGGGGTGCGTTCGTCGTCTGGGGACTGGCCCTGCTGCACCCGCACCGGGTCGGCAAGCTGGTCAACCTGAGCCTGCCCTACCAGGAGCGCGGGGAACGCCCCTGGATCGAGTCGATGGAAGCCGTGCTCGGCGGCGACTTCTACTTCGTCCACTTCGCCCGGCAGCCCGGCGTCGCGGACGCCGTGCTCGACACGAACACGTCCCGCTTCCTGCGCAACCTCTACCGGAAGAACGTGCCCCCCGGAGAACCCGGGCCGGGCATGGTGATGATCGACCTCGCCACCGCCGAAACGCCGCTCGGCGACCCCCTGCTGAGCGACGACGAACTGGCCGTCTACGTCTCCGCGTTCGAGGCGACGGGGTTCACGGGCAGCATCAACTGGTACCGGAACCTCGACCGCGACTGGCACCTGCTGGCGGACGCGGACCCGGTCCTGCGACAGCCCGCGCTCGTGGTCCACGGCGACCGCGACCCGGTGGCCAGGTCGGAGAGGCTGGCGGAGTTCGTGCCCCGCGCGGAGGTGATCAGCCTCGACGCCGGTCACTGGATCCAGCAGGAACGGCCGGAAGAGCTGAACCGGGCGGTCTTGAAGTGGCTGGAGCAGCAGGAAGCCACCCAGTAGCACCCGTCATCGCCGTGGCGTGCGAGCCGGTCAGGCGGTGATGTGCCGCAGGACCGCGGCCAGGGCGAGCTCGTGCGGCTGCACGGTGTCCACGGTGAGCGCCTCCCCGTGCCAGGAGGGGAAGCTCGCGAGCCGCTGCCGCACGTCGGACCAGTCGCCCGAGTCGTGCCAGCCGGGGATTCCGCGGCTGCGGCCTTCGAGCCTCGCGCGGTGGACCCGCGGGTCGGAGCACCGGCACTCGACCACGCGGAACTCCGCGCCGGCCCGGCGGGCCAGGCTGCGCCAGCGCTCCCTGGTCGCGACCAGTTCGGTGGGGTGGTCGAGGATGGCGGACTGCCCGGCGAGGAGCTGCCGCAGGGCGAGCGTGGTGAGCACTTCCTCGGCCATCGCCAGCGGGTCGTCGAAATGGCGCCCTCCGAACGGGGTCAGCGCGCCGAGCAGCCAGTCGGTGGCGAAGACCGGGATCCCCAGCTCGGCGCCCGCGGCGTCGGCCAGGGTGCTCTTCCCGCTGCCGGGCACCCCGGAGAACACGACCAGCCGGGCACCCGTGGCGGCGGAGGGCAGGTCGTGCCCGGTGAAATCGGCCGGCAAACCCGGTGTCAGACCGGCCGGCACCAGTCCTTCGACCCACGTGGTGGCGATCCGATGCGGCCGTGCGGTCTCGACGACGCAGGTGACGACGTCGACGGTGCCGTCGTGGCGGAGGATCCGCGCCCGCGCGGTGGTCTCGCCGACGTCGAGACCGACCACGACGACCGGTGCGTAGCGGGCAGCACGGTCACGGGTGACCTCGACGTACCGCTCGGGCGTGACCACGGCGCTGAACGCGGCCGCGAACACGTCGGACGCGTCCGCTCCCCAGCCGGGTGTGCCGTCCAGGCCGTCGAGGATCCACTCCAGTCTCGCCAGGGCAGGGCTGGCCGCGAAACGGTGCACTGGCTCCCCCGGGCGACGTGGTCGAGTCGATCGAGCCTAGCGAGCCTGCACGGGGCACAGGCCGGACGTTCATCCACGGCTGAAAAGACCGTTGCCGGGATCCGGGAACTGCGCTGATCAAGAAAGCAGCCCCGCCGAATGACACCGTCGATTCGACCTGTCGTTCGACACCCGGAGATAACCACGAAAACCCGCTCTACCAGCGGTTTCTCCCCCATTGGGCCATTCACGCACCCATTCGACGAATTCGCACGCTCATTGACACGCCGGTACATTGGGAGCGCTCCCATACTCTCCTGTAGGAGTCATCATGCGAAGGACCATCCGTGCCGTCGCTGCCGCCGGCCTCCTCGTCGCGAGCACGTTGATCGCGACGACGGGTCCGGCCCAGGCCGATGTGACCATCTGCGACCAGTACGGCTCGACCACCATCCAGGGCCGTTACGTGGTCCAGAACAACCGGTGGGGCACCTCGGCGCAGCAGTGCATCAACGCCACGTCGTCCGGTTTCCAGATCACCACCCAGCAGGGCTCCGCCCCGACCAACGGGGCGCCGGTGTCGTACCCGTCGGTGTTCCTCGGCTGCCACTACACCAACTGCTCCCCCGGCTCGACCCTGCCGATGCAGGTCAGCCGGATCCGCAGCGCCACGTCGTCGATCAACTACCGGTACGCGGGCGGCACCTACAACGCCTCGTACGACATCTGGCTCGACCCCACGCCGAAGACCAACGGCGTGAACCAGATGGAGATCATGATCTGGTTCCACCGCCAGGGCTCGATCCAGCCCATCGGCAGCGCGGTCGGCACCACCACGATCGGCGGGCGCAGCTGGCAGGTGTGGCGGGGCAGCAACGGCTCCAACAACGTCATCTCCTACGTCGCGCCGTCGGCTATCACCTCGTGGTCGTTCAACGTGCTCGACTTCATCAACGACGTACGCGCCCGCGGTGCGATCACGAGCTCCTGGTACCTGACCAGCATCCAGGCCGGGTTCGAGCCGTGGAACGGCGGTGTCGGCCTGGCGGTCGACAACTTCTCGGCCTCGGTCAGCGGCTGAACCGAGGCACCCACCCGCCGCCGGGCGGTCGTCGTCGACCGCCCGGCGGAATCCGGGTGGTTGGGATTCTCCGGACGAGGGAACACACGGGGCGACCGACCGCCGGAGAAGGGTTGCGATGACCTCGTCCGCTCACGACCGCAGGCTCGCCGACCGCTACGAGATCGCCGAGCTGCTGGGCACCGGCGGCATGGCCGAGGTCCACCGCGCCCGGGACACCAGGCTCCACCGCGACGTCGCGGTCAAGCTCTTCCGGGCCGGGTCCGAGCTCTCGCACGAGCGCCGGTTCGCCAACGAGGTCAAGACCCTCGCCGCGTTGTCCCACCCCGGCCTGGTCCGGGTGCACGACGCGGGCACCGCCGACGGTGCCCCGTTCGTCGTCCTGCAGCTCATCGACGGTCCCACCCTGCGCGAGCGCCTCACCGACGGGCCGCTCGCGGTGGACGACGTGCGGCACCTCGGCGCCCAGCTGGCCAATGCGCTCGCGTACGTCCACGCGCGAGATGTCGTCCACCGCGACATCAAGCCGTCCAACATCCTCCTCGACCGGCACGGCAACGCCCACCTGGCCGACTTCGGCCTCGCCAGGCTGATCGGCTCGACGCGGCTCACCAGGACAGACCAGGTGGTCGGCACCGCCGCCTACCTGGCCCCGGAACAGGTGCGCGGCGACGAGTTCGGCCAGGCGGTCGACATCTACGCGCTCGGCCTGGTCCTGCTGGAATGCCTCACCGGCCACCGCGAGTACGAGGGCAGCGAGATCGAGGCCGCGGTGGCGCGGCTGCACCGGCAACCCTTCATCCCCGAAGGCCTTCCTCCCGACCTCGAACGCCTGCTGATGCTGATGACGTCCCTGTCCCCGCGCCGCCGCCCCAGCGCCGCGGAGTGCGCGCGGGTGCTGCGCGATCCGGACCGGCCGATCACCCACGTCCTGCCTCCCGCGCGACCACGGCGCACGGCGCGTGTGCTCGCCGTGTCGGCCACGGCGACCGTGGTGGCCGCGGCGGGCGTCGCCTTCGCGGTCCTCTCACCGTCGCCTCCCGGCGAGTCCGCACCCGCCCAGACCACCACCGCGCCTCCTCCGGCGTCCACGACCGCCGCCCCGGCACCGACCACCGACCCACCCCGGACGCAGACGCAGACGCCGGCCCCGGTCCTGGTCGCCGAGGTGAGCCCGCACCACGAGGAGCCCGCCAAGAAGCCGGCGCACGACAAGCCCGCGCCGCCCGCCAAGGGCAAGGGCCACCCCGGCAAGGGCTGATCGTCGTCCCGGACGCGGTGTTCCTCCCCACATCGGATCTCCGCCCGGGACGTGAGAGCCTGGGGGACGTTCAGCGCGGCGTGGGGGAAGTCCGGTGGGAATCCGGCGCTGTCCCGCAACGGTGTGCCTCCTCGCGAGGCGAGCCCGATCACCCGTTCCGCGCGGTGTCACCAACTCCTGTCGTGGATGTGCGGGAAAGGGTTCCGATGCACGCGTCCGGCGCTCGCCGCTGTCCTCGCTCCAGCGCACAAGCGGGTGGAACAACGTCATGACGTCACGGATCACCGTCTGCCGCGGCTGCTGCTGCGGCACCGCGCGCAAGCACCCCGAGGTCGACCACGACCGCCAGTTGGAGCTGTTGCGCGAACGGCTCCCGTCCGTGCGCGTGGCCGACTGCCTCGACGCCTGCGAGGTGTCGAACGTGGTCGTGGTCCAGCCCAGCCCGGCCGCGCGCGCCGCGGGAGCGAAACCCGTGTGGGTGGGATCGGTGCTGGACGACGAGGCGGTGCACGGCGTCGCCGACTGGGTCGACGCGGGCGGTCCCGGTGTCGCCGCGCCGCCGCCCCTGGTCGCCGAGCGGATCGTCGCCACACCGAGGTGAACCCCGGCGGACGAGCCACCGCACGGGTGTCGTGACAGACCTCCGGCAGGCCGCCATCCTGGTCGCCGTGGGCTACGAGGTGCGGTTCGCGGATCCGGAGGCGTTGCTGGGCCTGCGATCGGAGGTGTTCCGGTTGTACCGCTCGGGTTTCGCGGCGCCGCCCTACTCGGAGACCGAGGAGGAGATCGCCCTCTTCACGGACGAGCGGTTCGACCGGAGCATGGCCACACCGGGTGCTCACGGGTTCGTGGCGTGGCACGGTGAGACCGTCGCCGGGCTGGTCTACGGCTGGCCCGCTCGCGGGGAGGTGCCAGGAGATCGCGGCTACGCCCTGGTGCACAGCTGCGTCGCGCCGCACCTGCACCACCTGCTCCGGCCGCCGGCGTTCGAGGTCGTGGAGCTCGTGGTGGACCCGGCCCACCGGCGGCGCGGGCTGGGCCGGCTGCTGCTGGACCGCATCGTCGAAGGGCACGCCACGGCCTGGCTCGGCACCCACCCCGACGCGCCCGCGCGGCGGCTCTACGAGTCGGCCGGCTGGACCGTGATCGGTCAGTGCGAGGACGGCCGTCAGCAGACGCTCATCCTGTCGCTGTCCCGCTGACGCGGACGTAGATCGCCGTTGTGGCCCGGGAACGGCCTCCCGGCCCTACCGTGACGACGCAGGGGACTGGTGCCGCTGCAGCGAGCCTCGCTCGTCGTGATCTCCATCGATGCCGTCGTCATCCTGTCCGGGTTCGTGACCGGCAGCCCGCTGCTGCCGCGGCCGGCGAACGTCGTGCTGACCGTGATCTCCCTGGCCCTGGTGCCGGCGGCGGCGCTGCTGACCGGGGGCGGGTACGACTCCGAGAACCCGACGCTGCCCGCGTGGTCGGTCGTGGTGGCGGCGATCGCCTTGCCGGGCGGGGCTTTTCTCTTCGCCCACCCGCTGCTGACCGGCACCACCGCCGGGACCTTCGAGCAGCGCGACGGCAAGTACGCGGAGTCCGAGGACGGCGCTGTCGTCCGCGAGCTCACCGAGGACCGGTACGAGTCGGTGATGGCCGCGAGCCAGCGCGGGTGGACGGGCCCAGCGGTCGCCTTCGCCGGGGGCACCTTCCTCTACGCCGGAATCCGTCACCGCAGGTGACCGGTGGGCTGACGCGGCACGCTCGCGGTGGACAGCCCGGCCGCCAGCACCCCGATCAGCCCGAGCACGACGAACACCGCCGGGAAGCCGCCCAGTGCCGCCGCGAGTGCGCTGCCCGCCCACGGCGCGACGGCCGCGGTGAGCATGACCGGCGCCGTCAGCAGGCCGTTGAGCTGTCCGTAGTGGACGGCGCCCCACCGGTCGGTGATCGCGGTCGCCTGCACCAGGGTGAAGATCCCGCGCGTGACGCCGGCGAGCACCGAGCCCGCGACCAGCAGGAGCGCGGGTCCGGGGACGAGCCCGAGCAGGATCGTCACCGCCGCGCTGACGAGGAGCACCGCCAGGGTGCGGGCGCGCACGGACGTCCTCGCGACCAGCCTGGCGTAGCCGAGGCGCCCGAGCACCTGGCCCACACCGCCGAGGCCGAGGGCGACAGCGGCGCCCGAGGTGGTCATGCCGCGTTCGGTGAGCAGCGGGACGAGGTTGACCACGACGGCGTACACGCTGAACGCGGCCAGGCTCATCGCGACCACGAGCACCAGGAACGGCCTGCTGCGCGCCACCGCCGACGGCGTGTGGACGGTCTCGTGCTCGATCGCGGGCCACGGCAGCCGCAGACCCCACAGGTGCAGCGGGATCGTGGTGACCGCCAGGAAAGCGGCGAGCACGAGGTAGGTGCCGCGCCAGTCGAGCCGGTCGTTCAGCACCGCGGTGAGTGGCGCGAACACGGTGCTCGCCAGACCGGCGACCAGGGTCAGCGCGGTCAGGGCCGTCACCCGGCGCGGCCCGTACCAGCGGGTCAGGGCGGCGAACGCGGGCGCGTAGAAGACACCGGCCATCGCGACACCGGCCAGCAGCCACGCCGCGGTGAACCACACCAACGACCTCGCGCTCACCAGCGCCACGAGGGCGAGCACGGCGATCACCGAGCCGGTGGTCATGACGGCGCGCGGACCGTGCCGGTCGAGCAGCCTGCCCACGGGGATGCCCACCAGGCCCGCCACGACCTGGCTCGCGGAGAACCCGGCCGTGATCGCCGCGAGCGACCACCCGGTCCGGGCGCTGATGGTCGGCAGCAGCACCGGGAAGGCGTAGTACAGCACTCCCCAGCTGATGATCTCGGTGTTGCACAGGACGACCAGCACGCGGCGCAGC
The DNA here is from genome assembly GCF_021056325.1 of Lentzea sp. CC55. Classification (NCBI taxonomy): domain Bacteria; kingdom Bacillati; phylum Actinomycetota; class Actinomycetes; order Pseudonocardiales; family Pseudonocardiaceae; genus Lentzea; species Lentzea sp. CC55. The sequence goes on along the minus strand of NZ_JAJCXE010000026.1, from coordinate 37,712 downwards.
CCGGTACCGAGATCGGGTCGCGCCGTCGCGGTGTCAGCGGGCACCGGACCGGGCCCGTTCGCGAGACGGGGATGCCGGCGCACTTCCGCAGCTCGTCATGCCGACCAGACAAGCATCCGTCCCGGCGTGGCGCAGCCGGTTTCCACCCTGTGGGCGGCGGGCGGTGCCGCCGGGACGGGCCGGGCAGGACACCCGTCGGTGGCGCTTCGGCTACGAGGACCGGCGATCCGCCGCCTGGGGCCGGCCCTTCTCCGAGCGCCCGGCGGACGCCCTGCGCGTCCGCAGCGAGCCCGGGTGGGCCTTGACCGACGGGTCCCGCTTCGTCTTGACCAGGCTCGCCACCGTCACGACCGCGAGCACGACGGCGATCACCGCGAGGCTGAGCAGCGTGGGGATCTCGGGCACGCTCTTGCTGACGTCCTCGTGCGCCCACTGCAGGATCAGCTTCACCCCGATGAACGCCAGGATCAGCGACAGCCCGACCGACAGGTACACCAGGCGGTCCAGCAGGCCCTGGACGAGGAAGAACAACGCGCGCAGGCCCAGCAGCGCGAAGGCGTTGGCGGCGAAGACGACGTACGGCTGGGACGTGATGCCGAAGACCGCCGGGATGGAGTCGAGCGCGAACAGCAGGTCGATGGTCCCGATCGCGATCAGCACGACGAACAGCGGCGTCACCATCCGCTTCTCACCCTCGTGGGTGAACAGGTCGCCGCCCGCGTAGTCGTCGGTCACCGGCAGCACCCGGCGCGAGGTCTTGACCACGACGTTGTCCTCGATGTCGGGGTCCTCGTCCCGGTGCCGGTACAGCTGCACCGCCGTGTAGATCAGGAGCAGGCCGAACAGCAGGAACACGAACGAGAACAGCGACAGCAGAGTGGCGCCGAGCGCGATGAAGATCCCCCGCATGACCAGCGCCAGCACGATGCCGAAGGTGAGCACCTTGTGCCGGTGCCGGTCGGGCACCGAGAAGGTCGACATGATGATCACGAAGACGAACAGGTTGTCGACCGAGAGGCTCTTCTCGACGAGGTAGCCGACGAAGAACTCGGTGCCCGGCCCGCCGCCGTAGTGCAGCGTGAACCAGACGCCGAACCCGATGGCGATCGCCACGTACCCCACCGACCACGCGGCCGCCTCGCCGATCCCGACGTGGTGGGGGCGCTTGGCCGCGACGACCAGGTCGACCGCGAGCAGCGCCACGACCAGGCCGATCGTCAGCAGCCAGGTCAGCAGGCTGATGTCGAGCTGCGCACTCATGTGACCTCCCGGCGGCCGGAGCGCGCGCTCCGGCCGCTCACGAGTACCCCGTCGCGCGCCGTTGGTCACCCTTCGGCGAGTTTCCCTTCGTCCAAGCCGGACGCACCGGACCGCTGCGACGATGGCGACCATGACGACCTGGGGCGACGTGGCGACCCCGGCCTCGCGCCTGCCGGAGGTCGAGGAGGTGACCTGGTACCGGACGCCGGCGCTGGAGGTGGCGGGCAGGAGCTTCGCCCAGCTGCGCGGCGAGCGGCGCTGCTCGCGTCCGGCGACCCGGCGTTCTTCACGACATCGCACTACGACGGGTACGGCGCGATCCTGGCCGATCTGGCCGAAGTGGACTCCGGGCAGCCGGCCGAGCCGGTGGAGCAGGCGTGGCGGCTCGAGGCACCGGCGAAGCCGCTGGAGGCGGTCGACCGCGGGTGAGGCCGGACGACCGCCCTCACCGGCTCTCCCCCACCGCGAGCCGGGCGCGCAGCCGAACGGCCGTGCGAGCGGGACGGCGGATGATCCACTCCGCCACGGCGAGGTTGACGAGCCAGGCGGCGAGCATCAGCACCGCCTTGCTGTGCCGGTCCAGCGGGCCGACGAGCGCGATCCACGGTCCCATCGTCACGGCCTGCGTGCTGGCACCGAGCCCGACGGCGAACGCGCGGATCATCCACGCCCGGTGCCCGGAGACGTCCCGGCGGAGGACGGCGGCGACGCCGAGGACGAGGAACACCGCCCAAGCTGTGCCGAACACGAGCCGCGTGCCGGTGAGGAAGGCGCCCACGTCGGCGGGTTTCGGGTAGAAGGCGGTCATCCACAGACCGGACAACGCCCCGACAAGTCCACAAAGGACCAGGAGCCGTCCGGAAACCCTGTGCCAGCCGGGTCTGCGCCGGCGGAAGCCGGGAGCGAACTGGAAGGCGCCGAGGAGGCAGTAGACGGTGACGGTGACGGCGTGCACCACCACGGGAACGGGTGAGGCGAAGAACCGCGCGTTGTCCGGCGTGATCTGCGCGCCGGCGCCGAGCTCGGCCAGCCGGAGGACGCCGCCGAGCACCGGGACGACGCTGAAGAGGAGGATCGCGGCCGGGATGAGCACGTCCCGCTTGGTGGAGGTCATGCACCAGATCGTGGCGTGCGCGGGGCCGTCACCTCATCGGCGGAAGGGCTTCGATCATCCTGGCCGATGGTCGGGCGCCGTCGTCGTACTTTCGGCTGACCGCGGCCGGAAACCGCCCCGGACGCGCCTGGTCTCGTAGGCCCAGATCGCGATCTCGACCCGGTTCCTGGCGCCGATCTTGGCCATCAGGCTGGCGATGTGCGACTTCACGGTGCTGAGCGTGATGTGCAGCTCCTGGGCCACCTCGCCGTTGGTGCGCCCGCCCGCGACGGCGGCGAGGACCTGCTCCTCGCGTTCGGTGAGCGGTTCGGCCGGCCGCACGTCCGGTCCCGCGGGCCCGGTGTCGGCGAACGCCTCGATCAGCCGCGCCGTGACGCTCGGTGCGATCAAGGCGTCACCGGCCGCCGCCGCGTGGACCGCCTGGGCGAGCAGGGCGGGACCGGCGTCCTTGAGCAGAAATCCCCTGGCGCCCGCGCGCAACGCGGCGTAGACGTACTCGTCGAGGTCGAACGTGGTGATCACGACGACAGCCGGTGCGTCGGCGGCGCCGGACGCGGTGAGCAGGCGGGTGGCCTCGATGCCGTCGACCTCCGGCATCCGGATGTCGAAGAGGCACACGTCGGGCCGCAGGCGCCGGGCCAGTTCCACGGCCTGCCGCCCGTCCGGCGCCATCCCGACGACCTCGATGCCCTCTTGGGCGCCGAGGATCATCGCGAGCCCGGTGCGGACGATCTCCTGGTCGTCGGCGACCAGGACCCGCACGCTCACCGGCCCGCTCCCGTCAGCGGCAGCACGGCGGTCACTGTCCAGCCCCGGCCGGCGCCGGGTCCCGCCTCGCAGCTGCCGCCGAGCAGGCTCGCGCGCTCCTCCATGCCGATCAACCCGTGCCCTTCCCCCACCGTCGTGCCGGAGTCGCCGTCGTCGCTCACCCGCAGGCGCACCGACGAGCCGCCAATGGTGACGCGCACCTCGACGCGGGTGGCGTGCCGGGCGTGCCTCCGCGCGTTGGTGACGGCCTCCTGGGCGAGCCGGTAGACGGCGGTCCCCACCGACCGGGACAGGTCGCCGACGGACCCGTCGATCCGCACGTCCACCTCGGGCCCGGGCTTCCCCGGACTGGCGAGCAGCGCGACGTCGGCAACGCCGGGACTGGGCGCCATGTCCGCGGAGTCGTTGCGGCGCAGTGCTCTCACCATCGTGCGCATCTCGGTGAGCGCCCGCGAGGCCTCCGACTCGATCAGCGCGAGCGCCTCGACCGCCGCCTCGGGCCGCGCCGGAGCCAGCGCGAGCCCCGCCTGCGCCCGGATCGCCATCGCCGACACGTGGTGCGCCACCGTGTCGTGCAGATCCCGCGCCAGCCGCTCCCGTTCCAGCAACTTGACCTGCTCGAACTCCCGAGCCCGCGCCCGCCCCCGGTACCGCACCGCGGCCCCGGCGGCACACGCGGCCCCGAGCACCGCGGCCCCGGCCACGGTCTCGCCCGCGCCGACGTACCCGAGCACCGCCGACACCACGACCTTGCCGAGCATCACCGCCAGCCCGATCACGGCCTCGCGACCCGACCCCCACCGGAACAGCGAGTACGGGAACAGCACCATGAACACCAGCACGCCGAGCTCGGGCTCACCTCCGAACACGAGCGAGGCAACCGCCGCCACCCCGAACGCCCCGGCGACCGCCACCAGCGGCCTGGTCCGACGTATCAGCAACAACGGCAGCAGTGCCACCGCCACGGCGAACGAGCCCGCCCTCGTCTCCAAGCCGGGCCGCAGCACCGCTTCGAGCACCGCGACCAGCAGCAGGACGACGACGAGCGCCCAGTCCCACCAAAGGCGTGCCGCGCCCCGAGCCGGCCGGGGCTCGTCCCACACCGACCGCAGGAGGGCGAACATGGCGTCATCGTACGAGAGGCGGTGCCTGGCTTCGCCGCCGTGCAGCGGCTCGTCACTCCGCGCCTCGGTCAGCGTTCAGGATGTCCACCGTGTCGTCGACGTAGGCCAGAGCGAGCACAGCGTGTTCTGCGAGAACGCGGGCCGTCTTGCGCGTCAGCGGCAACGCGGAGCGGAGGCCGCCCGTTTCGATCTCGGCCTCCGTGGCCACGGACAGGCTGACCGTGCCGTGCGACGCCAGATGCCGGACGAGTTCGTCGTAGAGCCGCTGGTTCGTCTGCTGTGTCAGTCCAGGATTGCGATAGTTGCCGGCGCGACGCCGGAGGTTGTCGGTCTCGCCGACGTAGATCCGAGGCCTCCCCGTCAGGCCGTTCAACGTCAAGCGGTAGATCGCGGCTACCTCGGGCAGGCTCGGGAAGACCAGCTTGCCGCCCGACAACCCGACCTCACCGGCGATCCTCCACATGCAACGCACGCGGACGTCCAAAGCAGGGGTGTCTTCGTCGAGGGGTAGCTCACCCGCTTCAACCTGCCGCAGGCTCCGAGGCGATGTGGCCGACGGAGCAGCATCTCGCACGAACCGCACGCGGCGACGCTCCAGGTCGGGGAATCCGACCCGCCACCCGGCGCCGCGCCACGCCGCCTGCTGGGACGACGTGCCGTTGGCCCACCACGCCCGATGCTCGGACGCCGACGGAGGAAGACCGCCCACGAGTTCGGCGAGCTCGGCGAACGACAGTTCGACGCTCTCTCGACCATGCCCTGCCGCATCCACGAGGTAGGCCGTCAGGGGTGCGTATTTGCCCGGCATCGCTCTCCCGTCACAGCAATCGCTCCTGGATGCGTGACAGTGTTCCGGCAGAAAGGCGGGCAGCGGTGAGAACGGGCGCGGTGTCCGGCCCGACGGGCCAGGTGGTGGCGGCGTTCCCGCCGACCGGACCCTTGCCGGCCGCCGGTTCCCCCAACGGCGTCGTCACGTTGTGGGGCGCGAGCGGTCCCGGCAGCCAATCCCCGCGGACTCGTCCGCCGGGGCCTCACCCCAGGCCGAGTGGGACGCCGATCCCGATCTGTCGCCCTACGACTACCGGGTCCTGTGCTGACGTCCCACGCGGGCCTGGGTGCTCATCCCGACCTGCTCAGTCCTTCTTGAAGACGTCCTTGACCTTCTCGACGCCTTCCTTCAGGTGGCCCTTGGCCTGGTCGCCCTGACCTTCGGCCTCCAGGCCCTCGTCGTCGGTGAGGGAGCCGACGCCTTCCTTGACCTTGCCCTTGAGCTGGTCGGCGTTGGCGTCGATCTTGTCGTCGGTGCCCACTTGGTCCTCCTTCGACGGCGAACGTTCCGGTGATCTGCACCCGGATGCCCTGCCCGGCGGGGCGCCAACCTTCGATCGGGCCACAGCTTCCCCACGCGAGGTCTGGCCGGCGCGACGGCCGCGAGGATCAGACGACCGCGTCGTCCACGAAGCACCAGCGCCAGGTCTCCCCCGGCTCGAACGAGCGGATGACCGGGTGGCCCTCGTCGGCGAAGTGCTTCGAGGCGTGCTTGGCGGGTGAGGAGTCGCAGCAGGCGACCTTGCCGCAACCGAGGCACAGGCGCAGGTGCACCCACCTGCCGCCGGTGGACAGGCAGTCCTCGCACCCCTCCGGAGTGGCGGGAGCGGGGTCGGGCCCCAGCTCCGCTACGTGTTCGCAGGTTGTGGTCACGGCCAGACGGTACCTCCGGCGGGCACCGGTGTCCGGCTGGGCGCATGACGACCGCTGGTCGCGTCGCGCGGCCCTCGATCCCCACGGTGGACGACGACCCGGCGTGTCGCGGGCGGTGGCGCGGGGATCCGCGCCGCAAGTACGGCGAGCACTACCGCGTCGCGCGGGCGGAGTCCGGGCGCTGGAGGCGCTGCACGAGATCAAGCTGCGCGGCGAGGAGGTCGCGGCGCTGCTCACGGCGTACGCCGACACCGAGGCCGCGATCCGGGCGGAGGTGAGCGGTGGACGCCACGGCGCCCGGCGGCGACGTCGAGAGCCTGGTGGCGGAGCTCAGGTCCGCCAACGCCGCCGGAGCGGAGCGCGCGGCCCTGATCGCCGAGCTGCCGGCAGGGGTCGAGCGCGACGACGCGGCCGAGGTGCTGCGCACGGTCCGTGACCGGGTCACCGGGTTCTGCACATCCCACGCGCGGATCGATCTGACGGACTGGCCGGAAGGGTTCCCTGGTGCGTGCCCACACGGGTGCGCACCAGGGATGAGCCGAAACCATTTGACGGAGTGAGCGCTCACTCCGCAGGATGGGCGCATGACACCAGCACCCGAGACCCGGCGCCGAGCGCCGGGCATGAGCGCCGAGGACCGGCGCGCCATGATCGTGCACGCGGTGCTGCCGCTCCTCGTCGAGCACGGCACCACCGTGACGAGCAGCCAGATCGCCCGCGCCGCCGGCATCGGCGAGGGCACCGTGTTCCGCGCGTTCAAGGACAAGGACGAGCTGTTCGACGCCTGCACGGCCGAGGCGCTCAAGCCCGACCGCGTGCTCGACGCGATCGCCGAGATTCCCCTCGACCGCCCTCTGGAGGACCGCCTCGTCGACGCCGCCGGCACCCTCGGCGCGCACCTCGAGCGGATGGGCGCCCTGATGGGCGCGCTGCGCGCCTCCGGGCGGCTCGAGCCCCGCGGCTCCGGCCGGCGCGCTCCCTGGAAGGGCGGGCGCCGCGAGTCGATGGCCGCCATCCGGGAGGCGCTGGCCGAGCTCTTCGCGCCGGACGCCGACCGCCTGAGGTTGCCCCCCGAGCAGCTCGCCGCCCTCTTCCTGGCCCTGCTGTTCGGCGGGCGCCGGATGGCGTCCGACGACTCGCCCACCACGCGCCAGGTGGTCGACTTCTTCCTGCACGGCGCCGTGGAGGCCGGATGATGCCGGGCGGCGGGGGCGGCCTGGAGTTCGTGCTGAGCCGGCGCGGCCGCCGGCGGCGTGCCACGACGGTGCCGGACAGCGGGCTCACCGGGCCGGTCGACATCCCCGAGGCCAAGCCGGAGGACGGGCCGAAGGACCTGCGCTCCCGGCTGAAGCGCGTGAGGACGTCCGTGGCGGGCACCGTCCGCGGCCTGCCGAAGGTCGCGAAGCTGACGTGGCAGGCGAGCCCGGTCCTGACCGTCGTCCTGGCGCTCATCACGCTCCTGTCGGGCCTGCTGCCGACCGCGACCGCGTACATCGCGAAGCTGCTGCTGGACTCGGTCGTCGCGGCGATCCAGGGCACCGGCACCACGCGCGACATCGTGGACGTCGCGCTGCTGCAGTTCGGCGTGCTGGCCGCGACCGCGGTCAGCAGCGCGCTGACGTCGATCGCGCAGTCGCTGCTGCAGGAGCGCATGACGCTGACGATCCGCCACCGGGTGATGGCGCACGCCAGCGACCTGCACCTCGCCTACTTCGAGGGCTCGGCGTCGTACGACGTGCTGCGGCAGGCCGCGCAGGAGGCGCCGACGCGGCCGCTGTCGATGATGAACTCCGCGCTGGGACTGCTGCGGACGCTGATCACGTTCGGCAGCATGGTCGCGCTGCTCGTCTCGATCAGCCCGCTGCTGGCCCTGGTCGCGCTCGTGGCGCCGATCCCGGCGTTCATCTCGCAGTCGAAGTACGGCACGCGGGCGTTCTGGCTGACCTTCGTCATGTCGCCGATCAAGCGGCGCATGGACTACCTGTCCTCCCTGGTCACGACGGACACCTACGCCAAGGAGACCAAGCTCTTCGGGCTCGGCCCGTACTTCGTCGACCGGTTCCGCCGGCTCGGCACCGTCTCCTACGAGCGGCAGCGCAAGCTCACGGTCAACCGCAACATCAGCTCGACGTCCTGGGGGCTGCTGAGCACGCTGGCGGGTTCGGCGATCACGCTGTACATCGCGCTGGAAGCGGTCGGCGGACGGCTCACGCTCGGCGACCTGGCGCTCTACACCGCCGCGGCCGCCTCGGTGCAGACCTCGGTGTCCGGACTGTTCACGGCGTTCTCGGGGATGTACGAGAACAACCTCTACCTCGACACGCTCTACCGGTTCCTGGACACGAAGCCCGAGATCACCGTCCCGCCGTCGCCGCGGCCGATGCCGTCCTCGGTGGAGGGGCACATCGAGTTCGACTCGGTGACCTTCGGCTACCCGGGCTCGGCCGAACCGGCGCTCGACGACGTCAGCTTCGAGATCCGGCCCGGTGAGACGGTCGCGGTCGTGGGCCGCAACGGCGCGGGCAAGTCGACGTTGTTCAAGCTGCTCTGCCGGCTCTACGACCCGACAGACGGCCGCATCCTGCTCGACGGCGTGGACATCCGCGAGTACGACCCGGTCGAGCTGCGCACGCGGATCAGCGCGATGTTCCAGGACTACGTGACGTACCAGGGCACCGCCGCGGAGAACATCGGCCTCGGCGACCTGACCCGCCTCGAGGACCGGCCGCACATCGAGGACTCGGCCCGCCGCGCGGGCGCCGCCGAACGGATCGAGCGGCTGCCCCAGGGCTACGACAGCCCGCTCGGCCGCTGGTTCGACCAGGGCGTCAGCCTGTCCGGCGGTGAGTGGCAGAAGATCGCGCTGGCCAGGGCGTTCCAGCGCGAGGCGCCGATCCTGGTGCTCGACGAGCCGACGTCCGCGCTGGACGCGCGGGCCGAGCACGACCTGTTCTCGCGACTGCGGGAGCTGTCGGAAGGCAGGACCACGCTCTACATCTCGCACCGGTTCTCCACCGTGCGGCAGGCGGAGCGGATCCTGCTGCTGGAGCACGGGAAGGTCGCCGAGTACGGGACGCACGAGGAGCTGATGGCGGCCGGGGCCGGGTACGCCGAGCTGTTCACGCTGCAGGCGAAGGCCTACCTGGACGAGGTGCCCGGCTGAGCCGGCGCCGCGATGAGTTCCGGCCCGGCCGGGGGTCTACCGGGACGTTCCCCTCCCCCGACCGTTCCGGAGGCCTGCCGTGAAGCTCCTGCTCACCTCGGGTGGCGTCACGAACCCCAGCATCCACTCGGCGCTCGTGCGGCTCCTGCGCAAACCGATCTCCGAGTGCCACGCCCTGTGCGTCCCGACCGCCCAGTGGGGCCACCCGCTGTGCGGTCCGGGATCGGTGCGCGGGTTCGTCGCCGCCGAGGCCGGGTCGCGGCACCTTTCCGGCCTGGGCTGGGCGTCGCTCGGCGTCCTCGAGCTCACCGCCCTGCCCAGCACCGGTGCGCGGCGCTGGGTGCCCTGGGTGCGGGAGGCGGACGTGCTCCTGGTCGACGGCGGCGACGCGACCTACCTCTGCCACTGGCTGCGGGAGTCCGGGCTGGCCGGCCTGCTGCCCTCACTGCCAGACACGGTGTGGGTGGGCGTGAGCGCCGGGAGCATGGTGCTGACGCCGAGGATCGGCTCGTACTTCGTCGAGTGGCCATCCGCACCGGACGACCGCACCCTCGGCGTCGTCGACTTCTCGATCTTCCCCCACCTGGACGCCTTCCCCGCCAACACCCCGGCGCACGCCGAGGAGTGGGCCGCCGGCCTCGGCGTCCCGGCGTACGCCATCGACGAGCAGACCGCCATCAAGGTCGACGACGGCTCCGTCGAGGTGGTCTCCGAAGGACGCTGGCGGAAGTTCGGGTCATAGCAGCGCGGCGGGCCGGTCGAGGAGCGCGAAGTCCTCATCGGACAGTTCCAGACCGGTCGCGCGGACGTTCTCCTCGAGGTGGCGCGGGGAGGACGTGCCCGGGATCGGGAGCACGACCTCCGAGCGGCGCAGCAGCCACGCCAGCGCGACCTGCGCCGCGGTGGCACCGAGCCGCCGGGCGACCTCGGCCACCGGCGAGCCCGGCCGCACGCTCGGCGCGATCGGCAGCCAGGGCAGGAAGGCGATGCCGTGCCGCTCGCAGTGCACCAGCACGTCCTCCCACCGCCGGTCGTCGAGGTTGTAGCGGTTCTGCACGCTCACGACCGGCGTGATCCGGCCGGCTTCGACGATCTGGTCGACGGAGACCTCGGACAGCCCGACATGGCGCACCTTCCCCTCGTCCTGGAGCTGCCGCAGCGCGCCGATCTGGTCCGCCAGGGGCACCTTGGGATCGATGCGGTGCAGCTGGAACAGGTCGATGCGGTCGAGCCGCAGCCGCCGCAGGCTCAGCTCGGCCTGCTGGCGCAGGTACTCCGGCCGCCCGAGCGGGATCCACTCCTCGCCGGGATGGCACTGCCCGGCCTTGGTGGCCACGACGACGCCGTCCGGGTACGGGTGGAGGGCCTCGGCCAGCAGTTCCTCGTTGCGGCCGAGGTCGTAGGAGTCGGCGGTGTCGAAGAGCGTGACGCCGAGGTCGGCCGCGCGACGGGCCAGGGCGTGCGCCGCGGCCGGGTCGTGTGCGGGCATCCGCATGGCGCCGAAACCCAAGCGGTGCACGGGAAGGTCGCCACCGAGGACGAAGTGCCGATCGGAACGCACGGGGATCTCCTTGCAGTGTCGGTTCTTTCAACGCCCACCCTGCCGACCCGACTTTGCTAAGACAATCGAAACATTCTTGGAGCTACCGCGTAGCATCGCTAATGTGTTGAACCTGGAACGCCTGCGAACGCTGCACGCGGTGTCCACCACGGGATCGGTCCGCGGTGCCGCCGAGGCGCTGCACGTGACCACCTCGGCGGTGTCGCAGCAACTGGCCAGGCTGGAGCGCGAGGTGGGACAGCGCCTGCTGGAGAAGCAGGGCCGCGGCATCCGGCTCACCGACGTCGGCGACCTGCTCGCCGAGCACGCGGGCAGGCTGCTGCGCCAGGTCGAGCTCGTCGAGACCGACCTCGCCCAGCACCGAGGCGCCGTCACCGGAACCCTCGCCGTGGCCGCGTTCGCCACGGCCGCACGGGGCCTCGTGCCGCCGATGCTGCACGCACTGCGGCAGCGACACCCGGACCTGGTGGCACGGCTCGTGGAACTGGAGCCCGGGGAGTCGATCGCGCAACTGCGGCACGCCGACGTCGATCTCGCGGTGGTGCAGGACTGGCCGGAGGAACCTCTCGCGATCCCCGACGGGCTCTCGTGCGCCCCGGTGCTCGAAGACGTCCTCGACGTGGCCCTGCCCGACCGGCACCCGTTCGCCGACCGGGCCGCCGTCGGCTTGGAGGAGCTGCGCGACGAGGACTGGGTGGGCTGGCCCAGCGACGAGCTCTGCCACGGCTGGCTCGAGAACACGTTGCGCCGCAGCGGGATCGGCCGCCGGGTCCGGCACACCGCCTCGGAGCACTCCACCCAGCTCGCGCTCGTGGCGGCGGGGCTCGGCGTCGCGATCATCCCCCGGCTCGGCCGCGGCCGGGCGCCGGAGGGCGTCCGGTTCGTGCCGCTGCTGCCGACGCCCCGGCGACGGGTGTTCGCGTTGTGGCGCGACAGCAGCACGAACCGCCCCGCGTGCCGGGCCGCACTGCGCGCCCTGCAGGAGGCCGCGCAGCGGTGCGACCCCGGCCACGCGGCGGGCTGAGCCGCACCACTTCTTCGACAGCGCGATCTCGCGTTCCCAGGCGTGTTCGAGGCCGAACCGGCCGAAACGCGGGTCAGGTCGTCACCGGCCGCGGCCCGGTGCCGCGCCGGCACGAGGACCTCGGCTGGGACAACGGCGCCGCGTCCGCCGGCCCGGCCGCGCACCCGGCGGAGGTCACCGGCCTGTTCTACGCAGGTGTCACCGGGTCCGTCTCCAACAGCCACCTCGAATTCAGGAACGATCGTTCTTGACTGATCGTTCCTGAATCGCCTAGGGTGGCCGCATGGGAAGAACGAGGCAGTTCGACGAGGACACCGTGGTGCGCGCGGCGGTGGAGCTGTTCGCCACCCGCGCCTACGACGGGATCTCGGTGGACGACCTGGTGACACACCTGGGCGTGCACCGCAACAGCCTCTACAAGACGTTCGGCAGCAAGAAGGGCCTCTACCTGGTGGCGCTGCGCCGCCACGCGGACGACCACGTGCGTCCGCTGGCCGAGGCGCTCGCCGGTGCCGCCGGCCTGGAGCAGGCCGCACGCCTGATCACGGCGGCGCCGCTGGACCTGCTGCTGGTCTCGGCGGTCGAACGAGCCCCGCACGACCCGGAGGTCGCCGAGGTGGTCGCCCGGGCGTTCGGCGAGCTCGACCGCGCCCTCGCCGGCCTGCTGCCCGCTCCGCTGGCGAGCGCCTTCACCGCCGCGCTGCTCGGGGTGCGCCTGCGCGCCAGGGCGACCGGACCGTCCACAGAAGACCTCGCCGCGGCTCTGGCCGACCGGCTGGGCAAGTGAGAACAGGGGAACACGAATGGCACGCGTCACCGTCCAGGACAACGACCTGGTGGTCACCATCGAAGGCCTGGACAAGCTCTGGGCCTTGAAGAGCAGCCTCACCATCCCGTTGCGCAACGTGCGCGGCGCCACGATCGACCCCGGGATCGTCAAGGAGAGCAAGGGCATCCGCGCGCCGGGCACCCACCTGCCGGGCGTGATCACCGCGGGCACGTTCCACCGGGAGGGCGAGAGGATCTTCTGGGACGTGCGGGACGCCGCCAAGGCCGTGGTGATCGAACTGGCGGACGAGCGCTATGCCCGCCTCGTCGTCGAGGTCGAAGACCCGCGCGTCACCGTCGCCCTGATCGAGTCGGCCACGCGCGGGTCGTGAGCCTCAGCCCCGCGCGATCGCGGACCTGAGAGCCGCGGCCAGCCAGAGCAGCTCTTCGGTGGCGTCCGGCGCTTTGCGTTGTCCCTTCACGCGGCCGACGAGCAAGCGGTACCGTTCCGCGCCCGCGTCGATCCCCGCTTCCAGGGACGTGAGCACCGCACCCGGCTCGGCGTCGCCGAACAGCGCCGAGACCAGTTCCGCCGCGCGGGGATCGTCGGGGGCGACACCCTCTCCCCTGACCTGGGCCACCCTGTTCACCACCTGCCGGGCCCACCAGATGCTCGCACCGGGTGGCGCCTGCCGCCCCGGCGACGGGGTGGTCAGGGCGAGGAAGGTCCTCATCCTCGCCCGGAAGCCCTCGTCCTGCACGAGCTCCGCCAGTTCGATCCAGGCGTCCACCTGGTCGGGCGTGGGGTCGTCAGGCAGGTCGATGGCAAGGTCCCTCACGCGCTCGCGCAGCTGTGGCTCGAGGTCGAGGCGGCCGAACACCTCGGCCTTGAAGTCGTCGATGATCTGGAGTCGTTCGGCGGCGGAAAGCCGTGCCAGCCGGTTCATCAGTGCTGTCTCCTCCGTGGTGGATCCCCGTTCGGACACAGTGGACAGCACGGCACGGCTCACCTTGAGGGAACGGATCTGCGCGTCGATCGCCGCCACCTGCGCCGCGGCGACCTCGGCCACCGTGACCCGGCGTTCGAGCACGCGGCGCACGTCGTCGAGGCCGAGGCCGAGCTCGCGCAGGGTGCGGACGAGCTCGACGCGCGTCACGCAGGCGGCGTCGTAGAGCCGGTAGCCGCTCGCCGAGCGGCCCGCCGGCTCGATCGCCCCCTCGTTCGACCAGAAGCGCAGCGTGCGCGCCGAGACGCCCGTGCGGCGGGCGAGCTGGCCGATGGTGAGCAGGCCGGTGCTGGTGTCCATGGGGTGAATCCTGGACTTTGCAGCCGCTGGAAGGTCAACCGCGATTCTCGTCAGGCCGCTGAGGAGCCGGTCGCCCTGGCCAGGACCCAGGCCGCGGCCTCGGCGGAGGTGAGCGCCCCGCCCCGCCGGCGGAGGAGTTGCGGGGCGTCGCGCCAGACGCCGGTCCACGCGTCCAGCGCGGCCTGTTCGGCCACCGCCTCGCGCCCGGCCCGGTCCCCGGCGCGCAGGCCGAGGAGGACCAGGCGGTAGAACGGGCCCGAGAGCAGGTCGTACACGCGGCCGAACGCGGTCCGGTCACCTCGTGCGACGGCGGTCATCAGGTGACCCAGGCCGGACGCCGGGGACGAGGCACCGCGGGCGGGCGGATCGTCCCGCACGTCGGTCGGCGGGGGTGGTGAGTTCACAAGACCCTCGGCTTTCCCACGGCGCTACCCGGCCGGGCACAGCGGAACGGACTCCGGTGCACCGCCGTCCTGTGCCGTGATCTTGAAGGCGCACAGTTCGTAACCGTTGCGCAGCAACGCCTTCGTCATACCGTCGATGTCCTTCTGAGACGGAACTGCCGTGCGTGAGAGCACGAAACCCGACCTGCGGTCCGGAGCACCCACCACGGCCCAGCGGTAGTCGCGGTCGAGGCCGATGACCCAGTAGGTCCCCGGCCGGTCGAAGTCCCACCCCTCGGCGGTCCGCACGAACGACACCTGCAGCCTCGACGTCGAATCGGGGCTCTCCTGACGTGCGCGGCCCTCCAGCGACGTCGTCCCGCCGTCCGCGCGCGTGCACGAGTTGACGACCCGCACCTGCCCTTCCGGCAGCAGGGTGTAGACCGCGTTGTCGTTGCGGGCGCACTGCGCCTGGAACGGCTGCGGGATCGCCGCCACCTGCACCCAGCGGCCCTGGTAGCGCTCGAGGTCGACCGAGCGCACGGGGCGCACCTCGGCGCCCGGCGCCTGCGCCGAAACCGGTGCGGGAACGAGGGAGAGCCCGAGCACGAGGGCGGCCACGGGGGCGGTGAAGCGGCGCATGAGATCACCTTTCGCGTCTCCAGGTCACTGCGGACAACGCTATGGCCGCCCGACGGGGTCTGCATGATGGCGGGCGGTTCTTCTCCCGTCGAGCGTCCGGGCACCGGCTCACCTAGCGTGGAACCATGTCGTTGATCTACTCGAGCGTCGTCGACGCTCCGCTCGACGAGGTGTTCGCGTGGCATGAACGACCGGGGGCGATCCACCGGCTCTCCCCGCCGTGGCAGCCGATCGGCGTGGTGCGGGAGGCGGAGTCCCTCGTCGACGGGCGCGCCGTGCTGAGCTTCCCGCTCGGGCTGCGCTGGGGTGCGCGGCACAGCGGCTACGAGCCGCCGCACAGGTTCGTCGACGAGCTCGACTCCGCGCCGCTGGGCTGGGTGTTGCGCTGGAAGCACTCCCACGAGTTCGCGGCCGAGGGCGGCGGGACGCGGATGACCGACCGGGTCGACACGCCCGTTCCCGCGGCCTTTCTGCGGCAGATGTTCGCCTACCGGCACCGGCAGGTCGCGGCCGATCTCGCCGCGCAGGCCGCCGCGCGGCAGGCCGGGGACGCGCCGATGACAATCGCCCTGACCGGCGGCGGCGGCTTCGTCGGCAAGGCGCTCGGCCCGTTCCTCACCACGGCCGGGCACCGGGTGGTCCGGCTCGTCCGCCGCGATCCCGCCGGACCGGACGAGCGGCGGTGGGACCCCGACGCGCCCGCCCCGGACCTGCTGTCCGGTGTGGACGCGGTGGTGCACCTGGCCGGCGCCTCGATCGCCGGGCGCTTCACCGAGTCGCACCGGCGTGCCGTCCGGGAGTCGAGGGTGGGACCGACCAGGGCGCTCGCCGGGCTGGCCGCCGCCGCGGGGGTCCGCGTGTTCGTCAGCGCCTCGGCGATCGGCGTCTACGGGCCCGACCGGGGCGACGAGGAGCTCACCGAGGACAGCGAGCGCGGCGAGGGGTTCCTGGCCGACGTGGTCGCCGACTGGGAGGGCGCGGCCACCTCCGCCGCGACCGCGGACATGCGGGTGGTGACCGTCCGGACAGGACTGGTGCAGTCCCCCGCCGGCGGCACGCTCAAGATCTTCTACCCGTTGTTCTCCACCGGTCTGGGAGGCAGGCTCGGCGACGGCCGCATGTGGCAGTCGTGGATCGGCATCGACGACCTGGTCGACGTCTACCACCGCGCGCTCTACGACACGGCGGTCTCGGGTCCCGTCAACGCCGTCGCCCCCGGCGCGGTGCGCAACAGCACCTACACCGCCACCCTGGCGAAGGTGCTGCGGCGTCCCGCACTGCTGCCGGTGCCGGCGTTCGGGCCGCGCGTGCTGCTGGGCGAGCAGGGCGCCGGGGAACTGGCCGAGGCGAGCCAGCTCGTCCGGCCCGCGGCGCTCGCGAAGCTCGGGCACCGGTTCCGGTACCCCGAGCTGGAACCGGCACTGCGGCACCTGCTCGGGCGAATCCCGAACGCGTAGCGCGCCGACCGGGGCCCGCGTGCGGAGGCCACCGGCGCGGGCAGCGTCCGAACGGGCGAAGCGACCGGCGGCGGAGGTCACTCGATAGGTTGATCTTCGTCCGCTCCGCCTTCTCGCCGCGCCAGGAGTTCCCGTTGATCCCGAGTGGTCGGCTGCGCGTCCTGGTGGACGCCCCCTGGTTCACCAAGGTGATCACGGCGGTGATCCTGGTCAACGCGGTGACGCTCGGCGCCGAGACCTCGCCGGAGCTGATGGCGTCGTACGGGGACTTGCTGCACCTCGTCGACCGTTTGGCGCTCACCGTGTTCGTCGTCGAGCTGGCACTGCGGTTCGGCGCCTACGGCAGGGACTTCTTCCGCGACCCGTGGAACTGGTTCGACACGATCGTCGTGGGCGTCACGCTGCTCCCGGCGTCGGGGATGTTCTCGGTGCTGCGCGCCCTGCGGGTGCTGCGGGTCCTGCGGCTGGTGTCCGTCGTGCCGAGCATGCGCCGGGTGGTGTCCGCGCTGCTGACCGCCTTGCCGGGCATGGCGTCCATCACCGCGCTGCTGGCGCTGGTGCTCTACGTGTCCTCGGTGATCGCCACCAAGCTGTTCAGCGGTGTCGCGCCGGGGTACTTCGGCGACCTGGGCGACTCGCTGTTCACGCTCTTCCAGGTCATGACGGGCGAGGCGTGGTCGGAGGTCGCCCGGCTCGTCATGGCCGAGAAGCCGTTCGCGTGGATCTTCTTCGTCGGCTACCTCGCCGTCACGACGTTCACCGTGCTCAACCTGTTCATCGCGGTCGCCGTCAGCGCCATGCAGACGCAGATGGCCGAGGAGCACGCCGAGCACGACCGCGAGGAGATGGCCGCGACGATGGAGATCCTCGCCGAGGTCCGCAGGCTGCGCGAGGACGTCGAGGCGTTGCGGTCCAAGGTCTAGCTGTCATCGCCGGCGGAGCACCGCGTGTGCCGCTTCGAGCCGCGCGGCCTCGTCGCGCTCCGAGCGGTCACCGGACACCTGGTCCGCCCACTCCAGCAGGCGGCCCAGGTGCGCGTCCGCCGCAGCCGTGACCACGCGCGGCGTGCCGAGAACGACCTCACCGCCCGTCCCGTCGAGGCCGATGACCGCGCCGGCGCCGACCTCGTGCCCGCGCAGCGAGAGCGAGTCAGCACCGACGACGAGGTCGGTGACACCCACGACAGCGGGTTTGCCCATCGACCGCGCGACCACGGCGGCGTGGCTGGCGGGCCCGCCCTGCGCCGTGACGATGCCGGTCGCCGCCGCCAGCCCGCGGATGTCCTCCGGTGACGTCTCGGGCCGCACCAGCACCACCGGCCCGTCCGCGGCCATCCGCACGGCCGCGTCGGCCGTGAGCGCCACCCGCCCGGACGCCACGCCGGGGCACACGCCCAGGCCGCGGGCGAGGACCTCCGCACCGGGCGCGATCCGGGGTGTGCGGACGTGCGCGAGGTGCTGCGCCGACACCCGCAGCAGTGCTTCTCCCCGGTCGATCGCGCCTTCGTCGGCGAGGTCGGCGGCGACGCGCACGGCGGCCGCCCCGCCGAACCCGCCCCGCCGCACCTGCAACAGCCACAGCACACCGGACTCGAAGGTGAACTCGACGTAGCAGGCGTCGCGGTAGTGCTCCTCGATCCTGCCGAACGCGGCACGCAAACCCCGCCACACCACCGGTTCTCGTTCCGCCAGCGCCTCCAGCGGCAGCGTCAGCGACCGGCCGGAGACGACGGCGTCACCCTGCTGTCCGAAGAGGACTTCACCGGACGGCACGTTCTCGCCGGTGTTCGGGTCCCGGCTGAACGCGACACCGGAGCCGCTGCGGTCGTCCCGGTCGCCGAACACCATCTGCTGCACCACCACGGCGGTGCCGAGGTCGTGCGGGATGCCGTTCAGGGTGCGGTAAGTGCGTGCCCTGGGTGTGTTCCACGAGGAGAACACCGCTTTCAGCGCGTCCTCGAGTGCGTCGGGAGCCGGCCGCAGGTTGAGGACCGTGTCCATCATGCCGGGCATCGACACCGCGGCCCCGGACCGCACCGACACCACCGGCGGCAGCGTCGCGGCAGCGAGTTCGTCGCGGAGCCCGTCTGGCAGCCGGCCGTCGCGCAGGAACGCCCGGCACGCCGCCGTGGTGACGACGAACCCGGCGGGCACCGGCAGCCCGAGCCGGTGCAGCACGACGAGCCCGTGCGCTTTTCCGCCGATCACCTCGGGCGGTTCGCCGAGGTCGGCGGACAGCCGCCGCACCCACCGCGGCGCGTCGTGGCTCACCACCGCTGGATCCCGAGCGTGGCCAGCAGGTCCTCGTGCAGCTCCGCCCACACGGCGTGGAACGACCCGATCTCGTCGGCCACGTACCCGAGCTCCCCGGCCCGCGCCCGCCCGAGGGCCCGCGCGAGCCTGTCCTCGTAGCGCCCGAACCGGGGCAGGGCGGTGGACAGCGCCGCGATGACCTTCACCGCGCGGCCGTGGAAGTCCTCGAAGAGCCCGAGGACGCGGGCGTCGTAGGTGGCGTCGCCGTGGTCGTTGACGGTGCCGTCGGTGGACCGGATCTGCCACGCCGTGCACAGGTCGAGCAGCTCCGGGTTGAGCACGAGGAAGTCGTCGAACGCCTCCGCGAGCTCCCGGCGCGTGCCGGCGGCGACCAGCTCGGCGGTGGTCCGTTCGAGGTCGGCCGCCTTCCCGGCCCCGGTGAGCGCCCAGCCACCGAACTCCCGGTGGTGCGTGACGAGACCGGCGACGGCCAGGTCGATCAGCTCGGACTCCACCTCGGACTCGGACAGCCCCGTGAACGACGCGACACGCGCCGGCCCGGCCGCACCCACGCAGCGCAAGGCGTGCAACACCAGCAGGTCGTGGCTCACGGCATGGCCTCCCGTCTGCGCACACCCACCGCGTGCCCCGCCCCCCGGCCCAGCGCCCGAGCGGTGACGGCACCGTTCCGGACCTCGACCGCGGCCTCGGTGTCGTCACCGGCGTCGGCGATCCCGAGTGCCGCCGCGACCACCGCACCGTCGTCGAGCACCAGGCGGACTTGGGCGAAGGCCTCAGCGGCGAACACCCTCCGCAGGCAGCTCACGGCGTCGGTCACCTTGAGCCGCACGAGGCGGCCGGTCTCCTCCGGATCGCTCGTCACGACTACGAGCGTGACCCGCTTGCCGGACCTGACGGCCTCTTCGGCGGCACCGAGCCGGTTCGCACCGAGCACGACGACGAGCCCGTCGTCGAGGCCGACCTCGGCACCGCTGATCTGGTCGACGAGCCCGGCGGGCGCGGTCCACTCGTCGTTGCACGTGCGCGCCGGAGCGACGTACGGCAGGTGCGGCGGCGACCACGTGTCCGTGAGGTCGATGGTCGCCAGGTGCCGGCACGCGAGCGCCACGTCGAACGGGTCACCGAAGCCAGGCGCCGTCTCCGCCCGGTGGCCGGCGCCGTCGAGCAGCGTCAGCGCCAACTCGGCCAGCCGCACATGCCGGTACGGCGCACCCCGTTCCAGCGCGATGGCCAGCAACAACGCCTCCAGCCGCGCCACCTGCGCGAGCACGGCGGGCCCGTGCTCGTCGTCGAGGACACCGTCCAACGACCGCAACTGCAGCCGCCCGCCGGACAACGTGCCGGTGGTGAGCGGCAACCGCTCCAGCCACACCCTGGCGAACACGCCCAGAGCGTCCAGCCGCGACGACGGCGAAACCGCCGCCCGCGGCTCCCCCTCCGCCGACCTCTCGATCAGGTCGATCAGCACCGCCAGGTACAGCGCGCGCTTGCTCGGGAAGTTGGAGTACACCGCCCCGCGCGTGAGTTCAGCCCGCTCGGCGATCCGGTCGACCTTCGCCTGCACGAATCCACGCTCGGCGAACTCCTCCCTCGCCGCGGCCAGCACAGCGGCACGCGTGCGCGCCTGCTGCTGCGCTCTGGTCAGCCGGACCATGGCCGCTCCTCTCGGATGCCCATTTCAGATGATGACATCATCCAGATTACATGAACGTCTGAGATGTGTTGCTCGGCAGGTGCGTGGCTGTTGGGGCGCGGGAGGGTGGAGTTGTTGACGCTGAGCGCCTCAGCTCTTGTCATGCGGTGGTGCGAGCGTGAGCGAGCCGGTTTTAGGAATGTTGACATTCCTATAACTAGTGCTTGCCCGAATGTTGACATTCCGACAAGCGACGAAGCCCGCCCAGCCCTTCGCCATGGCGTCTCCGCATGCAGTAGCCGCCTGCCGTACTACGCCACGAACCACCGCGTCCGCACACGCTGCCCGCGACGCCAGCCACGCACCACCCAAGCGGTCACCCGAGCAGTCACTCAAACTCCCACCCGAGCAGCCCCCTCTGCCGCCCTCCCCCAACCCTCCTACCCGAGGGCCGCCGGCTCGCGGCGCGGCCTCCACCGCAGGTGCACAACCCGATCCGGCGGGTCCGCCCGCAACAGCGACAGCCGGGGCCGGACCGCGTCGGTGCGCGAGGCCGGCGGTTTGCGGCTGCCCGCCCGGTACTGGACCGGCCAGTCCGCGCCGGGGCCGCGGTGGTCCTGGTCGGCGGCGGCGTGCAGGGTCCAGTGCGGGTCGTAGAGGTGGGTGCGGCCGAGAGCGCACAGGTCGGCGCGGCCCGCCAGCAGGATCGAGTTGACGTCGTCGTAGGAGGCGATGGCGCCGACGGCGATCACGGCCGTGCCGGTGGCGGCGGCCACCTCGTGGCGGATCCGGTCGGCGAACGGGGTTTGGTACGAGCGGCCGTAGGCCGGGCGTTCGTCGGCGGTGACCTGGCCGGACGAGACGTCGATCGCGTCGGCGCCGTGGGCGATGAAGGCTTTGGCGATCTCCACGGCGTCGTGTTCGGTGTTGCCTCCTTCTGCCCAGTCGGTCGCGGAGATGCGCACGATCATCGGGCGCTCGGCCGGCCACGCCGAGCGGACGGCGTCGAACACCTCCAGCGGGAAGCGCAGGCGGTTCGCGAGGGAGCCGCCGTAGGGGTCGGTGCGCCGGTTCGCGATCGGCGAGAGGAACGACGACAGCAGGTAGCCGTGTGCGCAGTGCAGTTCGAGCAGGTCGAAGCCCGCCGAGGCGCCGCGGCGGGTGGCGGCGACGAACTCGGCGGTGATCCGGTCCAGGTCTTCGCGGGTGGCCTCGGACGGGACAGCCGATCCCGGGCCGTAGGGCAGGGCCGACGGGCCGACCACGTTCCAGCCGCCGTCGGGCAGCGGCTCGTCCATGCCCTCCCACATCAGGCGCGTCGAACCCTTGCGGCCGGAGTGGCCGAGCTGCAGGCCGATGCGGGCGGTACTCCTCTCGTGGACGAACGACACGATGCGTTCCCACGAGTCGCGTTGCTCGTCGGTCCACAGGCCGGTGCAGCCGGGCGTGATGCGGCCTTCTTCGGATACGCAGACCATCTCGGTCATCACCAGGCCGGCGCCGCCCATCGCCTTCGACCCGAGATGGACCAGGTGGAAGTCGCCCGGCACGCCGTCCACGGCGGAGTACATGTCCATCGGTGACACGATCACGCGGTTCTTGAGCTCCAACTCTCCCAGGCGGAACGGCTGGAACATCGCGGGCACGACGGTCTCCGAGCCCTGCGAGGCGGCGAACGCGGCGTCGACGCGGTCGGCGAACTCAGCGTCGCGCGTGCGGAGGTTGTCGTAGGTGATGCGGCGCGAGCGTGTGAGCAGGTTGAAGCAGAAGCGGGTCGGCTCCTGGTCCGCGTACATGCCGATGTTCTCGAACCATTCCAGCGACGCCTGGGCGGCGCGTTGCGTCGACTCCACGACGGGACGCCGCTCGGCCTCGTAGGCGGCCAGCGCGGCCTCGACGCCGGGGTGCTCGTGCAGGCACGCGGCGAGGGCGAGCGAGTCCTCCATCGCGAGCTTGGTGCCGGAGCCGATCGAGAAGTGCGCGGTGTGCGCGGCGTCGCCGACCAGGACGAGGTTGCCGTCGTGCCAGCGTTCGTTGCGCACGGTGGAGAAGCTGAGCCACTTCGAGTTGTTCGCGAACACCCGGTGCCCGGCCAGTTCTTCCGCGAACAGCTCGCGGACCCGTTCGACGGCGCGGTCGTCCGAGGCACCGGGCGGGAACTCCTCGCCGGTGTCGAACCCGGCGCGGCGCCAGACGTCCTCGTGCATCTCGACGATGAACGTCGACCCGGTCTCCGAGTACGGGTAGCCGTGGACCTGCATGGTCCCCCACCGCGTGTCCTTGATGAAGAACTGGAACGCCTCGAAGACCAGGTCCGTGCCGAGCCACATGTACCTGTTGCGCCGACGGTCCACAGTGGAGCCGAACACGTCCGCGAACGCCTGACGCACCAACGAGTTGGCGCCGTCCGCACCGACGACGAGGTCGTACTCGGAGCGCAGGAGCTCGACGGCGGGCGCGGGCGTGGAGAAGTGCACGACCACACCGAGGTCGCGGCACCGCTGTTGGAGCAGGCGCAGCAGTTCCTTGCGGCTCATCGCGGCGAAACCCTGCCCGCCGACGGTGTGCGTCTCCCCGCGGTGGTGGATGTCGATGTCCGTCCACCGCGCGAACCTCCGCGCCATCGCGTCCGCGAACTCCGGGTCGGCGTTCTCGATGCCGCCCAGCGTCTCGTCGGAGAACACCACGCCGAACCCGAACGTCACGTCCGCGGCGTCGCGCTCCCAGATGGTCACGTCATGCGACGGGTCGAGCTGCTTCACCAGCGCGGCGAAGTAGAGGCCACCGGGGCCACCGCCGACGACGGCGATCCTCATCGCGGCACCTCCTCCTCGACGATCCTGCGGAGCGCGAAGCGCTGCAGCTTGCCGCTCGCGTTGCGCGGCAACGAGGTCCGGAACCGGACGTCGCGCGGGTACTTGTACGGCGCGATGGTCCGCTTCACGTGGTCTTGGATCTCCCTGGCCTTGGCGGCGTCGCCCTCGACGCCCTCGCGCAGCACGACGAAGGCGCACACGACCGAGCCGCGTTCGTCGTCGGGCTTGGCGACCACGGCCGACTCCAGCACGTCGGGGTGCGTGTCGATGGCCTCCTCGACCTCCGGCCCGCCGATGTTGTACCCGGATGACACGATCATGTGGTCGCTGCGGGCGTGGTAGTGGAAGTAGCCGTCCCCGTCGCGGTGGAAGACGTCGCCGGTGACGTTCCAGCCGTTGACCACGTAGTCCTCCTGCCGCGCGTCGTCGAGGTAGCGGCAGCCGACCGGCCCGATGACGCCCAGCCGCCCGGTCTCGCCGGGTCCGAGCTCCTCGCCGCCGGGACCGAGGACGGTGGCGCGGTAGCCCGGCACGGGCCGGCCCGTCGCCCCGGGCCGGATGTCGTCGCCGGCGGCGGAGATGAAGATGTGCAGGAGTTCGGTGGCACCGATGCCGTCGACCACGCGGAGCCCGAGCCGGTCGTGCAGCCGCTGCCAGGTGTCCCGCGGGATGTGCTCGCCCGCCGACACCGCGACCCGCAGACCGCGCAGCTTCTCCTCGGCACCGTCGCGCAGGATCGCCTTGTACGCGGTCGGTGCCGTCGCGAGCACCGTGACTCCCTGCTCCGCCACGAGATCGGCCACCCGGGCGGGCGTGGCCGCCTCGGTCAGCAGGGCGCAGGCGCCCGCTCTCAACGGGAACACGACGAGCATGCCGAGGCCGAACGTGAAGGCGAACGGCGCCGTGCACGCCACCAGGTCGTCCGGCACCAGCCGCAGCACGTGCCGGCCGAAGGTGTTGTCGATGGACAGGACGTCGCGGTGGAAGTGCGCGGTGATCTTGGGTGAGCCGGTGCTGCCGGACGTGGGCGCGAGCAGCGCCACGTCGTCGGCCGCGGTGTCCACGGCGGTGAACTCCCCCGGCCTGCTCGCGGCACGCGCCCGGAGGTCGTCGTAGTCCACGACGGTCAGCGGGGGCAGGGCGCGGACGTCCTCCGCGAACCGCCCGTCCACCAGCGCGAGGAACGGACGGGTGCGCTCGACGATCGGCTCGAGCTCCCGCGTCCGCAGCGCGGCCATGGTCGTCACCACGACACCACCCGCCTTCAGCACGCCGAGCCACGCCGCCACGGTCCAGGGGTTGTTGGGCGATCGCAGCAGAACCCGTTGTCCCGCATCGAGGCCGAAGTCCTCGACCAGCACCCGGGCCACCTGGTTGGCGCGGGTCAGCAGCTCGCCGTAGGACCACACCTCCCCCGCCGGCGTGCGCAGCGCCGCCCGGTCGGGGCCGAACCGCGCCACGGGCACGTCGACCAGCTCGGTGGCGGCGTTGAGCCGGTCCGGGTAGTGCAGCTCCGGCGTCGTGAACTCGATCGTCGGCCACAGCGCCGTGGGAGGGAGGTGGTCGCGGGCGAAGGTGTCCATCGGTGAGTCCTTCCGCGGGCGGCGGGTCAGGAAGCGCGGATCATGCCCTCCTGGGCAACGGTCGCGATGTGCAGACCATCGCGGGTGAAGAAGCGGCCGTACCCCAGGCCGCGGCCCGAGTCGGCGGCGACGGCCTCCTGCACGTAGAGCAGCCAGTCGCCGACCGGGCTCTCGCGGTGGAACCACATGGCGTGGTCGAGGCTCGCGGTGACGAGGCCCGGCCGTGCCCACGGCAGGTCGAGCACGCGCAGGACCGGCTCCAGGATCGTGTAGTCGCAGACGTAGGCGAGCGCGGCCAGGTCCCGTTGCGCCACGGTCAGCCCCTCGACGGGGCGCAGCGGGTCGAACGGTTTCACCCACACCGCCTGGCGCGGGACCTTCTCGCCCTCGACAGCGAGGTAGACCGGGCCGGGAACGTGCCGCATGTCGAAGCTGCGGCCGCCCGACCAGTACGCCTTCGACTCGCTGGTCATGGTGCCGCCGCCGCGCGCGGCGAGGAAGTCCGCCGAGCTGGGCAGGTCCTCGGGACCGGGCACGTCGCCGGTGAACGCGGCCCGGAAGCTGCCGCCCGCCTCGCCGGCGGCGAAGTTCGCCAGGCAGGTGTAGAGCGGCTTGCCGTTCTGGTAGCCGCGGACCTGCCGGGTGCTGTAGCCGCGGCCGTCGCGCAGCAGCTCGACCTCGTACCGCACCGGGGCGCCGATGTCGGCGGGGCGAAGGAAGTAGCTGTGCATCGAGTGCACGGTCTTGCCGTCGGAGACCGAGCGCATCGCGGCGGCCACCGCCGCGGCGACCAGGTCGCCGCCGTACGCCTTGGGCCACGGGCAGGGCTGGGTGACGGCGGTGAAGGCGAGGTCGAAGTGCTCCGGCTCGGCCTGCTCCAGCGTGATCGCCGACGTGAAGATCTCGGATGTCGCGAGCATCCCGGCGGTCATCGGGTCAGCCAGTCGCGGAGCTCCTCGTCCGGGACGTCGTCGAGGTTCACGACGATGTTCTCGGGCGTGCGCGTCGTCATCCACGTGAGCGGGTTGTTGCGCGAGAGGTTGCATTCGATGTGCGGCATGAACGGCGGCACGAAGACCCAGTCGCCCTCCTCCATGTCCACGTAGTCCTCGAACCTCTCGCCGAAGTAGATCCGCGCACGCCCGGACAGCACGTAGCCGCCGGTCTCGGCCTCGCCGTGGTGGTGGGTCACCGAGCGGTAGCCGGGTTCGTTGGTGACCTTGCCGAACCACAGCTTCGTCGCCGGGGTGTGCTGGATGCTCACGCCCGAGATCCGGACCGCGCCACCGGAGTCCGCGGTGTCCGGGTTCTCGGCACCCCCGCGCGTCACGACCGGCGCCACCAGGCCACTCGGCAGCCGGTACATCGAGTTGTCGCCTTCGAGCTGGTACCTGCTCAGGTCGGGCTCCATATCTCGTATTCTTCACGACCGTCAGATACTGTCAATACTCATGAGGCCCGCAGCAGTGAACCCGGCCAGCCTTCCGAAGCCGAGCGGCTACTCCCACGGCACGCTCGCCGGCAACACCCTCCACCTCGGCGGCCAGACGGCGCTGGACGCCGACATGAAGATCGTTCCCGGCGGCATCGTCGAGCAGTTCCGCCAAGCGTTCGGCAACGTCCTGACGACGCTGCGCGCGGCGGGTGGCGAACCGGAAGACCTGGTCAGCATCACGATCTACCTCACCGACATCCCCGATTACCAGGCGCACGGCAAAGAGATCGGGGAGGTGTGGCGCGAGCTCGCCGGACCGGTCTACCCCGCCATGGCGGGCATCGGCTGCACCGCGCTGTGGCAGCCGGAGGCGCTGATCGAGATCCTCGGGGTCGCGGTGATCCCGGACGAACGCCTGATCCGTCCGAACTGAATCGATAGCGCATTCATGATCTACGAAATGTGAACGCCATATCAAGGGAGGTCCGCGGGTGAAGCTGGCTTCGGTGACCGTCGACGGCGTGCGGCGCGGCGGTGTCGTGGACGGCGACTCGATCACGCTGCTCACCGCGACGGCCGACGACGTGGTGCGCGGTGCGGAGGCCGTTCCCGACGGGACCGTGCCGCTGTCGCAGGTGCGGCTGGAGTCGCCGTTGCACCGCTTCAACCGCGACGTCCTGTGCACCGGCTGGAACTACCTCGACCACTTCGAGGAGTCGAAGGGCAAGCGCGAGGGGCAGGGCCCGGCGTCCCTCCCGGAGCGGCCGGCCTTCTTCACCAAGGGCCCGGACACGGTCGTCGGCCCGTCCGACGACATCGCCTACGACCCGCGGCTGTCGCGGATGTGGGACTACGAGGCCGAGATCGCGATGGTCATCGGCCGCGACGGCAGGTCGATCCCCGAGGAGGAGGCTCTGGACCACGTGTTCGGCTTCCTCGTCGCGAACGACGTGTCGCAACGCGATCTCCAGCGCGCACACGGCGGGCAATGGCTCAAGGGCAAGAGCCTCGACGCCACGATGCCGCTCGGCCCGTGGGTGACGACGCTCGACGAGATCGACGACCTGACGCGGCTGCAAGTGCAGTGCGAGGTCAACGGCGTGCTGCTGCAGAACGCCTCCAGCGGGCAGATGGCGTTCTCGTTCGCGCGGATCATCGCCGAGCTGAGCCACGGCATGACCCTGCGCGCCGGCGACGTGGTCCTCACCGGCACGCCCAGCGGCGTCGGCAACGCCCGCGAGCCGCAGGTCTTCCTGCGCGACGGCGACGTGGTGCTGACGCGGGTCAGCGGACTCGGCGAGCTGCGCAACACCGTGAGGCTGACCGACCTCGGCGAGCCGGGCGGTACTGTTCCCGGCAGCTGATCAAGGTGAGGAGAGGGCACTGAACGTCGCGGACACGACCGCGGAGGCCGCGGCTCCCGCCGGGCGCGACCGGCTCGGCCCGCTCATCATCACGATCTTCGGCCTGTACGCGCGCGGTGAGGACAACTGGCTCTCGGTGGCCTCGGTCGTGCAGCTCATGGCGGACCTGGGCGTCGAGGGCCAGGCCGTGCGCTCGTCGATCTCCCGGCTGAAGCGCCGCGGCGTGGTCCGCGCCGACCGCCGCGACGGCGCCGCCGGGTACGCCCTCGCCGAATCGACGCTCGAGACCCTCGCCGAGGGGGACGCGCGGATCTTCGAACGCCGCCGCGCCACCACCGAGGACGGCTGGCTCGTCGTGGTGTTCTCCGTGCCCGAGTCCGAACGCGAGAAGCGCCACGAGCTGCGCACCAGCCTGACCCAGCTCGGTTTCGGCACCGCCGCCCCCGGCGTCTGGGTCGCGCCGGGCAACCTCGCCACCGAGACCCGCCGGACCCTGGCGCGGCGCGGCCTGGCCGAGTACGTGGACATCTTCACCGGTCAGCACTTCGCGTTCGGCGACCTGCGCTCCAAGGTGCGCGCGTGGTGGAACCTCGACGAGCTGGCGGACCTCTACGCGGACTTCGTCCGGCGCCACCGCCCGATCCTCGACGCCGGCACCACGACCGCCGAGCAGGCGTTCCAGACGTACGTGCCGATGCTGACCCAGTGGCGGCGCCTGCCCTACAGCGATCCCGGCCTGCCCCTGTCGCTGCTGCCGCCCGGCTGGAACGGGGTGACGGCCGAGGCGCTGTTCGAAGAGCTGAACACCCGGCTGAGCGCCCCGGCCCGCGAGCACGCGCTGGCCGTGATCAGGCGGCCGTGACGCCCGCTCACCTCAGGTGGTCGACCGGCAGCGGGCCGCGCGAGCGCATGGTCCGGATCGCGAACGAGCTGCGCACGTCGACCACGACGGGGATCGCCAGCACGTGCTTGAGCAGCAACGGCTCGTAGGACGGCAGGTCGGGCAGCACGCCCTCGACGAAGAAGTCGGCGGAGCCCGTGACGAGGTGGCACGCCACCACCGCAGGGATCGCCAGCAACGCCTCCTCCACCTCGCGCGCCGTCTCCGCGGAGTGGCCGGTCACCTTGAGCTCCAGGAACACGGTGAGGCCGAGGCCCGCCTTCGCCCGGTCGAGCTCGGCCCGGTAGCCCGCGATGATCCCGGCACTCTCCAGTGCGCGGACGCGGCGCAGGCAGGCGGACGGCGAGAGGCGCACGGCTTCGGCCAGCTCGTTGTTCGGCACCCGGCCGTCGGTCTGGAGCCTCCGCAGGATCGCCCTGTCGATGGCGTCGAACCTCTCCATGTGCAGAATATTCGACTGTTCCGCGTTTCTGCACAACTGAATTGCATATAACCAGTTCCACACGCTGCAACTTCGCAGCGGCTGCCCTGCTCCGCGCCGCAGAATTCGCCCATGTCCTCCTCTTCCCTGTCCGTGGCTCGCGGCTCGGCGATGTACGTCGGCGCCCTGCTCGGTCCCGGCCTGCTGATGCTGCCCGGGCTGACCGCCGCCCTGGCCGGTCCGGCGTCCGTCGTGACCTGGGCGGCGCTGCTGGTGCTCTCCGGCCTGCTGGGCTGGGTCTTCGCCGCGCTGGGCATCCGGCTGCCGTCCGCGGACGGGGTCCGGGGCTACGTGGCGCTGGGGCTCGGCCGCCGGGCTTCGACGGCGACGTCGTGGTGCTTCCTCGCCGGGATCGTCGCGGGCGCCCCGATCGTCTGCGTGATCGGCGGCGGCTACGTCGCCGAGCTCGCCGGGGCCGGCCGCGTCACCGCCTGCCTCCTCGCCGCCGCGATCCTGGTGGCGGTCCTCGCGGTCACGTCCCGCGGCCTGCGGACGTCGTCGACCGTCCAGTTCGGACTCGTGGTGCTGCTCCTCGTGGTGGTCGCGATCAGCATCGTCGGCGGGGCGGCCGGCGCCGAGGCCGCGAACTGGACGCCCTTCGCACCGCACGGGTGGGCCGCGATCGGGACGGCCGCTGCCCCGCTGATGCTGTCGTTCGTCGGCTGGGAAGCCGCCGCACCGCTCACGGCGAGGCTCGCGGACCCGCGCCGGCAGCTGCCGAGGATCGTCGCCATCACGCTCGTCGTCACCAGCCTGCTCTACCTGTCGCTGGCGGCGGTGACCGTGGCGGCGCTGGGGCCGCGGGCCGGGAGTTCCACGCCCGTCGCGAAGCTGCTGGTGCTCGCCGTCGGCCCGGCCGGTGTGGTGCTGGCGTCGGTGTGCGCGGTCGTCCTCACGATGGGCACGATCAACGCCTACGTCTCCGGTGCCGCGAACCTGGCGCGCACCCTGACGAAGCCCCACGACGACGCGGACACGCCGCCCCGGTGGCTGAACCTCGCGATCCTCGCCTCCGGCTGCGTGCTGATCGGCCTGCTCGCCGGCGGGGTGCTGGAGCTCGAGTCACTGGTGACCGTTCCCAGTGCGTTGTTCCTGGTGGTGTACCTCGGGTGCACGGCGGCGGCATGGCGGCTGCTGGACGGCGGGGTGCGCGTCGCCGCGGCGGCCGCGTTCGTGGTCGTGCTGGTGGTGCTGGCCTTCACCGGTGCCGCCGCCGTTCCCGCGGTCGTGGTGGCGCTGGTGGCGATGGCCGCCCGGGGCGGCCGGGCTGGTGGTGGTTCCAGCCCGGCCGCGGCCAGTCCGCGGAGGTCAGTTCAGCGCGCAGAGCAGTGAACAGGCCTTGGCGGACGACCAGGTGGTGTAGAGCCTCGTGCCGTTCACCGGCGTGTACTTCGCCTTCGCCTCGTTGACCAGGGGGAAGAGCGAGAGCAACGCGTAGGTCGAGCAGTGCACCTGCTTCGACTCACCCGGTTGCAGCGAGAACGGGCCGGTGTGGCAGGACGGTTCCACGTCGTCGAGCACGTAGGCGTCGGTGATGGCGATCGGGCCGTTGTTGGTCACGGTGATCCGCCAGTACGCGGTGGCGTGCAACAGTCCGAGCACGCCCACGGGTGCTTGCTTCACCCACGGTCCTGAACCGCCCGCCTTGCAGTGGGCGGGGGTGTGCGAGCCGCAGATCTCCTTGTTCACCACCACGTTCGGCAGGCACGACGCACCGGGTGCGACCTGCCGCGTCACGGTGTTGGAGGTGAACCCGCCGGTCGCGTCGGTGCCGCCGGCGGTGTTGGCGACGGACGTGACCGAGCACTCCGCGGAGATGGTGGTGCGGAAGCAGATCTGCGGTGCGTCACCGGTGAACTCCACGTCCAGCGCCGGCTGGTTGCCGCCGCCGAAGTCGGACGCGTTGTTCAGCACGATCGACGCCGTCACGGTCAGCGAGGCGGCGGAGACCCCGGTCAGGTCGACGGTGCCGTCCGGCGCGAAACCCGGTGTGCTGACGGGGTTTCCACCCTGGTCGACGATCTTGACGGTCGACGCGCCGAAGTTGACGTTCGCCGGTGTCACACCGGTGAGCCGCGCCTTGCCGTAGGTGACGTTGTGCGGTTTGCCGTCGCAGTAGAACTGCGACGGGTTGAGCGACACGGAGGCGCCACTGCGTACGCACGGCGACGCCCCCGTGTCAGGATCCATCGAGAACAGCACGCCGGCGTCTCCGAGGCCGATCAGGCACCCGGTGGGCGCGTCGTAGGCGTAGCCGTAATCCCTCGTGTCGCCACCGTTCACGGTCGGGTGGGTGATGCGCGACGGCAGACCGGCGCACGAGGCCCCGGTGCTCCAGTCGTGGCACACCGCGGCACCCGAGTACGGGCCGCCCCAGATGCCGATGTAGCTGCGCACGCGGTCACCGGTGCGGATCACCTCGGGGTTGAACGAGATGACGTTGGACTCCAGCCCGGCGGGCGCCGACGGTGCGGGCAGCGGCGACCCGTCGATCGCGTAGCAGGTGGTGACGTTCAGGCCGCCGGTCGTGCTCGAACACGCGCCGACCTCCGCACCCGTTGTGCTGTAGGCGGTGTAGGCGTTGTAGCTGAAGTTCCCGACCGGCCCCAGCGGTTTCGGGGCGGGCCAGCCCGCGCACGCGGCCGCGGTGGCGGGGTCGAAGCACCCGAGCACGGGTGCCCTGGCGCCCTGCTGCGAGGACGACGCGAACAGCTTGCCCCCGGCCACCGCCAGCGCGCCGAGGTAGTAGCCGCCGTGGTTGGTCGGCGGCACGACCGGCGCGTACGGCTGGCCCGCGCACGCGCCCCGGGTCGCGATCGTCCAGCACACGACGTGCCCGGAAGTCGCGACGCCGTAGAGGTTCCCGCCGGT
Organism: Lentzea sp. CC55; assembly: GCF_021056325.1. Classification (NCBI taxonomy): domain Bacteria; kingdom Bacillati; phylum Actinomycetota; class Actinomycetes; order Pseudonocardiales; family Pseudonocardiaceae; genus Lentzea; species Lentzea sp. CC55. The sequence continues at coordinate 6,083 of NZ_JAJCXE010000026.1, read as the reverse complement.
TTCGACGAGCCCGGCCATCTCGAACGTCGCCCCGGAGCGGGGCATCAGAGGCCAGTACCCGCAGTTGCCGGGCGCGGCGAGGTCGAGGCAGGCCACGCCGATCGAGGAGGCGGTGGTGGCGGAGTAGTAGACCCTGGCGGCGTTGGCCGGGTCGCGGACGTACTGGGGTTCGAGGGGGCTCGCGATGTCCCCGGTGTTGCCCGCGCCGAACGGGCCCGGCGTCGTGTTCAGCGGTTTCGGCCACGGACCGCCGGCGCAGAGCGCGCTGGTGGTGAGGTCGGTGCAGACGAGCTTGGGACCGGCCTCGGCCACGTGGTGGTAGACGTTCCACGCCTGCAGGCGCCCGTCCGGCGTCCGGTGCAGGATCGGGGTGAAGCCGTCACCGCCGGTGCTGCTCGCGCTGGCCTGCACGGGCGGGGTGAGCAGGCTCGAGAGGGCGGTGCCGCCGTTGCGCACGTTCGGGTTCGTGGCGTTGACGGGGTTGCCCTCGGTGCCGGTCCAGCCCGGCGGCACCCGCAGCGAGCCGGACACGAGCGTCTGGCCGGCGCCGATGGTGTCGGTGATGGTCGCGGCACCGTTGGCACCGCTGGAGTACGACACGACCCAGGTGGCGACGTCCCCGTGGGCGGCGGGGTCGGCCACGCCCTGGACGGACTTGATGAGCGTCGAAACGGATGGCTGGGCGGCCACGGGGAGGGCGGCGGTGAGCGCGCTCCCGGCGAGCACCGTCGCCAGCGCCATCGCCGGCAAGCGTCTTCGCACGGGCAGTATCCCTTCTGGGGCGGATGCGGTTCGGGAACAGGCGGCCGACGTTAGGGGCCCCGCAGACCGGTCGGACCGCCGTCACCCGCGTGCGACGGATGTCCGCACCATCAGAGCAGCCGTTCCTCGCGGAACACGTGACCTGGCAAGACATTCCACATCGGTCCCGAATGGATTTTCACCTGAACGCGCTGAATGTGCCGATCGACAATCCTGATCTCCCCATTCCCCCTCTCCCGGACTGAGGTTCCGCCCACGCGCGACCCGTGAAGTAGCGTGCGCGCGTGGAGATCACTGACGACCGCGCCTTCCCCGCCGCGCTGACCGCCCTGAGCGGCGTCGAGTTCCCCTGGGACCACGACGAGGAGGGCGACGGGCCGGCGCCGACCAACATCGACTACGAGCCGTACGACGAGTTCGAGTCGGCCGAGGACACGACCGACTGGATCCGGGCGTGGACCGGCAACCAGGAGCTCGACGGAGACCGGTTCCGGCTCTTCGGCGAGGACGGCACCGGCGGCATGGCCGTGCTGTGGCTGGTGCGCGAGGGGCCGTTGACCGAGCAGCCCGTGGTGTTCTTCGGTTCCGAGGGCGAGGTCGGGCCCGTCGCGGCGAACCTGGGCGAGTTCCTGTGGTTGCTCGCGGGCGGGGTCGGGCCGCAGGAGGCAGTCGAGTTCGGGACGGACAGCGGCGTGCCCCACCCGGAGCTCCGCGCGATCGCGGAGGAGCACTCCGGGGTCGAGCCGCGAACGCCCGTCGAGGTGCTCGCCAAGGCGCGGGCGGAGTTCCCGGACTTCGAGGAGACCGTGCAGTCCTGGTGCCGCTGAGGACCACCCGGGGGAACCGGAACCAGGACCGGTTCCCCTGCGGTCCGCGACTCTTCACGAACGCGGGTCACGTCGGGCGAACCCTGTTGTGCCGCAAGGTGAACAAGCCTCATTAGCCGAGGTCCGCCCAGTGCGGAAGCTTCTCGCGGTCGCGGTGCTGCTCGGTGCCGCGGACGTTTACGGGGTCGGGCAGGTCACGCAGGCGGAGCACAACGCGGTCAGCGGCGCCGACCTCGTCGGCCTCGCACACCTGGGCGACTGGGTGCCGCTGCTGACGTCCGAGGACGAGGCTCTCGTGCTCGCGGCAGCGGGCAACGCGCTCAAGCGATGGGCGCCCGGCCCCTCGACGCCCAGAGACCTGTACGGAGTGGCCCCACCGCCCGCTGGATGGACGACGCCCTTCGTGACCACGACCTGACACCTCGGCGCCGCTCGCTCCTCTGGGAGCTCAAGAGGTTCGCCGAACACCAGGACGGCACCCAACTCATCCGGGACTGACGAGATCTGGGCGGTCACAGATGCCAGGCGACCCCATAACCGAAGCTGGGTTTCAGCGCGGCGAACGGCACCGTGACCTCGCCGGCGCCGTTGAGGGGCAAGGTGCCGTCACCGGGCTTGAGCGGGTCGGAAAGCACGCGATGGTGCACCTCGTCGATCTTCCAGACCGCGGTGGGCAGCCGCGACAGGCCGAATCGGACGGTGATGACGAGTGATGAGCAGGTGACCACGGGCACGACCGCGTAGTAGTTGCGGATCGGCAGTCCGTCCACGACTCGGAAAGCCATGGTGTAAGTGAGCTCCTGTCCGCGCGCCAGCGGATTGGGCAGAGCCAGGTCGTAGCGGAAGTGGCCCAGGCCGTCACGGTGCTCGCACTTGATGCGAGCACCGTGCATGACCTCCGCGACGACGTCACGAGCCTGGGTGGGGGTGCCCGGTTCGCACGGCAGGCTGAATCGCGCGCTGACCCGTTCCAGGCCGTCAACGGTCGCCACAACGGTGCGCTGCTCGATGACCAGCGGCATGTCGTCGTCGAGACGTACCAACGTCTTCAAGCGCTCGACCGCCCAGCCGTGGTCGTGGTCCTCCGCCCCCGCCGATGTGACGGCGAGATGGGACAGGTGGTCCAGTGCGTCGTTGATCCACCGTCGCATGGTGCGGTCCGAGACGTTGTACTCGCTCGCCAACGTCTCGGTGCGCTCCTTCAGACTGCGGAACTGAACGCCGGGTTCGATCGCCAGGGCCACGCGCACCGCGCGCAGCTGGTCGCTGAGCAGCCCCTGCGGGATCAGCCTGTCGATCGCACGGGTGATCTGCATCCGCACGTCGTAGTCCGACGCGTTGCCGGACACGTTGGCCCACTCGGCGACGGCGCGGCCGATCAGGACGTGCAACTTCTTCCGGTGAAGACCCCACCCCCTGCACAGAGCGCCCAGTTCCTCTCGCAGCCGCTGCTCCGGCCCGCTCACGGCGCATCACCTCGGTTCGACGGTGGACTGGGCAGAAGTTGGCCATCTTCTGACCACGACGGCGTTCCCGGCCAGGAGAGCATTTGCCATCCACCCGAACAGACCACAGGTGTCAAGGAGATCCCGGTGCCGTCGCAGGACACCTCCACCCTCATCACCCTCGCTCGTCGGGGACTGCTGGCCAGCGCTTTCGCAACAGCGGACGTTCTGAGCCGCCGCAGCATGCTGCGCGAGCTGTACTCGATCACGTGGCCGATCGTGTTCACCAAAATCACCCGTCCGGCTGAGCGCAAGCGTGGACATCAACGCTGTGCCAAAGCGTTCGCGAACCTGATGCCGGAATGCGCCGACCGCTTCCACGACGATGTTGCGGCAGTGGTGCAGGAGATCGTCCGGCGCGCCGATCGCCCGATCGCCGGCCTGGAAGCCTGGATCGCGTCGATGGCCAGGTCCGCGACCGTCGACGCGCATCGGCGCCGCCGTGGCGACCTCGGCGCTCTGCAGCGCCCGCGTCTCCCCCAATGGCTCGCACGGGAACTCGGCGGTGACGAATGGCTCGGAAGACTCGCGGTGCACGTGCTCGAGTGGGTGGGTGTGCCCGCGACCGCCGGAACCGGTCTGTGGCCGCTCGACAGCTGGACGGACCTCCGCGCGGAGGTCCGCTGCGACTGGCAGCGCAGCAGCCCCGAGCTCGTCGCCGAAGAGGTCGAGGTGGTGCTGGCGGCCATGCGGACCCGACCGGCGTGGTACGCCGACCACGTCGAAAGACCGTTGGGCTGCAAGGAGTCGCCAACCGCGACGAGTCCCGGCCCGCTTCCGGCGCTTGTCTTGGTCGACGAGCACGAGACCACCGACTCCCGGCTCACGGCCGCCGCGAGGCTCGCCATGCACCAGATCGTTTCCCGCATCGGACGGGGCGAGGTGCCTGAGATCGTGGTGCACGACGTCGTCCGGACGCTGTTCTGCGGCGGCGACGCCCTCGGCGGCCACCTGGCCGAGTGGCTCGACGCGGAGCTCCTCGACGAGGCAGGGCTCCGTCGCGTGATCGGCGCGGTCCTCCTGGTCGTCGACGACGACAGCGCTGTCCGCACCGGCTGATCTGCGCACCGCTTCGGCCAGTTCGTGTCGCAGCAGTTCGAACAGTCGTCGCCGCTGCGCGGTGGTCAGTCTTCGCTTGGTCATCTCGAACTCCTCGTGTCCCCGGTCCCGCAGTTACTGACGGACGGTCCGTCAGGGTTCCTGCGAAACGAAAACCTCCAGGAGTGCGACAACCCGAGGAGAAAGGGGTGGACGATGACGCGGTGGGGACCCGAACGCTCGGTCCGCGTCTCGTACGCGGCCCTGGTGCGGATCCGGGACGACGACCGGCACGTGTTGTTCGGTTCCGGGTCCAGGCCGGGCGCACACACCCCCCGGAGGTGTCTTCAAGTACTTCGCCCCGGCGGCGGACCTGTTGGACCGGCTGCAGTTCAGAGCGGACCGCTGGGTCGAGCGAGCGGCGGGGATGCGGGCGGATCTGAGAGGAGTGCTGCCCGCACGATCGATCGCCGAGTTCCGCCGGTGGTTCGACAGCGGGGCCTACCGCGAGGACTCCACGGAGTGCCTGCACAGGGAACTGGTCGAGGAACTCGACGAAGTCGGTTCCCGGAGCTCGGGGAGAACGTGCGCTCCCTGCGGTTCGCACCATTGCGCACCGAGTCGAAGGGCCGGAATCCGCTCCGGGCAAACCGTACGAACAGCTCCGGCGGTTCGAGTTCCACGACCTGCTGTGCGCCGGACGTGACGCGGTGGAGTTCAAGCGCCGCCTGGTGGACCTGGCCGACGATCCCACCGTGGACACCGTGATCGCCGTGACTTCGTCGGACATCGCACACGGACGTGCCGGCAGCGCGCTGATCGCACCCCGTTCCGCCTACCTGGTCGGCGATCAGCGCACCTGGCCCGACCTGCCGGCGGTCCGATGACCAGGCAGCACCTGATCGCGAGCGGCGTTCCGATCTCCTTTGTGGACTGCTCGGTCACTGCCGGCAACTCGTTCGGCGACCACGGCACAGCACTTCGCCTGACGATCACGTTCGGGCCGGCACCCGACGACTGGCGGCACGTGGTGGCCTTCGTCCGTTGCCGGATGACACCCGCCACGTCCGTGGCCGGTCTGGCTGGACCGAACTCGGTCACCACGCGAGTCTCCGGGATCGACGAGTCCGTCTTCAGCTGGTATTTGGGAGTCTTCGACAACGGCGCGCTCCCCGGTGAGCCGCTGGTGCTGCACGCCTTCCTACCCGCTGTGCGACAAGAACACGATGTGGGGCTGACCGTGCAGGTGGACGGATCGTTCCACCGACCGCGGTTCCCAGGCCGATGGCGCCTCGACCACGCACGGACCGCCGAACCGTGGACCTTCCGGCTCAGACTGCCGGCCGATCCGGAAGCGGCCACGGCCGAACCGGGAAACGCCCCGGCGACCGGCGGCGCCGGTGTCCAGCTGTGCATCGCCGCTGATGTCGAGCGGTACAGCCGGTTCCACAACCTTGAAGCCTCACGCGCACAGGAGCGGTTCGTCGAACTCAGGCGGCGAGCACGCGCACACGCGGACATCGGCGAGGTCGACGTGAACACCGAAAGGACCGAGCCGGCCAGTACGCGGTGCTGCCCGCGGGAATCGACGAGAGCCTGGTGGTGCCACGGCTCCTTGTGGGGTTCAAGCGCGCCGCTCACGCGATCGACAACGGCCTCAGCGACCACGCCAGGTTGCGTGTCCGCATCGCGCTCGACGGGGGTTCGTGGCACCCGGCGCGAACGGCTGGGTCGGGCGGTCGACGATCGCGGTGCACCGGATGCTCGACTCCACTCCGCTCCGGACCGCCCTGCACGAGCACCCCGCCTGGGGACTGCGCCTTCATCCTCTCCGACACGGTGTACCAGGACGTGGCCAGACACGGGTGCGGCGAACTACCACCAGCTGAGTTCACCGAGGCCGTGGCCGACCTGCCGGAGAAGAACTTCAGCGAACGTGCCTGGTTGCACG
>NZ_JAJCXE010000025.1:0-42112 GCF_021056325.1 Lentzea sp. CC55 | reverse complement strand
CGGTCAGCAGGCCGGTGCGCAGCCCGGTCAGACCGCCCAGGGCCAGCAGGCGCAGCAGGCCGCCAAGGCCGCGGAGGCGAAGGCCGGCGAGGTCAAGGCCGGTGAGGCCAAGGCCGGTGAGGCCAAGGCGGGCGAGGCGAAGCCGGGCGCTCCGGCGTCCTCGGCGGCCAAGACGGGCCTGCCCGGTGCCGCACCGGCGCCGGGTGGCCAGGCGGGCGGCGCGCTGCCGGGTCAGACCGCGAGCCAGGTGCAGGCGCCTGCCCAGGGGCAGGGCGGCCAGGCTCCCGGCCAGGCCCAGCACGGTCAGCAGGGCCAGGTGTCCGGCAAGGAAGGCCTCGCCAAGGACGCCCACAAGGACCCGTGGAAGGACGCGCTGCACCGGGACGCCGAAGCGGGCGACTTCGGCACCGGCGGCTCGGCGTCCGCACCGCAGAAGCTCGGCGACACCATCGCCACGCCCGCGGTTCCGCTCGCGGGCGTCGACCTCGGTCCGGCGGGCGCCGACCTCGGCGGTGCGCGGCCGAGCGCCCTCACCGACCGGCTCGAAGGCCAGCAGAACCAGGCGCTGGCCGACGCCGGTCTGGCGGGAGACGTCCTCCGGCACACCTACACCGCCGCGGCCGCGGGCAGCTGGTTCATGGCGATCTTCCTCAGCGCCGGGCAGGCACCGCGCCGCGCGCCGAAGCCCGCCCGCCAGCTCCCGCCCCCGCCGCAGGAGCAGGAGCGGGTCGTGCCGAGGTTCGCGCCCGGCGACCACCCGCGGGCGAACCTGGTCGGCACGTCCGCGCCCCAGCCGTCGGCACCGTCCGAGGGGCTGCGCCGGGACCACCCGGTCGTGCGGGAACTGCTGAAGGACCACGACCCGCTCGCGGGCATGCACGAACGCGACTGGGACAGCCTGTTCCTGAACGAGGACGGCACCCCGCGCTGGCCCGTCGAACGAGAGGGCGGCTACGAGGACAGCCAGCCCGAGGTGCTGAAGGCGGGCGCCGAGATCGACCGGTTCGGCACCCCGGAGGGCCGCGTCCTGAGCACGGCCGGCACGCCGTTCCGGGAGCGCTCGCTGCCCCCGCAGGCGGCGGACGAGGGCTACCGCCGGTACCGGGTCTGCAAGGACCTGCCGGTCCACCGCACGATCAGCGCGCCCTGGTTCGGGCAGCCCGGCGGCGCAAGCCGTTACCGCACCACCCACCCGGTCGCGGACCTCGTCGCGCTCGGCTACCTCACGGAGATCACCGCATGAACGTCGAGTCGCTGCCCGAGTGGCTGACCAGGATCGGCGTGCCGGACGACGTCGTCAGCATCGGCGAGGAGGCGGACCAGCGCTGGTGCCTGCTCACCGACGACGACGGCAAGGGCCACGAGGTCTTCTGGCAGGAGCAGGGCAACCGCTACGACTGGGCCCGGTTCGACGACGAGAGCGTGGCGTGCCACTACCTCTTCGGACGGCTGGCCTGGGCCCAGGTCGCGCGCGGAAGTCTCACCGCGCCAACAGCTTGAGCGCTTCCTCGTGCAGGTGGCCGTTCGACGTCAGCACGCTGCCGCCGTCGTAGCGCTCCTCGCCGTCGAGCGAGGTGAAACGGCCACCTGCCTCCGGGACCAGGACCTGGAACGGGGCGATGTCCCACGGGTTCGCGACGCACTCGGGCGCGAGGTCGACGGCACCCTCGGCGACCAGGCAGTGCTGGTAGAAGTCGCCGAACGCGCGGCTCTCCCACGTCGCGTCCACCAGGCGCAGGTACGCCTCGCGGGAGTGGTGCTCGACCCACGACTTGATGTCCGTTGTGGACACGTAGGCGTCTTCGAGGGAACGCACCCCCGACACGGAGATGGCGCGCTCACCGGAGGCGTCCGACGCGTAGGCGCCGGCGCCGGTGGCAGCCCACCAACGGCGACCCAGCGCGGGCGCGGACACGACGCCCACGACCGGCGTGCCGTCGACGACCAGGGCGATCAGCGTCGCCCAGATCGGCACACCGCGCAGGAAGTTCTTGGTGCCGTCGATCGGGTCGAGCACCCAGACGCGTGCCGCGTCCAGCGTGCCGCCGCGCTCCTCGCCCATGATGACGTCGTCGGGGCGTTCGGAGGCCAGCACGGCCCGGACCGCGTCCTCGACGGCGACATCGGCATCGGTGACGGGTGTGCGGTCCGGCTTGCGCTCGACGGCGAGGTCGTGGGCGCGGAAGCGGGTCGCGGTGATCGCGTCGGCGGCGTCGGCGAGGCGGAGGGCGAGTTCGAGATCAGCATCGTGGCGTGACACGCGGCGATCGTTCCACGAATACGCTGGTGCCGTGAGCGTGGTGTTGCTGGCCGAGGACGACCCGGCCATCGCGGAACCCCTCTCCCGCGCGTTGACGCGGGAGGGGTATTCGGTGCAGGTCGTCGGGGACGGGCCGAGCGCCTTCGAGGCCGCCGTCACCGGGGGCGTCGACCTCCTGGTGCTGGACCTCGGCCTGCCGGAGATGGACGGGCTGGAGGTCTGCCGCAGGCTCCGGCAGAGCGGCAGGGGCATTCCCGTGCTGATGCTCACCGCCCGTGCCGACGAGGTCGACTTCGTGGTCGGGCTCGACGCCGGGGCGGACGACTACGTCGCCAAGCCGTTCCGGCTCGCCGAGCTGATGGCCCGCATCCGCGCCCTGCTGCGCCGCCGGGCGCCCGGCACGCTCGAGGTCAACGGCGTGCGCGTCGACCTGGCCGCCCGCCGCGTCACGGTCGACGGCAGCGAGATCCAGCTGGCGAACAAGGAGTTCGAGCTGCTCAAGGTGCTGATCCAGCGCGCGGGGCAGGTCGTGAGCCGCGACGAGATCCTCTCCGAGGTCTGGAACGACCCGGACCTCAAGGGCAGCAAGACGCTCGACATGCACATGTCGTGGTTGCGCCGGAAGCTCAGCGACGGCACCCCGAACTCCTCCGAGAAGCGCATCGCGACCGTGCGCGGCCGCGGCTTCCGCTTCAACGCCGACTGATGCGCCGCCGGATCCTGCGGGCCATCCTGCTCGCCGTCGCCGTCACGGGCTTCGTGCTCGGCATCCCGCTCGGCTACACCGCGCTGCAGCTCGTCGAGGACACCGCCCGCGGCGACCTCACCGAACGGGCCCAGCGCATCGCGACGACCCTCGACGACCAGATCGCGAACCGGCAGAGCATCGACGTCGAGGCGGTGAAGATCGCCATACCGACGGACGGCCGCCTCACGGTCGTGTCGGGAGGCGTCACCAGCACCACCGGTCCCTCGCCGGGCGACAACCCGCTGACCGTCGAGCTGCCGATAGCGCAGCAGGGCAGCGTCCGGCTGGAGGTCCCCTCCGGGCCGATGCACACCAGCCAGGCTCAGGTGGCGGGCCTCGTGCTGCTCCTGCTCGCGCTCTCGGTGGGCACCGGCACGGTCGTCGCCCTGGTGACGGCGCAAACGCTTGCCCGGCCGCTCGGCCACGTCGCCGCCCGCGCGTCCCGCCTGGGCGCCGGCGACTTCCGCGCGGACGACAAGCGCTACGACATCCCCGAGCTGGACGCGGTCTCCGAGGCGCTCGACACCTCGGCCACCGCGCTCGCCCGCCTGGTGCAGCGCGAACGCGAGCTGGTCGGCGACGTCTCCCACCAGCTCCGCAGCCGGCTCACGGCCCTGCAGCTGCGGTTGGAGGCCCTGGCGGAGCACCCCGAACCCGACACGGCCGCCGAGGCCCGTGCCGCGCTGGAACAGGCCGAACGCCTCGCCGCGGTGCTGGACGAGCTCCTCGCCGCCGCCCGCGCGGCCAGGGCCGTGGGCGCCGAGCCGCTGGAGATGCGGCCCGCGCTGACCGCGATCGCCGAGGAGTGGCGCGAACAGGTCAAGAGCCAGGGCCGGGCGCTGCGCGTGCGGGTGCCGGACGGCCTGCTGGCCCGCGCGACCCCGGCCCGCCTGCGCGAGGCCATCGGCGTGCTGCTCGACAACGCCCTGCGCCACGGCGAGGGCTCGGTCGTCGTCTCCGCCCGCGGCGAGGACGGCACGGTCGTGGTCGAGGTCAGCGACGGCGGTGCCGGCGTGCCGGACGAGCTTGCGGCGCACATCTTCGAGCGCGGCGTCTCCGGCGGCGGCTCGACCGGTGTGGGGCTGGCGCTCGCCCGTGCGCTGGTGGACGCGGACGGCGGCAGGCTCGAACTCTCGACGGCGCGGCCGGCGACGTTCGCCGTGTTCCTGCCGGTGCCGAAGGCCCAGGACGTGGTGGGGATCCCCTGGAAGACGCCGACCACCCCGCGGTAGTGGTGCGGCGACGCGCGACTAGGAGTGGCCGAGTTCCTTCTCGTCCTCGATCGACCGCTTGGCGCCTCGGGCGTTCTCCTCGGGGAACACCCAGTTCTTGTAGCCGTACCAGCGGAAGGCCATCGCGACGAGCGTGCCGACGATCTGCGCGCTCAGGAAGTCCGAGATCTCCTCGGTGAGGCGCGACACGTGCGGCTCCTGCAGGTGGAACGCGTACCGCGCGATGTAGAGCGGCGCCGAGTTCAGCACGATGCCGATGCCGTTGACCAAGAAGAACAGCGCGGCCTCGTGGTGGCGCTCACGGCCACCGCGGGTGCGGAACGACCACTCCCTGTTCAGGACGTACGACACGATCGTGGCGACCAGGGTGGCGATGATCTTCGCCGTCACCGGGTTGTTCGGCAGCACGACCGTCTTGATCCCGAAGAACAGGACCGTGTCGATCACGAAGCACGTGCCCCCGACGAGGGCGAACTTCACCAGCTCACGATGCTTCAGCGCGATCGACCGGATCGGCTCCGGGAACCGGGAGACCACTGTTTCGGCTAGGGACACGGGGCGAGTCTACGGAGATCGGGTGAACGCGCCGGTCAGGTCGGGCTCCGGCGTCCGGGAAGACCCAGCGGCGCATGGCCCAGAACTTGAAGCCGGTGGCGAGCAGCATGCCGATGATCGAGCCCGAGACGAAGTCCGCGATCTCCTCGGTCATGGCCGCGACGAACGGGGCCTGCAGGCCGAACAGGTGCCGCGACAGCCACAGCGGCAGGATGTTGATGCCGACGCCGATGCCGCTGACCAGGAAGAACAGCGCGGCTTCGTGGTGGCGTTCGCGGCCACCGCGGGTGTGGAACGACCACTCGCGCGAGAGCACGTACGAGGCGATGATCGCCACCAGGACGCCGATGACCTTCGCCGTGACGACCTTGTCGGTCAGCACGGTGAGCTTGAGCGCGTACCAGACGCCGTTGTCGATGAGGAACGTCGTGCCGCCGACCAGGGCGAAGCGGATCAGCTCGCGGTGCTTGTGCAACAGGAACTGGAGCGGTTCCGGCAGCCGGCTCATGGCGCGGCGAACGACTGGCAGCACCGCGCCAGCTTACGGATCAAGGTAACGGCGCCTGCCCTCGGGTGTTACCTTCCGCCACTCAGAGGCACGCCACCTGCACGTTCGGTGACGGCCGAAGATCAACAACTGCTCAGTCCCGCGGCGGTGCGCAGTCCGGCCACCCGATGATGCCGCCGATCAGCCCCGGGACCAGGCCGGGCGGCCCGCACGGCTCGGGACCCGGCGGCGTGGTCGTCGGCGGCGGGGTGGAGGGCGGCGGCGTCGGCGTCGGCTCGACCGGCAGCGACGGCAGCGTCGGGACCACCGGCGCCGAGGGCTCGACCGGGTCGACCGGCGCCACCGGCACGGTCGGCGACTCCGGGGCCTTCGGCTCGGCGGGCTTCGTCGGCCTGGTGGGCTCGGTGGGGCGCGTGGGCCGCGTGGTCGTCGGCGGGACCGTGGTCGACGTCGGCGGCTCCGGCTCTTCGGCGACCGGCGGGTGCCACGGCCAGCCCTTCACCGGCACGGTGACGGACTTCGCCGCGGTGCCCAGCGCGGCCCTGACGGTGATCTCGCCGCCGCGGTGCGGCCGCCCGAACACCCACAGCGACATCCGGAACTTGCCGCCCTTGTCGAGGTCGGCGACGCAGCGGATCGAGTTCTTGTCCGTGCGCCGGCATTCCGGGTACGCCGTGAAGAGCACGACGTTCTCCGACGCCGACACGTCGAGCTTCAGCGTGCCGGCGCGCGGGCCCTTGTTGCGGACCTGCACGTCCACGCGCGGGTCCCAGTGGAACTGCTGCCACGTCGACACGGTGAGGTCGATGTCGTCGTTCACCGGCGGCACGTCGACCGCGACGCTGACGTCGACCGAGATCGACGCGCCCGCGCTGATGGTGCCCGTGATCGTGCCGGGAACGGCGGCGTCGGTCGCGCGCAGCCGGAACAGGAACGTGGCCTGGCCGCCGGGCGCGATGCCCCGCGGGGTCGCGCACGTGATCATGCCCGTGCCGGCCGGGCAGGTGACGTTCTGCTCGGCCGAGCCGTCCGGCTGCAGCACCCTGGCGGTGAACGACGACGCCCCGCCGGTCGAGACCACGCCCGGCGGCAGGGTCAGCACCATGCTCGCGGGCGGTGCCGCGGTGCCGCCCGTGTTCCGGACGGTGATCGGGAAGTCCTTGGGGTCCTCGCCCGGCGTCAGCACGTACCCGCTCGGAGTCGTCGGCGTGAGCGACGGCGGAGCGGGTTCGGGCTCCGGTTCCGGCTCGGGTGCCGGCTCGGGCTCGGGAGCGGGAGCGGGAGCGGGGGGAGCCGGTGGTGGCGGCTCCGGCGAGGGTTCCTGGGACGCGGGCGGCGGAGGTGCCGGCGGCTGGGCAGGGGGGACGAGTGCCGGCGGCACCGGTCGCTGGGTCTGGACCTGGGTCTGCGCCGGGGGCGTGGGGACGGCCTGGACGGCGGGAACCTGCTGCTCACCGCCGCTCGCGGCCAGCGCGATCGCCACGGCGGCGGCGACCGCGGCGGCGGAACCGCCGACGGTGACGAGCTGGCGGGGGATCGCGGCACCGGCCGCGCCCGCGCCCCCCGCGGTCGCTCCGGCGCCGACGACGGCCGTGGTCGTGCCGGCCGCCACCAGGTACGTCGTGGCGCCGATGCCCAGCACCAGCGGGGCGACGAAGATCCGCAGCGCGCCGTTGACGTCCGCGAGCTCGGCGGCGAGCGCCCGGCACCGGCCGCACTCGTCGAGGTGCGTCTCGACCTGGGTCGACTCGCGCTTGGACAGGCCGCCGCGGGTCCAGGCGCCGAGCCGGTCGACCGTCGCCCGGCAGCGTTCGGCGTCGCTCTCGGTCAGGTGCATCTGCAGGTACTGCTGCTTGAGGCCCTCACGGGCGCGGTACGCGAGGGCGGACACGCCGTTGGCCGTCATCCCGAGCAGCGGGGCGACCTCGGCGGGCGACTGGCCCTCGATCTCGGTGTGCCACAGCACCATCTGCCAGCGCTCCGGCAGTGCCGCGAACGCGCGGGCGGCCAGCGACCGCTCGAGACCGGCGACGGCCGTGTCGGTGAACGCGACCGGCGGCGCGACCTCGGTCATGTCCTCGGTGAGGTCGACCCTCCGGTCGCGGCGGGTCTTGTCGTACGCGGTGTGGCGCAGGGCCGTGAGCAGGTAGGCGCGGAAGGCCGAGTCGGGGCCGCGGCCGGCGCGGAGCGTGTCCAGCACCTTCGCGAACGCCTCGGACACGAGGTCGTCGGCCTCGGCCTGCGACCGGGCCAGCTGGCGGGCGAGGTTGTAGGCCGCCGCGACGTGGCGTTCGTACAGCCGGCCGTAGGCGTCGATGGTGCCGCCGCGCACGGACTCGATGAGTTCCGCGTCGCTGGGCTCCTGGACGTCTGCAGGAACGATCGCCACAGTCTTCGTTTCCCTCCTCGCGGCGCTCAGTGTGACTTACGGCGCGTTGCGCAGTCATCTCAATCCCCCGCGCGGGTTGCGTCACGAACGGGCGACGGGTGCGTCTCCCACCTGGAATCGGGTGAGCTGAGAGGAGACCGGGTGGGTGTCGCACAAGCGGAACGCCTCCTGAAGTCGAGGTGGCGCACCGCCACCATGGCCGCAGGCTGGGCTTTCCCCGCGGACTGGCCGCTCGCCGAGGTCGACGACGTGTGCGCGGCGGTGCTGGAGGGCGCCGACCCCGGCGACGCGCTGGTCCGCCTGGGCCGGGCGAGAGCCGAGACAGGAGCGGGCCTCGGCGAGACGTTGCTCGACCTGGCCGCGCTGCACGCCGTGCTGACCGACTCGTCGCACGTGGTGTCGCCGGACGTCGACGCGCTCCCTTCGGGGATGCTGCGGATGACGGCGCTGGGCTGGGCGGACGTCGTGACGAGGCAGGCGGGCGACTGCGCGGCCGAGGACCCGCTGACCGGGCTCGCCACCTCCGCCTACCTGCGCACGCGCCTCGGCGAGGTGTACCGGGAGACACCGGTCGCGCCGCTGGACTACGTGCTCGTGCTGCTGCGCCTCGACGTGCACCGCGCCTCCGGCTGGTCGCGCGTCGTCGCCATGACCCTCGTGTCCGACGCGCTGCGCACGGTTTTCGACAACGGGGAGACGGTGGCAACCCTCGGGCCGAGCGTGGCCGCGGTGCTCGTCCGTCGTGACGAACTGCTCTCGCGCAAGGTGTCGAACCTGCGGGTGCTGGCGGCCGACCGCCTCGCCGACGACCCGGACGTCCGGCCGGCCGGACCCGCGAAGGTCTGGATCGAACGCCTTCCGGACTCGCACACCGAGGCGTGTGCGCTGCTCACCTCGCTCGGGCGCTGATCACCCCCTGTCCCGCGCCCGGGGGTTCTCCCCGTGTCCCCACCGGGCCGCTTCCCAACGCCCGCGAAAGTGTTCTATTGTCCTAGTCAACTAGAACAATCTGGGAGCGTGCGTGGTCGAGTTCCACGTTGACCGCGGCAGCGGATTTCCCGCGTACCTGCAGCTCGGGCAGCAGGTCAGGGAGGCACTGAGGCTCGGCTGGCTGAAGCCGGGCGACCGGCTGCCGACGGTCCGCGACGTCGTCGCCACGAGCGGCGTGAACGCGAACACCGTGCTCAAGGCCTACCGCGAGCTGGAGCTCGCCGGCCTCGTCGAGGCCCGCCAGGGCTCCGGCACCTTCGTCAAGGCGTCCCTGGGGTCCGCCGCCCCCGAGGACCTGGACCCGCTGCGCGAGAGCCTCGCCGGGTGGGTCGCGGAGGCACGCTCCGCCGGGTTGGAGGACGAGGACATCCACGCGCTGCTGCGCGAGGTGCTGAGTGGGGGAGCGCAATGAGCGTGGTCGCGGCCGGGCTGTCGAAGTGGGCGGTCCGCAACGTCTCGTTCGAGCTGCCGCCGGGAAGCGTCACGGCGGTGGTGGGGGCCAACGGCTCCGGCAAGTCGACGCTGCTGAACGTGCTGGCAGGGCACCTGCGGCCGGAGTCGGGGCACACCTCGATCGCGGGCAGGGTGGCCCACGTGCCGCAGCACAAGCCGATGTACCGCAGCTTCAAGGTGGCGGACGTGCTGGAGTTCGGGCGTCGCATGAACGACGTCTGGGACCACCGGCGCGCCGACGAGTGGCTCACCAGGTTCAAGGTCCCGCGCAAGCTCCAGGCGGAGGACCTGTCCGGCGGCCAGCGCACGCACGTGACGCTGGCGCTGGCGCTGGGCTCGCGCCCGGACGTGCTGCTGCTGGACGAACCGCTGTCCGAACTGGACCCGCTCGCGCGCCGCAAGGTCATGCGCGAGCTGCTGACCGAGGTCAGCGACAACGGCACGACGCTCGTCTTCTCCACGCACGTCGTCGCGGAGATCAGCGGCGTCGCCGACCGGCTGCTCCTGCTGTCCGGCGGGAAGGTGCTGATCGACGGGGACACCGACGAGCTGCTCGAAGAACACGTTCTCTACACAGGCCCGCACGCCTTGAAACCACCCGTGGAGGGACCCGTGGTCCTCGCGAAGCACGGTGAGTCGCAGTCGTCGTTCCTCGTGCGCTCCGGCGGCACGCCGATCGACGAGCCGTGGACCGCGCGGTTCGTGACGCTGGAGGAGCTCGTCGTGGCACACCTGGAGCGTGCGGCATGAGGCTCGAGTCACTCGCCTGGCTGACCTGGCGCCAGCACCGCTGGTCCGTCATCGGGGTCGTGGCGTTCGGGCTGCTCGCCGCCGCCGCCCTGTTCTCGACGGAGAACGGCCAGGCGGGCTCGCTGCTGATGGCCGGCTTCTACGGCCTCATGGCGCAGCTCGTGTTCGGTGGTGTGGTCGGCGTCTTCTGGGGTGCGCCGCTGATCGCCCGCGAGCTCGAGGAACGCACCTTCTTCGTCGCGTGGGGGCAGGACGTCACCCCGGTGGAGTGGTTGCGCGGCAAGGCTCTCGTGCTCGGATCGCCGGCCGTCGCGCTGGGTGCGCTGGTCGGGGCCGGCAACGGCTTCGGCGGCCGGGGGTGGGGGTGGGCGGGCTTCGAGTCGTCCCCGCTCGTGCAGGCCGGCTACGCGGCCCTCGGGTTCGCGCTCGGAGTGCTGATCGGCCTGCTGTCCCGGCACGTGATGACGGCGATGGCCGCGACGCTGGTGGTCTTCACGCTCGTCCGCGTGCTCCTGGCCGTGTACGCGCGGGACCACTACCTGCCTCCGAAGCGGTTGATCGCCACCTGGGGGGAGACCGCGACGCCGCCCGGCGGCAGCGTCGAGCTCGGCGGCGGCTTCGTCGGTGCCGACGCGGAACCCGTGTCCGTGGCGGAGGTGTGTCTGGGGGTCGACGCGGACACCTGCATGCGCGGCAAGAAGTTCGCGATAGGCACGTACGTCGACTACCAGCCGGTCGACCGGATCGGGCTGTTCCAGTTCTTCGAGTTCGGCGTCTGCGCGCTGCTCGCCGCCGGACTGTTCGCGCTGGCGTTCCGGAGGCTGCGCCGCGTCGGGACCTGGAAGCCCTCCCGTTCGCACCGCCGCATCACGCCCGAGGCGCCGGTCGTGGTGCTCACCGAGCCCGCCGCGGGCGGGGAGGACGCGCAGAAGGCCACCACGACCAAGGCCGAGTGAAGCCGCAGGTAGAATGCCTGAACCGTGGACTCTCGCACCCGTCTCCCCGTCGTCGGAATGATCGGCGGCGGCCAGCTCGCCCGCATGACGCACCAGGCCGCGATCCCGCTCGGGCAGTCGCTGCGCGTGCTCGCCGTCTCCGAGAACGACCCCGCCGCGCTCGTCGCGCGGGACGTGGTGCTCGGCACGCACACCGACCTGGACGCGTTGCGCGCGTTCTCGAAGGGCTGCGAGGTCGTCACGTTCGACCACGAGCACGTGCCCGGCGAGCACCTGCGCGCGCTCGTGGCCGAGGGCGTGAAGGTGCACCCCGGTCCGGATGCGCTGCAGTACGCGCAGGACAAGCTGAAGATGCGCGTGCGGCTCGCGGAGCTGGGGTTGCCGGTGCCGCCGTTCGCCGAGGTCCACGGCGTCCGCGACGTGCTGGAGTTCGGCGCCGAGCACGGCTGGCCGTGCGTGTTGAAGGCGGTCCGCGGCGGCTACGACGGCCGTGGCGTGTGGATGCTGAACACCCCGCAGAGCGCCGAGCGGGTCGTTCCCGAGCTGCTCGAGGCCGGGACGCCGTTGATGGTCGAGCAGTGCGTGCCGATGCGCCGAGAGCTGGCCGCCGTCGTGGCGCGCTCGCCGTTCGGCCAGGGCGCGGCGTGGCCGGTCGTCGAGACCGTGCAGTCCGACGGCATCTGCGTCGAGGTCCTCGCACCCGCTCCGGCGCTGGACGGCGACGAGGCCCAGGCGCTCGCGCTGAAGGTCGCCGACGCGCTGGGCGTCGTCGGCGTGCTGGCCGTCGAGCTGTTCGAGACCGCCGGCGGCGTGGTCGTCAACGAGCTCGCGATGCGCCCCCACAACTCCGGCCACTGGTCGATCGAGGGCGCCCGCACCTCGCAGTTCGAGCAGCACCTGCGGGCCGTCCTCGACTACCCGCTGGGCCGCACCGACCTGATGGCGCCGGCCGTCGTGATGGCGAACGTCCTCGGCGCCTCCGAGCCGCCCGCGATGGGGCCGGACGAGCGCGTGCACCACCTGTTCGCCCGGTTCCCGGACGCGCACGTGCACCTCTACGGCAAGGAGGAACGGCCGGGCCGCAAGGTCGGCCACGTGACGTTCCTCGGCAACGACATGGCCGACGTCCGCCACCGCGCCCGCCTGGCCGCGGACTGGCTCTCCACGGGCGTCTGGTCCGACGGGTACGACATCCACGGCGAAGAGCGGAGCGCGGAGTGACTCAGGTTGGCGTGATCATGGGCAGTGACTCGGACTGGCCGGTGATGAAGGCGGCCACCGAGGCCCTCGCCGAGTTCGACGTGCCGTTCGAGGTGAGCGTCGTCTCCGCCCACCGCACCCCGCAGCGCATGCTCGACTACGCGAACTCGGCCGCGGGCCGGGGCTTGCGCGTGATCATCGCGGGCGCCGGCGGTGCCGCCCACCTCCCCGGCATGGTCGCCTCGGCCACCGTGCTCCCGGTGATCGGCGTCCCCGTGCCGCTGAAGTACCTCGACGGCATGGACTCGTTGCTCTCGATCGTGCAGATGCCCGCGGGCGTCCCGGTGGCGACGGTGTCCGTGGGCGGCGCCCGCAACGCGGGCCTGCTGGCCGTCCGGATGCTGGCGTCCTCCGACGTGGCCCTGCAGCAGCGCATGGCCCGCTTCCAGGCGGAACTCGAGCAGCTCGTACTAGACAAGGACGCGGCTCTGCAGAAGTCCCTCTGAGTGCTCAACAGCACAGCGGCGCTCGACGTGAACGGGCGCTAACATCGTGCCGAGTACTCGCTACTGGGAGGTAACAAGGTGAACCCGAGCTTCGGCACCTATCAGCTCGCCGAGGAGCACGAGGCGCTGCGAGAGGCCGTCCGCTCGCTCGCCGAGAAGGAGATCAAGCCGTACGCGGCCGAGGTCGACGAGAACGAGCGCTTCCCGGTAGAGGCCCACAACGCCCTGGTCAAGGCGGGCTTCGCGGCCGTCCACGTCCCCGAGTCCTACGACGGCCAGGGCGCCGACTCCGTCGCCACCTGCATCGTCATCGAGGAAGTCGCCCGCGTCTGCGCCTCGTCCTCCCTGATCCCGGCCGTGAACAAGCTCGGCACGATGCCGATCCTGCTCTCGGCCTCCGAAGAGCTCAAGCAGCTCGTCATGCCGTCCATCGCCTCGGGCGAGGCCATGGCTTCCTACGCCCTGTCCGAGCGCGAGGCGGGCTCCGACACGGCGTCGATGCGCACGCGCGCGGTGCTGGACGGCGACCACTGGGTGCTCAACGGCACCAAGTGCTGGATCACCAACGCCGGCGAGTCCACCTGGTACACCGTCATGGCCGTGACGGACCCCAACGCAGCGAAGAAGTCCGCCGGCATCTCGGCGTTCGTCGTGCACAAGGACGACCCCGGCTTCTCGGTGGGCCCGAAGGAGCGCAAGCTCGGCATCAAGGGCTCGCCGACCCGCGAGATCTACTTCGAGAACTGCACGATCCCGGAGAACCGGATCATCGGTGAGCCGGGGACGGGTCTGAAGACCGCTCTGAAGACGTTGGACCACACGCGTCCGACGATCGGTGCGCAGGCCGTGGGCATCGCGCAGGGCGCGCTCGAGGCCGCGGTCGCGTACGTCAAGGACCGCAAGCAGTTCGGCAAGTCCATCTCGGACTTCCAGGGCGTGCAGTTCATGCTCGCCGACATGGCCATGAAGATCGAGGCCGCCCGCCACATGGTCTACGTCGCGGCCGCCAAGGCCGAGCGGGGCGAGGCGAACATCGGCTTCATCACCGCCGCCGCCAAGTGCTTCGCGTCGGACGTCGCCATGGAGGTCACGACCGACGCCGTGCAGCTGTTCGGCGGCGCCGGGTACACGCGCGACTTCCCGGTGGAGCGGATGATGCGCGACGCGAAGATCACGCAGATCTACGAGGGCACGAACCAGATCCAGCGCGTCGTGATGTCCCGCGCCGTCCTGAACGGCTGACACCTCCGGTAGCGGAGCGCACCGCGACCCTCTTCACGTCTCCTGAGTGCACGCGGGGGCCTTTCGTTCGCGCCACGCGAACGAAAGGCCCCCGCGTGCATCCGGAAAGCCGGGGGTGGGGAGGCTTTGTGGTGACGGACAAGGCTTCGGCCGGCAGCTCAGCGGAGTCGATCTGCTGACGGAGATCGGTCTCGATGTCCCGGCCCGCGGTTCTGCGTGGCGACCAAGCCCCCGGGAGAGGCGTGGCTTGGACTACGCGGCCACACAGGTGCCGATCGCCTCGCCGATCGCCCCCTTGGCTCCCGGCACGCAGGGCGACTCCGGCGTCAACGACCTGTCGGACGCTTGCTGTGCGAGGGCGATGGCCACGTTCATCATCCGCATGAGGCTGCCGCTGTCGCGGGCCGCCAGCACTGCCGCGTCACGTGCTTCCTCAGTCGTGCAGCTGATGTCCGTGCCGGCCCTGTCCTCGCGCGGCAGCCACAGGGCTTTGGTGCCTGCGGCGCAGGGTGTGATCTCCCACCGGGTGGGCTCCGCCGCGCCGGCGAGGGGAGGGGCGGACACGGTGAAGCCGAGTGCGAGGGCCAAAGCCACCAGGAAGCGTCCCATGCACCTCAACGTAATCACACGACGTGGCCCCTTCCGGGGGAACCGGTTCCCCCGGCCGGTGACTACGCTCCGCCCGGCCCCGGTGGAGGTACACCGGCCACTGTGGACTCACCGGGGATGTGCTCCGCGATCGGCAACCGGCCGCGGAGCACCGGGTCCCAGGTCGACCGTTCCCCCGCGCGGGTCACGACAGCGTGGCCAGGACCTCGCCCAACCGCTCGTACGACCGTCCGGCGCCGTCGGCCATCCCCGTGGCCAGCACCGCGTCACGCGCCTCCTGCGACACGAGCCGCATGGTGGTCGTCATGGTCGTCCGGCCGCCCTCCTCGACGAACTCGACCACGGTCCGCGCCGGCGGGTTGTCCTCGAAGATCTCGGTGTTCGCGATGCGCGAGTGCGGCACCACCTCGGTGTACTCCCCGTGCATCTCGAACGCCTGCGAGCCGTCCGGCAACGCCCAGCCGTAGCGCCACTTGCCGCCGACGCGGAGGTCGATCTCGCAGATCGGCATCTCCCAGCCGTCGGGGCCGAGCAGCCAGCGCCGCAGGAGCTCCGGTTCGGTGTACGCCTTCCACACCAGGGCGGCGGGCGCGTCGAACGTGCGCGTCATCGCGATCTCGGTGTCGGACGGCAGGGTGACCTCGGTGCCGAACTTGGTGGTGCTCATCGTTCGTTCTCCTTCATCTCGGTCAAGAGCGCGTCGAGGCGCGCGTAGCTCGCATCCCAGAAGCGGCGGTAGTTCTCAGCCCACACGGCGACTTCCTCCAGCGGTGTCGCGTCGAGCCGGCAGGGGCGCCACTGGGCCTCCCTGCCGCGGGTGATCAGGCCTGCCTTCTCCAGCACGCGCAGGTGCTTGGAGATCGCCGGGCCGCTGATGTCGAACGGCTCGGAGAGCTCCTTCACCGTCGCCGGGCCCTCGGTCAGCCGCGCGAGGATCGCCCGGCGGGTGGGGTCCGCCAGTGCGGCGAAGGTGGCGCTCAGCTGGTCCATCTCGTACCTAACCACTTGGTTATCTAACCTCTGGGTTAAGTAAGCCGCATCGACGTGCCGATGTCAACCCCCGGGCAACCGCGGAGCGTGCCGGTTCCGTCCTGGAACCATGAGCAGCCGAATCGCCCTCGCCGTCCTGGTGCTGGCCGTCGCCGGATGTGGTGACCGGGCCGCAGGTCAGGGCGCGGACCTGCGGGGCAAGGTCTACGTCTCGTCGTCGGTCACCGAGCAGGGCAAGTCCCGAGCCCTGGTCGAGGGCACGAACGTCGAGCTGAGCTTCACCGGCGACGGCAGGCTGATCGCCCGGGCGGGCTGCAACCAGATGCAGGGGCCGGTGAGCCTCGACGACGGCAAGCTCTCGGTGGCGGAGCTCAGCACCACCACGATGGGCTGCCCGGACCCCGAGCTGCACCGGCAGGACCAGTGGCTGTCGGACCTGCTCGGCGCGAAGCCCGCCTGGAAGCTCGACGGCGCGAACCTCGTGGTCACCGGTTCCGGCACGGAGATCGTCCTCGCGACCGAGCAGCCCGCCACCCTGGAGGGCACCTGGACCGTCGACGGACTCGTCACCCGTGACGCCGTCTCGTCGGTGCCGCAGGGCGCGAAGGCCACGCTCGTCTTCCGCGACGGCGTCATGAAGGTCGACACCGGCTGCAACTTCAACGGCGCCGACCTGCCGTACGAGCTGCGCGGCCAGGTGCTCGAGGTGCAGCTGGGGCCGACGACGCTGAAGTCGTGCGGGCCGGTGGACGAGGTCGAGAACGCCGTCCGGGCGGCGTTCGAGGGCGGGCAGGTCACCCACGAGATCAAGCGCAGCACGCTGACGCTGACGAACGCGTCCGGCGCCGGTTTGACGCTTCAGAAGTAGGAGGAACGGCATGCGGGAACTCGAAGGTGCGTGGACGGTCGACGGGCTCGTCTCGGGCGACGACGTGTCGCCGGTGCCGGCCGGGGTGAAGGCGACGATCTCCTTCGAGGACGGGCGGATCCACGTGCACGGCGGCTGCAACAGCGGTTCGGCCGACGGGTGGGAGGTGGACGGCCGGACGATCACGTTCGGACCCCTGGTCTCGACGTTGATGCTGTGCGGCCCGGACGAGATGGCGGTGGAGCACGCGGTGTTCACGGCGCTCGGACGAGGCGAGGTCACCTACCGGATCGACGGCGGGGCGGTGACGCTGACGAACGCCGAGGGCGCGGGACTGAGGCTCAGGAGGTAGCCCGACCTGCGAACCTGTGGAGTCGCTGTTGGCTTCCTGTCGAAATCATGAGGTCGTTCAAACCTGCACTACTTTTGGTTCGAGGTTGAACGACCTTCAGCGGAACGACAGGATCGGGGAGCAACGGACATGGTCAAGGACATCGCCGCACTCATCGGGCGCATCGCCGTCGGCGTCGTCTTCGTCGCGCACGGCTGGCAGAAGTTCACCGAGTACGGCATGGCCGGCACCGCCGCGTCGTTCGACAAGATGGGGGTGCCGCTGCCGACGCTGTCCGCGTGGTTCGCCGCGGTGGTCGAGCTCGTCGGTGGCCTCGCGCTGATCGCGGGTCTCGCGCTGCCGGTCGCCGGCGTGCTGCTCGCCGTCAACATGCTCGGAGCGTGGCTGATCGTGCACCTGCCGAACGGCCTGCTCGGCGAGGGTGGCGCCGAACTGGTCGTCGTGCTCGGCGCCGCGGCCCTCGCGCTCGGCTTCAACGGCGGCGCCTACGCGCTGGACCGCGTGCTGTTCAAGAACAACAGGGTGCTCAACCCAGCTGCAGCGTGACCTTCTCGCTCTCCCGGCGCGCGGCCACCAGGCCCGCGTCGGGATTGCTCACCTGCACCAGCGATCCACCGGCCGCCAGCACGGCCAGGAACCCTTCCACCACACCGGCGGGCACGTTCCACTCCACAGTGGACAGCACGCGCTGGTCGGCGCCCAGCTTCGCCCCCAGGTCGCGCGCCTCGGCCACCACTTCCTCCACAGTGGACCCGCACAGCGCCGGTGTCGTGCCGGGCGTCGGCTGCCACGGCGTGAAGTCGTCGCCGTGCACCCGCACGTCGTCCATGTAGTCGACGGGTGCGCCGGAGCCCCGGCCCCAGACGTCCAGCGAGGCGACGGCCACGACGTCCGCGTCCGCCGTGCCGCCGGGCGGGACGACGGCGACCTTGGCCTCCTCGCCCGCACCGACCACGTGGGCACCGCACCACCACGCGCCGAGCAGCAGGCCCGCCGTCTGCCAGTGCGCGGGCAGCAGCACCGCCACCGGGTCACCCGGCTCGACGTCGTGCTCGTCGCGCAGCCAGTTCGCGGTCTTCGCCGCCCAGTTCGCCGTCGTGGCGCGGGACAGCTCCATGCGCGTGCCGGCCGCGTCGTCGAAGTGCGTGATCAGCGGACGGCCGGGGTCGGCCTTCAGCAACGGCGTGAAGAGGATCTCGGTCACGCTCACGCGGCACTCCTAGTCGACGCAGGGCACATCCTGTTGGGCCTGGACGGCGTGCGCGCCGTCCAGCGAGAGCAGCTTTTCAGGACCGAACCGCGACGGGGCGGCCGGGGTCGCGGACGACGGTGCCGTGGAGGAGGGGGCGGGCGCCGGGGTCTCGCCGATCTGCTGCGCGACCCACGCCTTCACCGCCTCCCGGTCGACCGTGACCACGCTCTGGCCGCGCTCGTTGCGCGCGTCGATGCTCGTCACCGGGATCGTGGCGAACTCCACGTTGCCCGACGCGAGGCCCTGCGCCTGCGCCGCGAGCGTCGCGAGGTCGAGCTTCTGGTCCACGACGACGGACTTGGACACCGCGTCCAGCAGGCCGTTCATCTTCGCCGGGTCGGCGAACGTGCCCGCGGACAGCAGTTGCTTCATCGCCTGCGACATGAACACCTGCTGCCGCGCGATGCGACCCAGGTCACCGCCGGGCATGTTCCGCTGCCGCACGAACGACAACGCGTCGCCGCCCGAGACCAGCTGTTCGCCCGCGCGGAAGTTCGCGCCGGAGTTCGGGTCGGACGTGCCCGCCTTCAGGCACACCTTCACGCCGCCGATCACCTCGGTCAGCAGGTAGAACCCGTAGAGGTTGATCTCCGCGTAGTGGTCGACGCGCATCCCCGTCAGGTCCTGCACCACCTGCACCAGCGCCTTGCGCCCGGCCTCGTCCGACCGGCGCTCGCGCTCCTGCTGGTCGCTCACCCCTTCGGCCTGCAGCCGCTCGGCGGTGAGGAACTTCACCGCGCCGTACGCCGAGTTGATCTTGTCCTCGCGGAAGCCGGGGATCGGCACGGACGTGTCGCGCGGGATCGAGATCGCGCTCGCCTTGCCGCCGTTGCGCGGCACCCGCATGACGATGATCGTGTCCGTGTTCACCGTGTCCGTGCCCTCGGTGCGCAGCTTGCGCAGCACGTCGGCGGGAAGTGGCCTGCCCTGCGCGTCCGTCCGGCTGTCGCTGCCCACCAGCAGGATGTCGATCGCGCCGTCCTCGGCGGGCGGCGAGTTCGGAATGTCCTCCAGCACTTGGAGGATCTCCGTGGTGTTGGTGTTCTGCTTCACCAGGCGCAGAGCGGTCCAGAAGTAGCCGGAGAACGCCAACGTTGTCACCGCCGCGAGTGCGATGACCGTACGGCCCAGTACCCGTGCGGTCTTCTTCGCGCGTGCGGCAGTGCTCACCGTCGGTCCTCCGTGTGCTGGATTTGCGTGCTCAGCGTAACTATCGGAAGACCGTTACGCGGGGTTTCAGTTCACGCAGACCAGTCCGCCCGCCGTGATCGGCGGGGTGCTGCTCGAGGTCGCGGCGGACGAGGAGCCGGGGACGCCCTGCAGGTCGACGTCCTCGGAGTCGTCGGGCGGGGTGTAGTCGCTGCCGACGAAGACCTGCACCTGTCCCTTTCGGACGGACGCGTCCTCCTCGACCTTCGTGCTCGCGCCGAGCTCGGCCGCCACCCTGCGGGCGGAGCCCTCCTCGCCCGGCGCGTGCCGCACGACGGTGGTGTCGCTCGCCTGTGGCGCCGACGACACGGGTCCGCGCTGGAAGCCCTTGGCCGCCAACGCGTTCATCACCTCGGCCGCCAGGCCCTGCACGCCGGCGGCGTTGAGGACCTGCACGGTGATCGACGAGGCCGGCGGCGCGGGGAGCTGAGAAGTCGTCGTGACCGGGGGCGGGCTGCTCGCCGTCGTCCTGTCCGCGGCCAGGGTGGTGAGGAACTTCTTGACCTCGGCGGCGTTCACCGGCAGCACGTTGCCGTCGCTGTACGTGTCCGTCGGTTCGCCCACCGGGATCGTCTTGAACTCGATGTTGCCGCCCACGAGGCCCTGCATCTGCTCGGCGAACGTGGTGATGTCCCAGCCCGAGCTGAGGATCACCGACCTCTGCACGGCCTCGACCAGCCCGTTGAGCTTGGTCGGGTCCGTCAGCGTGCCGGTCGACAGCACCTTCTTCGCCAGCGCCCCGATGAACACCTGCTGGCGCACGACCCTGTCCAGGTCGCCGCCGGGCAGGCCCTTGCGCTGCCGCACGAACGACAGCGCCGACACGCCCTCGATCGTCTGCGGTCCCGCCTTGAAGTTCGCGCCGGAGTCGCGGTCGGCGGTGTCCTCCTTCAGGCACACCTCGACGCCGCCGATGGCCCTGGTGACCTCGTAGAAGCTCGCCAGGTTGACCTCGGCGTACCGGTCGATCCGCACCTGGTTGCCGGACAGGCCCTCGATGGTCTTGATCAGGGTCTTGCGGCCCGCGGCCATCGACTCGGTGCGGATGCGCGCCTCGTCGGTCACCCCCTGCGCCCGCAGCTCCTGGTCCACCGTGTTGCGCTGGCGGGCGAACGCCGAGTTGATCTTGTGCTTGCCGAAGCCGTCGGCGATCTCGACGTAGGAGTCGCGCGGGAACGAGATGGCGACCGCGCGCGTGCCGTCGACCGGGATGTGCACGAGGATCACCGTGTCGGTGTTCTGCTCGCCGTCGGGGATGCCGCCGTTGAGCAGGGCCAGCGCCTCCTGGGACAGCGGGTTGCCCTGCGCGTCCGTGCGGCTGTCCATGCCGACCAGCAGGATGTCGACCGCGCCGTCGAGCGGCTTGGGACCCTGCTTGGTGAGCTCGTCGGAGATGACCTCGGTCTTGACGATGCCGTCGTTCGCCGTCCGCAGCCTGTTCCAGCCGTAGGACGTGACGACGAGCACAGCCGACGACACGAGCGCCACGAAGATCTTCCCCGCCACCAGGAAAGCGCGGAAAGCCGCCGACGGCCGGGCTCCCGTCACCCCGACCGGCAGACTTCTGCCTTCCACAGCCGTTCCCTCCCCCACAACCACCAGTCTAGTTCTTTATAGGTCAGACGACGTGACGTTGCTGTGGGTTGCAGCGATTGCGTACGTGGAAGACTGCGAGCGGGGAACTCCACGGGAGGAAATGGCATGCGCGTACTGGTGACAGGTGGGGCCGGGTTCATCGGCTCGCACTACGTGCGGGAGTTGGTGAGCGGGTCCTACCCGGCGTTCGCCGGTGCCGAAGTGGTGGTGCTCGACAAGCTCACCTACGCGGGCAGCGAGACGAACCTCGCGCCGGTCGCGGGCAAGTTCGAGTTCGTCCGGGGCGACATCTGCGACGCCGCCGTGGTCGCCGAGCAGATGCGCGGCACCGACGTCGTCGTGCACTTCGCGGCCGAGTCGCACGTCGACAGGTCCATCACGGGGTCGGCCGACTTCGTCCTCACCAACGTCCTCGGCACCCAGACGCTGCTCCAAGGCGCCCTCGACGCGGGCGTCGGCCGGTTCGTGCACGTCTCGACGGACGAGGTCTACGGCTCGATCGAGGAAGGCTCCTGGACCGAGACGCACGTCCTCGAGCCCAACTCGCCGTACTCGGCCTCCAAGGCCTCCTCGGACCTGCTGGCCCGCGCGTTCCACCGCACCCACGGGCTGCCGGTGAGCATCACGCGGTGCTCGAACAACTACGGTCCGTACCAGTTCCCGGAAAAGGTGATCCCGCTCTTCGTCACCAATCTGATCGACGGCGAGAAGGTGCCTCTCTACGGCGACGGTCTGAACGTCCGCGACTGGCTGCACGTCGACGACCACTGCCGCGGCATCCAGCTCGTCGCCGAGGGCGGCCGGCCCGGTGAGATCTACAACATCGGCGGCGGCACCGAACTCACCAACCGCGAGCTGACCGAACGGCTGCTGGCCGCGACGGGCCGCGACTGGTCGGCCGTCGAACCGGTGCAGGACCGCTTGGGCCATGACCGCCGCTACTCGGTCGACATCTCCAAGATCTCCTCCGAGCTGGGCTACGCGCCGCGGGTGGACTTCACCGCGGGCCTCGCGGACACCGTCGAGTGGTACCGCGAGAACCGCGCCTGGTGGGAGCCGCTCAAGCGCCGCGCCGCGCCGGCGAGGGGCTGAGGGCGTTGATCCTCGTTCCCGGAGGTCGTGGCCAGCTCGGCCACGACCTCGCCGCACTGTCCGCCGACGTCCGGGCGGTGTCCTCCGCCGAGCTGGACGTCACCGCGGTGACGGCCGCCGACCTGGCCGGCGCCTCCGCGGTGGTCAACTGCGCCGCCTACACCGCCGTCGACGCCGCCGAGACCGACGAGGAGCGCGCGTTCGCCGTCAACGCCATCGGCGCCGGGCTCCTCGCCGAGGCGTGCGCCACCGCGGGCATCCCGATGGTCCACGTGTCGACGGACTACGTCTTCTCCGGTGACGGCACGCGACCCTACGAGCCGTCCGACCCGGTGGGCCCGAAGTCCGCCTACGGCCGCACGAAGCTCGAAGGCGAACGCCGCGTGCTGGAGGCCGGCGGGTACGTCGTGCGCACCGCGTGGGTGTACGGCGTGCACGGCTCGAACTTCGTGAAGACCATGGCGGCACTGGAGTCCTCGCGACCGACTCTGTCCGTTGTGGACGACCAGGTCGGCTCGCCGACGTGGTCGCGCGACCTCGCGGCCGGTCTCCTCGAACTGGTGTCGGTGCTGCCCTCGGAGCGCCTGCTGCACGCGACGGGCGGCGGTGAGACGACGTGGTTCCGCTTCGCGCAGGCGATCTTCGAGGAGCTGGGCGCCGACCCCTCGCGCATCCGGCCCTGCACCACGGCCGAGTTCCCGCGACCCGCCCCGCGACCCGCCTACTCGGTGCTGTCGGGGAACTCGTGGGCGAAGTCGGGACTGCGCCCGTTGCCGCAGTGGCGCAGCGCCCTTTCGGAGGCGTTCCGGGCCGGCGTCGTAGCTCCTCGTGCCGGTGCTGCGCCATTGGGGTGACCGGTCTGGCACGGCTGTTGCCGGTGCGGCAGCCTGTCGGCATGTTCGATTCCGGGCGCACACCTCAGCGTCCCGCGACAGAGGATTCCGAACGGCAGCGCTTCCTCAAGTGCGTTGCCGTCGTCACGGACTCGCGACAGGTGTCGATGAGCCAGCTCGACAAGCGTTCGCCGAGGCCGCACTCCCGGTGAAGGACGGGGGCGCCGGGGTTTCCGGCGCCCTGCGGCGAGTTCAGGAACGGCTGCGCCGGTACGCCTCGACGGTCTTCTCCGCGCACCGCCGCCAGGTGAACCCGGACGCGTGCGCCCGGCGTCCGGACTGGGCCTCGGGGGTGGCAGGAGCCGCCACGGCCCTGGCGAGCCCGTCGGCGAGCGCCTCGACGTCCCCGACCGGCACGTGCAGCGCGTGCCCACCGGCGACCTCGCGCAGGGCGGGCACGTCCGAGCACACCACGGGAACGTTGCAGGCCAGCGCTTCCAGCACCGGCAGGCCGAAGCCCTCGTCCCGCGACGGCAGCACCAGCGCCGTCGCCCCGGCCACCACCGACCGCAGGTGCACGTCCGAGAGGTACCCGGTGCGCAGCACCCGTCCGTCCACACCGGACCGGCCGGGTCCGACGATCACCAGCGGTGGCAGCGACGGGTCGGAGGCGTGCGCCTCGGCCAGGTACCCGAGGCCCTTGCGCGGTCCGTCCGCACCCACGAACAGCAGGTACTCCGACGGCAGGCCGAGCCGGCCGCGCAACGTCGTGGACGGCGGCCGTGCGGCGAACCAGGCGGGGTCGACGCCCAGCGGCGTCACGACGATCTTCTCCAGGGGCACCGAGAACCGGTCCGCGACCACGGAGGCCACGGCCGCGGTGGGCGTGCAGATCACGTCCGCGCGCTGGGCCGAGAGCCGGACCAGCTCCGGCAGCCGGCGGTCCGACGGCGGCAGGTCGCCGGGGGCGTCGAGGAACGCCAGGTCGTGGATCGTGACGACCTTGCCCGCCCGGATCGTCGGTGGCAGCACGAAGTTCGTGGCGTGCATGACGTCGGTGAACCCGGCCAGCACCTCGACCGGCGGGAACGGGGCGTTGAGCCACATCTGGCGCAACGCCCGTGCCGCGACGGGCAGGCCGCGCGCCGTCACGTCGTGCGGCAGCACTGTTCGCAACGCGCGCCAGCCGCGCAGGGTGAACGCCACCGCCCGGACGTCGACCTCCTCCGGCATGGACGCCAGTTCTTCGGCCAACGCCGCTGTGTAGCGGCCGATTCCGGTGCGGTGCCCGAGCAGAGGGGTGCCGTCGAGCAGCACCTTGAGGGGTTTGCGGGATCTCGCCATTTACCTGCCACCACGCGCGATCTTGCGCAGACGCCCCGTCGCCCGCTTGGCCAACTCGGTCGGGCCGCCCGCGTCCAGGTACTCGCGCACCAGTTGCAGGTCCCGCTTCACCTTGTCCGCCGTGCTCAGCTCCGGTGTGCGCACCATCGGTGCGGAGCCGGGCAGACGGTCCGCGGCGGGCCTGGGGTTGCGGCAGAACTCCGCCAGCGGCGCGAGCGCCGTCTCCCAGGTGAACCGCTCACGGACAACGGCGATGCGCTCGCGGCACGCGGCCGCGAACTCCTCGTCGTAGAGCACCTTCTCCAGCGCGTCGGCCAGCGCCTCCGGGTCCTCCGGTGGCACGACGACGCCCAAACCCTCGCGCAGCACCAGGTCCGCGAACGAGTCGCCGGACGTGGTGACGATCGGCAGACCCGCCCACAGGTAGTCGAGCACCCGCGTGCGGAACGCGAACGTGGTCTCCACGTGCTCGTAGTGCGTGGTGACACCGCAGTTCGCGTCGAGCAGCCAGTTCTGCCGCTCGGTGTAGGGCACCCAGCCGTCGTTGAAGAACACCGTCTCGCCGGTCAGCCCCAGCTGGGCGGACAGGGCCCGCGTCCGGCCCGCGATGTCCATGTCCGGGACCTCGGGGTTCGGGTGCTTCATGCCGAGGAAGTAGAGCTTCGCGGACGGCTGCCGCTCGCGCAGGTGGCCCATCGCCTCGATCAGCGACAGCGGGTCGAACCAGCTGTAGACGCCACCGGCCCAGATCACGACCTTGTCGGAGTCGCTCACGCCGGGCACGACGCCCTTGATCGCCGGGCCGGTGCGCTGCGGCGGCTTGCCCGACAGTCCGAACGGGACGATCCCGAGCAGCGACTGCGTGGTCGGGTCGTTGTCGTACAGCGTCGGCGTCAGGCGGCCGAGCGCCGCCAGGTGGCCGAGCCAGAAGTGCCGCTGCCGCTCCGACGCGCACAGGAAGAAGTCGCCGCGTTCGAGCTGCGTGTTCAGGACCCTGGTGACGGTCTCCAGGTCGAGGGCGCGCTTCTCGTCCGTGTCGTCCTTGCCCTGCTCCAGCAGTTCCAGGTGCATCGGGTCGTACATGTCGCAGACCACGATCTTGGTCGACGACGCCTTCTTGAGCTCGCTGACCATCTCCAGGGCGTGGCCCTGCAGCACGACCACGTCCGCCCACTCGACGTGCGGCGGCAGCTCCTTCGGCCGGGCGCGCTCGACGGCGAACGGCGCGTCCGGCGGCGCGCACAGCGGGTTCGTCGTCACCAGGCGGACCTGGTGCTCGCCGGACAGCACGTCGGCCATGTGCCAGGCGCGGATCGCGGGACCCGCCATCCGGTCGGAGATCGCGTCCCCGGTGATCACGAGGATCTTGCGCGGCTTGCCGAACACGTCGTCGAGGCCGAGGACGTCGACGAGGATGTCGTGCGCCGCGAGGTAGCGCGGCAGCGGGTACGCGGGCTCCAGGGCCTTGCGCATCAACGGGACCAGGTCGGTGTCGGACAGCCGGCGCGCGGCCTGCTCGACCTTGCGCGACTCGGCGAGCGACGGCATCTGCTCGACGAACTGGTCGATCGCGAGGAACCCGGCGAGCGCCTGCCGCGACATCCCGACCGGCTCGCGGTCCTGCGCGGGGTCGGCCGGCCTGCGGGTGATCTCCAGCTGCGTCGGGTCGATCTCCCCGCGCGCGGTCGCCCGGCGCACGCACAGCGCGAGCGCGGCCGGCAGCACCTTCGCCAGCGTCTCGTCGGAGAAGTTCTTGTACAGCGACATGAGCGCGTTGCGCTCCAGCAGGTACAGCTCGCGGCTGTGGTCGATCGTGCTCATCGACGCGTGGTGGCGGTGGTACGTGAGCGACGCCGGTTCGTAGCGGACCCGCCAGCCGCGCAGGTTGAGCCGCCAGCCCAGGTCGACGTCCTCGTAGAACATGAAGAACCGCTCGTCGAACCCGCCGAGCTCGCGGTAGAGCTCCGCGCGCACGAACATCGCCGAGCCGGTGCCGAACAGCACGTCCTTCGCGCCGTCGTGCGAGCCGTCGTCGTCCTGGCCCGCGTGGCGCTTGTAGCCCATGCCGAACCAGGTCAGCCCGCCGTCGACGAAGTCGATCTTCTCGCCGTCCCAGTCGAGGACCTTGCTCGCGACCGAACCGACCGCGGGCTCCGCGTGGAACACCCTGATCGCGGCCTTGATCCAGTTCCGGTCCGCGCGGGCGTCGTTGTTGAGGAACGCGAGCACGCCGCCCCTGGCGTGCTCGACGCCGAGGTTGCAGCCGCCGGCGAAGCCGAGGTTGCGCTCGGAGGTGATGATCTCGGCACCGGGCAGGGCGGACCTGAGCCGTGCGGTGTCGTGCGCCTCGTTGTCGACGACGACCACCTGGAGCAGCTCGGCGGGGTAGTCCACCTCGGCCAGCCCGCGCACGCAGGTGATGGTGTCCTCCGCGCCGCGGTAGTTGACGACGACGACGGACACGACGGGCAGTGAGGATCGATCCACGCGCTAAGCCTGCCTCATCACTCTGCGCGCCCGCAGTGTGGTTGCACAGATCAACAGCAGCAGGACGGCGGCGGGCACCCCGAAGACCCACTCGCCGGACCAGTCGTTGCGGTCGGCGAGCAGCGGCTTCATCAGCGGGTGGCGCAGGACGGTGGCCGGACCGGGCGGCATCCTCTTGTCCTGCTCACCCCGCACCACGATCCGCAGCTCGGCGCCGTCGGGGCAGGTGACGTGGTGGGCGAACACCGGGTTGTCCGGTCCGGGGACCTCCTCCACGCTGGTGATGACGCACGTCTGCCGCGTGGCCAGGACGTCCATCAACGCGCGGTGACCGTCGCCGACGAGCACCGCGGTGCCGGGGATCACGACCATGAACGCGGGCAGCACCAGCCACGCCGGGCCGAGCTTGCCGACGCCCCACGCGAACGCGAACGACAGCAGGCACGCCGGTACCAGCACCACGAGCTGGTACTCCTCGGGCACGACGGCACCCAGCACGACCGCGGCGGCGATCGCGGCGAGCCCGACCACGACGAGCGGCACCGGCCGCCTCACGGCCGCTTCCTGATCAGCCAGGCGACGGGAACGAGAAGAATCATCGCTACGGGGACGCCTGTGACCGGTAGGAGGTTCCACCGCAAGTCGTCGGCCCACACCGGCCGCAGCGGCGGCCCGACGAGCACCTCGGCCTCGCGCACCGCCAGGCGGTCGTCCCAGTCGCGGTCCAGCTCGACCTCGCCGCTGCGGCACGTCAGCACGTAGTCGACCGACGGGTACTTGGCGGACGGGTGCTCGTCGGTCCCGGCGACGACGCAGCGCTCGGCGTGCCCGATCCGCTGCATCAGCACGCTGTGCACGCCGAACGTCAGCAGGAACGGCGCCAGCAGGCCGAGGACGAACGCGGGCAGGGCGACCCACCTGTTCTCGGCGAGCCCGCTCACGCCGAGGGCGTAGGCGAGGCCGCCGACTAGGGCGACGAACACGAGGCCGCAGGTCAGCGTGACGCTGAGCCCGACGCCGGCCGCCAGCGCGACCAGACCGCCGCTGACCAGCAGCAGGGCGAACCGTCGCGGCACCGGCGAGGTGTCCGGCCGGTGGAGCGCGCGGGGCTCGCGGCCGCGTGGCATCAGCGGCCCGCCCAGTCCTGCCAGACGCGGCGGCGGGGGACCTCGGTGGTGATCCTCACCCTCTGGAGGAGCGTGGCCGGGAGCCGCAGCAGGACCTCCCCGACCACGCGGGCGCGCAGGCCCGGGCGGAAGTTGGCCGCGTCCGGGACGCCCTTGCGGAACGGCAGCAGCACCGTGATCGCGACGAACCGGGCGAGCTGGGTGGCCGCGACGCCCGCGGGGGCGCAGCGCAGCAGCATCAGCAGGCGGTTGCGCTCGTTCCAGCGGTGGAAGAGCACCGAGCCGGGACGCGTGCTGGCGCCGTGCCTGTGGCGGACGCGCGCCGGCCCGACGGAGATCACGCGGTGCCCGGCCAGCCGCAACCGCCAGGCCGTGTCGGTGTCCTCGTAGTAGCAGAAGAAGCTCGCCGGCACGCCGCCCACGGCCCTGAGCACGTCCGTCCGGAGCAGTGCCGCGCCTCCGCAGAACCCGAACACCTCGCGTCCGGCCAGCACGACGTCCCTGCCGTGGCCGTCCGCGGTCAGCGCCACGCCGACGGACTGCGTCGAGCCGTCCAGGAGCAGGATCGACGAGGTGGCGGCCGCTGCCAGGGGGTCGGCTTCGAGAGCGCTCTCCAGCTCGGCCAGCCACGACCGGTCCGGCGCCGCGTCGTCGTTGAGCCACGCGACGTACGGGGTGTCCACCCTGTCCAGGACGGCCGCGAGCCCGCCCGCGTAGCCGAGGTTGCGCGGCAGCCGGACGACCTCGTGCCCGCCGAGCAGCTCGGCCGTGCCGTCGTCGGAGGCGTTGTCCACGATGATCGTCCTGTGTGGACTCTTCTGGGCGGCGAGGGCGTCCAGGCACGCCTTGACGTGGTCACGGCCGCGCCACGTCACGACCACCACGGTGCTGAGAGCGGACACGGCGTGAGACGGTACGCGACGTGCCCGAGCTAGTAGTGCTGACCGAGCAGCTCAACGCCCCGGTCCCCGGCGGTACCGGCCGCTACACGGCGGAGCTGCTCCCGGCGTTGGCGAAGACCGCCCCGGACGGCTGGTCCGTGACGACCGCGGCGACGGCCCGCGCCGACCGCGTGATCAGGGTGCCGCGCCGGGTGCTCGTGGCGTTGTGGGAACGCGGGCTGCCACCTCG
Source organism: Lentzea sp. CC55 (assembly GCF_021056325.1). Classification (NCBI taxonomy): domain Bacteria; kingdom Bacillati; phylum Actinomycetota; class Actinomycetes; order Pseudonocardiales; family Pseudonocardiaceae; genus Lentzea; species Lentzea sp. CC55. Next base: position 13,433 of record NZ_JAJCXE010000025.1, on the reverse strand, counting down.
GCTCGGCCCGCACGTGCACGCCCCGACGCCACTCGCCCCGCTGCCGGGGGCCGTCGTCACCGTGCACGACGTGGTGCCGTGGACCCATCCGGAGACGTTGACCCCGCGTGGCGTCGCGTGGCACCGCAAGGTGATCTCCCGTGCGGCGCGTGAGGCCCGTGCGCTGGTCGTGCCCACTCAAGCGGTTGCGTCTCAATTGGCGGAGTGCGTTCGGGTCGAGGTGCCGGTGCACGTCGTGCCAAACGGCGTGACACGGCTCGTCAGCGCTTCACGGCCTGATGACCTGCCACCGTCGTACGTGCTCGCGGTGGGGACGATCGAGCCGCGCAAGGGCTTCGGGTTGCTGGTGCGGGCGACCGAACGGCTGCGGGTGCCGCTGGTCGTGGTCGGCCCGCAGGGCTGGGGCGACGTCGACCTGCGCGCGCCGCACGTGACGTTGCTGGGCAGGGTCTCCGACGAACGGCTCGCCTCGGTGCTGGCCGGTGCGACGGTGCTGGCCGCCCCCAGCCTGGCCGAGGGCTTCGGGCTGCCGCTGCTGGAGGCGATGGCCGCGGGCGTGCCCGTCGTGCACTCCGACGACCCGGCCCTGGTGGAGGTCGCGGGAGGTACCGGAACCGTCGTGCGGCGGGGCGACCTGGCGTCGTTGACGGAAGGATTGCGGGCCGTTCTGGCGGATCCTGGTCACACCGTCTCGGCCGGTCGCACCCGTGCGGGCGAGTTCACCTGGGAAAAGACGGCGGAGGGGGTCTGGGCGGCCCACGCTGTACGAGCGGATTAGCGCATTCTCGCTCGGCGCTTTCCCCGATGACATTACGCTAGCTGATCGTGCCGAGTGCCGAACCCAGCGTGCTGATCGACGCCACCGCGATCCCCGCAGACCGTGGTGGCGTCGGCCGTTACGTGGATTCGCTCGTCGCGGCGCTGGACGCGGACGGCACCAAGCTCTCCGTCGTCTGCCAATCACGGGACGAAGAGCTGTTCAGCAAGATCGCGCCGAACGCCCGCGTGATCCGCGCCGCCGACGCCGTCGCCACCAGGACGGCCCGCCTGGCCTGGGAGCAGACGACGCTGCCCCGCCTGGTCCGCGTGCTCGGCGTCGACGTCGTCCACTCGCCGCACTACACGCTTCCGCTGGCCAGCAAGGCCGCCTCGGTCGTGACGCTGCACGACGCCACCTTCTTCACCGACCCGGTGCTGCACTCGTCGGTCAAGGCGCGCTTCTTCCGCGCGTGGACCCGGGCCTCGCTGCGCCGCGCCGAACTCTGCGTCGTCCCGTCCCAGGCGACCGCCGACGAACTGGTCCGCGTCGCCGCGGCCGACCGCCGGGTGCTGCACATCGCGCAGCACGGCGTCGACACCGAACGCTTCCACCCGCCGTCGCCGGACGAGATCGCCGCCGTCCGCCGCACCCTGTCGCTGGCCGACACCCCGTACGTCGCGTTCCTCGGAGCCCTGGAACCGCGCAAGAACGTCCCGGCCCTGATCCGCGGCTTCGCGCAGGCGGTCGCCGGCCGCACCCACCCGCCCGCCCTGGTGCTCGCGGGCCAGCCCGGCTGGGACAGCCAGGTCGAACGGGCGCTCGACTCCGTCCCGCACCGCATCCGCGTGATCCGCGCGGGCTACCTGCCGTTCGAACAGCTCGCCGGCTTCCTCGGCGGCGCCGAGATGGTCGCGTACCCGTCGCTCGGCGAGGGCTTCGGCCTGCCGGTGCTGGAGGCGATGGCGTGCGGCGCGTGCGTGCTCACCACCCGGAGGCTGTCGCTGCCGGAGGTCGGCGGCGAGGCGGTCGCGTACTGCGGCGTAGGGGCGGGGGACATCGCGGCGGCGATCGCCGACCTGCTGGACGACCCGGCCCGCCGCGCGTCACTCGCGGCCTCGGGGCAGCAGCGCGCCAAGGACTTCTCGTGGGCCGTGAGCGCCGAGCGCCACCGGCTCGCCTACGACCGCGCCGCGGTGGTGCGCCGCCGCAAGTGACCCCGGTGCCGCACAGGGCCGTCGGCTGACGGCGCTACTGTGTCGCGCGTGAACTACGGCGACGGACTTGGTGTCGTGACGGTCACGTACTCGCCGGGCGAGACGCTGGCTCCGTTTGTGGACACCCTCGCGAAGGCCACTTCCCGCCCGGTGCGGGTGGTCCTCGCCGACAACGGCTCCACCGACGGCGTGCCGGAGGCGGTCGCGGCGTCCCGGGACAACGTGGAGTTCGTCCCGACCGGCGGCAACCTCGGCTACGGCGGCGGCGCCAACCGAGGCGTCGCGGCCCTGGGACCCGACATCGGCTGGGTGCTGATCTCCAACCCCGACATCGAGTTCGCTCCCGGCAGCGTCGACGCGCTGCTGGAAGCCGCCGAGCGGTGGCCCCGCGGAGGGATGTTCGGGCCGTTGATCCGGGAGCCCTCCGGGGAGGTCTACCCGTCCGCCCGGTTGCTGCCCTCGATCGGACGCGGGATCGGGCACGCCCTGTTCGGGTCCGTGTGGAAGTCCAACCCCTGGACGCGCGCCTACCGGCAGGAGTCGGAACCCGTCGAGCGGACGGCCGGGTGGTTGTCCGGGTCCTGCTTCCTGATGCGGCGCGAGGCTTTCGACGCCGTGGGCGGGTTCGACGAGAAGTACTTCATGTACTTCGAGGACGTCGACCTGGGGGAGCGGGTCGCCGCCGCCGGGTGGGACAACGTCTACGTGCCCGACGCCGAGGTCGTGCACATCGGGGGGCACTCGACCGCTCGGGCTTCCGCCCGGATGCTGAGGGAGCACCACCGGAGTGCTTACCGGTACCTGGCTGATCGGCATCCCGGGGTGCTCTGGGCTCCGTTCCGGGTGGCTTTGAAGGCCGGGTTGGCTTTGCGGGTGAAGATTCTCACCCGGTGAGTGGCTGTTCTACTGCTCGGGGCTCCGCCCCGGACCCCGCCGATCTGATCTGAAGCCGGGCCGGCGCCGGTCGCGGGTTGATGGCACGCCTGGTGCGTTGGGCGGCTTGCTGTTGCGTTGGTGGTTGCGTTGGTGGGGTGTCTTGGAAAGACGGCTCGCCTTCGGCATCGCGGGGTCGTCTGCGTGCGGCTGGGCGCTGGGTCTGACCGCTCGCCTACGGCGTCGCGGTGATTGCACGTGGCTGGGCGTCTGGTCTGACGGCTCGCCCACGGCATCGCGGTGGTTGCGTGCGGCGGCGCGCTGGGTCTGCCGGCGTCGGCGTTCTGTCGCGCCGGACTGTCAGACCTGCCGAGTACGTTGGGTCGCGGGGGGTCCTGATCCACAGGGGACGCCTGCGTCAGCTTGCGCGGCCGCGCCCGTCGTGCGCGTTCCGGCCTGCGCGGGTGCGGCAGAGCTCACATGTCGCCGCTGAGCCGTTTCGACAGCGAGTTGCGGTTCTGCTGGTGGTTCGAGACGGTCGGGATCATGCCCGGCTGGACGACCTGGGTGATCTCCGCGTCGTCCTTGTGCTGCGGCTGTGCGGGCATCGGCTGCGTGGGCATCTGGGGTTGCTGCGGCTTGTGCGGCTGCTGCTGGTGCGGGGGGCGCTGGGGGTGCTGGTGCTGACCCATCTGCGCTGGTTGCAGGATCATGGTGGAGTCCGGGTCCCGGCGCGGGTCCATGGCGTTGACCAGCGTTCGGGGGATCTGCTGGGTGTCGGACGCGTCCATGGGGGACGTCATGTTGTCCGGCGTCACGATGTTCCGCCCACGTGCGCGGGCGCGGGCGAGCATGGCGTCGGCCCGGTCGCGGGGGTCCATGTCGGATTTTGCTCCTTGCCGGGACCAGATCCCGTATGACGATCTGCTTCGTGTCAGAGTATTCCGTCGAACGGCTCGCTGTAACGCGGAGGAGGAAAAAGGTGCACGGCGTCGAAGCTGTGGTGCTGGTCGGGGGCAAGGGCACCCGTCTTCGCCCGCTGACCCTGTCCGCTCCCAAGCCCATGTTGCCGACCGCGGGGGTGCCGTTTCTGACGCACCTCCTGTCGCGGATCAAGGAGGCAGGCATCACGCACGTGGTGCTGGGGACCTCGTACAAGGCCGAGGTGTTCGAGGAGTACTTCGGGGACGGGTCCCGGCTCGGGCTGGAGCTCGAGTACGTGGTCGAGGAAGTGCCGCTGGACACGGCGGGGGCGATTCGCAACGTTGCGGACAAGCTGCTTGAGCCCGATGTGATGGTCTTCAACGGCGACATCCTCTCGGGGGTCGATCTGACGGGGATCGTGGACACGCATCGCCGGCACGAGGCCGATGTGACGCTGCACCTGGTGAAGGTGCAGGACCCCAGGGCTTTCGGGTGCGTGCCGACGGACGACGAGGGGCGTGTTCAGGCGTTCCTGGAGAAGACGGAGAACCCGCCGACGGACCAGATCAACGCCGGGTGCTACGTGTTCCGGCGTGAGGTGATCGACGCGATTCCCGCCGGGCGGCCGGTGTCGGTGGAGCGCGAGACGTTCCCCGGGCTGCTCGAGTCGGGCAAGCGGTTGCAGGGCCACGTGGACGCCACGTACTGGCTGGACCTCGGCAAGCCGGAGGCGTTCGTGCAGGGGTCCGCGGACCTCGTGCGCGGCGTTGCGCCGTCTGCCGCGGTTGCACAGCCCGGCGACTACCTGGTGCTGGAAGGCTCGGCGGTGCACGAGGGTGCCACGGTCAAGGGTGGCAGCACGGTCGGTTTGAACTGCACGGTCGCAGAGGGGGCCGTGCTCGACGGCGCGATCCTGTTCGACGGTGCGGTTGTCGGCGAGGGTGCCGTTGTGGAGCGTTCGATCGTGGGCGCCGGTGCGCTCGTGCAGGCCGGTGCGGTGCTGCGGGACGCCGTGGTCGGCGACAGCGCCGTGATCGGTGCCCGGTGTGAGCTGATCGGCGGGGCGCGCGTGTGGCCGGGTGTGGTGCTGCCCGAGGCCGGCGTGCGCTTCTCGACGGATGCCTAGCAGAGCCTGGACACCACCGTTCCCACTCGACCTGGGCGCGGTGCTCATGCCGCTGCGCCGCGGACCCGGCGACCCGTCCTTCAGCGCGGAGGGCGGCGTCTGGTTCGCGGCGAACACGCCGTGCGGTGCCGGAACGGTGCACATCAGGAGCGTCGGCGGCGAAGTGCTGGCGGAGGCCTGGGGTGAGGGCGGGCAGTGGCTGCTCGACGGGCTGCCCGCCCTGCTCGGCGCGGACGACCCGGTGGACGAGTTCGTCGCGCACCACCCGGTGGTCGCCGAGTCGAGGAGACGGCGTCCGGGACTGCGGCTCGGGTCCACCGGACGCGTCTGGGACCTGCTGTTCGCCTCGATCCTGGAGCAGAAGGTCACCGGCGTGGAGGCGTTCCGGACGTGGCGCGAGCTCGGCCGGCGGTTCGGTGAGAGCGCTCCCGGGCCGAAGCCGCTGAAGGTTCCGCCGACGCCGCAGCGGTTGCTGGCCCTGCACGACTGGGAGTGGCACCAGTGCGGCCTCGACGGCGCGCGCCGCCGGACGCTGGTCAAGGCGGCGCAGGTCGCGCACCGGCTGGAGAAGGCCGCCGAGATGCGCAGCCGCGAGCTGCTCGAGAAGGTGCCGGGAATCGGCGTGTGGACCTCCGCCGAGGTGGCGCAACGGTCCTGGGGCGACCCGGACGCGGTCAGCGTCGGCGACTACCACGTCGCCAAGAACGTCACGTGGGCGCTGACCGGCACGCCGGGGGACGACGACGCCATGATGGAGCTGCTGGCGCCGTACCAGCCGCAACGCCACCGCGCCGTCCGCTACCTGCTGGCGGCCGGGCTGACGAGGCCGCGGCGGGCACCGAGGTTCTCGCCGCGCGACTACCGCGGGTTCTAGCGCAGCCGCGCGAGAGCGCTCTCGATCAGCGGGTGCAGGTCGTCCACGTTGTCGGGCAACCCGTCCAGCGGCCACCACTGCAGGTCGACCGACTCCGCCGACCGCGCCGGCTGCGCGCCGACGGGGGCGCGGACCAGGAACCGCACGTCGAAGTGGCGCGTCGGCTTGCCGAGCGAGCACGTGATCGGGTGCACGTCGAGGTGGATCGGCGTCGGCTCGATGCGCAGGCCGCGCATGCCGGACTCCTCGGTGGCCTCGCGCAGGGCCGCGGCGGACAGCGACACGTCCTCCGGCTCGCAGTGGCCGCCGAGCTGGAGCCACCGGCCCACCCGCGGGTGCAGCGTCAGCAGCGCGTGCTCGGCGGTGGCGTCCAGGACCAGTGCCGAGGCCGTGAGGTGCCCTGGTTCGCAGGAGCGCAGGCAGGCGTCCTCGCGGGCCGCCAGGAAGCCCAGGTAGGCCTCGCGCAGGGCGTCCTGGCCGGAGAACCGGCTCAGCGTCGAGACGGCGTCGGCGTGCAGCGTCACAGTTCGACCAGCCCTTCCAGCGGCTCGCGCGGGACGAGCGGCTCGACCGGGTGGCCGACCGCTACCGCGCCCAGCGGTTCCCAGTCACCGGGGACACCCAGCACGGAACGCACCACGTCCGCGCAGAAGATCGTCGACGACACCCAGCACGAGCCGAGGCCCTCGGCGGCCAGCGCCACCAGCAGGCCCTGCACGGCGGCGCCGCCGGCGACCGTGAACATCGTCTTCTCGGCTTCAGCCCGGCGCTCGTCGGGGTAGCGGTGCGCCCCGTCGCGCACGAGGAACGGCACCACGACCTCGGGCGCCTCGACCAGCAGGTCGCCGCGGCGCACCCGGCGCGCGATCTGCTCGGGCGTGAACCCGTCGGCGCGCAGGTCGGTCTCCCACTGCTCGCGCATGGCCCGCAGCAGCTCGGCGCGCTTCTCCCGCACCAGGACGAACCGCAGGGGCTTCGTGTGGTGCGGCGCGGGCGCGGTCAGCGCCGCACCGACAGCACGCTTCAGGACGGCGAGATCGACAGGCTCGTCGGAGTAGAACCGCACGGACTTGCGCAGCAGCACGGCCTCCGCACGGCCCTGCGCCAGCGCCTCCTCCGTGCCGAGGCGGAACAGGTCCTCCTCGACGGGGCGGTTCAGGTCGCGCGCGGTGGAGCCGTCGTCGACCACGTCGAACCCGCGCAGCACCGCCACCGGAACCCCGCCGAGCTTGCCCTTCACGAGGTCGGCGGCCGCCGCGATCTCGTCGGCCACCGCGACCAGCGTCACCGCGAGCTGGTTGCCGTGCTCGTCCACCGAGCCCGCGTAGTCGTGCAGCACGCGGATGCCGGACGAGCCGATCGCGGCGTCGGTCTGGCCCATCCGCCACGCGCGGCCCATCGTGTCGGTGACCACCACGGCCACCTCGACACCCAGCGCGGCCTTCACCGCGGCGCGCAACGAGGCCGCGGAACCGTCCGGGTCGACCGGGAGCAGCGCGATCTCGTCGCCTGCCACGTTCGAGGCGTCGACGCCGGACGCGGCCTGCACGATGCCGAGCTTGTTCTCGGTGATGAGCGTCCGCATCTTGCGGGCGAGCACGCGCACCGACTCGGCGTCGACGTGCTCACGCCGGATCCTGTCGCGTTCCTCGGGATCGGCCGGCACGCGGACCAGCCGTCCTTCCACTTTGGACAGGACTTTGGAGGTGACGACCAGCACGTCGCCGTCGCGCAGCCAGGGCGCGGCGGTCACGATCGCGCCCGCCAGGTCGTCGCCGGGGCGGAACTCCGGCAACCCGGTGACCGGCAGCAGCTCCAGTGCCGCGGCGGCGTGGTCAGCCAACGTCGACCCCGGCCAGGTCCAGCGCGGCGCGGGCCATCTGCGCCGTGGCGTCCACATCGGACATCAGCAGCGGGACCGCGCGGACCGCGACACCGGGGACGTCGGCGCGGTCGCCGGTGTGCACCAGCCACGCGTCGAGGATGCCGTCCTCGGAGCACTTGCGGGAGCCGTAGTGCCGCCCGACCGCCTCGGCCGAGGTCTCGAGACCGATCGCGTCCAGACAAGCGTCGGCCATGCCCCGCAAGGGCTTCCCGCCGATGATCGGCGACAGGCCCACGACCCCGGCGTCGGTCTTGCGCAACGCGTCGCGCACCCCGGGCACGGTGAGGATCGTGCCGATGCTCACCACGGGGTTGGACGGGGCGAGGACCACGGCGTCGGCCTCGCCGATCGCGTCCAGCACGCCGGGACCGGCGGTGGCCGTCTCGGCGCCGACGAACGCGAACGACCTCGCGGGCACGGCGGCGCGGTGCTTGACCCACCACTCCTGGAAGTGGATCGCCTTCTGCTCGCCGTCCAGGTCGACGACGACGTGCGTCTCGACCCTGTCGTCCGACATCGGCAGCAGCCGCACGCCCGGCTGCCACCGGTCGCACAGGGCCTCCGTCACGGCGGACAGCGGGTACCCGGCGCGCAGCATGCGGGTGCGGACGAGGTGCGTCGCGATGTCGCGGTCGCCGAGGCCGAACCACGTCGGCTCGGCGCCGTACGCCGCGAGCTCCTCCTTGACGGTCCACGACTCGCCCTCGCGGCCCCAGCCGCGGTCGACGTCGATGCCGCCACCGAGCGTGTACATGCAGGTGTCGAGGTCAGGGGTGATGCGCAGCCCGTGCATCCACACGTCGTCACCGGTGTTCACCACGGCGGTGACGTCCGCTCCGAGTGCTTTGAGTCCCTGCAGGAACCTGGCGCCGCCGACCCCGCCGACGAGTGCTACGACCTTCACGCCCGCCCATGCTTCCACAGCGCCGGATCGCCCTCACAGGTAGCGCCAGAACGAGAACGTGTCGGACCCGACGTAGGCCGCGAAGGTGTCGCCGCCGACGAGCTCGAACACCCAGGCCGAGACCTGGAAGAAGAGCCGGCTGACCGCGCTGAAGCCGATCAGCACGGCGAACAGGACCAGCGGCGCCCACGGCCGGGCCTTGGCGCCGAACCGCTGCGCCTCGTAGGGCAGGAACGGCTCGATGGCGCCCCAGCCGTCGAGGCCGGGGATCGGCAGGATGTTGAGCACGAACGCGAACACCTGCAACAAAGCAAGGTACGAAATGGCGGCGGCGAGGGCGGCGGGCGGCGAGAAGATCGCCACGACGAGCGCGAGCAGGACGCCGATCACGAGGTTCGACAGCGGTCCCGCGAGTGAGACCAACGACTCGACCCGCTTGTTGCGCAGGGCGTGGTGGTTGATCCACACCGCACCGCCCGGCAGCGGGATCCCGCCCATGACCAGCAGCACCAGCGGCAGGACGATGCTGAGTACGGGGTCGGTGTAACGGCGGATGTCGAGGGTCAGATATCCCTTGTCGCGCACGGAGAAATCGCCGCCCTTGTACGCGACGGCGGCGTGCCCGAACTCGTGCAGGCACAGCGTCACCGCCCACCCGGCGAGGACGAAGAGGATCGTGCCCGAGATGACGGCCACTTCCCCTTCGAGCAGGGTGAGAACAGCTCCAGCGGCCGTCACCGCGAGCAGGCCGAGGAACAGCGGACTGGGGCGCACTGCTGATCGCTTCACCCCTCCAGTGTGGCGTGCCGGCCGGCCTTCTGGGCCGTTCGAGGACGGGTTGCGGCACATGGATCACTGTCTGTGCTGCACGTCAAGGTTTGAGCGGCCAATCGCGGGAATATCCCCCGACGTGTGGACTCCGCTTGACCGCCCGCTGTGACGCAGGTGTAATCACATCGGTGTCATTCGTCGTTGTGGGAGCGGCGTCTGGCGTCCGCCAACCGGGGAGAGCGGAAGGCGAGGAGGCGGACGAAATGCAGGAATTCGAAGAGCTCGAAGAAGATCACGTCACACAGCCGGTGGTGCAGGGCGAGCTGTCGTACCTGTTCGACCCTGCGGATGAGCAGGATTGGCAGGAGCGCGCGCTGTGCGCGCAGACCGATCCGGAGGCGTTCTTCCCCGAAAAGGGCGGATCGACTCGGGAGGCCAAGCGCATCTGCCTGGGCTGCGAGGTTCGTTCGGAGTGCCTCGAGTACGCACTCCAGCACGACGAACGCTTCGGCATCTGGGGCGGTCTCAGTGAACGGGAACGCCGCAAGCTGAAGAAGCGAGCTGTCTAGAAGCGTGATCTTCTTGCCTTAACTTGGGGATGTGACAAGTCCTCACCCGAGGCTCCGGACAGCGCCGGTGCTGTGCGTCCTGGTCTGCCACGACGGCGACCAGTGGCTCAGCACGGCGCTGTCGGCCTTGCGGCGCCAGCGAATTCGTCCCCGGCACGTGATCGCGGTCGACACCGGATCGACGGACCGGACGGCAAAAGTCCTGGCGGAGGCGGAAGATCTGCTGGACGGGGTGCTGACCGCGCCGCGCGGCACGGGCTTCGGCACCGCCGTGCGCATCGCGGTCGAGCACGCCGTCGAACGCTGGGGTGATCCCGGCAGGTGGCTGTGGCTGGTGCACGACGACAGCGCGCCCGAACCCGACTGCCTGGCCGCGCTGCTGACCGCGGCCGAGGTGTCCCCGTCGGCTGCCGTCCTCGGTCCGCTGTGCCTCGATTGGGTGGATTCCCGTCTGGTCGTCGAGGCCGGTCTGTCGACGGATTCTTCAGGACATCGACAGACGGGCCTGTCCTCGGCGGAACATTCCGCGACGTTTCAGCAGAGCACCGAGGTTCTCGCCGTCTCGTCTGCGGGATCGCTGGTCAAACGTGAGGTTTGGCACGCCCTCGGCGGTTATGACGAAGCGATGCCGCTGCTGCGCGACGACGTCGACTTCGGGTGGCGAGCCAATCGCGCGGGTCATTTGGTCCTGTGCGTACCCGTCGCACGCATGCGACATGCGCGCGCCGCAACCAAAGGCGCACGCCGTTTGGACGCGGCGATGGCGCGACCCGGTCCGTCATTTCGAGGCGTCGACCGGGCGCACGGCATGCGTACTTTCTTGGTCAATTGTTCCGGGCTGTCGTTCCTCGTCGGGCTTCCGCGGCTGCTGTTGTTGTCGTTGCTGCGCGCTTTGGGCTTCCTGCTCCTCCGGCGTTTCGCCGACGCACACGCCGAGGTCGGCGCCGCCCGCTACCTCCTGACGAGGGGCCGTTTGCTCGAAGGCCGCCGCGCCCGCCGCGGCTCCGCGGTCGTCCGCGGCCTCTTCACCAGCAGAATCACAAGACTGCGCAACGCGATCCGCGCCGGAGCCGCGTTCCTGGTCCGCCGCCGCCTCGAAGCCGACGCCGCCCTGGGTCGTTTGCCCGCAACCGATTCGAGCGCGACCTGGCTGGAACCGTCCGAAGTGGACCCGCGTCCCGTCGGTCCGCCGGCGTTGCCCGCCGGCGCGTCCCGCGGCCGTCCGCGCGTCGCCGGTCTGCGCCGCCCCCCGGTGGTCGTCCAGGTGGAGGCGGCCGTTCCCGGTGCGCTGCGACCTTCGCCGCGCCCGCGCCCGTCGCCGGGTCCGCGCGCCACGTCCGGGATGGTCTTCGTCGAGGTCGACCAGTCGCGGATGCTCCGCAAGCTGCTGCTCGCGCCTCCCGTGCTGCTCCTGCTCGGGCTTGCGGTGGTGGCCGTGGTGGCCAACTCCTCCCGCCTCGGTCTCGACCTCGCCGGTGGCCGCCTGCTGCCCGTCGGCTCGGTGGGCGAGGTCTGGTCGACGTACCTGGCGTCGTGGCACCCGGTCCACGGCGGCACCGCGGCCCCGGCCCCGGCAGCCTTGGCAGTCCTGGGACTGGTCCCCGGCGGCCCCTCGTTCGCCGTCGCACTGCTGTTGCTCGGCGACATCCCCCTCGCCGCGTTGTCCGCCTACATCGCGTCACGCGGCATGCGCGTACGGCGTTCCGTGCGCGCGGTGATCGCCGCCTTCTACGGCCTGCTGCCCGTCGCGACCACTGCCGTGTCCGAGGGTCGTCTGGACGTAGTCGTCGTCCACGTCGTGACGCCCGTTGTCTTCGCGGGCGTGTATGCGGTCTTGCGCGCGTCGTCCACCCACGCCTGGTTGCCCATGGCGTCCGGCACCGCCATCGGTGTCGCCGTGCTGGGCGCCTTCTCGCCGCTGACGCACGCGGTGGTGATCGTCGGCGCTCTCGCGGGCTTCATCGCCGTGACGGGTGGCGCACGCCGTATCGCGGCTTTGTTCGTGATCGTGCTTCTGCCGATGGCGTTGCTTCTGCCGTGGCCGGCCGTGCTGCTCCAGCACCCGGAGATGGTGCTGAACGGCCTCGGCGCGGCCTTCGACTCGCCGCCGCCGAACCTGATCGTGTGCTCGGTCTTCGTCGCGGCCGGGTTCGCGGCGGCCGTGCTGCGGCCGAACCTCTCGATGCTGCCCGGCCTGATGGTGATCGTGCTGGGCGTCGGGGCTCTCGCCGCCGTGGCCGCCGTGGGGGCGTGGCCGGGGACGCCGCTGGTGATCCTCGCCTGGGGACTCGTGTGCGTGGTGCTCGCCGGGTGCCAGCGCGGTGTGACGCCCGGTGTGGCCGGGCGAGCTCCGGTGCGCCGGGCCGTGTACGTCGTGGGCGTCGTCACGCTGGTCAGCCTCGGGATCGCCGGGGTCCTGGACCTCCGGACCGGGCCGTTGAAGGCGGACGGCGGGCTGGCCCTGAACGCGTCGCTGACCGCCGAGCTGGAGCGGAGCGGGCGGTCGGTGCTGGTCCTCGGCTCGCCCGCACGTCAGGTCGCGGGGCGGATGCCCGCGTTCGGGGACGACGACCTGGTGCCGACCGTGTCGTCGCCCGCCCGGCTGCGGCGGTGGAACTCGTCGTTGCTGGACGGGGCTCCACCTGCGGTGAAGGTCGCTTTGGCCCAGGCCGCGTCTTCCGGCGTGGCGTTCGTGGTGCTGCCCTCCCAGGAGGCCGCAGCGCGGGTCGCCTCCGCTGCCGGCGAACTGGTGTCGGTGGCGCCTCCGGCCTCGGACGGGCGCCCGGTTCTGCGCGTCCGCCTGGCCGCGGACACCGGCGTGCTGCTGGCGCCCGACCTGGCCCGGCGGGCCAGGACCGGCGGGGAGCCTCCCGCCGAGCCTGCCGCGAGCGGCGTGGCGCCGGTCAACGTGTCGCTGCCCGAGGTGGCTGTGCGGGTTTCGCCTGGTGGGGAGGGGCGGGTGCTCGTGCTGGCCGCTGAGGACGAGCCCGGGTGGCGGGTCTTCGTGGACGGGACCGAGGTGCCTGTCGTGCGGGCTTGGGGGCATCTGGTGGGGGTGCCGTTGCCCGCCGGTGGGGCTGAGGTCACTGCGTCGATGTCGACCGTTTTGAGGGATCTTCTGTTGTTGGGGCAGGGGGCGGCTGGGCTGTTCGCCTTGTTGACCGCTGTTCCTTCTCGGCGGCGGGGGGTTTCTGGGGTGTAGGGATGGCGGGTTTGTGGGTGGTTGCGTGGTGGTGGCGGGCGCCTGTTTACCGCTCGGGGCTCCGCCCCGGACCCCGCCGATCTGATCCGAAGCCTGGGCCTGCGCCGGTCGTGGGTAGATGGCACGCCTGGTGCGTTGGGCGGCTTGCTGTTGCGTTGGTGCTTGCGTTGGTGGGGTGGCTTCGTCACGAGCCGGGCCGGAGCGAGCCACACCCGAGGAGGGGTGTCAAACCGCCGAAGAGCGTGGAGTTGTCCCTGAGGTCCGGACATCTTGATCCCTGACAGCTGGGTTGTCGGGGGAGAGGATGTCGTTGTGCCTGGTGTGTCGAGTT
>NZ_JAJCXE010000024.1:34999-111423 GCF_021056325.1 Lentzea sp. CC55 | reverse complement strand
GGCCGGGGCGGGGGCCGAGGCGGCCACGACCGCCGCCGGCCCGCCGCGCCCCAGCGCCACCGCCACCTCGTAGGCGAGCAGGGCGCCGAAGCTCTGGCCGTAGAACACCGCGCCGGGGCCCAGCCGGGGGCCGATGCCCACGGCGACCGCGGACGTCAGCTCGGCGAACGTCCCCGGCAGCGGGTGGGTGAAGCGCCCGCCCCGGCCGGGCAGCCGGACGGCGAGCACCTCGACGTCCGGTCCGACCGAGGCGGCCAGTTCCGCGAACGTGCCGACGTCGCCGCCCGCGTGCGGGAAGCACACCAGGCGCCGGGCCCCCGGCCCTCGCGGACAGGGCAGGTAGGACCAGTCGTCCAGGACGACCGGGCGGGCGACGGCGGTGGTCATCGCGTGCCGCGCCGGCCGGTCAGGCGCACCACCGGCCGGGCGGGCGCGCCCGCCTCGGCACGGGCCCGCACGGCGGCGGTGAAGTCGGCGAGCGTGGCCGCCGACATCAGGTCGCGCAAGGTGACGGCCACGCCCAGGCGGTCCCGCAGCAGGTGCACGGTGCGCACCGCCTGCTGCGAGTAGCCGCCCAGTGCGAAGAACCCGTCGGTCGGCGCGACCCGCTCGACGCCGAGCACGTCGGCCCAGACAGCGGCGACCACGCCCTCGACGTCGGTGGTGGCGGTCATGTCAGACCCCCAGCGCGGTGCGCAGGCTCAGCGGGCGGATGTCGGTCCACACCTCGTCGATGTAGTCGAGGCACTCCTGCTGAGCCCCGCTCTTGCCGACCGTGTGCCAGCCAGCAGGCACGTCCAGCTCGGTCGGCCAGATCGAGTACTGCTCCTCGTGGTTCATCACCACGGCGAAGTCGGTGAACGCGTCCATGGGTGTTCCTTTCTCCGATGGGGACAAACGGGGGCTAGCGGGCGAACGCCGGGACCCGCGGGTCCGCGGTGACGTCGCCGGCGAGCACGTGCAGCGCCTCGGCGTAGGCGTCGGCGTAGGCGTCGGCCACCTCGTCGGGGACGACGGAGGGCAGGTGGTCGACGGCGAGGAGCACCCGCGCCGAGGAGGGGTCCTGCACCAGCGCGGCGCCGAGGGCGAAGTTGGTCGGCTCGTAGCGCATGGTCGGCTCGCAGCCGATGCGGTCGTCGAGCAGCTTGGTCGGGGAGTCGGCCAGCCTGCCCAGCGAGTGGAACCGCAGGAAGGCGAAGCAGGCCTCCAGCCGGGTGTCGGCCAGGTGGCGGGCGATGCGGGCGAACGGCATCCGGCGGTGGGGCAGCATCGCCGCCTCGGCCTCGTGCATCGCCCTGATCAGGTCGGCGGCGTTCTCGGTGAAGTCGACCACCAGGGGCACGGTGTTGAGGAACAGCCCGTACGCCTCGGTGCCGCCGTCGGTCTCGAGCCTGCCGTTGACCGACAGTCCGGTGGTGAAGCGCGGCAGACCGGTGATCCGGTGCAGCGCGGCGACGTGCGCGGCCAGGCCGACGGTCTTCACCGTGACGCCGTGCCGGCGGGCGGTGTCGCGCAGCACCTCGTCGGCGCCGGGGAGCACGCGTTCGATCGTGCGCGGGATCTCCGGGTCGCTGAGCTCCGGTGGTCCGCTGGACCAGATCGCGCCGCTCGCTCCGTCCAGTGTGGACTTCCAGTACCGCTCGCTGTCCTGCGAGGCCACCGCTTCCCGTTCGACGGCGACGAACTCGCGGAAGGTCGACCGGGGTGCGGGCAGCGGGTCATTGCCGGGCGCGCTGTGCCGTTCCAGGATCTCGGTGAGCAGCGAGGTGAAGCTCCAGCCGTCGAGGATGGCGTGGTGCTCGGCGACGGTGAGCTGGAACGCGTCGTCGGCCAGGTGCTGGGCGGTGACCCGGAACAGCGGGGCGGTGCGGAGGTCGAACCGGGCGGCGACGTTGTCGTCGAACACGTCGGCGACGGCGTCGGCCTGCTCCTCGGGGCTCAGGCCGCGCAGGTCCTCCACGAGCACCGGGACCGGGGCTTCGGCGTGCACCAGCTGCAACGGCTCGCTGTAGCGGGAGACGTCCAAGGTGGTCCGCAGGACGGGGTGGCGGTTCATGGCGTCGCCGACGGCCTGGCGCAGCGCGGTTTCGTCGAGCGTGCCGGCGACCCGGTAGCTGTTGACGTTGTGGTAGCCGCCGGCGTCGTCGGACAGCTCCATGTGGTAGATCATCGACATCTGCATGGCCACCATCGGGTAGGCGTCCACGACGTCGGCGGGCAGTTCCGCACGGTCCTCTTCGGACACGAGGTCGAACGGCTCCGACCGCTTCGCGGGGCCGGTGCAGGCCTTCAGCAGCGGGCCGAGCTCGGCCGGCGTCGGCGCGCCGAAGAGGTCCGGCAGCGACAGGGTCCAGCCGCGCTCGCGCAGCTTCCCCGCGAGGTGCACGGCGCGGATGGAGTCGCCGCCCAGGTGGAAGAAGTTGTCCCCGGCGCCCACCCCGCCGACGCCGAGCACGTCGGCGTAGACCTCGGCGAGCGCCTGCTCCTGCGGCGTGGAGGGAGCCACGTGCGCGTCGGTGTCGAGCACGGAGCCGAGGTCGGGAGCGGGCAGCGCGGCCCGGTCGACCTTGCCGTTGACGGTCAGCGGGATGACGCCGAGCACGGTCGCCGTCGCCGGGATCATGTGTTCGGGCAACGTCTCCGCGAGGAACGCGCGCAGTTCGGCGTACGACGGCGGCGTGCCGTCGACGGTGACGTACGCGGCGAGCCTGTCGTCGTGCACGGTCACCACGCAGGAGGTGACCGCGGGGTGGGCGGTGACGGCGTTCTCGACCTCGCCGAGCTCGATGCGGAAGCCGCGGATCTTGACCTGGTCGTCGCAGCGGCCCACGTACTCCAGGCCGCCGCCGGGCAGCCGCCGGGCCACGTCCCCGGTGCGGTAGAGCCGTCCGCCGGGCACGACGCCGTACGGGTCGGGCAGGAAGCGCCGCGCCGTGAGCCCCGGACGGCCCCAGTACCCGTTGGCCAGCGACCCTCCGCCGATGTACAGCTCGCCGGCGACGCCGATCGGGCACGGCTGCAGGCGTTCGTCGAGCACCAGCGCCGACAGGTGCGGCATGGGCTCGCCGATCAGGCTGCGGCCGAACGACGCCGCGTCGGGCAGGTCGAGCGTGGTGACGTGCACCGTGGTCTCGGTGATGCCGTAGAGGTTGCACAGGATCGCGGGCGGGCACTGCTCCAGCGCGAACCAGCGGCGCACCACGGCGGGGTCGAGCGCTTCGCCGCCGAGCATCACCGTGCGCAGCGCGGGCAACGGGAGCGGCCAGGTGCGCAGGACGCCCTCGAGCGTCCGCAGCGCCGACGGCGTCAGGCACAGCCGGGTGACGCGCTCGGTGGCCAGCAGGTCCGCGAACGCCTCGGGCGAGCGGCTGACCACGCGGGGCACCACGACCAGCCGGCCGCCGTGGTGCAGCGGCCCCCACAGCTCCCAAACCGTCCAGTCGAAGGCGTAGGAGTGGAACAGGGTCCACACGTCGGTCTCGGCGAAGGCGAAGTGGTCGTCGCCCGAGCGCATCAGCCTGCCGACGTGCTCGTGCGAGACCGCGACGCCCTTCGGCCGGCCGGTCGAGCCGGAGGTGAAGATGACGTAGGCGAGGTCAGCCGGGTCGACGGGCACCTCCGGCCGGTGCGACGGCGCTTGCGCGAGCCGCGGGTCGGCCAGGTAGTCGTCGGTGACGACCACCTCGGCGCCGGTGTCGGCGAAGACGAACTCGGCGCGGTCCCGCGGGGTGGCCGGGTCGACGGGCACGTAGGCGGCGCCCGCCTTGAGCACGCCGAGGATCGCGGTGACGACGCGCTCACCGCGTTCCAGCAGCACACCGACCCGGTCGCCCCGGCGCACGCCGTCGGTGGCGAGGGTGTGGGCGACCCGGTTGGCGGCGGCGTCGAGCTCCGCGTACGTCCAGGACCGGTCGCCGCACGTCAGCGCGAGGCGGTCCGGATGGGCGTCGGCGGCGGCCTCGAAGGCGCGGTGCAGCGGCGGGGGAGCGTCCGGCACGGCTCGCGGCGGCGCGAGCGCGGCGGCCGTCTCGGCGGCGTCGAGCGGGCTCAGCCGCCACAGCGGGAGGTCCGGCGCGTCCAGCGCGGCGCCGAGCAGGGTGCGCCAGTGGCCGACCAGGCGCAGCACGGTCTCGCGGTCGAACAGGTCGGTGGCGTACTCCACCTCGCCGCGCAGCTCGCCGTCGTCGAAGGTCGACCAGGTCAGGTCGAACTTGCTGGTGCCGTTGTGGTGCATGCGCCGGGTCGCGGTGGCCGCGCCGAAGCGCAGCGGCGCCGGGTCTTCGGCGTGCGCGCCGAAGACGACCTGCACCAGTGGTGCGTACCGGGCCGAGCGCTCCAGCGCCAGCGCGTCGACGACCTCGTCGAAGGGCACGTCGAGGCAGGCGTAGGCGTCGAAGGCGGCGTCGCGGACCTGCTCGACCAGGTCGGCGAAGGTGGCGGCGGGGTCGATGCTCACGCGCAGGGCGACGATGTTGACGAAGTAGCCGACCACGCCGGCCAGCTCGGGGCGGTCGCGGGTGGTGACCGGGGTGCCGACCACCAGGTCCCGGGCGCCAGTGCAGCGGTGCAGCAGCGCGGCGAACGCGGCGACCTGCACCACGAACGGCGTCGCGCCGAGGTCGGCTGCCAGGTCGCGGACGCGGGCGGACGTGCCGACCGGCAAGCCGAACACCTCCGTGTCGCCCGCGAACGTCCGGCTGGGCGGGCGGGGGCGGTCGGCGGGCAGTGCGAGCTCGGCCGGAGCGCCGGCGAGCCGCTCCGTCCAGTACGCCAGCGAGTCCTCAGTGGACACCGCGCTGCCGTCGACGGGCCGCAGGGGAGCCAGATCGGGTTCCCGGTCCCGCACGAGGGCGGTGTAGACCTCGGCCAGCTCGCGCTCGAACACGCCGGCCGACCAGCCGTCCCACACGATGTGGTGCACGACGAGGACGAGCGTGTCCGCCACCCCCGGACCGGTGGCGAGGGTGGCCCGCAGCAGCGGCCCCCCGGCCAGGTCGAACCCGGTGCGGGTCTCGGTGTCCAGCAACGTCCGCAGGGCGTCCGGGCCGTCGACCGCGACCTCGGCGAACGGCAGCCGCACTCCCCTGTGGACAGTCCTGATCGGACCGTCCTGGCCGAGGTCGAAGGTGGTGCGCAGGGCGTCGTGCCGCCCGACCAGCAGCAGAAGGGCGCGGTGCAGGACGTCGGCGTCCACGGGGCCGTCGAACTCGAAGACCCACGGCACGAGGTAGGCGGCGGACCCGGGGTTCCAGCGGTCCATGAACCACAGGCCGCGCTGCAGGCCGGAGACCGGCGTCGTGGTGGTCACTGTGCTGCTCCAGTCGTCTCGAGCGTGCGGGCGAGGGCGCTCACGGTCCGTGCGGCGAACACCTGCCGGGGCAGGACGCGGGACCCGGTCGCGCTGGACAGGTGCATGGCGACCCGCACCGCGGCGAGGGAGTTGCCGCCGACGCGGAAGAAGTTGTCGTCCGGGCCGACCTCGGCGAGCCCGAGCACCTCGGCCCAGACCCGCGCCACCAGCCGTTCGGCGTCGGTCCCGGCCTTCCCGCCGGAAGGAGGGGCAACGGTCCCGGTGGGGGCGGGCAGCGCGGCCCGGTCGAGCTTGCCGTTGGCGGTCAACGGAAGCGCGTCGAGGACGGTCACGCTGGACGGCAGCATGTAGTCCGGCAGCAGACCCTCGAGGTGCTGGTGCACGCCGACGAGGTCCGGGACGACGTCACCGCGGGCCGTGACGTAGGCGGCGAGCCGGGGCCGGCCGGGCTCGGGCTCGTGCGCCACGACGGCGCAGTCACCGACCCCGGGGCACCCCGCCAGCGCGTGGGCGACCTCGCCGGGCTCCACCCGGAACCCGCGGATCTTGACCTGGTCGTCGGCGCGGCCGGTGATGGCCAGGGTGCCGTCGGGGTTCCAGCCGCCGATGTCACCGGTGCGGTACATCCTCGACCCCGGCGGGCCGGACGGGTCGGGCAGGAAGCGCCCGGCGGTGATCCCGGGCTGGGCGACGTAGCCCAGGGCGAGGCCCGCGCCGGTCACCCAGATCTCGCCCGGCTCGGTGCCACCGACGGGCTGGAGCTTGTCGTCGAGGACGCGGACTCCCTTGTGCGCCACGGCCCTTCCGATGGGCACCGCCGCGGTGGGGTCGGCGTCGGTCACGTCGTGGGTGGTGGTGAAGCCCATGCTCTCGACCGGCCCGTAGCCGTTCACGACCCGCACGTGCGGGTAGCGCTCGGCGAGACGGGCGATGTGGGCGGCCGAGGCGCGCTCCCCGCCGGTGAACGCCACCCGCAGGCCGGCGAAGACCTCCGGGAGGTCGTCGACCAGGAAGTTGAACAGGCTCGACGACAGCTGCAGCTGCGTGACCCCGTGCCGGGCGACCAGCTCGGCCATGGTCTGCGGGTCGGGCCGCTGGCCGGGGTGCAGCACGCAGGTCCCGCCGAACAGCAGCGCTCCGTAGAGCTCCAGCCCGAACGCGTCCCACGACACGGGCGAGCACTGCAGCCACACCTCGTCGGGGCCGAACCCCGCGTAGTCCTGGCCGCTGTAGGTGGCCGCGAGCGCCCGGTGGGTGGCGGCGACGCCCTTGGGCCGGCCGGTGGAACCGGAGGTGTACATGACGCAGGCGACGGCGTCGGCGTCGACCGGCACCGCGAAGCCGGCGGTGTCGCCGGTGGCCCCGGCCACGGTCTCGGCGGTGACGACCAGGCGCACGCCCGCATCGGTGATCACCTGGTCCTGCCGTGCGGCCGGCAGGTCGGGGTCGAGCAGAGTGTAGGCCGCGCCGGCCTTGAGCACGGCGAGCAGCGCCACGACCAAGGCGGTGTCACGGGGGATGCGGACGGCCACCACGTCGCCGGGGCGGACCCCGAGTCCGACGAGGTGCCGGGCGGTGCGGTTGGCGGCGGCGTCGAGCTCCGCATAAGTCAGCGACTCCTCGCCGGAGACCAGGGCGGTCGCGTCCGGGGTCCGCGCGGCCTGCTCCGCGATCCGGACGTGCACGGGGGTGTCGACGTCGGCGGGCGCGGCCGGCGCGGGCAGCTCCGCGTCGAGGTCGGCGACCAGCTCCTCGACCACCGCCCGCCACTGCGCGCCCAGCGCCGCGGCGGTGGAGGGGGCGAACAGGTCGGTCGCGTACTCGACGCGGCCGTGGAGGCCCACCCCGTCGTCCTCGACGGACCAGGACAGGTCGAACCGGGAGAACTCGTTTGCGTGCAACCGCTTCTCGACGGCGACCTCGCCGTACGGGGCCGTCCCGGCCTCGGCGGTGTGCATCTCGAAGACCAGCTGGAACAGGGGAGTGCCCCCGCCGTCGCGCTCACCGGACGTCGCCGCGACGATCTCCTCGAACGGCACGCCCTGGTGGCGGAAGCCGTCCAGCGCCACCGACCGCACGTGGTCGAGCAGGTCGCGGCCGGTCAGCTCCTCGCCGTCGGGCCGGAAGCGCAGCGGGACGAGGTTGATGAAGTAGCCGACGAGCGCGTCGAGCTCGGCGCGGTCGCGGACGCTGACCGGCGTGCCGATCACGACGTCGGAGACCCCGCGGCGCCGGTGCGCCTCGACGAGCGCGGCCAGCAGCACCAGGTACGGCGTGGCGCCGGCGGCACGGGCGAGGGAGCGCACCCCCTCGGCGAGTTCCGGTTCGAAGGCGAAGGGCAGGACCCCGCCCCGCCCGGTGGCCGCGGTGCCGTCGCGGTCGGGGCGGATGGCGGGCGCCGTCGGTGCTCCGCGCAGGTGCTCGACCCAGTAGTCCACATCGGACTGGTCTTCCGCGGACCACCGGGCGTAGTCGCTGTACTGGACGGCCAGCTCGGGCAGGCGGGGCGCACGACCCTCGACGGCGGCGAGGTAGCACTCGCGCAGTTCGCGGTCGAGCACCCGCAGCGATCCCTCGTCCCAGACGATGTGGTGCACGACGAGCACGAGAGTCGCCTCGCCCGGGCCGGTGTGCACCAGGTGGGCGCGCAACAGCGGCCCTTCCGCCAGGTCGAACGGACGTTGTGCCACGGCGGGGACTTGCTGCTCGAGGTCCGCGTGCGACTCGGTGAAGGGAACCTCGACGCGGTCGTGGACGACCAGCAAGGGTGCCATGTCCGCGTCCGTGCCGACGGTCGAGCGCAGCGCGTCGTGCCGGTCGGCCACCGTCTGCAGGGCTCGGCGCAACGCGGCCGTGTCGAGCGGGCCGGAGAACTGGAACAGCCAGGGCACGTTGTAGACCGAGCCGCCGGGCTCCCAGCACTCCCGCAGCCACAGACCGCGCTGGAAGCGCGACAACGGCGCGGGGGCACCGGGACGGGCGACCGGACCGGGCCGTGCCGGCGTCGATCCGGCCCGCAGCGCGGCGGCGAACCCGGCGAGCGTGGGCGCCTCGAACACCAGGTACGGCGAGACCGGGCCGAACGCCTCGAACACGCGGCTCGCGACCCGGACGGCGGTCAGCGAGTCGCCGCCGAGGTGGAAGAAGTTGTCGTGCGCGCCGACCCGGCGGACGCCCAGGACGTCGGCCCAGATCCCGGCGAGCAGCTGTTCGGTGTGGTCACGGGGCGCGTCGTCGTCGGCCACGGGTGCGGAGGCGGCCGGCGCGGGCAGCGCGGCGCGGTCGACCTTGCCACCCCCGGTGAGGGGCAGGCGGGCGAGCGCGGTCACCGAGGCGGGGACCATGTGCGCGGGCAGCCGCCGGGCGAGGAAGTCGCGCACCCCGGCGGTGTCCACCGCGCCGGTGACGTAGGCGGCGAGGCCGGTGCCGTGCGGCACGACCGCGCAGGTCTCCACGTCGGGGTGCGCGGCGAGGACGTGCTGCACCTCGCCCAGCTCCACCCGGTAGCCGCGGACCTTGACCTGGTCGTCGCCGCGGCCGACGAAGTCGAGCACGCCGTCGTCGCCGCGGCGGACGGTGTCGCCTGTGCGGTACATGCGCGATCCCGGCGGGCCGGACGGGTCGGGCAGGAAGCGCGCGGCCGTCAGCGCGGCGCTGCCCAGGTAGCCGAGCGCCAGTTCGGGGCCGCCGAGGTACAGCTCGCCCTCCTCGCTCGGGCGCAGGCCGTCGAGGACGTGCGCGCGCCGTTCGCCGACCGGCGTGCCGATCGGCACCGAACCGGTCTCGCCGGCCGTCTCGTGCACGGTCGCGGTGATCACGGTCTCGGTGGGGCCGTAGGCGTTGAGCAGCCGCACCCCGGTGCGCCGGGTCCACTCGGCCGCCGCGGCCGGCGACAGCCGGTCGCTGCCGGAGACCATGACGCGCAGCGACGGCGGCACCCGGTCCAGGGCGGCGGTGAAGTCGTGGAAGTAGCCGGCGGGGAGGTTGGCCACGGTGACCCGCTCGTCCTCGACCAGGCGCAGCAGCTCGTCGACCGACAGCAACCGCCGCTCGGGCAGCACCAGGCACGCGCCCGAGGTGAGGGCGGTCAGCACCTGCTCGACGGCGACGTCGACGGACGGGCCCGCGAGCTGCAGCACCACGTCCTGCTGGGTGATCCCGAAGCGCCGCGCGACGGCCGGCACGTGCGCGGCCAACGCGTCGTGGCCGACGGCGACGCCCTTGGGCCGGCCGGTGGTGCCCGAGGTGTAGATCAGGTAGGCCAGTCCGGCGGTCGCGCCGCGGGCGGTGACCCCGGTCTCGCGGACAGCGCCGTCCTCGACGACCAGGGCGGCGCCCGCGTCGTCGAGCATGTCCTGGTTGCGCCCGGCGGGGGCTTCGGGGTCGAGCGGCAGGTACACGCCGCCCGCCCGCCACACGGCGAGCATCGCCGTCACGTAGTCCGACCGCGAACGGCTGCGCACCGCGACGACGCCGCCGGGCCGCAGCCCCGCGCCGGCGAGTGCCGCGGCCAGCTCGCCCGCCGTCCGGTCGAGCTCGGCGTAGCCGGTCGACCTCCCCCCGGATCGCACCGCGGTGCGATCCGGCGTGGCGGTCGCGATGCGGCCGACCTCCTCGTGCAGCGACATGTCACCCTCCGGATCGGTGTGCGCGGTGGACGTTCGAGTCGAAAGCTAGGCGCGCGCCGACGGCCGGATCGGCAGGTCGAGCGGCACCTTGGCGGAAGCCCGCACCTGCCCCAGCAGCTGCCGCACCGCCTGCCGCACACCGGTTCGCGGCCTCCCTAGCGTCGGCACCACGCCAGCAGAGAGGAACTGCGATGAGCCCCACCGCTTTGTCAGGAACGACGCCGTTGGTGTGCACGATCGAGCCCGGCGCGCCCGCCACCGTCGACGCCGAGGACGTGCACTCGATCGAGCAGGCCGCGGAGTGGTTGCGGGCCAACGCCGACGCCCTGCGGGACCTGCTGCACGAACACGCCGCGGTGTACGTGCGCGGCCTGCCCGTGCACGACGTCGACGACTTCGCCCTCGTGCGCGACACGCTGATGCCCGAGCGCACCCCGTACCGGGAGAAGGCCACCCCGCGCAGCGACTTCGGCAACGGCGTGTTCTCCTCGACCGACCTGCCCGCCGCGCAGCCGATCCACATGCACAACGAGAACAGCTACACCCTGACGTTCCCCGGGCTGCTCATGTTCGCCTGCCTGATCGCCCCGCCGGAGGGCGGTGCGACCCCGGTGGCCGACTGCCGCAAGGTGCTCGCGTCGCTGCCGGCGGAGCTCGTCGCCAAGATGCGGGAGGTCGGCTGGCTGCTCAACCGCAGCTACTCCGAGCACATCTCGACCTCGTGGCAGACCGCGTTCGCCGCGGCCACGAAGGACGACGTGGAGGCCTACTGCGCGGAGAACATGGTGTCCTGCCAGTGGCAGTCCGACGGCCACCTGCGCACCACCCAGCTGCGCCCCGGGATCATCTCGCACCCCGTGACCGGCGCGGAGGTGTGGTTCAACCACATGGCGTTCTGGAACGAGTGGGCGCTCGACGAGGAGCTGCGTGACGCGCTGGTCGACGAGTTCGGCGTCGAGGACCTGCCGTTCAACACCGCCTTCGGTGACGGCACCGTGCTCAGCCGCGAGGAGCTCGCCACCATCCAGGCCGCCTACGAGGCCGCCACCACCCGCCGCCGCTGGGGCCGCGGCGACCTGCTGCTGGTCGACAACGTCCTGTCCACGCACGGCCGGGACCCGTTCCGCGGCGACCGCAAGATCGTCGTCGCCATGGGCGAACCGGTCTCCGTGCTGGACTGCGCCCCCACCGTCGCCCCGTCGGCCACGCCGGTGAGCGGAGAGGACCGATGACCGCCCGGGACCTGCTGTCCCGCTTCCACGACGTCGTGCGGACCGCGCCCGGACGGATCGCCGTGCGCGACACCGCCGGCGCGCTGACCTTCGCCGAGCTGGAGGCCCGCACGGCCGCGCTGGCCGCCGTGCTCGCCGGGCGCGGGGTGCGCCGCGGTGACCGCGTGGGCGTGAGCGTGCCGCGCGGCAACGGACTCCTCGTCGCGCTGCTCGCGGTGTGGCGGGCCGGCGCGGCGTACGTGCCGCTCGACCCGGCCTACCCGGCTGACCGCCTGGCGCACATGGCCACCGATGCCGCCGTGCGCACGACCGTGACGCCGGACGACCTGGCCGGTGCCCTTCACGCCGAGCACACCGACGTCACCGTGTCGGCCGGCGACTCGGCCTACGTGATCTACACCTCCGGCTCCACCGGACTGCCCAAGGGGGTGCAGGCCACCCGCGGCGGCGTCGCGTCCCTTGTGGACGGACTGGAGCGGATGGCCGTGTACGCGGCCGAACCCAGGGTCGTGGCCTGGAACGCCAGCGCGTCCTTCGACGCGTCCGTGCAGCAGTGGGCCCGGGTCTGCTGCGGTGACACGATCGTCGTCCTGGAGGACGCGCACCGCACCGAGCCCGCCAAGCTCGCCGCGTGGCTCGACGAGTGCGGTGTGTCCGATGTGGACATGACGCCGACGCACTGGGAGATGCTGCGCGACCACCTGCTGCCCGGACGCCCCGACGGCAGGCGGTTGCGGTTGTTCATCGGCGGCGAGCCGATCAGCGTTCCGGTGTGGCGGGAGCTGGCCGCCGCCCGCACGGTGGAGGCGTTCAACCTCTACGGCCCGACCGAGTGCACCGTCGACGCGACGGTCGCCGTGGTCGAGGGCGACCACCCCGGCATCGGCGACCCGCTGCCCGGCAACCGGCTGCTGGTGCTCGACTCCCGGCTGCGCGAGGTCCCCGACGGTGAGATCGGCGAGCTCTTCGTCGCCGGCCCCCGCGTCACCGACGGCTACCTCGGCCGCTCCGGCCTGACCGCCGGCCGCTTCCTGCCGGACCCGTCCGGAGAGCCCGGTGCGCGCATGTACCGCACCGGCGACCTGGTGCGCCGCACCGGTGACGGCCTGCTCGAGTTCCACGGCCGCGCCGACCGCCAGGTCAAGATCCGCGGCCACCGCGTCGAGCTGGGGGAGATCGAGACCGTCGTGCGGTCGTCCCCGGCCGTCGCCGCGGCCGCCGTCGTCGTCCGCGACGACCTGGCAGGCCAGCCCGTCGCCTACTACGTGCCCTCGGGCCTCGCGGGTGCGCACGACCTGCGCGAGCACGCCGCGGCCTCCCTGCCGGAGGTCATGGTCCCGGCCGCGTTCGTCGAGGTCGCCGCGCTGCCGCTGACCCCGGGCGGCAAGCTCGACACCGCGGCCCTGCCCGCGCCGCCGGTGGCAGCCGGCACCGCTCCGGAAGGCGAGTTCGAGCAGTTCATCGCCCGGGTGTGGGCCGAGGTCCTCGGCCGCGACGCGGTGAACGCCGACGACGACTTCTTCGCCCTCGGCGGCCACTCCCTGGTCGCCCTGCGGGTGGTGTCGAGGGTGAAGAAGACCTTCGGCCTCAAGATGTCCCCCCGTGACGTCTACCGCCACCCCCGCCTGACCGATCTCGCCCGGCACGTCGAGTCCCTGCGCGTCTAGGAGGACTGGTGGACAACATCGACAACGTGGTGGTCCGCCCCCGCCGCAAGCCGGAGGCCACGAGGTCGCTGGTGTGCCTCGGGTTCTGCGGCGGCGGCGCGGGCCCCTACCTGCCCTGGGCCGACGTCCTGCCGGACGACGTGGAGCTCGCCGCGATCTGCTACCCCGGACGGGACGGGCGGTTCCTCGAGGACCACGCCGAGGACTGGCAGGCCCTCGCGGCCGACGCCACCGAGGCCGTGCTCGCGGCGGCGACTCGGCCGTACATCCTCTTCGGACACAGCATGGGCGGGTGGATGGCGTTCGACGTCGCCGCCCGCATCGAGCAGGCGGGTGGGCGCCGCCCGGACGCCCTCGTGGTGTCGTCGGCCAACGCGCCGAGCCGGGGGCTGACGCCGCGCGACATGTTCCCCGCCCAGAGCGACACCGACGCGGGGCTGCTGTCGTGGATGACGGTCAACGGCCTGCTCGCGGACTACGTCCTCGGCAACGAGGAGCTGCGGGAGATGGCGCTGGAGCTGATGCGCGCCGACATCCGCGTCCGGGACACGTTCGCCTACACCGACGGGACCGCGGTCGGCGTGCCGCTGCAGGTGCTGACGGGTGCCGACGACGACGTGATCGTCGCGGACACGGCGGCGCAGTGGCGGGCGCTGGCCGGCGGCGAGTACCGGCACGTGGAGCTGCCGGGCGGGCACTTCTACACCGAGGAGGTGTGGCGGACGCTGCCCCGGTTCATCCCGGCCCTGGGGCCCGTCCCCGCCGGGGTGTGATCGTGGTGCGGGCGGGCGTGGAAGCCTCGGGGCTTCCGCGCTCACCACGCGGCCGGGAGCCCTCGTCGTTCCGCTCAGCCTGCCGGGACCAGCGCGGGTGTCTCCCGCACCGGTAACGCCGCCAGCTCGGCGCGGATCGTGGCCGCCGCTCTGTGGTCCAGGATCCGCTCGCGCACGGCGAGCGCCTCTTCGAGGTACGAGCGGGCTTCGGCGTGACGACCGGCGGCGGCGCTCACCTGGCCCAGGTTGCGCAGGAGCTGGCCCTCGCCGATCACGTCACGGGCCTCGCGGACCATGTCGAGGACGCGGCGCATGGTCGAGGTGGCCTCGGCGTGCTCACCCGCCGCGGCCTGCACTTGGGCGATCCGGTTGAGCGTGCGGGCGGCGCCTCCGGTGTAGCCGACGGACTCGTGGACCGCCATCGCCTCGGCGAGGTCGGTGCGGGCACGGGAGATCTCGCCGTTGCCGGCCAGGATGAAGGCCCGCTGGGTGAGGACGATCGCGCGGCCCACGACGTCGTCGACCTCCGTGAAGCCCGCGAGGGAGCGGTCGTAGAGGCGCAGGGCGGTGGTGTCGTCGCCGGTGTTGCGGGCGATCAGGGCCAGGTCGCGGTGGCACAGCGCCAGGCCGTGGGTGTCGCCCAGCTCCTCGAACAGCTCCCTGGCCGGGAGCAGGGCGTCGCGGGAGGCGTCGAGGCGGCCGCGGTTGATGTGCAGGGTGCCCAGGGAACTCAGGACCGCCGCGGTGCCGCGGGTGTTGCCGGCCGCGCGGACGGCGGCGAGGGCCTCGGCGTGGGTCCGCTCCCAGTCGTCGAGGTAGCCGCGCGACTCGAACAGGGTGACCGAGGTGACCGCGAGGTCCCAGCACACCTCGTCGAGACCGGCGGCGGCCGCCTGGTGCACGGCCGCGCACAGGTTCTCCAGCTCGCCGTCCATCCACTCCAGGGGGTCGGCGGGAGCGCCGCCGGACGGGGGCCGCCAGCGCGGCGCCGTTCCGTGCAGCGAGGAGTAGTCACCGCCGTAGATGTCGCGGTGCGCCTGGTCGGCCAGCGCGAGCCACCCGCCGAGCAGGCGGGACACGGCGGCGGCGCGGTCATCGGCGGGGATCTCCTCCGCGGCCTTCTCGCGGGCGAACAGGCGCAGGATGTCCTGGTAGCGGTAGCGGAACTCGCCGCTCGGCTCGACCGACACCACGTCGAGCACCTGCACGTCCACCAGCGGTTCGAGCAGGTCCGACGGGAACGGCCGGTCGTCGTCGAGCACGGCGCCCGCGACCCAGCCGGGGACGGCGGGTCCCTCGGCGAGGCTCAGCAGCCCGAACAGCAGCCGGGACCGGCGGTCGAGTCCGTCGTGGGTCAGCGCGAGGCTGGCGCGGATGGTCAGCTCACCGTGCGCGAGCTCGTCGAGCCGGTGCCGCTCGCTGGCGAGCCGCTGCACCATCGACGCGAGCGTCCAATGTGGACGTGCGGCCAGGCGGGCGGCGATGATCCGCAGCGCCAGCGGCAGTCCGCCCACGGTGCGCACGAGTGCCTCGGCGGCCTCGGGCTCGCGGTGCACCCGGTGTTCCCCGACGACCAGGCCGAGCAGCCGCAACGACTGCGCGGTGCCGAGGACGTCCAGCTCGACCTGCCGGGCACCGGGAAGACCGGTCAGCCGCGACCGGCTGGTCACCACCACCGCGCACGTGCTGCTGCCCGGCAGCAGCGGCAGGACCTGGCCCTCGGTGGCCGCGTCGTCCAGCACCACCAGCACCCGCCGGTCCGCGAGCAGCGTCCGGTACATCTCCAGCCTGGCGTCGACGCCGTCGGGGATCACGGGCCCGGGAATGCCCAGGGCGAGCAGGAAGCGGCCCAGCACGTCGTCCACGGTGGACGGGTTGCCGGTGCCGTGCAGGTCGCAGTAGAGCTGTCCGTCGGGGAAGTGCTCCTGCGCCACCCGGTGCGCCAGGTGGGCGGCCACCGTGCTCTTGCCGACCCCGGGCCGCCCCGTGATCACGACGACCCCGACGGCCGAGCGCCCGGCGTCCCCGACGAGCACGGACTGCGCGCCGCGCAACATCTCCTCGTCGCCCACGAAGTCGGCGGTGTCGGCGGGCAGCTGCCGCGGCCGGGCCGGCCGCGCGGCCTCGGCCGCGCGCGGTGCCGGTGCCACCGCGTCGGCCCGGTGCCGGGTGGGGGTCTCGCCGGCGAGGATCGCCGCCTCCAGTTCGCGCAGCCGTTCTCCCGGCTCCAGGCCGAGCTCCTCGACCAGCAGGGCACGGCCGTCGCGGTAGGCGTCGAGGGCCTCGGCCTGCCGGCCGGAGCGGTGCAGCGCCAGCATCAGCAGGGCCCGCGGCCGTTCCCGCAGCGGGTGCTCGTGGACCAGGCGCGTGACCTCCCCGACGAGCCGGTGGTGCTGGCCCAGCTCCAGCTCCAGCTCCAGGTGGTCCTCGACGCAGGTGAGCCGTTCCTCGTCCAGCCGCAGCGCGCGGGTCCGCAGCGACCGGTTGGGGGCTCCGCCCAGACACGGCCCGCGCCACAGCGCCGCGGCTTCCCGCAGCAACGCGGCCGCCTCGGCGGTGCGCCCCTCCTTGACCAGGACGCGGGCCTCGGTGGTGCTGGTGAGGAAGTCGGCGAGGTCCAGTGCGTCCCCGTTGAGACGCAACCGGTAGCCGGGCGGACGGGTGTCGATCACCGCGGACAGGCCCGCTCCGTCCAGGGTGCGGCGCAGCCGGGAGACGCAGATCTGCACCTGCGTGCGGGCGGTGTCCGGCGGGTTCTCGTCCCACAGGGCGTCGACCAGCGTCTCGGTGCTCACCACCCGGTTGGCCTCCACGAGCAGCAGGCCGAGGATCACCTGCTGCCTGCCCGGCGGGATCCGCGCCGCGCCACCGGGGCCGTCGACCTCGACCGGGCCGAGCACCCGAAAACCTCCTGGTGACATAGCGTGCGGCCGCCTTCCCGGTCTGAGGTGCCCCGAGAGTAAGCACACGGTCACGCAGCAGGACAAGCCCCCGCGATAGCGAGAAGATATCGGCAGGTTGCCGTGCGGCGGGACGGTTGCCGTTCAGCGCGTGAGGAGAACCGCCATGAGCACCGCCGCAGGCGTCGACCACGTCCGCCTGTCCTACCACTACCTCGACACGGGGGACCTGGACGGGTACGCCTCTTTGTTGCACGAGGACATGCAGCTCAAGCGCTGTGACACGCCACCGGGGCACGGCCGCGACCACACCGTGCGGCTGCTGAGCGCCTCCCCGGCCCTGCGCGGCCGGCACCACCTCCACAAAGTGGTGGTGGACAAGGACACCGTGGTCGTCGTCGGCCGCTACACCCCGCCTCCGGGGGCGGAGCGCCGCACACCGTCCGAGTTCGCCGACGTGGTGACCCTTTCGGACGAAGGGCTGCTGCTGTGCAGCCGACGCTTCTACTACCTCGATCCGCCGTCCCTATAGCGGCAACTGCCGGACGGCTGCCGTCGCCGCTGCCTGGCGACGTGGGACGCGGCTTCTAGCTTCGGGACAGGGAAACACCCGCGACAGAGGAGCTCGCCCCATGGAGTTGGACGCCGCCCTGCCGGACGCAGCCCGCCTCGACATCGTGGTCTCCGGGCTCGCCTCCGACGCGCACACCTGGAACCTCGTGTACCTGCAGCTGGTGCTGGAGGAGATGGGACACCGCGTGACCAACCTGGGTGCGTGCGTCCCCGACGGGCTGCTGACGTCCCGGTGCGAACAGGCGGGACCGGACCTCGTCGTGCTCAGCAGCGTCAACGGGCACGGCCTCCAGGACGCCAGGCGCGTCATCGGACCGCTGCGCGCCCGGCTGGCGGGCACCCCGGTCGTCGTCGGCGGCAAGCTCGGCGTCGACGGCGCGGGCGGCCGTGCGGAGGCACTGCTGGCCGCCGGCTTCGACGCGGTGTTCGAGGACGCCGACGCGATCGCGGCGTTCCGCCGTTACGTCGACCGGCTCGCCGCGGGGGTGCGGTCGTGACCGGTGGCTCGTTCGGCGGCTACGTCGCCCGCGCGGCCGCCGCGGGCGAGCTGGTCGTGCAGCCCAGGATGGGTGTGGCCCACCCGGCGCGGATGCGGGCCGGCCTCGCCGCGGTGCGCGGGGCCGGGGTGCGGGCGGCGGGCACGATCACCGTCGACAGCTTCACGCGCGTGGGCGACCACCACGCGGTGCGCAAGGCGCTGGCCACCGGTGCCGACCTCAACGGCTATCCCATCGCCGCGCACCCGCCCGAGATCACCCGGGCCGTGCTGGACGGGCTGCACGGACCGGAGTTCCCGGTCCAGGTGCGCCACGGCTCGGCGTGCCCGCAGAAGATCGTCGCGGCCCTGCTGGCCGCCGGGCTGGACGCGACGGAAGGCGGGCCGCTGTCGTACTGCCTGCCCTACAGCCGGGTCCCGGTCGCCGAGTCGGTGCGCGCGTGGGCCGAGTCCTGCCTGCTGCTGTCCGACGCCCGCGAGCGCGGCGCCCGGCCGCACCTCGAGTCCTTCGGCGGCTGCATGATGGGGCAGCTGTGCCCGCCGGGCCTGCTGGTGGCGATCAGCGTGCTGGAGGGCCTGTTCTTCCGCCAGCACGGCATCGACAGCATGTCGCTGAGCTACGCCCAGCAGACCGACCCCGGCCAGGACGCCGAGGCCGTGGCCGCCCTGCGCGTCCTCGCCGCCGAACACCTGTCCGATGTGGACTGGCACGTCGTGCTCTACACGTACATGGGCGTCTTCCCACGCACCCCTCACGGTGCGACCGCCCTGCTGGAACGCTCCGCGGAGCTGGCCGTGCGCACCGGCGCGGAGCGGCTGATCGTCAAGACGACGGCCGAGGCGCACCGCATCCCGACCGTCACCGAGAACGTCGCCGCGCTGGTGTCCGCCGCGGCCGCCGCGGCGCGGGCCGAGCCCCGCGGCGCGGTCGAGGACACCGGCGTGCTCGCCGAGGCCCGCGCGCTCGTCGACGCCGTGCTCGACCTCGCACCCGATGTGGGCATCGCCCTGGTCCGCGCGGTCGAACGCGGCTACCTCGACGTGCCCTTCTGCCTGCACCAGGACAACGCCGGACGCACGCGGGCGTTCGTGGACGGGGACGGGCGGCTGCAGTGGTCGCGCCTCGGAGCCCTGCCGCTGCCCGCCGGCCGCGCCGTTCCCGCCGCCGATCCCACCGCCGACGAGCTGCTGCGCTCGCTCACCCACGTCGAACGCACCTTCGACCGCGCCTGACCCCGCCCCGTCCCCAAGGAGTGACCACGATGGACACCACCACGCCGGCGCCGGCGGATCCGCGCGCCCACCTCACCTCACCGGCCACCCGCGCGGTGCTGCGCGTGCAGCACCGGGTGCTCGACGCCGTGCGCGAGCACCTGGGCGGGCAGGGCTTCACCGAGATGCTGCCGCCGGTCATCGGCCCGGTCACCGACCCCGGCGCGCGCGGGGCCAAGCAGGTCGACGTCGACTACTACGGCCACCGCTACAAGCTGATGACCAGCGCCATCCTCTACAAGCAGGCGTCGCTGACCGCGTTCGACCGGATCTTCTGCATCGCCCCCAACGTGCGCCTGGAGCCGTTGGAGACCAGCTCCACCAGCCGCCACCTCGCCGAGTTCCACCAGATCGACGTCGAGGTCGCCGGCGCCACCCGCGACGACGCGACGCGGGTGGCCGAGAACCTCGTCGTGCACGTCGTGCGCCGGGTCGTCGAGCGCTGCGCCCCCGAGCTGGAGGTCCTGGGCCGCGACCCGGACGCCTTCACCGACCTGCTGTCCGGCCGCGCCTTCGAGCGGCGCACCCACGCCGCCGCGGTCGCCGACCTGCACGAGACCGGCCACGCGCAGAACCCCGACGCCGAGATCGACTGGGAGGGGGAGGCGCTGCTGTCGGCCAAGGCCAGCAGGCCGTTCTTCCTCACCGACTACCCCAAGGGCTCGCGCGGCTTCTACGACCGCGAGAACCCGGCGGCCCCCGGCCGGCTGCTCAACTTCGACCTGCTGGCCCCCGAGGGCTACGGCGAGCTGTGCAGCGGCAGCGAGCGCGAACACGAGTACGCCGCCATCGTCGCCCGGATGCGCGAAACCGGGGAGAACCCGGCGAAGTACGCCTGGTACCTGAAGATGGTGCGCGAGGGCGTCCCGTCCAGCGCGGGCTTCGGCATCGGCCTGGAGCGGCTGGTCCGCTTCCTGTGCGGGCTGGACGCGGTCTGGCAGGCCAGCGCCTTCCCGAAGATCCCCGGTGTGGTGTCCCCGTGACCGCCCTGCGCGCGGACACCTTCCCGGAACAGGCCGTCCGGGAACGGGCCCGCGGCGGTGCGGCGGCGGTGTTCCCCGCCCTGTCCGACTACGGCGCCGCCCTGCTGGGCGAGCCGGTGGGCCCTCCGCCCGCCGACGCCCTCGACGCCGCCCGCCTGGTGCCGCCGGTGTTCATGCCGCTGCGCCTGGAGAAGCTCATCGACCTGGCCCGCGAACCGCTGCACGGCGACGTGGACCTGAACACCACCGTCGGCGGGTTCACCGCACACCTGCCGCTGTACCTGTCGGCGTTCGGCTCGACCCGTGCCGTGGGCACCGACCTGGGCCGTGCCGCCGCGGCCCAGGCGGGTGCCCTGGGCATCCCGATGGTCGTCGGCGAGAACGTCGTCCCGGTCGACGGCTACACCGGCGAGCGGTCGCTGCTGGCCAGGATCACCGCCTACGCCGACCACGCCCCGGACGGCGCGGGCGGGGTCGTGGTGCAGCAGAGCACCGAGGACGCCGACGCCGAGGTCTGGAACCGCGTCTACAGCGACCCGGCCACGCGCCCGCTGCTCGAGTCCGGGCGGCTGGGGTTCGAGCTCAAGGTCGGCCAGGGCGCCAAACCCGGACTCGGCGGACTGACCGTCGTCGACCGCGCCCAGGCGGACCGCCTCGCGGACCAGTTCGCGCTGGAACCGCTCGTCGACCCCGCGGGGGACCGGGTGCTGCGCTGCGCCAGCCCGGGAACGTTCACCGAGGAGATCCTGCGGCAGCAGGTCCGCCTGATGCGCAACAACTACCCGCGGGCACGGGTGTGGGTGAAGCTCCCACCCGGACGCGACGTGGCCGCGGCGGCGGACGTGGCGTGGCAGGCCGGAGCGGACGCGGTCACCGTGGACGGTGCCGAGGGCGGCAGCGGCTGGGCTCCCACGGCGTCACTGGCGGGAGTCGGGCTCCCGCTGGCGGAATGCCTGCGCCGCATCGGTTCCCCGCGCGGCTGCCTCCTCGCCTCGGGCCGCGTCTGGGAGGGACTGCGGGCCGTGAAGTGCCTGGCCGCCGGGGCCACCGCCACGGGCCTCGGCCGGGCCGCGCTGCTGGCGGTCGACGAGAACCCCCGTTCGGGTCTGACCCGCCTGGTCGAGGCGATGACCCTGGAACTGCGCCTGCTGATCAGCGCACTGGGCAAGTACCACCCGTCCGCACTGTCCACTGAGGACCTGTGGTCCCCGGCGGGCTGGGAGGTCCCCACCAGTCCGATGACGGCGGCACAGGTCTAGCGATCACCGTCCTTCGAACGCCCTGTGCCCGCACCGATGTCCGGTGCGGGCACAGGGCGTTCGCTCAGGCCAGCCCCGCGGCGGCCCGGAGGCCGCACAGGTGGACCGGGTCGGCCCGCAGGCGGACCGCCAGGTCCGGTGGCGGACCCGGTGGCCGGTGCCCGCCGGCCGCGGCGTCGGCGACGGCGAGAGCCGTGGCGAGGCATTCGGCGCGGGCGTCGGGGGAGGGGGAGATCAGGCAGATCAACCCGCCCACGTGGTCGTAGCCCAGCGCTCGCAGCGCCCACGCCGCGGCCCGGCGGGCGTGCGGGGTGGGCGGCCACACGATGAGGATCTCCGGGCCGGTGGGAACGAAGAAGGCGTGCACGGGGGATTCCGTCGCCGCGCCTATCGGACCGTTGTCGGTCATGGGGTCCATCGGTCACGCTCCCGGGCTAGGCGAGGCACCCAGTCCACCACGAGGTGGGCGGTGTCCTCGGCAGTCGCGCAGGCAGGCCGGGGGCGTGCGGTGGCACACCCCGTGGCTGCCCGCCGACCGGTCAGGGCGTCGGCGGCGTGGCCGCCAGCACCGAGCGGACCAGGGGAGAGACGGTGAAGCTGCGCCCTGTCTCCGTCTCCACGGGCCGTACCAGGCCGCGTTGCAGGAGGTCGCGCAGCAGGCGCCCGGTGTCCGCCGACGGCCCGAAGCGCGGCGGCAGCTCCTGCAGCACCCGGCGGTAGGGCTCGGCGGCGCCGGCCAGGGAGCGCAGGAGGGTGTCGTCGAGCAGGCAGGCTGGGTCGGTGGCGGCCAGTTCCTGCAACGGGTAGACCGACAGCCACGAGCCGACGGCGGCGAGCGCGGCGGGCAGTCCGTCGAGGGCACGGCACAGGCGGCCGACCTCCACCGGGTCCGCCGCACCGGGGTGGTCGGCGAGCAGCAGCCGGGCCGCGTCGCCGGACTCCAAGCCGGACAAGAGGAACACGCGTTCCCCGGCGAGCCCGCACGGCGCCGGGGCGGTGATCAGCACCCGCACACCGGGGCAGTCGGCGAGCAGCCGCAGGACGCTCTCGCCGCACACCGGCCCGTCGACCCCGTCGAGCACCACCAGCGCGGGACGGGCACCGATCACCTCGGCCAGGTCGTCGTCGACCCGCCCACCCGCGCGCACCGCCGACGACCACGCCATCACCAGCCCGGCCAGCCGCGGGTCCCGCAACGGCGTGCCGTCCGCCCCCGCCCACAGCACCGGCATCCGGGCGTGCAGCACCCCGGCCACCGCCGCCGCGAACCGCGTCTTCCCCACGCCGGGCAACCCGACGACGGTCGCGAGCCGGCACCCGTCCGCCAGCTCGGCGGCCAGCCCGCCGGTCTCCAGTTCCCGCCCCACCTGCACGGTCAGCGAGGTGGGCGGCACAGCGGCCGCCGCGTCGACCTCGGTGCGCCGGTCCGGGTCCGCGGCCACCTCCAGGTCGTGCCGGGCCCTGCTGCCCAGCCGCAGCCCTTCGGCGATCAGCCGCACCGTGTCCGGCCGCGGCCGCAAGGCCCGCCCCTGCTCCAGGTCCCGGATGGCCCGCACGCTCACCGTCGACAGGTCGGCCAGCTCCCGCTGCGTCAACCCGACCCGGCTGCGATGCCTGCGCAGCAGCTGGGCGAAGGGCGGGAGTCCGGGGTCCAAGGCGGGCGGAACGGCCATCTCGGCATCCTCTTTCACGCAGGTGATTTTGTCGGGCCAATCGTGTGCGCCGCCGCTATCACGCTGCCATCCCCGCGGATATCCCGGTCGCAAAACAACGGTTCTGTTCCGCTCCTTCGCAGCTCAGAGGCCATCTGATAACGCCATCGTCGCCGCGATAGCGCCGGGATAAACCGCGCGATAGTCCGGAGATCAACGGGCCTCATAACGTTCGTCCCATCACCGGAAAACATTCCCGAGGAGGCCCAAATGATCCGCACCCTCATCACCCAGATCGCCGCCGTCACCCTCGCCGTCGCGGCCCTCACCACGGTCGCCGCCACCACCGCCCACGCCGTCACCGACACGGCTCCCGTCACCGCGTCCGGCAGCAACCCCTGGGAGTGAAGCCGGTCGTCGCGCAAGTCCTTCAGGCGTCGCGCCGGTCCAGCGCCTCCAGGCCCTCCTGCCACCGCTGCCGCCGCTGGCTCGCCGTCTGCTCCCACCACGGCGTGCCGCGCTCACCGAGAGCCACCTTCGCGAGCTGGACCCGTGCCCGAGCCTCACGCTCCGCCTCGGCGTTCTCAGCGCGGAGAGCGGCGCCGACGTCCCGGCGAGCCGCCATCAGCAAGCTGCGCAACCGCGCGGAGGTCTCGGGCGGGATCTCGGGATCGGTCGCCCGCCACCGCCGCCCGTTGATGATCACGAAGCGCCCGTCCGGCGTGTGCTCCGGCTCAGCCATCGCACCAGCATCGCACTGATCCGCACCCTGGGCGTGCTCTGCCGCGCCGGCCGGTGTGGACGATGATGGGACGATGGCGGAGGGCGACAGCGTGGCGCGGATCGCGGCCCGCCTCGACACCGCCACCGCGGGCTCGCTGATCGTCCACAGTGACGTCCGGCATCCCCGTTTCGCCACCGTCGACCTGGCGGGACAACGCATCCTCGAATGGCGTGCGCGGGGCAAGCACCTGCTGTCCCGCACCGACACCGGCCTCACGGTGCACTCCCACCTCGGGATGACCGGCTCGTGGTCGGTGCTCCGCCCGCACAAGCGGTTGCCCGCACGGGTCGTGCCCGACCTGCGGATGGCGTTGCGCCTGGACGACGGCCGCACCCTGGTCGGGGTCGCGCTGCCGGTGCTGACCGTGCTGAGGACGCGTGACGAGCACACGGTGGTGGGACACCTCGGCCCGGACCTGCTCGGCGCGGACACCACAGGCGTCGACAGCATCATCGTCGCGGCGGAGCGGGTCGCGGCCGCGGGCGACGAGACGATCGTCGCGGCGTTGCTGGACCAGCGCCGGGTGGCGGGTCTGGGCAACATGTGGGCCCAGGAACTGCTCTTCCTGCACCGCGTCAGCCCCTGGCGGGCCGCCGGCACCGTGGACGACCTCGAGGTGGTGCTCACCGACGCCCGGCGGCGGCTGGAGCACGCGGTCCGCGCGAACCCGGCGCAGAACACGACCGGCATGCCGAGACCCCGCCATTGGGTGTACGGGAGGGCACGACGCCCGTGCCTGCGTTGCGGCACACCGATCGCGTTCCGTCCGGCCGAACGCACCTCGCACGGCCGCGAGACCTGGTGGTGCCCGGTCTGCCAGGTCTGACGCGCGAGGTTCGGGCCCGGACGCGCCAAGGCCGTCCACGCCCTGTTGCGGGCACGGACGGCCGTGGCGCGATCTGACCGATGCGTCAGCTGACCGCGGGTCCCGATTCACTCGACCCCGACAGCTCCGAGATGAACGTGTGGCACTGCTTGGCGCGCGCGGAGTCCTCCTCCATGACGCTGCGGAAGAAGTCGGCGATGTCCTGGCGGCCGGCGTTCTCCGCGTCGCGGACGTACTGGCCGTAGTCGTGCCCCGCCTTGAGAGCGTGGTACTGGACGGAGATCAGGTCGTAGGTGACGTCGTCGAACCCGGTCTCACCGGTTGCCATCGCTACCTCCTGTGGTTGTGGGTAACGGTGTAGTAGCCCCGTGACGGCAGATCAAACCGATGCCGCCGACATTGCCGCGTTCCACCGGACCGCGACCGGGGGTGATCACCGGTTGGGCGGGTGGTGCGTGCTCCACCTCGGAACCGGTGGCTGAGGGCAGCCGCCGCGCTTTCGCCGACGTGCGGTGTTTCCCCCACCTGGCAGGAAAAAGCGGGGGTGGGGGCACCAGTAGGGTGTTCCCCGTAGTCCTCGAGAAGGACAGGCAAGTCAGACCACGGGCCGATGTGCGAGCTGAGCCCGTTCCGGTCAACTGTCTGCCAGAAGAGGCGTGATGCCTGGGGGCATCGGTGCGCCGTCGAGACGAACTCGAGCTTTGCCGACTGGGGAGAGTCCATGTCCTTCCTGACCGACGCCCTCGAAGGGCTGGCCGGTCTGCCGCAGCCCGCCGTGCTCGCGGTGACGGGTGCGTTGACGCTGGCGGAGTGCACGCTCGGCGTGGGTTTCCTGGCACCGGGTGAGAGCGCTCTGCTGCTGGCCTCGACGACGGTGACGAGCGTGCCCCGCTTCCTGGTCATGTGGCTCGTGGTCTCGGTGTGCGCGATCGCGGGCGACAGCATCGGCTACCACCTCGGCCGCCGGTTCGGCGACCGGCTGCGGGACAGCAGGCTGGTCCGGAAGGTCGGGCGGCAGCACTGGGACAAGGCGGCGGAACTGCTGCGCACCCGCGGCGCCTGGGCGGTGTTCGCCGCGCGGTTCATGCCCGTGGTGCGGACGCTGGTCCCCGCGTCGGCGGGTGCGTCCGGAATGGAGTACCGCCGGTTCCTGCCCGCCTCCGTCGCGGGCGCGGTGTGCTGGTCGGCGCTGCACATCGGCATCGGCTCGGCCGCGGGCGCCTCGGCGAAGTACATCGAGTCGGTCTTCAACGGGGCGATGTGGGTTCTGCTGGCCATCGCCGTCGTGATCGGCGTGGTCGTCGTGCTGCGCCGCCGCAGGCAGGCCGCCGAGACCAGGGAGCTGGAGGAGGTCGCCTGAGGCGGCCGGCCGGGCGGTAAACCTCTCGCGTCGAAAACCACCCGATCCGGGGCATCTCCCGGCGCGTCGGCTCGTCAGCGGTGACGTTCGTCGGCAGGCTGCCACGGCACGGCGACCGAGGAACGCGAAGGGATGACGACTCGATGATCCGGATCGTGCCTGCGAAGGACCAGCAAGTGCGAGTGACGTGGGCGTTGCCCCGGCACGAGCCGCCCGGGCCCGTCAGCGTGGTCGGCGACTTCAACGACTGGACGCCGGGAACGACCGAGCTCCGCCCCCGCTCCAACGGCAAGCGCACCGCGGCGGTCGTGGTGCCGCGGGGCACCACCCTGCGGTTCCGCTACCTCGGCCCGGACGGCCACTGGTTCGACGACGAGGACGCGACCGCCCACGACGGCCAGGGTGGTCTGATCAGCGTCTGAAGAGGCCCTCAGCCGACGGACGCGGTCCAGGACGCCAGGACGTGCGGTGGGGGAGCCGGGATCCGCGGTGTGGACCACCAGCCGCTGGTGCGGGGCGTGCGGCACGGTGACCGCCTCGACGTGGAACCGCAGGTCCCCCGCGACCGGGTGGGCGATGTGCTCGACCTGGGACGTCCGGTCTGCCACGCCTGCTCGTCCCACCACCCCGCCACCTGCGGGTCGGCCGCGCGCAGCTCGTCCACGAGCGCGGCGAGCAGCATGTCACCGGGGTTGCGGCCGAGTTCCAGGCGCAGCAGCGCGGACTTCCCGCGGTGGGGTGCGGGGCTGCGCGAGATCACCGGAGGCGTCCGCAACGTCGTCTGCAACGTCGGCACGGCCACGATCACCGACTCGCTCACCGCGCTCGCGGGGCAGGGCGAAGTCGCTCTGGTCGGCCTGTTCTCCCGGGAACCGCTGCCGCTCGACCCCATGCTCCTGTTCGGCTCGGGAGGGTCGCTGCGCGGCGTGGCCGTCGGCACCGCGGCGCAGCACCGGGAGCTGATCGCGTTCATGGAACGGCACGACCCCCGTCCGGTCGTGGACAGCGTGCACGGGTTCGGCGACGCGCAAGAGGCGTTCGCACACCACCGGCGCGGGGGTGTGGTCGGCAAGGTCAGGGTGCCGTGACCGTGGGTCCGGCGCACCGCCGCCGAGGACCGCGACGAGCGGGCCGGCACGTCGCGGCCCGGCTCGAAGCCGTGACGCCCTGACAGGGCGAGCGGTCAGTCCGCGGGATCCGTGATCGTCAGCGCGAGGTCGGCGTCGGCGACGGTCACGAGGACGTGGTGCCCGGCGCGCAGCTCGCCCGCGAGCAGCGCGCGGGACAACCGGCGGTCGAGCTCCTTGGCGATCGTGCGGCGCAGCGGCCGGGCACCGTACTCCGGCGCGTAGCCGCGGGCCGCGAGCCAGTCGACGGCCTGGTCGTCCACCTCCAGCGTGACGCCCTGCTCGCGCAGCCGGCGGCGGGTGCGCTCGAGCAGCAGCGCGGTGATCTGGCGCAGCTGGCCGGAGTCGAGGCCGCGGAACAGGATGATCTCGTCCAGGCGGTTGAGGAACTCCGGCCGGAAGCACCGGCGGACCGCGGCCATCAGCGGCCCGCGCACCTGGTCCACCTCGACCCCCGAGGCGCCCGCGGTGAGCAGCTGGTCGGCGCCGATGTTGCTGGTCATGATGATCACGGTGTTGGCGAAGCCGGCGGTGCGCCCCTGACCGTCGGTGAGCCTGCCCGCGTCCAGCACCTGCAGGAGGGTGTTGAAGACGTCCGGATGCGCCTTCTCGATCTCGTCGAGCAGCAGGACCGAGTACGGCGCGCGCCGGACCGCCTCGGTGAGCTGGCCCGCGTCCTCGTAACCCACGTAGCCCGGCGGTGCGCCGATCAGCCGGGACACCGCGTGCTGCTGGCCGAACTCGCTCATGTCGAACCGGATCAGCCGGTCCTGGGACCCGAAGAGCGCCTCCGCCAGCGCCCGTGCGACCTCCGTCTTGCCCACGCCGGTCGGGCCGAGGAACAGGAACGAGCCGACGGGCCGCTGCGGGTGCTTGAGGCCGGCCCGCCCCTGGCGGACCGCGTCGGCCACCGCCTCGACCGCCTCCTCCTGCCCGACGATCCGCTGGTGCAGCAGGTCCTCCAGGTGCAGCAACCGGTGCCGTTCGGCCTCGGTGAGCTGGGCGACCGGGATGCCCGTGCTGCGCGAGACCACCTCGGCGACGTCGTTGGACCCGACCTCGGGCGCGTCGGCCAGCGCGGCGCGGGCTGCTTCCAGTGCGGCCACGGCCCGGCGGAGCTCGTCGTCCAGGAACGGCACCTCCTCGGCCGGTGCGGTGTCCCTCTCCCGTTCCAGGCGGTGCACGCGCTGTTCGAGCTCCGCCGGGTCCGGGGGCATCGGGGCCTTCTCCCGCAACCGGACGCGCGCGCCCGCGCGGTCCACCAGGTCGACCGCCTTGTCGGGCAGGAACCGGTCGGTGACGTAGCGGGCCGACAGCTCGACGGCCGCCACGATCGCCTCGTCGGTGATCCGCACCCCGTGGTGCGCCTCGTAGCGGGCGCGCAGGCCGCGGAGGATGGCGATCGCCTCGCCGGGCGACGGTTCGGCGACGAGGACCGGCTGGAACCGCCGTTCGAACGCGGCGTCCTTCGCGATGTGGCGGCGGTACTCCTCGGCCGTGGTGGCCCCGATCACCTGCAGCCGTCCGCTCGTGAGCACGGGCTTGAGCATGTTCGCGGCGTCCATCGGCGAGTCCTCGGCACTGCCGGCGCCCACGACCGTGTGCAGCTCGTCGATGAACAGGACCACCATCCGGTTGGACGCGGCCACCTCCTCGATCACGCCCTCGAGCCGTTCCTCGAACTCGCCCCGGTACTTCGCCCCGGCCACCATGCCCGCGAGGTCGAGGGAGATCAGCCGGCGGTCCCGGAGCGTGGCGGGCACGTCGCCGCCGGCGATCCGCGCCGCGATGCCCTCGACGATGGCGGTCTTGCCGACTCCCGGGTCACCGATCAGGACGGGGTTGTTCTTGGTGCGCCGCGACAGCACCTCGAGCACCTCGTCGACGACGTCGTCCCGGCCGATCACCGGGTCGAGCAGGCCGTCGCGCGCCGCCGCGGTGAGATCGCGGCCGTAGTGGTCCGTGCGCCTGGTCGCGGACGGCGGCCCGCCCAGTCCGCCGAACAGCTTCCCGACGACGTCCTCCCACGAGTTGGACCCGAAGCCGAACACCCAGTCGTCACCGCGCACGGCCCGCCACCTCCACCCGATCGAGGGACTTCCCTTCTCGATCCTGCTCTGCGTACGCGGTGAGCACAGATCAGACGTCCGAGACGATCACGATCGCTCAGATCGCCCGCCGGGGCCGTGACCTTGGCGGACGACCTGCGGCGCCAGTCTGTTGTCACCTGCTGTAGCAAGGCGCTCACCAGCGGCTATGTGACCATGAACACTCGTCCGTGACGTTCTCGTGCT
The DNA here is from genome assembly GCF_021056325.1 of Lentzea sp. CC55. Taxonomy (NCBI): domain Bacteria; kingdom Bacillati; phylum Actinomycetota; class Actinomycetes; order Pseudonocardiales; family Pseudonocardiaceae; genus Lentzea; species Lentzea sp. CC55. The sequence continues at coordinate 82,286 of NZ_JAJCXE010000024.1, read as the reverse complement.
CATTTCGTAATGTGGCGGGCCGTGTGAGCATGCCCTGTCCCCAACGCAAGGTGTTCCGAATTGCCGGGCCGACATAGAACGCAAGACGCACCCAACCGGAAGCTGCCCATCGCGGTCGCCGCCACCCTCACCGCGGGCCTCGTCGCGACCTTCTGGGTCGTCCGCGACTCCGACCAGCCGGTCGACCCCACCGGGGCCGCCGCCCTGCTGACGGCGCCGTCGACCTCCGTGAGCCAGAGCCAGTCGCCTGTCACGTCGACCACCGCGTCGTCCTCGCCGGCTCCGGTGACCACCACGCCACCTCCGGTGACCACGACGACGCCGGAGACGACCGCGCCGCCACCTCCGCCGCCCCCGCCACCTCCGCCGCCCTGCCCGACCACGCTGAACGGCGTGAAGCCGCACGTGGCCCAGGTGGGCCACCACGTCGGGGGCAAGTTCGGCGTCGAGGAGATCGGTGGCGCCGCCGGCAGGGCCGGCGGCGGTGACCACCCGACCGGTCTGGCGCTGGACTTCATGGTCGACACGGCGACCGGCAACCAGGTGGCCGAGTACGTGCTGGCCAACCGCAAGGCCTTCGGCGTCACCTACGTGATCTGGCGCCAGCGCTACAACGACGGCAGCGGCTGGTCGATGATGGAGGACCGGGGAAGTCCCACGGCCAACCACATGGACCACGTGCACGTGTCGTTCCAGGCGAACGCGACCGTCAAGGTCACCTGCTGATCCCGCCGCGGTCGCCCGCCTTGTCCTGTGTGGACTGAACATGCGGGGTCCGCAGTGACCGGAAGGTCTTGCGGATCTCGCCGGTGAGGACCTCCGGTTGCTCGAGCGCGGCGAAGTGGCCGCCCCGCTCGAGCCGGGCGTGGTGCAGCACCGTCTCGTAGCGCCGCTCGACCCAGCGCCGGGACGCCTGCACGGCCTCGCCGGGGAAGATGCTGAAACCGGCGGGAACGGGGTTCGGCGGCGGGGAACCGGCCATCGCGCCGCCCCAGCCCTCCTCCCAGTACAGCCGTGCGGAGGACGCCGCGGCGTTGGGCAGCCAGTAGAGCATCACGTCGTCGAGGATCTCGTCGCGGTCGATGACGTCCTCGGGGTTGCCGCCGCTGTCGGTGACGTCCTCGAAGAGCGTGTAGATCCAGGCGGCGAGCCCGGCCGGTGAGTCCGCGAGCGAATAGCCGATCGTCTGCGGCCGGGTCGCCTGTTCCTGCGCGTACGCGCTCTGGCGGCTCTGGTAGTGCTGGGCACGGGCGATCATCCGCTGCTCTTCGTCGGTGGCCTCCGCGATCTCCTGAGCGGTCGGGAACACCAGGGGCAGGTTGAAGTGCGCGCCCAGGCACCGCTCCGGCGCCTTGCGGGTGATCTGCTCGACGACGGCCGCGCCCCAGTCGCCACCCTGCGCGAACCAGGTGCCGTAACCCAGGCGCCGCATGAGGGTGATCCAGGCATCGGCGATGCGCGAGGTGTTCCACCCCGCCGTGGTGGGCTTGCCGGAGAAGCCGAAGCCCGGCATCGAGGGGATCACCACGTGGAACGCGTCGCGGGCGTCGCCGCCGTGCGCGACCGGATCGGTCAGCGGCCCCACGAGGCGCCGGAACTCCAGGACCGAGCCGGGCCAGCCGTGGCAGAGCAGCAGCGGCACGGCGTCGGGCTCGGGCGACCTGACGTGCAGGAAGTGGATGTCGACGCCGTCGATGGTGGTGCGGGACGAGCCGAGGCCGTTGATGTCCCGTTCGGCGCGCCGCCAGTCGTAGCCGGTGGCCCAGTGCTCGCACAGGGCGCGGAGGCGGTCCAGCCGCGGCCCCTGGCTGCCGTCCTGGACGGTTTCCCGGTCCGGCCAGCGCGTGTCGCCCAGACGGCGTCGCAGGTCCTGCAAAGCAGCTTCGGGCACGGCGATCGGGAACGGTTCGACCGCGTCGGCGGGTGCGAAGGGCACGGGTGCTCCAAGGCTGGGGGAGAACTGGACGGCACGATCATAGGCAGAAGTGGAAAAGCTCTTCAACTTGGAATTTTTCTTCCGCTTGTCTAGGGTCGGACAGGTGACCGAAGCTCCCCCTCCTCTGCGCCGGGACGCCGAGCGCAACCGCCAGTTGTTGTTGCGCACCGCGTACGAGCTCATGGCCTCGCAAGGGCTGGACGTCTCGTACGAGGACATCGCCCGTGCCGCCGGCACCGGGATGGGCACGATGTACCGCCGGTTCCCGCAGCGGCAGGACCTGCTGAACGCCCTGTTCAGCGAGCACGTCGACATGGTGACCGACCTCGCCGAGCAGGCCTCCCGCTACGACGACGCGTGGGCCGGGCTCACCTGGTTCCTCGAACGCCAGCTGGAGGTCGAGGCGCGCAGCAGGGGACTGGGGGAGCTGCTGCGCGGCCGAAGCCAGGCCACCGAACTGGTGCGACGGGCGCACGACCGGATGACCCCGCTCGTCGCCGGTCTCGTCGACCGCGCCGTCCGGGCGGGCCAGCTGCCGGCCGGGGCGACGCCCGCCGACTTCGCCGCGGTGCACGTGATGGTGGGCAGCGTCATGGACGCCTCCCGCCGGAACTCCCCGCGGCTGTGGCGCCGCGCCCTGAGGATCGCCCTCGCGGGCCTGCGCCACGCCGACCTCTCCGGTGACCGGCCGGACGAGACGGTCATCGACCACCTCTACAACGACCAGGCGAAGTGAGACCAGCACATGACGGCTCTGCCCGACGATCTGATCGGCGTCCTCAACGACAGGGCGATCTGCTTCGTGACCACGCTCATGCCGGACGGATCGCCGCAGATCTCCCAGACCTGGGCGGGCACGGACGGCGTGCACGTCCTCATCAACACCGTCGACACCCACCGCAAGACCCGCAACGTGCGGCGTGATCCGCGGGTCGCCCTCGGCATCGCCGACCCCGCGGCGCCCTCGCGGTACTGGGCCCTGCGCGGCAGCGTCGTGGACGTCACCGAGGCCGGCGCCCGCGAGCACATCGACGAGCTGTCCCAGAAGTACCTCGGCCGGCCCTACCCCGGTTTCGGCGGCAGTGGGCAGGGGCGCGTCGTGCTCACCGTCAAGGTGGACCGGATGCACACGCCCTGACGTCCCGCCGGATGGCTTCGCCCGTGGAGCGGGAAGAGGTGGCTCGCCGATGGGCCGTGACCGCTGAGCGCCGCATTTCGCGTACCTGCCGAGGGAGAAATGGGCTTCACGGACAGGGTGTGCGGCGCCGCACACCCGGCCCACCCCGTCCGGTGATCCACGAGCGGCCCCCTGTCCGGCTCGACGTCGAGACGCACCGCCCCCGGCGCCGAGATCGCAGTGAGCAGGGCCACCGGCCGACACCCGCGACCGCTGGGCCGCACCGTCCGGCTTCAGCCCGTCGCGTCCGACTCGGCCCCCGCCGGTACGGTGCGGCCATGAGCCAGCCGATCCCGTTCACCGACGCCAACTTCAAGCTCGCCGTCGTGCAGGAGCTGATGTACAACCAGGAACTCCTGCCGAAGTTCGACCTGCGCGAGTACGCCGCCGAGCAGGGTTTCACCTACGACGACGGCAGCGTCGAGGCGGTGCCCGAGGCCCTGGCCCACTTCGAGGCGCTCGAGGTGCCCGGCGAGCTCGCGGAGAAGATCACCGAGATCGAGATGGACGGCGGCAACGAGATCTACCTCGAGATCGCGCCGAACTGGGACGGCGAGGACGGGCTGTTCGACGTCCACGAGTTCGACGACGTGCGGCACTTCCCCAACCTGAAGTCGATGACGCTGTTCTACACAGGCGACGAGCAGGCCTTGGAGGCGTTGCGCGCCCGTGGGATCGAGGCGGACTGGCTCTGACCCGCGGGCCGGTCGCGAGGGGTGAACCGGGCCTCGAACCCGATCATGAGGTCCGCGGGCCCAGCAGACCCCGGGCGGCGAGGTTCTCCATCAGCGCGGTGATGCCGAACGTCCAGTCTTCGGCGTCCTCGGCCGTGTTCACGACGTTCGTCAACGCGCCCAGGCGGGGTGAGGAGATGCGGACGACGTCCCCGACCTTGTGGGTGAACCCCTCGCCGGGCCGGGCCCGGTCCTCGGTCGGGGCGAACATCGTGCCGGTGAACAGCGCGAAGCCGTCGGGGTAGCGGTGGTGGGCGCCGAACGCGTGCGACACGAGGTCCTCGAGCTCCCGGCTGATCTCGGACACGGGGTTCACGCCGTGCAGCTCGAAGCCGTCGGGTCCGGTGATGTCCAGGGCGATCTCGGTGGCCTTGGCGTCCGCCAGGGTGAACCCGTCGTCGAACAGCCGCAGGAACGGCCCGATGGCGCAGGAGGCGTTGTTGTCCTTCGCCTCGGTGAGCAGCAGAGCGCTGCGGCCCTCGAAATCGCGCAGGTTGACGTCGTTGCCGAGCGTCGCGCCGACCGGGGTCCCGCGCGAGTTCACCACCAGGACGAGTTCGGGCTCGGGGTTGTTCCAGGCCGAGCGGGCGAGAACACCGATGTCGGCTCCCGGCCCCACCGCCGAGAGCACCGGGGCCTTGGTGAAGATCTCGGGGTCCGGGCCGATGCCGACCTCGAGGTACTGCGACCACAGGCCCTCGGCCTGCAGGACCTTCTTCACCTCCGCGGCCTCGGCGGACCCCGGCTCCAGGTTCGCGAGGTGGCCCTGGACGATCGCGCCCACCTTCTCGCGCACTTCCTCGGCTCGCGCGGGATCGCCGTCGGCGCGCTCCTCGATGACCCGCTCGAGCATGCTGCGGACGAAGGTCACGCCGGCGGCCTTGAGCACCTGCAGGTCGACCGGTGCCAGGAACCGGGGAACAGCACCGGCCGGGTTCGTCGTGGCGGCCAGGACCTCCTCGAACGGCCACGACGTGCCGCCCGGGTGGTTCTCGACGATCTCCAGCGCGTCCGGCCGTTCGAGCAGTGACGACACGGTCGGTGCCACGTGAGACAGGTCGACGACCTCGTCGCCGCGGATCGCCACGACCGAGGGACCGCCCACGGACGGGTCGAAGACCCGTGCGACAAGGGCGGCGTCCGCCGCGTCGCGGGGGAGAACGTCGGCGGAGTCCAGCGAGATCCCCATGGAAGTCCTTCCTGCGGTTCAGCTCGAAGTCGCCGGCGCCCACGCGCTGCCGTGCGACGAACTCGGCAATTCTCGCGGACGAAGTGCGGGTAGGTCACGGGTGTGTGGCCGGGTACCGCACCGACCTGTTCGTCCCGGCCACGGTCAGCCGCTCGCCGGCGGGCGTGGGCGACGTGCCGTGGACCGCTCTGTCCTGTGTGGACACCGCCGTCCGCCGGGCTGACGGCGGCGGGCCGCGGTCGAGTCGTGGCAGGGGACCGCCGTACCCGACCTGGCACGTGTCGTCGGCCGGCGCCTGTTCGCCGTCCTCGACCACCAGGACGTGCCGCTGCCCGACGGCGAACGAGCCCACCGCGCGGTTCGCCCAAGTGGATCAGACCTGCGCGCCGCGCGTTCCTGTGCCAACATCGGGCAGTGCTCCAGGTGTGCCTCAACGGGGCCTTGCCCCGCTCCGCGTCCGCCCATCTGCCGTTCACCCCCGCCGAGCTGGCTGAGGCCGCACGCGCCGCGGTGGCGGCGGGGGCGCAGGACGTCCACCTCCACCCGAAGGACCTCCGAGAACAGGACACGTTGTCACCCGAGCACGTCGGCGCCGCGGTCGAGGCCGTGCGCGCCGCCGTGCCCGGTGTCGCGGTCGGCGTGACGACGGGTGAGTGGATCGACCCGTCACCGCGGCACAGGGCCGCGCTCATCAGGTCGTGGACCGTGCTGCCCGACCACGCCTCGGTGAACTGGCACGAGGACGGTGCCGAGCTCATCGCGGAAGCCCTGCTGGACAAGGGCGTCGGCATCGAGGCCGGGCTGTTCTCCGGCACCGGGGGCACCAAGCGGTTCCTGGACTGGCCGCACGCGCACCGCGTTGTGCGCGTGCTCGCCGAGATCACCGACACCGACCCGGAGACCGCGCCCGCCGCCGTGGAGGCGGCGCTGCAAGACCTCGCCGGCTTCGACCGTCCCGTGCTGCTCCACGGCGAGGACGACGCCGCGTGGGTGGTCCTGCGCATCGCGCTCGCCCGCGGCCTGGACACCCGCATCGGCCTGGAGGACACCCTCGTCCTGCCCGGCGGTGAGCCCGCGACCGGCAACGTCGCGCTCGTGCGCGCCGCCCTCGCCGGTGACCTGCCCGCAGCGCCTGGAGAACGACCCGGAGCGGGCCTGGGTGACCGGCACCGGGGACACCGGCTGTGATCATGACCAACATCTGGGCCCGCCGTGCCCCGGGACCGGTGCCGTGGCATTCGGCGCCGGAGGTGGCAGGATCGCCGGGTGGACGTCATCGGCAGGAACAACGTGGTCGTGACCGGCAACGAGACCGGACCGACCGTTCTGCTCGCGCACGGGTTCGGCTGCGACCAGAACCTGTGGCGTCTGGTGGTCCCCCTGCTCGCGGAAAGACACCGGGTGGTGCTGTTCGACCACGTCGGCGCCGGCCGGTCGGACCTGTCGGCGTGGACGGCCGAGCACCACGGCTCGCTCGAGGGGTACGCCGACGACGTGCTGAGGATCTGCCGCGAACTGGACCTGCGCGACGTGGTGCTGGTCGGGCACTCGGTCAGCGCGATGATCGCGGTGCTCGCGGCGAACCGCGAGCCGCGGTGGTTCGCGAAGCTGGTGCTGCTGACGCCGTCACCGTGCTATGTGGACGATGGTGACTACCGGGGTGGGTTCAGCCGCGCGGACATCGACGAGCTGCTCGACGCGCTGGAGTCGAACTACCTCGGGTGGTCGGCGGCCATGGCGCCGGTGATCATGGGCAACCCCGGGCGCCCGGAGCTGGGCGAGGAGCTGACGAACAGCTTCTGCCGCACCGATCCCGTCATCGCGCGGGCGTTCGCCCGGACCACGTTCCTGTCCGACAACCGCGCCGATCTGACCGAGGTCTCGGTGCCCACGCTGGTGGTCCAGTGCGCTCGTGACGCCATCGCGCCGCGTGAGGTCGGTCAGTTCGTCCACGAGCAGGTGCGGGGCAGCCGGCTCGTGACGCTGGACGCGGTGGGCCATTGCCCGCAGCTCAGCGACCCCGGACCGACCGCCGAGGCGATCGCGGCGTTCGTCGGTGCTCATTGACGCGGGCGGCGGGCGAGTGGCCCGGTGGCGGGACAGAACCCCCGTTCCCGGGGTTGCCGCAGGAGAACGTCGAGGACCTGTACGACAACGCGCCGTGCGGGTATCTGTCGACGTCTCTCGACGGCACGATCGCGAAGATCAACGCGACCCTGCTGCGCTGGCTCGGCTACGAGCGGGACGCGCTGGTGGGGCACAGGAGCTTCTCGGACCTGCTCACCGTCGGCGGCCGGATCTACTACGAGACGCACTTCGCGCCGCTGCTGCAGATGCAGGGTGACCTGGGCGGTGTCGCACTGGAGTTGAAGGCCGCGGACGGTACCAGGTTGCCGGTGCTGCTCACCTCGACCGTCAAGACCGGCGCGGACGGCCGGCCGCTCTCGATCCGGACGACGGTGTTCGACGCGCGCGACAGGCGGGCGTACGAGCAGGAGTTGCTGCGTGCGCGCGAAGAGGCCGAACGCGAACGCGATCGGGTGCAGCGGCTGGCCAGGACGCTGCAGCAGACCCTGTTGCCCCCCGCACTGCCGGTCGTGCCCGGCATGGAGGTCGCCGCCTACTACCACCCCGCGTCGCTCGACCAGGTCGGCGGCGACTTCTACGACCTGTTCCCGCTGCCCGGCAACACCTGGGGGTTCTTCCTCGGCGACGTGTCGGGCAAGGGGGAGAACGCGGCCGTGGTGACCTCCCTGATCCGGTACACGCTGCGGGGAGCGGCGATCTACGACCCGGACCCCGCGAGCGTGCTCGACCACCTCAACACCGTGCTCTACCAAGCCCACCAGGGCCAGTACCCGCGCTTCTGCACGGTCATCTACGGCAACCTGCGCCCCGACGGTGACGGTGCCGTGATGACCGTGGCCGGTGGAGGCCACACACCGGCTCTGGTGCTCCGCGCCGACGGGACCTCGTCGTTGCTGCACCTGCGCGGCGGACAGCTGGTCGGTGCGCTGGAGGAGGCGCGGTTCGTCGTCGACGAGGTCCGGCTGGGGCCCGGTGACGCGATCCTGCTCTACACCGACGGCCTGACCGAGGCGCGCACCGGCGCGGACCGCTGGTACAGCGAGGAAGACCTGAGGGACGACCTCAGCGGCCTGGCGCCGGCGAGGGCGCCGGTCGTGATCGACGCCGTGAACCGGCTGTTGGAATGCCTCGGAGACGGTGTCGAGGACGACACCGCGCTGCTGGCGATGAGCGTGCCTGCACAGGACGGTGCCTGACATGAACGATGACGCCTTCTCGATGTCCGTTCGTCCTGTGACGGCCGGTGTGGTCCTCGGCCTCAAGGGGGACGTCGACGCGCACACGTCGCCCGGAGTGCTCGCGGAGATCCGCGGTCTCGTGCTGAGCGAGGGGGAGTTGCTCGTGCTGGACGTGTCAGGGATGCGCTTCTGCGACTCGAGCGGCATCTCGGCGTTCATCGCGGCCCGCAACCACGCGGCCGCCGCCCGCGCCGACATCGTGCTCGTCGGCGTTCCGCGTCAGACGCTCCGGGTTCTCGGGATGATCGGCCTGGACGCCCTCTTCACCTTCCGCCCGGACCTGGACGACGCGCTCTCGTCACGCGGTGCGACCCGCACGGGAGGTGCTTGAGCGACGTCCCGCCCCGTTCGCGCGGTGGACGGACGCACCGCGCGGTGCGCCCGTCAAGGGAGGTCGGCAGGCCGGGGCACGCCGAGCACCTCCGGGGACATCACGTCCGCCGGGTGCGCGGTGGCCGGCGCGAGGCCTGACAGCCCCAGCATCGAGAGCAGGTCCAGGCAGTCACCGGCGTCGCGGGCGTGCTCCGCGACCCTGCGGGCGGCCTGGCGCTGCTGGACGAACTCGGCCTGCTCCGCGGCGATCCGGGCGTTCGCGAAGCCGGCAGCGGCTCCCGTCGTCCGGCGGTGCGTCACGGGCGGCGTCATGAGGTCACCGGACCCTGGAGGGAGGCGAACTCACTGAGGGGCAACGAGAAGTACGGGCGATCCGGCTGCAAGCCGGTGCTCCTGTCCCCGGCCGGAGGAAGAAGCCCGGACCGGATCGGATCGGGGACCGCGGCGGCGGGATGCCGGCGACTGGAAACCCCAACGACTCCGACCCTACCTCAACGACGAGCGGAACCGGGCGGTACGTCGATCGCCGGAGCCCGGGGCGGGTCGCCACCCGGTGCTCGCGGTCTTCACGCCGTCACCTGATCAGGTGGGCGCTCAGCTGTCCGAGGAGCGCTGAACCGGCACCGGCTCCTGGAACAGGCCGAACCAGGACGGCTGGTGCGAGTCGGGTGAGCCCGTCGCGGCGGAGGGGTCGTGGGTTTCCGGGTGGCTGAAGAGCTCGTCCGGGGAATGCAGCTGCACAGATGGTTTCCGTTCGGAAGAAGAAGGCGTGGTGCGGGCCGAACCGGCTGCGCCACGCGCGGGAGGCGCAGAGCGCGTCCATCCCTCGACCCGATACTACGCCCTTTCCCGATCGCGTGCGCGGCGTTCAGCGGTTCGACGAGGGGAACTGCCCGTCCACGCTGCCGAGCGCGATGAGATCGGTGTACTGGTCCTGCCACGACCGCTCGGTGGCGAGCAGGTCGGCGAGGCGCTGGACCCACCTCCCGTCGACGGGAGGCGTGCCCGAGGCCAGGTGCCGCGCGGTCTCCTCGCGTGCCTTGAGCCACTCGGACAGCGTCGGCCGCAGCGCGGGGCCGCCTTGTTCGTCGGTCATCAGGTGAAGGTACTGCGGTTCGGGTCCGTTGACCGGGCCGCGGGCCGCGGGGCTAGGGTTCGGGCGTCTGGCCTAGCCGCTGGTCGCAGGTAGCGTCGTCGGAGCCCGTTGGTGGAGCCGGACGTGCTCATCCGGAGGCGCCAGTGACGACGAACAGCGAAGACTCGACGTCCGTGGTGCTGAACTGCGCCATCGACCCCGCGACCACGGCCTCGGCCGTGCGCCGCCGTCTCACCACCGCACTGGACGATCTCGGTGACGACCACCGCTACGACGTCTTGCTCGTGGTCACGGAACTGGTGAGCAACGTCCTCGACCACGCGTCCGGCGTCGGACGGCTCCGCGTGCGGTGGAGCCCGGTTCCCTGCACGGTCTTCGTCGAGGTCGACGACACCTCACCGCTGCAGCCGGTGCACGGCCGTTCCCGGCTCGGAGGCGCGAGAGGCCGCGGCATCGTGGTGGTCGACGGCCTCTCCGGTCGATGGGGAACCCGGGCCTCGGCCGACGGCGGCAAGACGGTGTTCGCCGCGGTCGGCTGCGGCCCGCCGCGGTGAAGCAGAGGGTCGCCGACCGGCCCCTCCGCCGTTTCCACGCGGACAGCCGAAGCCGGCACGGGACCCGGTCGGCAAGCTCGCAGACGTGAAGTATCGACGTTGATCGATGGTTGCGTAGATCGATCAACGTCGATAGAGTCCGCGCTGTTGATTCGAAATCCTTCGATACAAGGGGTGTGTGGTGAACGAGCTTCCGGTGGTCGTGGTGGGTGCCGGGCCCGCGGGGTTGTCCGCGGCGGCGCATCTGGTCGAACGAGGCGAGCGCGTGGTCGTGCTGGAGGCCGGGGACCAGGCCGGCGCGGCGGTGGCGCGGTGGCACCACGTGCGGTTGTTCTCGCGGTGGAGCGAGCTCGTCGATCCCGCGGCCGAGCGCCTGCTGGAGCCGACGGGGTGGGCCCGTCCCGCCGGCGACACCTACCCGACCGGGGCCGAGTGGGCGGAGCGGTACCTGCGACCGCTGGCCGAGGCCCTGGGCGACCGCGTGCGCCTCGGTGCGCGGGTCGTCGGAGTCGCACGACGTGGCCGGGACCGCGTGGTCGACGCCGGTCGTGAGGACGAGCCGTTGACGGTGCACGTGCGGACCGCGCAGGGGGAGGAGCGGCTCACGGCCCGGGCGGTGGTCGACGCCTCCGGCACGTGGGGCTCGCCGAACCCGCTGGGCGGCGACGGCCTTCCCGCGGTGGGGGAGCGGGCGGAGGCCGCGCGGATCAACTACCGCGTGCCCGACCTGGCGACCGAACGGGAGCGGTACGCCGGCAAGCGGATCGCCGTGGCGGGCAGCGGGCACTCGGCGTTGACCGCGTTGGTGGCGCTGGCCGGCCTGGCGGAGCGGGAGCCCGGCACGAAGGTCGTGTGGCTGTTGCGGCGCGGCGCCGTGGGCACCGTGTTCGGCGGTGGGGAGGCGGACCAGCTGCCCGCGCGCGGCGCGCTCGGGCTGAGGGCCAAGAAGGCCGCGGAAGCCGGGCACGTCGAGACGGTCACGGGGTTCCGCACGTCCGCCGTCCGGCGTGGCGAGGACGGGAGCCTCGTGCTGGAGTCGTTCGACGGCCACCGGGTCGAGGGCGTCGACGAGGTCGTGGTGCTGACAGGGTTCCGTCCTGACCTGTCGTGGCTGTCGGAGGTCCGGCTCGACCTGGACCCGGTGCTGCAGGCGCCGACGAAGCTCGCCCCGCTCATCGACCCGAACGTCCACTCCTGCGGCACCGTCTACCCGCACGGCGTGGCCGAGCTGCGCCATCCCGAGCCGAACCTCTACCTGGTCGGCATGAAGAGCTACGGCCGCGCGCCGACGTTCCTCTCCCTGACCGGCTACGAGCAGGCCCGCTCCGTCGCCGCCGCGATCGCGGGCGATCACGAGGCGGCCGGCCGGGTCGAGCTCGTGCTGCCCGAGACCGGGGTCTGCGGTGGTGCGGGCGTGTTCGACGCTCCGGAAGAGGAGAAGAACAGCGGGGGGTGCTGCGCCGCGCCGGTCGAGCTGTCGATCACGCGCGGCGTGACGACGGCCGGGCCGCGTTAGTCGAGCAGTTCGGCGACCAGGCCGCGCACGCGGCGGTCGATGTCGTCGCGGATCGGCCGCACCGCGTCGACGCCCTGACCGGCGGGGTCGTCGAGCTGCCAGTCGAGGTAGCGCTTGCCGGGGAAGACGGGGCAGGTGTCGCCGCAGCCCATGGTGATCACCACGTCGGAGGCTTCGACGTCTTCGGTGGTGAGCTTCGAGGGCACCTCGGCGGTGATGTCGAGGCCCCACTCGGCGAGTGCCGCGGCAGCGGCCGGGTTGACCTTCTCGGCGGGTTCGGAGCCGGCCGAGCGCACCGCGATGCGGCCCATGCCGTAGTGCTGCAGCAATGCGGCGGCCATCTGGGAGCGGCCCGCGTTGTGCACGCAGACGAACAGCACCTCGGGGGTGGCGGACACGGTGTTCTCCTTCTTCACGGCTTGATCTCGGTCAGCAGGTCGCGGACGCGGCGGTCGATGTCGTCGCGGATCTCCCGCACGACGTTCAGCGGCGCTCCGGCGGGGTCGGGGACGTCCCAGTCGAGGTAGCGCTTGCCGGGGAAGACGGGGCAGCTGTCGCCGCACCCCATGGTGACCACTACGTCGGCGGCGCGCACGACTTCATCGGTCAGCGGCTTGGGAAACGCCTCGGTGAGCGCGATGCCCACCTCGTCCAGGGCATCCGTCACGGTCTGCGGGATGGTCCCGGTTGGCTTGCTGCCCGCTGAGCGGACGGAGACTTTGCCGAACGCGTGGTGCTCGAGCAGTGCGGCGGCGATCTGCGAGCGGCCGGCGTTGTGGACGCAGATGAACAGCACCTGCGGCACGGTGATCGTGGTCAAGCCTTCGGCGCGGCCCTGGTCGGTGAGTCGCTGGCGGGCGAACCGCCCGGTCAGGACCGGCAGGTAGGTGGTGACGGTGGCGTTCTCGGCGAGCAGGTCGTAGGTCTCGTCCACGACCTTCGCGACGGTCTCGCGGCCGAACACCCCGTGGAAGCGGTCGGAGAGTTCGTCGGTGATCCGGAGCAGCTGGGCGGTGAGCTCGTGCTGGGGGAGTCCGCTGGTGCGGGACATCAAATCTCCTTGGACCGAAGTATGTCGATGCAGATCACACCCGCTGTATCGACTTTTGTCAATCCAAGCGGCTAGGGTGCTCGTCATGACGAGCCCGGACCGGACCCTGCTGGACTCGGCGGCCGCCGCGCGCCTGTTCAAGGCGCTGGGCGATCCGATCCGGGTGGAGTTGGTGGGGCTGGTGCGGCGGACCGAGGGGCAGGAGGCGTGTTTCTGCGACCTCGCCGACCAGTTCGACATGCCGCAGTCCTCGCTGAGCCACCACCTCAAGATCCTCGTGCGGGCCGGGGTGCTCAGCCGTGAACGGCGCGGCACGTGGAGCTGGTACCGCGTCGACAACGCCGCCATCGACACCCTCGCCGCCGTGCTCGCACCGGGAGGGCCGCTGCGCGACAGCGGCGCCTGCTGTGACTGACCGTCCGCCCGACCCAGGAGAAGCTTTGAGCACCACGGAAACCGCGGCACCGGACGTGCTGCACCGCCTGTCCTTCCTGGACAGGCTGCTGCCGGTGTGGATCGGCGTGGCGATGGTCGCGGGCCTGCTGCTCGGCCGGTTCGTCCCCGGCCTGCAGGGCGTGCTGGACGCGGTGAAGATCGGCGAGGTGTCGCTGCCCATCGCCCTGGGCCTGCTGCTGATGATGTACCCGGTGCTCGCCAAAGTCCGCTACGACAAGCTCGGCACCGTCACCCGCGACCGCCGCACGATGGTGTTGTCGTTGGTGCTGAACTGGGTTCTCGGGCCCGCGCTGATGTTCGCGCTGGCGTGGCTGCTGCTCGCGGACCTGCCCGAGTACCGCACCGGTCTGATCATCGTCGGCCTGGCCCGCTGCATCGCGATGGTGATCATCTGGAACGACCTCGCCTGCGGTGACCGTGAGGCCGCGGCGGTGCTCGTCGCGCTGAACTCGGTGTTCCAGGTGATCATGTTCGGTGTGCTCGGCTGGTTCTACCTCGAGCTGCTGCCCGGCTGGCTCGGCCTCGGCACCGCCTCGGCCGACTTCTCCGCCTGGCAGATCGCCGAGTCCGTCCTGATCTTCCTCGGCATCCCGCTGCTGGCCGGCTACCTGAGCCGCAAGCTCGGCGAGCGGTCCAAAGGCCGGCAGTGGTACGAAACCCGGTACCTGCCCCGGGTCGGTCCGATCGCCCTGTACGGCCTGCTGTTCACGATCGTCGTCCTGTTCGCCCTGCAGGGCGAGACCATCACGAGCCGACCACTCGACGTCGTGCGGATCGCGGTGCCGCTGCTGGTGTACTTCGCGATCATGTGGGCCGGGTCGTACGCGCTGGGCAAGGCGTCGGGACTGTCCTACGAACGCACCACGACACTGGCGTTCACCGCCGCGGGCAACAACTTCGAACTCGCCATCGCCGTGGCGATCGGCGTGTTCGGCGTGACCTCCGGCCAAGCCCTCGCGGGCGTGGTCGGCCCGCTGATCGAAGTGCCGGTGCTCGTCGCGCTCGTCTACGTCAGCCTGTGGCTGCGCCGCCGATGGGCCACTCGTGCTCAAAGCTGACGTCGTGGTGATCGGCGGCGGCCAGGCAGGTCTGGCCGCCGCCTACCACCTGCGCCGCGCCGGCATCGACCACGTCGTGCTCGACGCGCAGCCGGTGCCCGGCGGGGCGTGGCCACACGCGTGGAACTCGCTGCGGCTGTTCTCCGTCGCACGTCACAGCTCCCTGCCCGGCTGGCCGATGCCGCCCTTCCCGGACGGCTACCCGACCGCAGGGCACGTCGCCGACTACCTCGCCGCCTACGAGAAGCGCTACGACATCCCCGTCCGGCGCCCCGTCCAGGTCACCTCGGTGACCCGTGACGAGGACGGGTTGCTGGTGCACAGCGACGCCGAGACCTGGGCGGCGCGGCACGTCATCAGCGCGACCGGCACCTGGTGGCGTCCGTTCCGCCCGCTGGTGGACCTGCCCGGCCGCCAGCTGCACACCGTCGACTACCGCGACCCGCTCGAGTTCACGGGCCGGAAGGTCGTGGTGGTGGGCGGCGGCAACTCGGGCGCCCAGATCGCCGCCGACCTCGTCCCGCACACCGATCTGACCTGGATGACCCGCAGGCCGCCGCGCTACATGCCCGACGAGATCGACGGCAAGGCGCTGTTCGACATCGCCACGCGGCACGGCGACGTCGGCCGGCTCGGTGACATCGTCGCGGTTCCCCCCGTCCGCGAGGCACGCGACCGCGGACTGCTCGTCGCGACGCCGGTGGACGCGGAAGCACTGGCCGGCGCCGACGTCGTCGTGTGGTCCACCGGCTTCCGGCCGGTTCTCGGCCACCTGGCCGCGCTGCACCTGCGCAACGCCGAAGGGCGCGTCGCCGTCGAGGGCACGACCGCGGTGGGCGAACCGCGCCTGCACCTGCTCGGTTACGGAGGCTGGACGGGACCCGCGTCCGCGACCCTCATCGGTGTGGGACCGACCGCGAAGGCCGCGGTCGCGAAGATCGCCGCGGCGCCGGACTGACGCTCACACCGCGACGGCACGCCGTTCGGCGGCAACACTGCTCAGCATCGCGGCCATCCGGCCGGCCGTCTCCGGCCGCGCCCGGTAGTACACCCACGTGCCCCGGCGCTCCGAGTCCACCAAACCCGCCTGGCGCAACAGCTTCAGGTGGTGCGAAATCGTCGGCTGCGACAGCTCGAACGCGGGCGTCAGCTCACACACGCAGACCTCGCCCTCCGGGCGGGAGGCGATCATGGAGAACAACCGCAGGCGCACCGGGTCGCCGAGCGCCTTGAACATCAGCGCCAGCTCCGCCGCCTGCTCCACGGCGTGCGGTTCCTCCGGCGACGGCTCGCAGCAGCCCGGCTCTTGCTTCGACATGTCTCAATGTTGGTCGCGCTGCGGGCTCGGTGCAACCGGGTCATGGTGTCCCGGGCTCGGCGGGAAGGTCCCCTGGCAGAGCCAGGCGTCGGAGGTACCTCCTGGTGTGACGCTTCAGGCCGGGCTCGGCGACCAGTTCGGCGCGGATCGCGGCCGCCTCCGGGTGCGCGATCTCGACCAGCAGCGAGACCGCCGACAGGCGCAGACCCTCGTCGAGGCCGGAGGCGCGGGCGAAGCGCACGAGAGCCTCCGCGCCTTGAGGTTCCTGGCGCCGAGCGAGCAGGTTCGCCGCGTTGATCCGCTTCAGGGCCGGACGGGAGAGGTCGTGAGCGATCTCCTTCAGCCGTGCGACACCGTGCTCCTCGTCGAGCGCGAGCGTCGTCTTGGCCGCCAGGAACCAGAACTCGTCGCTCCCGGTGTCGGAGTCGAGCCAGTCGTCGAGGAGGTCGAGGCAGGACCGCGGGCGGTGCTCGGCGATGCGCCAGACCGCTTCGACCCGGACGTCGTCCTCCAGCTGCGAGTTGCGTGCCAGCTCGAACAACAGGTCGAGAGCACTTTCGTCGCGAGTCGTGAGAATCGCGACGGCAGCGTCCAAACGACCGTGCGCACTGGTCAGTCGTGGCGAGCGGCCCAGCTCCCACAGCGCGGCCACTCCGTCGGCCCGGCTTTCGGGGAAGGCGAGCAACGCCGTCGCGGAGTGCACCCGGGAATCGTCGATCGCCAGAGCTCTGAGTGTTTCTCCCATGGGCACGGAGTTCGGATCGAGTTCGTTCACGGCTTCCAGGTCGATCGAGGCCCAGTCCTGTGCGCGCCGGCTGACCTTCATGTGCTTCGAAAGCTTCTCGACCGCTCTTGCCTGCACGTCAGCGGGGATGTACGTGCCGAGCCGCTTCTGGGCGGCGAGGAACCTGCACCCCGTGGTGCCCTGGGACGACACCAGCGCCGCGAGGTCGTCTGCGGCGGCGTCGGTGACCCTGTCGATGAGGAAGCCGAGGTAGGACAGGTTCTCGTCGCGTGCGGTGGTCCACAACCTGCGCCCCCAGCCGCCGAGCCGGGAGTAGCCGGGCGCCGGCCGCCACGGCCAATGCCGGTGCCGATGGCTGTAGAGGACGCGCTTCAGTTCGGCTGCGCCCCGCTCCGGGGTGTCGCTGACGTGACAGGCCGCCAGGAACTCTTCGTACGTGAGGTGGGCGAACACCAGTTCGTCGCCCTGCTGTTCCAGCACGCCGCTGCGGCGGAAGCACGCGGTGAGCTCCTCCTTCCACCACCGGACGGGTACTCCGGCGTGCCGTCTGGTCGGCTCTTCCCCGAGCAGGACGTCGAGGACGGGTGGTGGCTGGCTGCTCTCGCGGCGGCGCGCCGCCACCCGTGCCAGCAAGGCGCGCATGTCCGCGGGTGCGAGTGTGCCCAGGGTGAGGACCTGCTCCTTGACCGCGGGGCTGAGCCAGGCGGGTGACCTCACGTCATCCCGTTCGCCCGCGTGATGCTCGGACCGCGTTTCCGTGCGCGGCGTCGGCGCCATGAGGTGGGTCATGAAGTCGTCGTAGATCTGCCCGCGCGTGCCTCCCAGGGGGTGGCCGGGATTGGTCTCGCGCAGCCGGCAGATGATGGAGCCGATCATGGGGAGGGTGACGAGATCGGTGAGCCCCGACTCGTCGACCGCTTGTACGAGGTCGTGCGCTCGCTCCGGACCGAGCCACGCCACGGCCAGCTCCCGGAAGTCACCGGCCTCGAACCGCAGGAGCTCGAAGTAGACCGGCGCCGCACCGCCGAGATCGCTCCGCTCCTGGTCGGACAGATGACGCGTGGTGATGACGAGACGGCGGTTCTCCGGCTGGTCCGAGCTCCAGCGGAGCGCGTCGCGCACCACGTCCCGGCGAGCCCGTGCGTGGGTGATCTCGTCGAGACCGTCGAGCAGCACCATCCATTGAACGCCCGGTGCGGGTGCCTGGGCGAAGAACGGTGCCTCGAACAGGGCCGCGCCGAGCGACGTGGCGGAGACCAGGACGGGAAGGGCGCCGGGACGAGCTCCCTCGCACCACACGTCGTGCAGATGTCGTTGCAGCAGCTCCGTTTTGCCGCCACCGGGATCCCCGAGGACCACCGCGACCCGGCCGGCGGTGAACACCGCGGTGCTCGCGGGACGCGGTGTCGAGCGCTCGGCGGGCTGCCCGTCGTGCCGGACCACCACCGCCTGGGGAACGTAGTGCGGGGTGACCGCACAGCGGGAGGTCAGCTCGCTGAGGTACTTCCGGAGTTCTGCGCCGCCCTGGTTCACATAGCGGCGGACCTCGTCAAGACGCGACAGGAACCCGACGGCATCGGCCTCGACCGAAACAGCATGGCCATCTCGCTCGTTCACCGACGAATCGTACAGGTCCAAACGCATGTTCGGCGTGCATTCGGCCGGCAGGACGAAGCGCCTCGGAATCGCAGTCTGGCTCACAACGCACGGCACGTCCTGAGGTAGCTGAGGAACGAGGCCTGCAGACCGGTCACGTGCGTTTCGCGCAGCACCTCGCTGGTGACGGCCGCGCCGCGGGAGGTGAGGTGGTGCAGGACCGTGGCCGCGTTCTTCGCGAGGTTCTGGTAGACGGGCACGGTTCCGAGCAGCTCCCGGTCGTTGAACGTCAGGTGGAGCTTGGCCGGCTGGTCGCCCAGTTCCCGGAGCTGTGCGAAGACGCGGCTGCCCTCGCCGGCGACGCCGGGGCTGCCGGCGCCGATGCTCTCGAAGAGCGTCGTGCCGGTGAGCCAGGCGTAGAGGGTGAACAGCCCGCCGTAGGAGTACCCGAAAAGGCCGTGGCCGCTCGTGGCCGTGCCGTAGTCGCGATCGATGCGGGGGTGCAGTTCGTCGGTGATGAAGCCCAGGAACGCATCGGCTCGCGTGTCGCGCAGCTCGTCGACGTAGGCGTCGGCTTCCTCGCGGGACATCGCGCCCGTCCGGACCCCCATCTCGACGGCGTCGAGGAACTCCGGGGCGACGGGCTCGCCGGGCGGCACGAGGTCCCTGTTGCGCAGCCTCGCCCAGTGCTCCGCCTCGTCGCCCGCATAGCCGATGCTGACCTGCACGTACGGTTTGATCTTCTGCATCGGGTCCTGCTGGGTGACGATGAGCGGGGCCGTCAGGCCGACCGCCCAGTTGCCGTCGAGCACGTACACGACGGGCGACTGCGCCGTGGCGGGGTCGTAGCCCGGCGGCGTGGTGACCCAGACGCCGTAGTCGTGCCCGCCGCCGGAACGCAGCTCGAAGTAGTCGGTGCCGGCGAAGCAGCCGTGCCACATGGTGCTCATCGGAGATCCTTCACAACACGTCCGGTTTGGACGACTGGTACGGCGTTGGCGGGGTCGGCGAAGACGGCGGGTTCGCCGAGCTGGTTGCCGTTCCCCAGCACGAGGTCGGCCTGCTTGCCGGGAGCGAGGACGCCCGCCTCGGCGTTGGTCTCGGTGGTGGCCGCAGCGCGTCCGCGTTGCCCGCCATCCTCGACAGGGCGCACAGAGCAGCCCGGTGATGCGCCCGTCCTCGACCGTGACGGCGACGTCGCACCCGAGCCGTCCACGACCGTCGCGCCCACCACCTGAAAACCTCCCACGAGCCCTCCGACTGATTTTCCACTGGATAAATCTCTTTTCCAATGGATAAACTAGGGCCGTGGTCCTGTCAAGCAACGGCGATGCCCGCCAACGCCTCCTGGCGCGTCTCCTCGACGTCTTCGACGACGGCCTGCCGCCACCGGAGACCTCCCTGCGCGAGATCGCGGCCAGGACCGGCACCAGCCACGCGCTCCTGCGGTACCACTTCGGGTCGCTCGCGGGCGTCCTGGCGGCCGTGCTCGCGGCCCAGCGGACCCGCGACAACGAGGTGCTGTTCCGCGACGCCGGCCAGGGCACCTTCGACGACCTCGTCCTGGCGATCTGGCGGGCCTACACCCGTCCGGAACAGCTGTCGCGCGTGCGAGGGTTCTTCCACGTCGTGGCGCTGGCCGCGTACAGCCCGGACGACTTCGGCGAGTTCGTGTCGTCGCTGGACGACCTCACCGGCATGCTGGCCTCCCTGGCGCAGCGCGAAGGGCTCGATGCCCGGAAAGCGCTGACCAGGGCCACCGTCGCCGTCGCCGCGATCCGCGGCCTGCTGCTGCAGGAGGTGCTGACTCCGGGAGCCTGCTCGGAGGAGGCGGTCGCGCTGATCCTCGGCATGGGCGCGAACGGGTAGGGGCACGGACGCGCCCGGACCCGTGGGACCAGGGCGCGAGGTCCGGGGCCCGACGCGTCGGTGGCGCCCGCCCTTCGAGTGGGCCACCGACGCGGACGTGCGTGCCTGCGCGAGACGGGCGCTGGGGCGGTCGTGCGCGGCGAACCGGCTCGCCGGTCGCGGCAGACCGCAGTGCTCGCGCAGCGTGCGACCGGTGTACTCGGTGCGGAACAGGCCGCGTGCCCGTAAGAGTGGGACGACGTGGTCGACGAACTCCTCGAGGCCGGACGGCGGCAACGGCGCCATCACGGTGAAGCCGTCCGCCGCGCCCGTGTGAACCAGAGCTCGATGTGGTCGGCGATCTGCTCGGGTGTGCCGGCCACGACCTGGTGCCCGCGTCCGCCGCCGAGCCTGCCGAGCAGCTGGCGCAGGGGCGGCCTGCTCAAGCTCGGCCAGGTCGCGGACCAGTTCGAAGCGGTTCTGGGCGCCGTTGACGTGGCTGACGGGCGGCAGTTGCGGCAGCCGCCGCCTGCACCGCATCACCACCGCCGGTGACGTCCCGGTCAGCGTCGAGGGCGTCCCGAGCACGACGGTGGTGGGCGACGCGGCCCACTTCTCCGCCCTCTGAGGCGCGAGGAACGCCGGCAAGGCGAGTTCGGCGTTGCCGAGGTGCCGCAGGAACCCGGCACCTCGGCAACGCGGCCCTGGTGAGGAGGAGTTCCGCGCTGGGCGCCAACGGTCGCCACACCGCGAAACCTCCCCGCGTGATCAGCTCCTGAGCTTCGTCGTCGTCCAGTACGCGGTTCCCGACTGGCAGGCCCGCAGACCGACGGCTTGTCCGTGGCCGCCCTGGTTGTGCAGGCAGAGTCCGGTCGACACGTTGGTGAAGCGCTTCTTCGTCGTGGACGACGTCCTCCAGTCGGTCGCGTTGACCGAGCAGGAGGTGGTGAACACCGACGACTGCCCGCCCGCCAGGCACAGACCGGTCCTCTTGTTCTTGAACTTGCCGGGCGTGTAGTTGTCCCACTTCTGGTGGTCGTTCCTGTCCTGGCAGTTGTGCGTGTACACGTCGCCTTGTGCGTTGGAGTCCAGGCAGCGGGCGAAGTTGTCCGCGAACCTGATCCAGTACAGCGACTCGGCCTGCGGCGCCGCGGCGGCACCCGCAGGCGCGGCGACGAACACCAACGCCGCGGCCGCGAGCAATCCCGTGATCCTGAGCAGCATTTGCTTGGACGTCGACATCGAATTCCTCCTGAGCGATTGACCACCCTCGATGTTCCGGAGCGCGCGGTCGACACGGCGGTTTCGTGGAAGCGATTTCCTGTGAAGTCCGCGAGCGCGTTCCGGACGAACAATGCCGATGAGTCCGCAATGGAGGCAACATACCGCCGTCCCGACACGGTGTGACATGCCCTGACCAGGTGATATCCCCGCGCGTGGGATGGCTGCCATACTGGCCCGCGACACCGAAGGCTTGGGGAGGGCGGTAGGTGTGGCAGGAGGCAGGGGCGAGCTCGCGGGCCATCTCGCGACGCTCAAGCAGCGCAGCGGGCTGAGTTATTCGGAGTTGGGGAGGAAGTCGCACATCAGCAGTTCGACGCTGCACAGGTACTGCTTGGGAACGACTGTTCCGCCGGACTACCGGACCGTGGTCGGAATCGCCACGGCATGTTCGGCGGACGATGAGGAACTGGTCGAGTTGCTGGACCAGTGGAGGGTCGCGACCGGCCAGGCGGCACTTCCGAAAAGCGTGCACCCGGCACCGGAATCCCGGCAGTCGCCACGTCCGCGCATCCTTTCCGCAATGTCCGCCGGGCTGGTCTTGGTGCTCGTTCTCGTGTCGTTGACAGCCAGTGGTGCGGACGTGAGAACCGTCCCCGCGCGGCAGCAGGTCGCCGGTCCGTCCTGGCAGCGGGAACGGCCGCTGACGCCGTCGTTGTTCGGCGTGACGGCGTCCTCGTCGAGCGGGGTGATGCCGTCGTTCCGGGTCGGCAGTCTGCGGTTCTGGGACAGCGGTACCCGGTGGGCGAGGCTGCAGCCGCGGCGCGACGCCTACGACTGGACTGTTCTCGACCGGCTCGTCGCCGGCGCGCGGAAGGCGGACCTGCCCACGACGCTGGTGTTCGGCGGCACACCGGCGTGGGCGGCGCCTGCCGGGCCGAAAGCACCTTACGGCGACGGTTCCCGCAGCGCGCCACCCGACGACCTGGCCGTGTGGGAACGGTTCGTCAGCACGCTGGCGGCCCGCTACCGGGGTCGCATCGACGCCTACGAGGTCTGGGTCCACGCCAACGACCAGCGCTACTTCTCCGGTTCGACGGAAACCCTGGTGGAGATGACCAGGCTGGCCGGGCGCGCCATCAGGGCCGTGGACCCTCGAGCGGTCGTGGTGTGCCCGTCGATCGCCCGGCTGTGGACGGACGAGGGCCGCGCCGTCCTGCGCCGGTTCGCCGAACTGCGCGGCTACGACCACTGCGACGTCGCGGGCCTGAACCTGCACCAGCAGCACGCAGCCGATCCACCGGAGACCATGATCGGCCTCCTGCAGCAGATCGACGGTGCCCTGCACGACGCGGGCGTCCACCCGCCCTTGTGGAACACCGGCGTCACCTATGAGTACGTTCGCGACGAACGGCTGGACGAGCACCGCGCGGCCGACTACGCCGTGCGCTTCTACCTGGTGGCGATCCACGGCTCCCACTTCAGCCTCGAACGCACCTACTTCTACAACTGGGGCGGTGACGGCCTGCCCATCACGCTGCAGGCAGTCGGAAGCCCTCCCACCAGGGCCGCGCTGGCGGTGGAGGAGCTGCAACGGTGGCTGACCCGCACCAGCACCCGGTCATGCGGGCAGGGCCTCGCCATCGACTTGCCGGCGAACGTGTGGCAGTGCGAGTTCACCGCGGACGACGGACGGCTGCTCACGATCCGCTGGACGCACGAGGGCACCGCGACGACGTCTCTCCCACCACATGCCGAGGAGGTGCGCGGCCTCGACGGCACCAGCCGCCCGATGCGGGCGGGCGACACCCTCGCAGTCTCCGGAACGCCCGTGCTCATCGTGCAGCAGCCAAAGGGTTAGCAGCGAACGACGCGATCGACTCTGCACCGTGGGGAGACGAATGAGCCGTTGGGGCGCGCCTTCACGATCCGCCCGCTACCGCGCGTGGGCCTTGCGGCGGGGTAGCGGGCCGACACCGGCACGCCGGCCGGGCCGCATCGCGGCATGGCGTTGTCCGGGCCCGGGACCGGAGCGGGCGGCCAGGGCGTCGGCGACGACCCCGGTGGCGAAGGCGTAGACGCCCTTGTGCAGCAGGTCCACCACCAGTTCCCTGCGGGGCCAGGTGGGTGGCGGCGCCCCGACGCCGGTCGCGTTCTCCAGGATCTGGTCGTTGGTCACCCGGACCACGGCGAACTTCGCCGAGGACCACGGCCCGCGCAGCCCGGCGTGCGCCATGACCGAGCGGAGCACGCCGAGCACCATGCCCTGACCGAAGTGCATCGCCAGGTTGAGCGGCACGGGCTGGCGGCCGCCGGGCCGTTCCCGCAGACCGGTGAGCCGTTGCAGGACCCTCGCCGGCACGTGGGAGTCGGGGCGGCCGGTCAGGCGTTGCTCGGCCTTCTCGCCGAGAGTCATCACCAACACCCCCGTCGTGCCGGCCAGCAGACCCTCCCACAAGACGCGTTTCATCATGTCGCCACGAGTACCCGGCTCCGGGTGACCTATCCACGGCCCGGAGCCCGGCGCTGCCTCCGGCACGTGATGTGCAGACATGCGCCGGCCATCAGCACCAACAGGCCGATGAACGCGAACGTGAGCAGACCGGTGAACATCCCGATGATCATCGACATCGCCGTCGGCTCCGGATCGTTGACGGTGAGCCGGCGCTCGATCCGGCGGAGCTCCCTGAGTTCGCGGGCGGCGTCCCCGGGTTCGGTGATGGAGACGTGCGACTCGGCACGCATGCGGTCGACCGTCTGGGGGTGGTGCAGCTCGAACGCGGGCCGCTCGGACCGGATGCGCGGCAGCTCCGTGAAGTCGTGCCGCGGCGGGGGTCAGCTCGTGGCCCGTTCCAGGGAGTTGCCGAAGCCCCACAGGTCGTCGGAGCGCGCGGGTCCGCCGTAGCGGTAGTGGTGATCATGTTGACCGCGCCGGGGATCGTGCCGAGACCACCGACGAACAGGCCGGAGATCCACAGGTCACCGCCGATGCCGGGGGAGTGGACCGCGCTCGGCAGCGGTGTGCAGGCGGTCCAGCCGAAGTCCGCGGCACCGGCCGGGGTGAGGAAGGAGCCGACGACGATCAGCCCCACCGAACAGGAACAACCAGTACGAGAAGGCGTTGAGGCGGGGGGCGCGACGTCCGGCGAGCCGATCCGCAGCGGCACGACGAAGTTCGCGAACCCGAACACGGTGGGACCCCTTCGGGCCTCGGCCCGCGCGCGTCGGGTGCGGGATGACCGGGGTGGGTTTCAGCGTGGTCATGATTCCCCTTCGGCACCGCGCGACAGGTGCCACGCAGCGTCCCGGCTACCCCTCGAAGGCCACCCGACACCGGCGGCTTCACGTCCGATCAGGTGAACTACCGCCGGAACACGGCCGTATGACGGACCCCCGTGGCCCGATTCGCGGCCCCGCGACCGGGTATGTCCCACGGGCGAAGGACGTGTCCAGGAGGTGTGCCGTGACGGAACCGACCGAGTACGAGCAGACGGAACGGGGTGCCGCCGAGGAGGCGAGCGGAACACCCCTCACCGAGACGGAGGTCGAGGTCTCGAAGCGACCACCGGGCGTTCCGCCGAAGAACGACGGCATGGGCTTGAGCGACGACGACGTCGAGTGAGTCGCGGCGCCGCACGCCCGCGACGGCTCGATCAGCCGGAGGCTTCCCGGCTGCCGGCGGCACTTTCCGGCGGCTCGACCTGCATGATGTTCGCGGTGTCGAGCACGGAGATGGTGCTGTCGGGCAGCAACACCGGTATCCACAGGTGGGAGGTCTCCGGATCGACCACGTGAGTCCCGAGCACCACGCCGCTCAGCACAGCGGCGGGATGCAGGACGTCCGGGTTGAGGAAGGTGATGACCGCGCCGCGGCCGGGGCAAGGTGTCAAGGGCATGGCGGTGTCCGTGAGGTCGGGGCCCGCACCCGCCTCGGGCGGGTGCGGCCACAGCGGTGTGGGATCGCCGGTTGCTCGACGTTGCGCCCGGATACCCCTGCCGATCCGGTCGAACCCCGTCACGCACGGAGGAGGCAGCTACCGCGGCTGACGAGGCGCAGTCGGCGACCCGTCCGGACGATCAGCAAGCAACGGGTTCGCGAGAACGCTGATCACCGTGGATCACCTCCATCGTCACAATGCCCTCCTCGGGCAGCGGCTGCAGCACAGGCTCGATGTCGGCCAGAAGTGCCTGGGCGGCACGCAGTTCCTCGGCGAGGCGCCGGCGGTGGTGGTGCAGGACGTCGACGCGGTGCTCGGCATCGGCGACGACCCGGTGTGCGTGCTCGGTGGCGTCGTGGACGATCTGGTCGGCACGGGCTTGGGCGGAGCGCTGTTGCTCGGCCAACGCGCGCATCGCTTCGGCGCGGCGCTGGGCCATGGCCTGCTCGAAGTCCGCCTCGACCTGCCGGCGGACCTGCTCGGCCTGGTCGTCGAGCTCGCGGCGGCGGCGTTCAGCCTGCCGGGTCATCTCCTCCACCCACCGGTGAGCACGGTCCATGAGCTCGCGGTGCTCGGCCTCCATGTCCGCGCGACGCCGGTCGAGCTCGGCCACGAGGTGCTCGGCGCGTCCCCGCAGGCGGTCGGCGGCCTGACGAGCGTTCGCCCAGTCCTGCTCGGCGGCGGTCCGCGCGCGGGTGGTGATCTCCTCGGCTTCGGCGTGCGCGAGCTCGACCCTGCGTCGCAGCCGCTCGGTGAGCGCGTCGGGGTCCACCGGAGCGCGGCAGATCCGGTCGACGCGTGCGTGCAGCTCGGCGTTCTCCCCGCGGAGGACCTCCAGCTGCCGGGCAAGGGACTCAGCGCGAGCGAGGGCGGCGTCCCGGTCGGCGGTGAGCACCGCCAGCTCGCCTTCCACCTCGTGCACGTAGTGCTGCACCTGTTCGTGGTCGTAGCCGCGCCAGCGCACGTCGAAGTCGGTTCGCAGCGGCAACAACTCCACTTCCCCCAGCTCCTTTCCGGTAGGGCGGCGCCGGCCGCGGACCGGGGACCACGGCCGGCGCGGTCACGTGTTACTTGCCTTTGATCGCGATGCGGCGCGATTTGGCAGCCTCGGTCTTGGGCACGCGGACGGTCAGCACGCCGTCGGCGAGCTCGGCCTGGACCTCGTCGGCGTTGACGTCCCGCGGCAGCGCCACCCGGTAGGAGAACTGCCCGACGCGGCGGGTGCGATGGCGGAACAGACCCTGCCGCTCCTTCTCCTCGACCTCACCGTTGATCGACAACTCCGTGCCGGCCAGGTCGACGGTGATGTGGTCGCGCTTCACCCCCGGCACCTCGACCTCCACCAGGTAGGCCTCGGCGGTCTCGGTCACATCCGCCGAGGGGGCCCAGGCCCGCACGCTGTCGCCGACGGTGCCCGCGACCGAGTCCATCCACCTGCCCAGCTGGCCGTAGAGGTCCTCGACCTCGCGGAACGGGTCCCAGCGGCCCGGCGGGGCCGACGATCGCACTGCAGGCAGTGCCATGACTTCCACCTCCCTGAGAGCCACAACCAACACCCGTCCTGAACGACGAACTTGAGCCCGCGATTGTTCCCGAACCTGAGCCTGTAGCACTCACTTCTGTCGGTCGACGCCTCGGGTTCAGCTTCGCGGGAACCGGGTAGGCCGTTCCGGTGAGCAGGGTCGAACAACGGCTGGAACGCGCGATCCTCGACTTGGCCGGCGCCCGCGGCCCGGTGAAGTCGATCTGCCCGTCGGAGGCGGCGCGCGCGGTCGGTGGCGAAGGCTGGCGCGAGCTGATGGACCCGGCCCGCGCGGTGGCCAGGCGACTGGCCGCGCGGGGCCGGGTCGTCGTGACGAGCCGCGGGCAGGAGCTGTCCCCGGCCGAGGAGTGGCGCGGCCCGATCAGGATCCGCACGACGGGATCCGGCTGACCCGCTCCCGGTGCTCGGGTGCGGTCAGCGCGGCCGTTGCGAAGAGGACACCCGGTCGTCGTCACATGGTGGACCCCGGCACGAGCTGCTCCACGAAGTGGGTGAGCGCGTCAGGGTCGTCCGCGATCTCCGGGAGCACCGAGGGCGTGGCGCGCTTGAGCTGCATCCAGCCGACGTAGGCCGAGTACGCGGATATCGCCCGGTAACGGGCTTTCGCTGCGGGCAGGCCGATTTCGGCGTAGACCTCGGCCAGAAACGCGACGCGGCGCTGGGTCACGCGGTGCAGCGCCGGTGCCACCGCCGGATCGCCTGCGTGTGCCACGAGCGCGGGCTCCAGCCCGCTGGTCGGATCCTCGACGATGGCGATGTGCAACAGCGTCCGCAGTCGCTGCCGGGGGTCCGTGATGGCGTTCACCCGCTCGATGACCATCTCGGTGCCCTGCAGCTCCCACCACTCGAGCGCTTCGCGCAGCAGGGCGTTCCGGTCGGCGAAGTGCCAGTAGAAGCTGCCCCGGGTGACGCCGAGCCGCTGGGCGAGCGGCTCGACCGCCACGGCCGCGACCCCGCCTTCCGCCAGCGCGTCGAGTGCCGCGTGTAGCCAGTCCTGCTTGGAAAGTCGCTGCTTCGCCACGATCCGTACAGTACTGTACGGAAAACCGTACAGTGGTGTACGGAAGAGGGGGTTGTGATGACAGGGTTGGCAGTGTTGACAGCGGTGGTGCTGCTGCTCGTCGGTGCGCTGCACGTGGTGTGGACGTTCTCGCCGTGGCCGCTGCGCACGCGCGAGGAGTTCGCTCGCCGCGTCGTCGACGTCCCCGTCGACAGGTTGCCGACGCCGGGAATGACACTGGTGGTGGCGCTGCTGCTCGCCGTGGCCGGCTATCTGGTCGCCGCCCAGGGTGCACTCGTCGCCGTGCCGGGACCGGCCTGGCTCCCGGTCGTGGGGACGGCTGGCGTGGCGGCCGTGCTGCTGCTGCGCGGCGCTGCCGGCTTGGCGCTGTCGCTTCGCCGGGACACCGAGTTCGCCAGGCTCGATCGGCGCTACTACTCGCCGTTGTGCCTGGCTCTCGCCGGCTGTTGCGCGGTCCTCGTGGTGCTGTAGGCCGTTTCCGGACTCAGGAGCGCGGCAGTACACCCACGAGTGATGTGATGATCGCGAGCCGCAGGGCTGCCGGCATCTCGACGCGGTGGACCGCCAGCGCGGGCTCGGACTCGTAGACGGCGAGCAGGCTCGGCGGCGGCGTGCTGTAGGTCGACAGCGCGCCCGCCACCAGCAGCACGGTCAGGCAGAAGTGCTCGGCCCGGTCGCCGACCTCGGGCAGGTGCCGCCGGACGAGGTCGGTCATCACCGCGAGGTTGCTCAGCGAGGCCCGCTTGTGCCGGCGGACCGCCTCGACCGAGACGTTGTGCTCGAGCACTCCGCCCTGCGCGCCGTAGAGGTCGCAGAGCGCGCGCTGGGCGGCGAGTGACCGGCTGAGTACGCCGGCCACCTGTTCGGCCCGTTCCGCCGTGGGCCGGCCCGGGGCGACGTCGCGGGCCAGCTCCTGCTCCAGTCCGGCCAGCCAGGTCGCCGTCCGGTCGTCCATCAGGTCGAGCAGCACCGCTTCGCGGGACTCGAAGTAGCGCAGCACCGCCGTCTTGGCCAGGCCGACCCGGCGGCTCAGCTCGTTCAGGGTCACCTCGGCCACCGGCATCTCGTCGAGCATCGCCGAGGTCGTCTCGAGGATCGCCCGGCGACGGACCTCCCGCTGCTCTTCGGTGCGTGCCCGCTGGAACGTCATGGCACCGATCCTAGCTTGGGTACCGCCGGTACCTTGACGGTGTACCGGCGGTACATTACTGTTCCGACTATAAGTTACCGGCGGTACATTAGGAGCACCTGATGAAGTGGACCGAGCAGCACATCCCGCGCCAGAACGGCCGCGTCGCCGTGATCACCGGCGCGAACACCGGACTGGGCTTCGAGACCGCCCGGCGGCTCGCCGAGCGCGGGGCGGCGGTCGTGCTGGCCGTGCGCGACACCGCCAAGGGCCGCCAGGCCGCCGCCAGGATCAACGGCGACGTCTCCGTGCGGGAACTGGACCTGACCTCGCTGGACTCGGTGCGCGCCGCCGCGGCCGGCCTGCGCGCCACCCACCCGCGGATCGACCTGCTGATCAACAACGCCGGGGTGATGTACACCCCCCGGCAGACCACCCGCGACGGCTTCGAGATGCAGTTCGGCACCAACCACCTGGGCCACTTCGCGCTCACGGGCCTGCTGCTCGACCTGCTGCTGCCGGTGCCCGGCTCGCGGGTGGTCACGGTCAGCAGCACCGGTCACCGCATCCGCGCGGACATCCACTTCGACGACCTGCAGTGGGAGCGTTCCTACAGCCGAATCGGCGCCTACGGCCAGTCGAAGCTCGCCAACCTGATGTTCACCTACGAGCTGCAGCGCCGGCTGGCCGCGCACGGCACCACCGCCGCGGTGGCCGCGCATCCCGGTGTCTCCAACACCGAACTGGTCCGCAACACCCCGCCGCTGGCCCGCCGGTTGATCACCCGGCTCGCCCCGCTGGTCACCCAGTCCCCGGCGGCGGGCGCGCTTCCCACCCTGCGCGCCGCCACCGACCCGGCCGTCCTCGGCGGGCAGTACTACGGGCCCGACGGTCTGGCCGAGGTCCGCGGCTACCCGAAGCTGGTCAGCTCCAGCCCCGGCTCCTACGACCTGGTTGTGCAGCAACGCCTCTGGGCCGTTTCGGAGGACCTCACCGGCGTGCGGTTCCCGGTCGGCCAGGCAGCCGCCGTGGCGTGAGGCCCCTTCCGGGGTGGCGGCACGGCGTGAACCTCGGGTTCGAGCAGCGGTGCCGCTGGTGCTCACACCGGCGTGAGCACGCCGTTCTCCCGCAGGGCGGTGAGGGAGAGCGTTTTGTAGCCGACGTCGTCGAACAGCACCATCACCCGGTCGGCCTCGTGGTGCACGACCACGCCACGGCCCCATTGTTCGTGGCGCACCGGGGAGTTCGGCGGGTACTCGCTGCTTCCGGAGTCTTCGCCGGACGAGCCCTCGTCGCAGTTGTCGCAGTGGCCGCAGGGCTGGTCGAGCTCCTGGCCGAAGTAGCCGATCAGGAACCGCCGGCGGCAGTCGCGCGTGTCGGCGTACTGGTGCATGACCTCCAGCCGCGAGCGGTCCCGGTTCTCCTGCCGCTCCGCCTCCTCCGCCACCGCCGCGACGGCTTTAGCCGGTGGGGGAGCGCCTTCCGCGTACCGCACGTGGTCGTGACCGGTGCGCACGACCTCCACGCTCTCCAGCAGGTTCACCACGGAGGTGACCTTCCGGCGGGACCGGTCGAGCTGCCGCACCAGGTCGGTGATCGCCATGCCGGACCGCCGGCGGCGCACAGCGGCGGCGACCTCGCGCACGCACTCGCGGTCCAGCGTCCTGCCGGTCAGGAACCGTTGCAGGCTCTGGTCTTCCGGCCGGTGGAACAACACCACGTCGGCGGGATCGCCGTCGCGGCCCGCGCGGCCGATCTCCTGGTAGTACGCGTCCAGCGAGCCGGGTGTCGCGGTGTGCGCGACGAACCGCACGTCCGGCTTGTCGATGCCCATGCCGAACGCGGAGGTGGCCGCGACCACGCGGACGTCACCCCGCATGAACCCGTCCTGCACCCGCTTGCGGTCAGCGGCCTTCATGCCGGCGTGGAAAGCCGCGGCCGCAACGCCTCGCGCGGCCAGGTCGTCGGCGTACCGCTCGGCGTCCTTGCGGGTGGGCACGTACAGCAGGCCGTGCCCGGTGCGGTCCGCCGCCCAGTCGACGACCGCCCGCCTGCGCTGGTCGTCGTCGGTGCAGAACCGCACGGCCAGGTGCAGGTTGGGCCGGTCGAACCCGGCGACGATCACCGCCGCGTCACGCAGGCCGAGGTGCTCGACGACGTCCGCGCGCACCGGGCCGCTCGCGGTGGCGGTGAGCGCGAGCACGGGCGGGTGGCCCAGCCGCTCGATCACGTGCCGCAGCCGCAGGTAGTCGGGCCGGAAGTCGTGTCCCCAGGCCGACACGCAGTGCGCCTCGTCGACGACGAACAACGAGGGCTTGGCCTCCCGCAGCCGCTCGAGCGTTGTGGCGTCGGCGAGTTGTTCGGGGGACAGGAACAGGTACTTCGTCCCGCCCCCGGTGAACTCCTGCCAGGCCTGCTCGGTGACCTCCGCGGTCTGCGCGGAGTTGACCGCTGCCGCCGCAGGCGCACCGGCCGCCCGCAGCGAGGCGACCTGGTCCCGCTGCAGGGCGATCAGCGGCGACACGACCACGGCCGGGCCGTCGAGCAGGATCGCCGGGACCTGGTAGATGGCCGACTTGCCGGCACCGGTCGGCATCACGACCAGCACGTCCCGGCCGTCGAGGAGGTGCCGCATGGCGAGCTCCTGCTCCTCGTGCAGCGTGGTCCAGCCGAAGACCTCCTCCGCCGTCCTGAGGAGCTGATCGTCAGCCGTCATGGCGCAGGCCCATTCGTGTCGTCTCCGCTCGTTGCGTTGTCCGGTGTGGAGGATTAGCCCGGCTGCGTGTCGGCAAACACCGGCAGCGTCACACTCGCCGGTACGTCGCGAGAGCTGTGCACAAGCGCTTGAAGCGCCCCTCCGGCCACTTGCGACGAGCCGCGCTCCCGCACCGGCCGAGATCACCTCGTGCGCGCGCCACCGTCGCAGGCCCACCTCCTCGGGAAGCGGCGTGGAAGCGATTCGGAAGCGCGGTGGCGCACGGTGTTGCCGCACATGCACCGGAAGTCAAGTGCAGGAGGTCAGGTTGAGGAATTCCTGGATGAGCCGTGCCGGGGTCACCGTCGCGGCGGCCGCCGCGGCTCTGCTCGTCAGCGCCGGGGTCGCCAGCGCGGGCGACGGGGGCGTGAGCGTCGCGGACAACAGCGGCTACGCGGACTGGATCGAGAACGGTGACACGCTCACGGTCTGCGACCAGAGGGCGGACGGGTGGGGCGTCCGCGGGTACATCTACCGCCCCTACGCCGGCGACCCGGCGAACGGCACCGTGCTGATCAAGGCGAGCGACCCGTCCTACAACGGCGAATGCGTGTCGGTGTCGGAGAACATCGACGAGTCCGTCGCCATCTCCATCAAGGTCTGCAACTACAAGGACTCGAGCATCATCTACTGCCAGCACAAGCGCCTGCGCTGACGGCCGGACGACAGGAGGAGCCATGCTCCGCAAGACCATCACCGCCCTGGCGATGACCGCGACGGCGGTCCTGCTCGCCACGGGCACCGCCCAGGCCGCCGACGCGTACGTGTCCACCGCGGCACCGGCCGAGGGACACGGCAGCGCGTACTGGGCCGAGAACGGCGACACGCTCACCGTGTGCGACAACGAAGCCGACGGCTGGGGCACGAGGGCGTACATCTACGTGCCCAACCAGCCGAACCCGGCGAACGGCACCGTGCTGATCAAGGGCAACGACCCGAAGTCCGCCGACGGTTGCTACGCCTACTCCGAGAACATCAGCGAGACCACGGCGCTGTCCATCAAGGTGTGCCTCTACTCCGGCGCCACGGTGGACTACTGCGACCACCGCCGCATCCGCTGAACCGCCCGGGTGGTGGTGGCCGGACCACCGGCCGCCGCCACCCGGCCCCCGACCACTTCCCGCGGAGGTCTTCCGTGACCGCACTCTTGACCCGTCTGCCCGCGGTGGCCGCTCTGGTGGCCGCGGCACTGACCGGGGTGGCGGCCCCGGCCCAGGCGGCCTACTCGGACCCGCTCACCACCATCGGCACCGCCGGCCTCGGGCTCACCTACGTCGCCACGCCGCAGTCCGCGATCACCGCCCTGGACGCCGCGCTGCCCAACGCCGGTGTCGCACAGGTGCTGCAGAGCGCGAACCACCCGATGCTCCCGTGCGGCAGCGACGAGGCAGCCGCCTTGCCGATCAGCCCGAAGGCGACCAGGTCGATGTGCTGGGACGCGGGCGACGCGAACACCAGCGCCTGGAACCCGCAGGGCATCACCAGCTCGGGCGACGCCGACGACGACGGCTCCTGGGGCGCCAACAGGCTTCTGCTGTCCGGCTGGAACAACACCGACACCGGCGACAGGAGGAACGACGCACGGGTCGCGTTCATCGACTACAACGATCCCGCCAACCCGCGGTACCGCTGGGTCTACCTCGTCGACCCCAACGACGCGGGCACGAACTTCTCCGCCGCGAAAGCGCACGTGGGCGGCATGGTCTGGTACGGCGACAAGCTGCTGGTGTCCGCGGTGGGCAACAGCAGGGTCGCCCTCCGCGTGTTCGACCTGGACCACGTCCTCCAGGCCACCGACGACTCCGCCACGATCGGGCGCACCGGCAGCGGCTGGGCCGCCTACGGCTACCAGTACGTCATGCCGGAGGTCGGGAGGTACGAGTACACCGCCGGCACGTGCACGATGGCGAACAACACCGGCACACCGTGCTTCTCCTCGATCTCGCTGGACCGCAGCACCAGCCCGGACACCCTCGTCACGGCCGAGTACTTCGCCGACGGCACAGGCAGCAGGCTGGTGCGCTACCCGTTCGGTGCCGATTTCCTGCTCGCGGCCGGCTCCTCCGGCACGGTGACCGCGTCTGCCGCGCACCGCAGCGGCGTCGCCAACGCGCAGGGAGTGCTGTCCTGGAACGGCCGCTGGTACGTCGCCCACAGCTCAAGCACCCTGCACGGCCAGCTGTGGCGGGTCACCACCGGGGCCACCGGCGTCTCCCGGACGTGCACCAGCCCGGGCACCACGGCCAAGGTCATGTGCTGGGCGTTGCACCCCGAGGCGCTGACCCACTGGTACAGCGACGGGCTGGTGTGGTCGCAGTCCGAGGCGCCGGGCCGGCGAGCGGTGTTCGCCGTTCCGCTCGCCGACCTGCCCTGAGCGTGATCAGCCGCCCGATGCCGCCAGGGAAGCCGAGGCGGTGAGGAAACGGGCCGCGCGGCCCACACCGATCCGGTGGCCCGCGGCCTGCCAGATGCCGGACGCCACGCGCGCCGCCTTCTCGGCGCGCGTGTGCTCGGCTGCGGCCGAGAGGACGACGGCGGTGCTGAACAGCGCCTCGGCCTCGTACAACCGGAAGCCACCCTCGCGCGCGAGGGTGAGCGCCTCGCCCGCGATCGCCCGTGCCTCGGCCGTGCCCGCCAGCACGAGGGCGAGCGCCGCACCCGCCTCGATCCGGAGCGCGCGCAGGCCCGCCTCCTCGGTGATCTCCAGCGCCTCTCGCAGGTCCGCGGCGGAGCCCGCTGCCCGTCCGAGCGCCGTCAGCGCCGTCGCGAGCGCCTGCCGGTCACCGTCCTGCCGGGCGCACTCGACCGCCTGCTGCGCGAGCCGCACCGCCGCGCGGCGTTCGTCCGAGGCGAGCCGCACCCCGCTCAACGCGGTGAGCGCGGTCGCCTCACCGAACCGCGAACCCAAGGCGCGGAACGACTCCAGCGCTGCGCACGCCGTGCGCCCGGCCTCCTCGACCCTGCCGGTCCAGTGCTGCACGACGGCGAGGTCGGCCAGGTTCGCCGCCTCCCAGAACCGCAGCCCGTCGGCCCGGCACAGCGCTATCGCCTCGTCGAGGTGCCGCTCGGCCTCCGCGAGCTCACCGAGCTGCCGGTGGTGGCAGCTCAGCGAGTTCAGCGCCAGGGTCTCCCCGGTCCGGTTGCCCAGCTCCCGGAAGAGGTCACGGGCGCGCGTGCTGTGCGCGACGGCCTCGGTGAGCCTGCCGGTCCACTCGAACATGGAGCCGAGGTTCGCCACGGCGGTGGCCTCGCACTCCCGCCAGCCGCAGGTGCGAGCCGCCCGCACTGCGCGGGTGGAGTGCCGGACACCGTCCTCGTAACGGCCCTCCCGGAAGCACGCTCCGCCCAGGCTGAGCTGCACCAGCGCCTCCGCGGCGTGGTCGCCGCGCTCCTCGGCGGCCCGCAGCACGACCGGCGCGAGGTCGAGCCACTCGTCCCGCCGGCCGTGGTCGTGGAAGAACCGCCGCAGCGCGTCCGCGAGGTACCAGGCAGCCGGGTACGGCCCCTGCGTCGCGGCCCGGCGCAGCGCGGCCGTGAGCACGGGTGTCTCCACGTCCAGCCACGCCGTGGCCTCGGCCCGATCCGCGAACGCGACGGGCTCACGAGGCACGGGCACCGGCGTCGTGCGGGGCAGCGTGACGATCCGGGCGTCGAACAAGGCCACCGCGGCGTCCGCCGCGGCCAGGTACCAGGCCAGGAGCCGGTGCCACGCCCGGTCGCCCTCCGGCTCGTCGGCGTGCAGCCGGTCCTCGGCGTACTGGCGCACCAGGTCGTGGAAGCGGAACCGGCCGGGGGCGTGCGGCTCGACCAAGTTCACCGCGACGAGCCGGCGCAGCAGCCGCGACGCCTCGGCGCCGGGCACGTCGAGCAGTTCGGCGACCGCCGCCACCGTGAAGTCCGGTCCGGGCACCAGCGACAGCAGCCGGAACGCGCGCCGTTCGACGTCGGCCAGTGCCTGGTAGGACAGGGAGAAGGCGGCGCCCAGCACGCTCTCCTCACCGCCGTCGACCGTGAGTCCGGCGAGCGGCGAGCGGCGCAGTTCGGCGACGAGCTGCGCAATCGTCGTGGTGACGTTGGCGGCGGCGACCCGCAGCGCGAGCGGGTGGTGCCCGCACAGCCGGGCCAGCTCCCGCACCGCCTCCGGCTCGCCGGCGACGCGCCGGGCGCCGAGCACCGAGGCCAGGACGGCGTGCGAGTCCGCCGGTGGCAGCGGTGCCAGGTCGAGCACCCGTGCCCCGGTGCGCGCCACCAGCTCGCCGAGCCGGTGCCTGCTGGTCACCAGCACCCGGCCGGAGGAGGGCAGCAGGGGCAGCACCTGGGCGGCGTCCCGGGCGTTGTCCAGCACCAGCAGCACGTCGCGGTCGGCCAGCAGCGTGCGCAGGGACCGGCCCTGGTCGTCCTCGCGCAGGTCGGCGCCGAGAGCCCGCAGCAGCTGCGCGAGTGCGCCGCTGGACGTCAGGGGCTCGTCGTCGGCGTCGAAGCCGCGCAGGTCCACGTAGAGCTGGCCGTCCGGGTAACGCTCCCGGGCACCGTGCGCCCACCGCACCGCCAACGCGGTTTTGCCGACACCGGCCGTGCCCGTGATCACCCAGACGCCGTCGTCGTCCTCGTCGAGCGCCTGCAGTTCGCTGTCGCGCCCGGCGAACCCCCGGACGTCGAGCGGGAGCTCGGCGGGGGACGACGCCCGTCCCTGCCCGCGCAACACCCGCAGCCGGACCTCCTGCAGGTCGCGTCCGGGCTCGATGCCGAGCTCCTCCACAAGCACGTCGTGCGCCTGCGCGTACACGTCCAGCGCTTCAGCGGATCGACCACATCGCTGCAACGCGAGCATGAGACACGCCCGCAGCCGTTCCCGCAGGGGGTGCTCGTCGACGAGCCCGCGCAGCTCGGCCAGCACCTCGGCGTGCCTGCCCGCCGCGAGCTCCAGCTCGGCCAGGTCCTCCAGCACGACCAGCCGCCGCTCCTCCAGCGCCGGTCGCTCCCGCGCGGCCAGCGCGTCGCTCACCCCACCCAGCGGCTGCCCGGTCCACCGCGCGAGCGCCCCGCGCAGGTCGTGCGGCGTGGTGGCTTGCCGCACCTCGTGCTCGAACACGTCGAGGTCGCGCTCCATCGCTCCGACTTCGGCGACATACCCACCGCTGCGGTGCGTGATGACGTCCGCGCCGACGACCTTGCGCAACCCGGACACCAGGACCTGCAGCCGTCCACGCGCGCTCTTCGGCGCCGCCTCGCCCCAGGTGAGATCGATGAGCCGGTCCTCAGGCACGACTCGGTTGGCGCTGAGCAGCAGAGCGGCGAGCACGGATGCTTGCTTCGGCCCGGCGAGCGCCGGCGCGCCGACGACCGAGACGGGCCCCAGCAGGCGGTAGCGCATCTACGGGAGCCGCCTCTCAGCCGTGCAGCCGAACTCACCGGCGTTGAACCAGACCCGGACAGAAGCGGTCCCGTCCGCGGGCACCCGCGTACCCGCGGGGAAATCCACCGCGTGGTCGAACCCGGCCCCGAGCCCGTCGCGCGTCTTGTCGAACACCACGCGCTCAGTCAGCCCCTGCCGGTACGAGACACGCACGCGCATCGTCCCGGAATCGCCGATGTAGGGCCCGGCCCCGCCACGGCCGTCCAGCACGGAGTGCAAACCCGCCAGGGTGTCGTAGCGCAGCACGAACTTGCCGGTGTACTCACCATCCGTGCAAGAGGTGGTGATGGTGGTCGACGCCGCGTGCGCCGGCACCGACGTCAACGCCAGTGCCGCCACAGCCGCGACCGTCGTCCAGACCTGCTTGTGTCCCACCGTCGAACTCCCCAGTTGACTCGATGGTGGCGCGCCGCGCGCGCCCGAACGCAGAGGGATATCACCCGGAGGCCACCTCGGCCAATGTGGAAGATCACGTCGCGGCCGTGCAACCGATCCGCTGCCGCCGGCGTTGTCGCGGTTGTCGTCAAGGGGCTCAGCGGTGGTGCGACCTCTACGGCGGATCACACGTACACGCTTTGCCACACAGCGACTTCCCGCCCGCCTGACCGCGGGCACCGACCTCCGCAGACGAGGTGGCGGACCACCCGTACCCGCCCTACCGCGTGGACATCGCGCTGGGCAGGTCGGCGTGCAGGTCGAGCATCTCGTTCACGCCGGCGGTCTTGAGCACCCGGGACGCGAAGCTCTGCTCGGGCACGACGACCGCGAGTCTCGTGCCGTGGTCCTCGGCTTCCATCTGGCTGTGCACGAGCAGGTGAACGCCTGCCGATCCGATGAACTCGACAGCGCTCAGGTCGAGGACCAGCACGTCCGGCTTCGCCGCGAGCCGGGCGTGGACCTCGTCCCGGACGAGGTCGGCCGTGCTCATGTCGATCTCGCCGGCGACCGCTGTCACGGGCACGGCTTCGTCATGGCTGGTCTGCACCGAGATCGGCGCACGGTCGCTCAGCTCGGTCATGGTCGTCGTTCTTCCCACTCGGGTGTGCGCTGCCCGGCACAGCCGCCCCGCTCGGCTCGTCACCGCGACGGGCAACGCTCCTGACGCTGCAGCAAGCCCTGACCAGAACAAGGGCGAGGCTACTCAGCAGAGCGCAGCCGGGCGAGTTGACGCAGCAGCGCCTGGCGGACGGGTTCCACCTCGGCGACGAGCTGGGCGAGCTCGTCCAGGCCCACGGCGTCCGGATGAGTCCGGCGCCACTGCTCCAGCTGCGCCGCCATCGCGGCCTGGCCGGCACCGGCGTCGTGGTATTCCTCCGCGAGCTGGTCACACCACGAGCTGTCGGCCTGCGCGGGAGTCTCTCCTTCGAGCCTGCGGGCCAGATCGCGGGCCTCGGTGAGCTCGGCGCGCAGACTCGCTATCGCGATGGGCAGCATCTCGATGCCCAGATCGGAAGGCTCCTGACCTTGTGCGCGTTCATCTCCCACGCCTGCACGATACGAACGGAGCTACCGGCACGAACGAAAGACACACACGCGTTCGTGCAAGTTCGCCGGTCCGTGCGACTTCCTGCCGATGTGCTCACCGATTGCGACGACGGCCACCCCGGCCGCGCACCGGGACGTCAATGTCCACACTGGACGCGACGGTCGCAGGCCCGGCCGGGACCGTCACGCGGCGAGGATGAACGACAGGAAGAAGCCGCCGGCCGTGGCGAACGCGTTGAGCGGCCTGCCGTGCTCGAACGCCTCGGGCATCAGCGTGTCGGCCAGTGACGCGATCACGGCGCCACCGGCGAAGGACAGCGCGATGGCGAGGACGGCGTCGCTGAGGCCACCCGCGACCACCCTGCCGAGCACCACCGCGCCGGCCAGCAGCAGCGCGCACGCCACCCAGGTCATGACCACGCTGCGCTTGCTCTGCCCCGACTCGCGCATGGCGACGGCACCGACCAGCGCCTCGGGGAGGTTGGAGAAGAAGATCGCTACCAGCAGGGTCAGCGACACCCCGCTGGCCAGCGACACCCCCAGCGCCAGGTTCTCCGGCACGCCGTCCAGGGTCACCGCGGCCAGCAGCGCGAAACCGACGCCGCCGCGCGCACCGGCCTTCGTCACCTCCCGCTGTTCCGGTCCGGCCTTACCGGTGACGTAGCGGTCGAGAGCGGAGTCGACCAGCACGAACGTGGCCGCACCGGCCAGCAGGCCGAGTCCGGACCGCACGGCGCCACCGAGGTGGAAGGCCTCCTCGAACAGCTCGAACGCCAGAGCCGAGATCAACGCCCCGCTGGCGAAAGCCAGCAGAACCCCCGTCAGCCACCGCGGCGGACGCCACAGCGACCCGGCGATCGCACCGACCACCAGTGCGCTCGATGCGGCCAGGCCGTACAGCACAGCGGTCAGCATGCCCCTGATTCTGCCGCCCGCGGGGTGTCCGCACCACCCGGCGAAGGTCGCCGCGATCGTGTGCACCTCCGGTCACTCGTTCTGGCGGAAACCTCGCGCGAGAAAGCTCTCCGTGACGTCGCTGCGGTTGTGCTCATCGGTGTACTGACATACGGTGGGAGGTCGTCTTCGAACCACTCAATTTTCCAGTCGAGGTGTATCTACAGGTTTTCCGGGTTGGGCAGCGGCTCGCGTCGGCGCTTCTCGCGGTGGGCCGATGGGAGTGCGATGAACGACCAGCACAACGGAGCTTTGGACGTACTGACCACTCAGCTGGTGGAGGATGCGGGCGTCGTGGTCGTCGTCATGACCGGCGAGGTCGACATGATGACGGAGCGGTCACCGCTCGCCCAGGCCGTCGAGGCGTTGGAGCACGCCCCGGCCGGGCTCGTCATCGATCTGCAGGGCGTGACCTTCTTCGGGTCTTCCGGAATGGCTCTGCTGCTGACGGTGCAGCAAGAGGCCTATCAGCGGGAGATCCCGTTCGCCGTCGTCGCAGCGCATCACGCCGTGTTGACGCCTCTTGCCATGACGGGGACCGACGTGTTGCTCCCGTTGTTCGCGACCTTGCCGGACGCACTCGCTGCCGTCCGCGCCACGCCGACGGTGCCATCGCAGGACCGGCGGTAGGAGAACCGCTCAGCCGTCGCGCCCCTTGCCCTCCTGCCGCCGCGGCCGGTGAGGATGCCGGACGGCTTGATGCCGCGGTGCATCACCCCTCCGCGCGTGCACCCGTCGACGTGATCCCGTTGTCGAACCGACGCGCGTCATCCCAGTTCGGACCCCGTCCGGAACGGCTTGACCGCGACCTGCCGCCGCAACCGGCGTCCCACGCGCGAAGGGCCTCGGCCACGGCGGCTGACTGTCCGGCGGTTCGTCGCGCTGCGAACCGAGCCGTTCTCGCCGACCATGTCCGGGGGAGGAGCGGAGGAGGTGGTCACGTGGGAAACGCGGCACCCGCAGCTGAACCGCTGGGCATCGTCCGGCCCATGCTCGCCTCCCCGGGCAACCCACCCGACGGCGACGGGTGGGCCGTCGAGTTCAAGTGGGACGGCTACCGGGGTGTAGCCCATTGCCAGGGCCGGAGCGTGCGGGTGCTCAGCCGCAACGACATCGACTTCCTGGGCCGGTTCCCCGAGCTGGGCGTCCTGCCCGAGCTGCTGCACCACCGCACGGCCGTGCTGGACGGCGAGATCGTCGCCCTGGACCAGGAGGGACGCCCGAACTTCGGCCTGCTGCAGCAGCGCAACAAGATCGGCTCGGGGGTGCGGGAGCTGCGGCGCTCCCGGCCGCCCATCGCCTACTTCGTGTTCGACCTGCTGCACCTGGACGGGCGATCACTGCTGAACAAGCCCTACCACGTGCGGCGCGCCCTGCTCACCGAGCTCGCGCTGCCCGGCAACCACGCCGTGCAGGTGCCTCCGTCCTTCCCGGACACCGACCCGGCGGACGTCCTGCACGTGGCGAGCCAGTACGGGTTCGAGGGCATCGTCTCCAAGCGCGTCAAATCCACCTACGAGCCCGGCCGACGGTCGCCCTCCTGGGTGAAAACTCCCCTCCGGCACACCCAGGAGGTCGTCATCGGCGGATGGCGGGCGGGGCAGGGCAACCGGTCAGGCCGCATCGGATCGCTCCTCCTCGGAGTCCACGACGCGGGAGGACGGCTGGTCTACGTCGGACACGTCGGCACCGGCTTCAGCCAGGAGGTGCTCGCCGACCTGCACCGGGACCTGGAGCGGCGAGCGCGGCGCACCAGCCCGTTCGACGTCGAGGTGCCACGCGAGCACGCCCGCGACGCCCACTGGGTCGAGCCGGGGCTGGTGGGCGAGGTCGAGTTCCGGCAGTGGACCTCCGACGGACGCCTGCGGCACCCGGCGTGGCGAGGACTGCGTCCCGATCGCGACCCGTCCGGCGTCGTGCTGCCCGGCGAGCGATGACAGAAGGCCGCTTCGCGGGTGTTCGAGTGCGGGCGGTGCGGAAAGTCCACCCGATCCGGTGATCACGCGCATCACCTCGTGATCAATAGGATCCACTCACCGTCGTGGTTCGAGATCTGGATGCGTGAACAAGTGGCTCCCCTCGTCAAGTCCTGCCGTGCGCTCTGCACCGCTGTGCTCTTGTCCACCGCGGTTCCCAACGCGGTCGCGCTCGCGGACGAGCCGGCCGCCGTGACGTGCACGACGTCGTCGACGTGGACCTACTCACCCGGTGTCGTGCTCGTGCCGCGACCGGTGCGCACCTCGGTGGAAGACCAGTACACCTCGTGCACCGGTGTGGGCGGGGCGGTCGCGCACCGCGGAACCAGCGAGTTCGTCGTCGACCGCGACGCGGGCTGCCTGGAACCTCTCGCCGCCGTGGCGGAGAGCCGTCGCATCAGCTGGGCGGACGGTACGACCAGCACCTTCTCCTACACGGTGACGGTCACGTCCGCCCCCGGCGCCGACGTGATCACCAAGGTCGGCACCATCACCGACGGCGTGTTCGCCGGGCGTTCCGCTCAGGCCGTGCAGGCGGCTCCGGCGGTCGACCTGGTGCGGTGCCTGACCGGGGAAGGGATCGTGCGGCAGTCGTCGCTGGGCACGTTCACCGTTCTCTGAGCGCGTCGTGCTGACCATCAGTGGTGTGCCGCTCGACGAGGGCGTCAGGCTGTTACGGCAACACGCACCTGATCTGACCTGGCAGGACCGATCGCCGTTCCTCGGGGCGGCAGCCGCGCCGGCGATCCCGTGGTTGCGCTTCGCCCACCGGGACCACCGGCGCGAGTCCGGTCTCGTGTTCCCCGCGGACCCGCCTGCCCCGCAGGGACTCGGGGTGAGCTTCGCACCCGAGGACGGGACCGGCGCCCACGTCTGGGCGGCCACGGCAGGCCTGCGGCTGCTCGCCGCCGAGCCGGCTGCCGTCGCGGCCGCGGCGGACAAGATCACGTCGCTGGAGCTGTTCGCCGCCGCCGGAGTGGACACGCCCCGCACCTGGGTCGTCGACGGCGAGATTCCCGATGCCGCAACGGGTCCGCTCGTCGTGCAGCGCCGGGCGAACAACCTCACCGGCAAAGGCACCCGCCTGGTCACCACACC
The DNA here is from genome assembly GCF_021056325.1 of Lentzea sp. CC55. Classification (NCBI taxonomy): domain Bacteria; kingdom Bacillati; phylum Actinomycetota; class Actinomycetes; order Pseudonocardiales; family Pseudonocardiaceae; genus Lentzea; species Lentzea sp. CC55. The sequence continues at coordinate 39,817 of NZ_JAJCXE010000024.1, read as the reverse complement.
ACGGCAACGGGACGAGGTGCTGCGTGAGTGGGCCGGCGAGACGCTGCGGGTCTCGGCTCATGTCAGCGGGCTCACGGTGACCGTGAGCGGGTGCGTGACGCGATGCGGCACCGTGGTGTCGGCACTGTCGCACCAGTTGGTGGGAATCCCCGCCCTGACGTCGTACTGGGGTGCGCACTGCGGCAACCAGCTGATCGCCGACGGCGCCCTGCCGCCCGGTGCCGCGTCGCGCTGCCGCGAGGTCTGCGCGCTCGTGGGCGACCGGCTGCGCGAACTCGGCTTCCTCGGCGCCTTCGGGCTCGACCTGCTCGTCACGCCCGATGCGGCGGTGCTCGCCATCGAGATCAACCCGAGGTTCCAGACCGTGGTGTCGCTGGTGCAGGCGCAGGAACGCGCCGCAGGACTGCTTCCCGCTCTCGGCACGCACACGCTGGCCGCGCTGCTGCCCTCGCTGCCCGTGCAGGACGTCAGCACGACGCACCTGCGGCTCAGCCAGCTCGTCATCACCGCCGACCGGCACGGTGTGCTGAGGGAGCGTGCCGAGCCGGGCCGGTACGGGCTGGAGGCCGGTCGGCTGCGCCAGCAGGCCGGAAGCGACCTCCTCGCACTGCGTCCCGGCGAAGCGCTGCTGTGGTGCCACGCCCACCCCGGCGACGCCGTCCGGCCGGGGGAGGAGCTCTTCCTGCTGCAGTTCGCCGGACCGGCCGCCTCCCTCCAGCCGGAACCGGAGCTCACAGCGCAGGCAGGGGAGTGGGTGCGGGCAGTGCGCCGCTCGGTGGTGCTCGACGGTGCCTGACGAAGCCGGGTGGCTCGACCTGCCACCGGACCGCATGCGCGAGCTCGGGCACCGGGCAGTCGACCTGGTCGTCGACCACCTCACCGGCCTGCGCGCACAACCGGTCAGAACACCCGCGACACCGGCCGACCTGCGGCACGTGCTCGGCGAACCCGTGCCGGAGCACCCCACCGACCCGCGCCTGCTCCTCGAGTTCCTCACCCAGGAGGTCCTGCCGCGCTCGCTGCGGCTCGGGCACCCCGGCTGCCTGGCGTTCATCCCCAGCGCCAACAACTTCCTGAGCGTGCTGGGCGACCTGCTCGCGTCCGGGTTCAACACCTCTCCCGGCGCGTGGCCGGTCGGAGCGGGACCCGCCGCGGTCGAACTGGTGACCGCGCGCTGGCTCGCCGAGCTGCTCGGCCTGCCGCGGGGAACGGGCGGGGTGTTCACCCCCGGCGGCACGCTCGCCAACCTGACGGCGATCGCGGCCGCACGGGACGACCGCCTCGGCGCCGACCCGACCGGTGGCGTCCTGTACTGCTCGGACCAGACCCACCCCGCCGTGCTGAAGGCGTGCCACGTCCTGGGCCTGCGCCGGGAGCAGGTGCGGCTGCTGCCGGCGATGGACGCGGAGCCCGTGCGGCGGGCGGTCCACGCCGACCGAGCCGCGGGCCTGCGCCCGTTCCTGCTGCTGGCGAACGCGGGCACGACGGCGACCGGCGCGATCGACCCGCTGCCCGAACTCGCCGGGCTCAGCCGTGCCGAAAACCTCTGGCTGCACGTGGACGGAGCACACGGCGCCGCCGCGGCGCTGACCGAACGCGGCCGGACCGCCCTGCGCGGCCTGGCCGAAGCCGACTCGGTGGTGATCGACCCGCACAAGTGGCTGTTCCAGCCGTACGAGATCGGCTGCGTGCTGGTGCGGAACCCCGACGTGCTGCACAGGGCGTTCACGATCGACCGGTTCCGCGCCGCAACGGACTACCTCACCGTCTCCCGGCCCGCGGCCACCGAGACGAACCTGTCCGACCACGGCGTGCAGCTCACCACCGCGGCCCGCGCGCTGAAACTGTGGTTGTCGCTCAAAGGTTTCGGCGTAGCGGCCTTCCGCGCCGCGATCGACCACGGTTTGGACCAGGCCGACCACGTCGCGAACCGCGTCGCGGTCAGCCAAGAGCTCGACCTGGTCGCCGGCCCGAGCCTCGGCATCGTCTGCCTGCGCTACCGCCACGGCTCGGACGAGACCCAGGCGGCGATCTGCCGTCAGGTCAACGAAAGCGGCGGCACGTTCATCGCGACGACCACAGTGGACGGTGCGCTGGCGTTGCGGCTGTGCACCATCAACCCGCGCGCCACCCGGGCCGACCTCGACCGCGTGCTGACGGCGATCGTGACCGCCGGTCGGTCCGCGGCCGTCTGACGCGGTGGCTCGCCCGGCCACCGGGCCACGGGTACTGTGGGCTGCGTGGTTCAGGTCGTCATCCAACCCTCCTACGGCACTCCTGGTGCTCGCAGGCATTGGGCGGACACCTTGGCGCAAGCGGTGCCGTTCGAGCCGGTCCGTCCGAGTCCGGCGGACCTCGCCCAGCTGAACACCGTGCACCCCGGCGGCCGGGCGCGGTTCTGGGGTGCCACGGTCAAACACGACAAACGCATGGACAGCCTTGCGCCCGGTGACGTCGTGCTGCTCACCGGCCGCAAGCACGTGCTGGCCATCGGCGAGGTCGGGCACGCGTTCCGGGACCCGGCGTTCGCACGACGTCTGTGGCGCCCCGATCCGACGAAGTGCTTGTGGAGCAACGTCTACAGCTTCCGCCGCTACTGGCCCGTGCGGATGCCCTACGAGGAGATCTGGGCGTTGCCGGGCTTCACCGCAGGCGACAACTTCATGGGGCTGCGCTTTCTCGCACCCGAGAAGGCCGCCGTGGTGCTGGCACACATCGCCGCGGACCGCCGGAGCGCGCCCGCGGCCGACGACGAGATCTGCCACGCCGCGGTCTGATCCGGCAGGACTGGTTCGGGAGCCGCAGCTGCCGCCCTTCACCTTCGCGCCGGGATTCACCCGTCTCAGCGTCTTCGCCGACATCCAATTCCAGGTCTGCTGTCCACAGAAGGACAAGCACTGCGACACGCCGGCCCCGACCGCGACGACGGCCACCTTCACCCTGTACGTCACCCGGTGGAAGGGCAGCGGGTCTGCCAGAAGAACCGAGCTGCCGGGGAACTCCGTGAGATGTCCTACGCGGTGCACCGCCATCACGTACCACTGCACCTGCCCCACTTCACCATCCGCGCTGACTGCGACCCGCGGTTCAGCGCCTAGGTACTGGTGAAGTGGATAGACGGAATGGACGGCGGGGTAGAGGGCGCCGTGGAAGACCTGACCGACTCACGCGGATCCAGCTCAACGCACAACGCCGACATGAGCCACATTTTCATGTCAGGCGTGACGATGACCCGCGCAGCACCTGGATCAGCTCCTTGCTCGCGCAGCCGTGGTCCAGTTCTCGCCGGTCTCGGACATGCGCTTGGACGGTGGCTCGCGGTCGGTCCACTTCGTGGCGGGTCGCCGATCTTGCGGTACGGGCCGGGGTTGACCATCCGATCGACCAGGCGGTCCCGGTGCAGCAGCAGGTCGGTGGCCCGCCCGGTGGCGGGCGCGGTCCTGAAGGACCTCCTCGCGCCTCTCGGCGGTCACGAACACACCCCTGCTCAAGGTGACGTAAGGGAAACTGCCTACTGCGTTTGGGGGAGCACGTTCCGGCAAACGGGTAGCAGCTCAGGAAACCGGGCGGTAGCTGTGCGCCGTGGTGACACGCTCGGCGGACGACAACGGGGAGGGTGCGATGAGAATGCCAATGATCGGCGGGCAGAACCGGCCCAGGCGCGTTCAGGCGCTCGCCGCCGCCATGGCGGCGGTGACGATGGTGGTGACGGGCGCGCTGGTGGGTGCCACGCCAGCGGCCGCGGCGCACGGCTGCGGCGGCACGCTGCTGCAGCAGTACGTCTACGACGGCGGTTTCGCTCAAGTCGACGTGTACCTGGAGAACGGCACCACGAACTGCCTGGTCAACCGCACCCGCGGTGATTCATGGGGACAGGCCGCAGGCATGGCGGTGGCAGTGTCGAAGTCCGCAGCCGACATCCCCGGCACGGGCAGCACCAACCTGTGCTCGGGCTTCACCGACACCGCCACCCGCCAGGCCGACTGCAGCAACTCTTACACCTACTACGCAGGCCCGGTGCGCATCTACGCGCCGAACTCCTGCATCAGCTTCGGCGCGCGGGTCAACAGCGGCGGCTTTATCGGACACCAGAAGTGGGCCAACCGCCACTGCGCATGACCGACGAGCAGACCGCGCAGCCGGTGCAGTGGTGAGCGGAAGTGGGCGCCGACCTCGCGACCGGCGCCCACTTCGGTGTCCCGCGCGACGCGGTGAGTCCCTGCAGAAGCTCTGATCAAATGCTGCGCTGCCACGCGACGACGGCCGCATGGTAGACGCGCGAGTTGAGCGCGAAGTTGAAGCAGTGGCCGTAGCCGTTGAGAACGAACGCGTCCAGCCGCGGTGCCCGTGGGAAGAACGGCCTTTCGGACGCGGCCAGCGCTTCGGAGGACGAGCAGTCCGAGCCCAACGGCCTGCCGCAGAAGTGGTCTCCCGCGGACTGGGCGCTCATCGCCGGCGCGGTGATGGCGCGGCTGGCCTGGATCAGGACGTTGTTCAGCAGCACGGTGGTGACGACCTCACCGGCCGTGTAGGCGTCCTTTGTGGACTCCTCGTGGTCGATGACGGCGGCATTGTGCGGACCGGGCTTGTGGAACGTGTCGTACCGGGCTCTCGGCGCCGTGGTCAGGTATCCGAGGTCGAGGCCGAGCTTGCCCGGGCGCGGGTCGAGGGTCACCGGGATCATGCTGGTCAGCGCGGGCACCACGCTGACGAGGTTCATCTGGTTGATCAGCCCGGTGACCAGAACCCCGTCGACGTCGCGGTAGGTGCCTGCCTCGGCGATCGCGATCGCCGAGCCGACGGAGTGGCCCCCCCGAT
>NZ_JAJCXE010000024.1:0-34702 GCF_021056325.1 Lentzea sp. CC55 | reverse complement strand
CTGCCGTGCTCGTCGAGGTAGGCGGCGAGGCGGGCCAGGGCCGTGCACAGGCCGTTCCAGGAACCGGCTATCCGGGCTGGAGTGTCCGCTCTGCTGTTGACGTCCGCGGCATGAAGATCGACGACGACATTCTGAACCTGATCCGGCAAGACTCCGGTCTCACCGAGCTGCTGTGTCATGTGTGCGAGTTCGATCTCTCTCGCGGCGACCATGTCGAGCCAGTCCGACTGTCGTCGGGCGTTGCCTTGGAAGGTGTTGCGGGTGACTCCACTGGAGGGACGTTCTTCCTGTGCGGTGATCGGCAGGCTGTTCGCCCTCTCCTGTACGCCAGCTCCGAAGAACAGGCGGGTCTGATCGGCCAGAGCCTGGCCGCTGCACTGGAGATCATGATCGGACTGCCGTCCTGGCACGACTGTCTGAGTTTTTCCGGAGCCGGTGACTTGGCGGCGATGCGGACAACGGCCGAGCACCTGGGGCGCGACGAGCTCGACCATGAACCGGCGTTGGGGGGTTCACCGGGCTCGCCTGGCGTCGGCGCTGGACTTGAAGCTGCCGCCCATCTCGGTTTTGCTGGGGTGCCTGCATGCTGCAGTCTCGGCTACTGCGCCTGATTTCGTACTCCTCGTCGAGACGGGTGAGGAGTACGGAACCCTGTTCGGCCCCTGGCTGCCGAGTCGTAATCCCGCGTGGCGATGAGATCAGGCGTGCAACACCGCTGGCGCAGTTGATCAGTGACAGTGTCCTGGGTCGTTCTCCGAACTTGATTCTGACGGAGCAAGAGGCCTTCCGGAGACAGACCCGATCATGGGCATGCCGAGTTCGGTCGTTGCCATCGTTCGCTGAAGCGTGGCATCGATCTGGGCGAGTTTGTCCTTGACACCGCAAGGTTGGTCATCGGCAGGCCACACGGGTGAACGGTCTTGATGGCCAGCTCACGTCCAGATTTGCTACGACCGAGTTCTCATGCTGTGCGGTCAGGTTCACCATCGCGGCCCGCGCGCTGCGGGAGCCAGGAGTGGACACAGTGGACTCACTTACTGTCCTGGGTTCCCGCTGATGCGCACTTCTGCGGTGTCGGAGAACAGGTTCCGCCGACCCGATGCCACGCGGATTCGGCTGATCAGACCGCGGTGACGCCGACATCCAGGCCCCGGGCCGCAACGAGGCGGGCACTGCCGTCGGCCAAGCGGTAGCACAGACCGACCACGGCCGCGGTGCCGGCAGCCACCCGTTCGGCCAGAAGTCGCGAGCGGTCGAGCAGCAGGTCGACGGTGCGGCCGACGTGCTCGGCGAGAATCTCATCGGCCTCCGAGCGACCGGCGGCCCGCGCCGCCAAGACGCTCGGCGTCACGCGCTCGACGACATCCCGGATGTACCCACCCGGAACCGTCCCTTCGTCCAGCGCGGCGCACGCTGCGCCTACGGCACCACATGCGTCATGGCCGAGGACCACCACCAAAGGGCAGTCCAGAACCTCTACTCCGTACTCGACGCTGCCCAACACCTCCGAGCCGATGACATGGCCGGCGGTGCGCACCACGAACAGGTCGCCCAGGCCGCGATCGAAGATGATCTCAGCGGCCAGCCGGGAGTCGGAACACCCGAACAGCACCGAGAACGGGCGTTGGGCAGGTGCGATCTCGGCGCGGCGTGTCGCGTCCTGGTTCGGATGCTCGGGTGTACCGGCGACAAAGCGCTGGTTGCCCGAAAGCAGCAGTTCAAAAGCATCCGCAGGACTCAGGGACGTGGGCTCGGCCATGATCACATCTTAAAACACATCGTCGTGTGGCGCGGTTTGAGCGACCCGTTCTCTCGTGCGCCTGTTCACTGCGGCCAGAGCCATGATCAACAGTTGCTCGGCGGCGGCAACGGTCCCGCGGATCACGTCGCGCAACTGGGAACAGCGTTCGCCTCGCGGGCCGCGATGGAGGCGAAGTGCCTTGATGGCCCTGCACGCCTGTGGCGCCGATGCGACGTTCCGGATACTGGTCGAGACGATCGCCTGCGCCCGAACCGCGCAGGACGGGTCCGGCTGATCGGGTGGTCGAGGCTCGTCGAAGTGCAGATCAGCAGACGAAGTGGCGACGGTGGTTCCTCACCGGCATCGCCGAGCTCGATCCGGGCACTGAACTGCAGGACGCGCCGTTTCAGTCCATCGCCCTGGTGTCACGGGGCGGGGCGACCGGGTCTTCTCCGTTGGACTCGCCGATGGCCATGCGCCGGCCGCGTTCCAGTTCCGCGTCCAGTTCCGCGCCGAGCAGCAGGGCGAGGTTCGAGATCCACAGCCAGACCAAGAAGATGATGACACCGGCCAGTGAGCCGTAGGTCTTGTTGTAGGAGCCGAAGTTGGAGACGTAGAACGCGAAACCCAGCGACGCGGCGACCCACACCACCACGGTGAGGAACCCGCCGGGGGTGAGCCACAGGAAGCTCGGTTGCCGCACGTTGGGCGAAGCCCAGAACAGCAGGCCGATCGCGGCACTGGCGAAGAGGAACAGCACGGGCCACTTGGCGACGTCCCACACCGCGACGAACGTGGAACCCAGGCCCAGCAGCCCGCCGAGCCACTCGGCGACCCCGCCGGTGAGCGTCACGCCCAGCGCGACCAGGGCCAGCAGCACCACCACGCCGACGGTCAGGGCCAGCCGCAGCGGGATGACCTTCCAGAACGGGCGGCCCTCCTCGACGTCGTAGATCGAGTTCGCGGCCCGCATGAACGCACCCACGTAACCCGACGCCGACCACAGCGCGGTGACCAGGCCGACGACCGCCAGCAGTCCGCTGGCCTCGGACTTCTGCAGGTTCTCGATCGCGCCCGCGATGAAGTCCTTGGCTTCGCCGGGGCCCAGCGCGTCCAGACTGTCCACGATGGTCTGCGTCGCGCCCGGCCCGAGCAGGCCCAGCAGCGAGACCAGCAGCAGGATGCCGGGGAACAGCGACAGCACGGCGTAGTAGGTCAGCGCCGCGGCCCAGTCGGTGAGGTTGTCGTCGTCGAACTCCTTCACCGTTCGCTTCAGGACGGCCCACCAGGAACGCCCTGGCAGTTGCGTGGGTGCGTCGAGTGCCTGCGCCATGCGCGACGGGTTTCCCCCGAACATCGGGCGTACACCACCGGCGTTCTGGGTAGAGGTGGATCAAGCTGGGGAGGATCGCAGGGCTCGGGCCGCCAGGCCGCCGTCGTCGCGAACCTCGACCAGCGCACCGCCACCATCAGTGAAAGGGCACACCGATGAGCGACAAGAACGTCCCCGCCGACGCGGGCGAGCTGCGCGCCGAAACCGCACAGACGCGGCGGGAGCTCGGGGACAGCGCGCCGGCGCCCCGGAGGAACGTGCCCGGACCGGTCGAGCCCGGGGTGCGGGCCGGAGCGGCACCGGCCCAGAACGGCACGCGGGCCGGGAAGCCGGCGACGGCGACGGCTGAGAAGGCGACCGGCGCAGCGGGCGAGGCAGGGGAGAAGCCCGACGAGCCCGGTGCCGCCGAGGCGGCGGGTGCGGCCCGCGAGAAGGTGACCGCCGCGGCCGCCCAGATGAGCGAGAAGGCGACCCAGGCCGGCCAGAAGGCGGGTGTGATCGCCGGTCAGGTGGGCGAGAAGGCGGCCCAGGCCGGTCAGAAGGCCGGTGTGGTCGCCGGTCAGGTGGGCGAGAAGGCGACCGCCATCGCGGGCCAGCTCGGTCAGAAGGCCGACGTCGTGGCCACGCAGGTCGGCGTCACCGCCCTCGAGGCGGTCGACGCGCTGCCCGAGCCCGTGCGGCAGCGCGTCGAGCAGGGTGTCCGTCAGGCCCGCCAGCACCCGGCGGTGGTCGCGGCCGGCGTGGCGGCGGCCGTGCTGCTGCTGTGGAAGCTGGTGCGCCGAGGGCGCTGAACCCGGCCGTCGGCAGGCACTGACAACCTGCCGACGGCCAGATCCGCTTGATCACACGGGAACCGCTGCGCTGGGGCTGGGGCGCACGGTGCCGTCTTCCGCGGGGCGTTGCCAGCGGAACACCCCGGCTCCCTGGGCGTAGGCGAGGTGGCCACCGAGCGCCCCGCCGACGCCCATCGCCGTCAGCCCGAGCAGGCTCAGCAGCTTTCCCCGGACGTGAGCTTCCTGTCGTCGTGCGGCGTAGGAGGCGGTGAAGCAGGCCAGCGCGGCTGTGTTGGCGATCGCGTGCACCACGCCGACGCGCTGCTGCCGCCTGCTCAGCCGGTCGTAGTCGGCCAGTCCCAGCAGGACGGTCGGTGGCGCCGCCGCCAGGCCGATGCCGGTGAGGCGGCGCGCTGCCTCCTCGTTGCCCGCGCGGGCGTCCAGAACCGATGCGCAGACCCACGCCCCGATGGGCACGGTGATCATCAGGGGGTGCAGCGGATGGCCGAGCCACGATCCTCGCAACGCCCGCTGGAGGCGGGGCTGCCGCAGCAACCGCCGGGCCACCGCCGCCACCGCGGCTGCCGGCCGGTCAACGGCACGAAGGTCTTCGGCGGCTCGTAGCGCCTCATGAAGGTTCATGTGTGCGGTTACCCCTGCCGCCCACCACCCATCCCGATGACTTGGCCCTGCCGGTGGCGCGTTCTACCCGGTCATCCGAGCTTGCGCGCCAGGAAGTCGTGGATGAGGGGGAACACCTCGCTCGCCTTGTCCTCCAGCAGGAAGTGGCCGCTGTCGAAGAGGTGGAACTCGACGTCGGTCAGGTCGCGCCGGTAGGGGTGGGCCCCGGCGGCCGGGAAGATGACGTCGTTGCCGCCCCAGACGACGAGGGTCGGTGGCCGCTCGGTGCGCAGCCACTCCTGCACGGCGGGGTAAAGGCCGGGGTTCGTGCCGTAGTCCAGGAAGTAGTCGAGCTGGATCTCGTCGTTGCCGGGGCGGTCCAGCAGCGCCTGGTCGACGATCCAGTTGTCCGGGGAGATCCGCTCCGGGTGCGCCATGCCGTCGGTGTACTGGAACCTGGTGGTGCCGAGGGTGAGCAGGTGGCGCAGGGCGTCGCGGTTGTCCCGGGTCTGGTCCGCCCAGTACCGCTTGATCGGCTTCCAGAAGTCGTTGTCGATGCCCTCGTCGTAGGCGTTGCCGTTCTGCACGATCAGCGCGGTGATCGCGTCCGGCGTCGCGAGGGCGAGCCGCCACGCCGTGGGGGCGCCGTAGTCGAAGACGTTGACGGCGTAGCGCGTGATTCCGAGGCGGGTCAGGAGCTTCTGCACCAGCTCGGCCGCGTTGTCGAACGTGTACGAGAACTCGGTGTGGTCAGGTGCCGCGCTCTGCCCGAAGCCGGGCAGGTCGGGGGCGATGACGTGGAAGCGGTCCGCGAGGAACGGGATGAGGTTGCGGAACATGTGCGACGAGGTCGGGAAGCCGTGCAGCAGGAGCACGACGGGTGCGTCAGCGGGTCCGGCCTCGCGGTAGAAGAGCTCGAAGCCGTCGAGGTCCTCGACTTTGTGTTCGACGACGGGGTACGCGGCGGTGACTGCCTTGGTCACAGTGGTGCTCCTCGCAAGCGCTGAAGTGGATGCCGTGAACATACATACCTCTAGGTATGGTCGCAATACCTGGAGGTATGTATGGGCCTCGCGTAGGGTCGTGCCGTGGACAACAGGCAGAAGATCGTGACCTCCGCCAAGGAGATGTTCTGGCGCCACGGCTACTCAACGACGAGTCCGCGCCAGGTGATGGAGGCCTCCGGGGTGGGCCAGGGCAGCTACTACCACCACTTCCCGGCCAAAACCGACCTCGCACGTGAGGTGGTGGTGGCGAATGGTCGCGACCTGCTCGAGAAGACCCGCGCGGCGATGCGGGACCTCCCGACCGGCCGGGAGCGGCTGGCCGGTGTGCTCTCGCTGGCCGGTGACGCACTGGCCGGCTGCCGGGTCGGGGGGTTCACCTACGACGCCGGGATGCTGGCCGAGCCGGAGCTCCGGGAGGCGATCGGCTCCGTGTTCGCGGCGCTGGCGGAGGTGGTCGAGGAGGCGGTCCGCGACGGCAAGGCGGACGGCTCGTTGTCGTCCGAGCTGGTACCGGAGGAGACCGCCGCGATGTTGCTCGCAGTGCTCCAGGGAGTGTTCGTGCTCGCACGGGCGACGGGGAGCCAGAAGTCGGCAGACGCCGCCGTGGCCGGTGCTCTTGCCCTGCTCACGCCGCAGCCCTAGGAGCGGCACGTGCGCGCCGACGTGATCTCGTGAACGGCGGGTACCCGGCCGGTGGTGCGACCCGGACGGTGGTCGCCGGTCCGAGGGAGCGAGATGAACGCACGAACCAGGAGTTCGCCGGCCAAGGGCAACCAAGCGCTGGCCAGCGTGCCGAGCAGCCTGAACGTCCTGGCCGGGATCTGGCTGATGGTGGCCGCGGTGCTGTTCGGCCACCGCGGGAACGTGGCGGGTCTCGACACCCGCTGGGTCGACCTGGCGATCGGGTTCGTCATCGTGGTGGTGGCGCTGACCCGCGCCATCGCGCCGCGAGCGGTGGCCCGGGCAGGCTGGGGCGTCAACGTCGTGCTGGGCACGTGGTTGGTGGTGGCTCCTCTGGTGCTCGACTACGGCGGTACGCCGGTTGTCGTCAACGACGTCGTGGTCGGTGTCGTCGTGGTGGTGCTGACCTGCGCGAGCCTCGTTCTCACGAAGCGGGCGCGGCCGGAACGGGACGTCGACCGGCAGGTGGGCGACTCGGCCCGCTTCCAGTGAGCGCTCGCGGTTCGCGGGCACGTGCCGGGGTAGCCGTCACGGGATCGGATCCCCGTCGAGGAGGGCTGACGTGACCACGACAATGCCGATGCTGGAGAGCTACCCCGCTGAGATCAACCTCGATCGCGGCAAGCTGGCGGCGGCCATCGACGCGCTGATCGCGTGTGCCGAGGCGTGCACCTCCTGTGCCGACGCCTGCCTGAGCGAGGACTCGGTGGCGGAGTTGACGAAGTGCATCCGCACCGACCTCGACTGCGCGGACATCTGCGGTGCCACGGCTCGGGTGTTGTCGCGGCACACCGGCTACGACGCCAACGTCAGCCGGGCGTTGCTCGAGGCGTGCGCGGTGGCGTGCAAGGCCTGTGGTGACGAGTGCGAAGGCCACGCAACTATGCACGAGCACTGCCGCATCTGCGCCGAAGCCTGCCGGGCGTGTGAAGCCGCCTGCCGCGACCTGCTCGCCACGATCAGCTGACCGGGAGGTGACCGTGCAGAACGCTCTCGGACAGCGCACGTGGGTGATCGCGGAGGGGCACATCCCGGGTGGTGGCCACGGCGACAGCCCGGCGCTGCAAAGCCACGAGACCGCGTGCATCCTCAACACCTCCGACACGGACGCGCACGTGGAGATCACCGTCTACTTCACCGACAGGGAACCGGTGGGGCCGTACCGCCTGACGGTGCCCGCTCGCCGCACGCGGCACCAGCGGTTCAACGACCTCACCGATCCCGAGCCGGTCCCGCGGGACACCGACTTCGCCACGGTGCTGCGCAGCGACGTCCCGGTGGTCGTCCAGCACAGCCGTCTCGACTCCCGCCAGGCCGAACTGGCGTTGCTGTCGACGATGGCCTGGCCGGCGAGCTAGTCACGGCCGATCCGCCATCGGCGGTGGTGGGGTGAGCGCGCACTACCGGGCGGCTTCGGGGAGAGGATGAAGTGCCGGGATCTTGTGGGCGGGCGTGTCCGGCGCCTCGCGGAGACCGACGCGTCGGTGCAGGCGGCGCAGCGGCGCGGGAGCCCACCACGCATGGCGGCCGAGCAGCCGCATGCCGACCGGCATCAGCACGCCGCGGATGAGCGTGGCGTCCAGCAGAACGGCCAGCCCCGCCCCGATGCCGAACATCTGGACGAAGCTCACGCCGCTGATCGCGAAGGCGAAGAGGCTGACCGCGATCAGCGCCGCGGCGGTGGACACGAGCCGCCCGGTGCGCGACATCCCGTGGATCACCGCCGCGTGGTGGTCGGTGCCCTGGTCGTGGGCCTCCTTGATCCGGCTCACCACGAACAGCTCGTAGTCCATGGACAGTCCGAGGATGATGGTGAACATCAGCACCAGCATGCAGATGTTGAGCGGCGACGGGGTGAAGCCGAGAACCGGCGACAGCCATCCCTCCTGGAAGACCAGCACCAGCACGCCGATCGTGGCCGACAAGCCGAGCACGTTGAACACCACCGCCCGCAGCGGCTGCAGGAAGCTCCCGGTGAACAGGAACAGCAGGAGGAACGTGGTGATCGCGATCAACGCGATCGCCAGTGGCAACCGGCTTCCGATCGCGTCGTGGCTGTCCGCCAGGAGCGCCGCCTCGCCGCCGACCACGACCGACGTGCCGGTCGGCTCGGGCAGCGCGCGGATCGCGCTGATCAGGTCGCGAGCCTGCGCGGAGCTGGGTTCGGGCTGGGCTGCCACGAGGAGCCGCTGGCTGTCGGCACGGACGAGCGTGGCGCTGGTGGGAGCCGGTCCGCTGTCGTGACCGCGGACGAACGCTCCCGCGCTGGACGTCACCCGCAGCACACCGGGAAGCTCGGAGATCCGGCGCGCGTGACCGGCGACCGCGGCCGGCTCGGCGGTGCCCTGCACGACGACCTGGATCGACCTGCTGTCCTCGTTGCCGAAGTGTGCGCGCAACACGTCGCCCACCACCCGGCTCGGGGCCGAGCTCGGCAGCACCCGGTCGTCGGGCATGCCGAGGTCGGCCCGCAGCAGCGGCACCGCCGCCAGCAGCAGCAGGGCGACCACCGGCGCCCCGGTGAGCAGCGGCCGCCGCATGGCCGCGCCGGCCAGCCTCCCCCAGAAAGCCGAACCGGAACCGAGGGGGTACCGGTGCGCCCACGGCAGGCGACCCGCGTTGACCTTCGGCCCGAGCACGGTCAGCAGCGCGGGCAGCACGACCACCGCGCTGATCATGGAAGCGGTGACCACCCCGATCCCGGCGTAGGCGAACGAACGCAAGAAGTACATCGGGAACAACAGCAGCGCGGCGAGCGCGACGGCCACCGTGACGGCGCTGAACACGATCGTCCGACCGGCGGTCTGCACGGTGCGGACCACCGCGGCGGAGGTGTCGAGCCCGGCGGCCAGTTCCTCGCGGAACCGGCTCGTCATCAGCATCGCGTAGTCGACGGCGAGTCCCAGGCCCAATCCGACGGCCATGTTGATCGCGTAGATCGACACGTCGGTCAGCGACCCGATGACCGACAACTCGGCGATGGTGCACACGATCGCGATGCCACCCATGAGCACGGGCAGTACCGCGGCCACGATCGTGCGGAAGGCCAGCACGAGCAGGAGCAGGATCACCGGAACGGCGATCAGCTCGGCCAGCAGCAGATCAGCGGCGAGCTGCCGGTCCGCGTCCAGTTCGACCGCCGCCGTGCCGCCGATGTGGACGGTGATCGCACCTCGGTCGCCGGCATAGCGCTCACGCAGCCGCTCGACGGTCTTCTCGTTGTCCGCGAAGTCACCGGAGAACTGGCCGAGGGCGAGCGCGTGCCGGCCGTCGTCGGAGCGCAGCTGCGGCGCCCCGGTGGCGAAGTAGGAGGTCACGTCGGACAGCACGGGGTCGGCCGCCAGGTGCGCGGTCAGCTCGCCGCCGGCCTGCCTGACCGCCGCGTCGTCGACCGTGCCGTCGCGGGCGGTGAACAGGACCAGGGCGTTGGCGCGACCGCCGAAACGCTCCTCGATGAGGGTCTGCGCGCGCCAGGACTCCGAACCCGGATCACCGAAACCGGACGTCGTCAAGGCACCGGACGCGGAGAAACCGAGTATCCCGGCGCCGATCACCACGAACGCTCCGGCCATGAGGACGGCTTGTGCACGTCCGGTGACGACTCTGCCGATTCCTCTGAACACGCAACGACTCCCTCTGCATCGGATGCCGGTGGACCGTCCTGCCTGTCGCACCGAAAGCTATTGCCACCCGGTTTTGCGCGCTCGTTTGTCGCCCGATCGAGCGTCCCTCAGAGGGTGCGTGCAGAGAAAATCAACCGAAAATGTGACCGTGTCATGTGGCGTGAATTCGCGCCCATCGTCGACATGCTCTATACAGCGCCAGATGCGGCCTCGGCAGGTGGAGTCCCAGGGCACTTGTGAAGCTGCGCTCCGGGCCCCGATCGTGCGGTTGCTCGCAGCGGACGGGGCCACCGTTCGCGCCGGAAGATGGTCCTCGTCTTCGGTGGTGCGGGCTCCACCCCCGATGGTCGAGCACTCTCGACGCCGACAGGCGGGTTGCCTGCATGGTTCCGTCCACAGTGAACGGAAAGGATTGGTCTCGTTCGTCGTTTTCGTTGTGGAGGAAGAGCATGTCGAGACTGAAGTCAGTGCGCCGTGGAGTGGTTCGGGTGGCCGGCGTCCTGCTGGCGGGTGCGTTCGCCACCGCGGCGCTCACCGGCACCGCCGGTGCGATCATCAACGGGGAGAACTCCGCGGAGCGCTACGAGTTCATGACCTCGATCCCGTTGACGGTGCCCAGCGCGGGCAACGCCCAGGGCGTGTGCGGGGCGTCGCTGATCCACCCGAGGTGGGTGGTGACGGCAGCGCACTGCGTCGGCCAGAGCGAGGAGGGGGCGGTGCTGGACGGCACCGTGCGCATCGGCAGCGACCGGCGGACCTCCGGTGGCACCGTCAGGGCCATCGACCGCGTGGTGCGCCACCCGGGCTACGAGGTCCTGCCGGGCATGCAGCCCAACCGCAACGACATCGCGCTGGTGCGCCTGGACCGCCCGGTCGCCCAGCAGCCGATCCGGATCGCGGACCGGGCAGGCACGCCCGGCACCCCGACCCGGCTGCTGGGGTTCGGCACCACGGTCGAGGGGGCCGGCCCGGACGAGTGGAGGTTCGCCGAGCGCCTCCAGCAGCTCGACACCCGGCGCGGTGCCGAGTCCGAGTGCGCGCCCGGCTTCGCCGATCGAACCCGGCTGTGCACGGTGAGCCGGAAGGCGGGCGCGATGGCGTGCTCGGGCGACTCCGGTGGGCCGCAGCTCCAGCGCGGCAAGTGGGGGCGGTGGGAACTGATCGGCATCACCTCCGGTCCCGGTGACGAGGACGTGCCCTGCGCGAACGGACCGGGCCTGTACACCAACGCGACCGCGTACACCGGCTGGATCCAGAAGACGATCAACACCAACCGCTGATCCACGCCGGAGCGTCCGGCGTGACCGGGTGCCGCCGCGATCCCCTCACACGGCGGCACCCGGTGCTTCGCGCTCCTGGGCATCGACCGGTGCGGCACGGCATGCTGTGCCCATGGCCGTTGATCCACGTGGTGCGGACTTGAAGCGACTGCTCGCCGAGGACTCGGGCGGGCCGGTGGTGATGCTGAACCTGCTCCGGTTCGCCGAGGGCGGTGCCGAGGCCTACCGGGAGTACGCGCGTCATCTGAGTGAGACGTTCCTGCCTCGCTACGGCGGCGAGGTCCTCTACGCCGGGACCGGATCGACCGTGCTGGTGGCGGAGGAGGGGCAGAGCTGGGACGCGGTGATCGTCGTGCGCTACCCGGATCGCGCCGCGTTCAGCCGCATGGTGGCTGACCCGGACTACCAGGAGGTGACGCGGTTGCGCACGGAGGCGTTGACCGAGGCGGTGCTCCAGGCGACCACCCCCTGGGCCTGATCCCTCCCGGTCGCAAGGCCTCGAAGCCGGCGGCGGTGCCGGACTACCCGTTTCCCGGTGCCCCGGTTCGCCAGCCGAGGAGGATCGCGCGGAGCGCCTGCTCGGCGAGCCGTCGCGCGCGTTCGTTGCCGACGGTGCCGAGGCAGCCGAGCGAGGCCATGCCGTAGAGCGCGCCCCAGATGATCTCGCAGGCCTCATCGAGGTCGGCCAGCACCACGTCGTGTGCTTCCGACCAGGCGCCGAGCAGGTCCTTGAGGACCGCGATGGCCGGCTCCGCGGCGTGCCGGCGCTCGTCCGCGCCGACCACGGTGCCGTTCATGACCTCGTAGAGGTGTGGGTGCTCGCCGGCGAACCGGACGTAGTCGGATGCGATGCGCATCATGCGCCGGTCGATGCCGGGCTCCTCGGCGGCCTGCCGGAACTCGGCCAGCATCAGGCGGTGGCCGTGCGCGACCAACTCCAGCACGAGCGCGTCCTTGTTGGCGAAGTGCTGGTAGACGACAGGTGCGGAGTATTCGATGTCGGCCGCGATGCGCCGGATCGTCAGCGCCGCGACGCCCTCCGTCTCGAGGACGTGCAGCGCGGCCTCGATGATCCGCTCGCGGGTCCGCACCCGTTCCCGGTCCCGTCTCGTGCTGGTCGGCATGCTCCGCCACTTCGCTCCGGTGGTGTCGCCGGACCCTAACCGCCGAGCCTTGACGACCCCATGCCGACCTGGTTGAGTTAACGGCGTTAGGAAATCTAACGTTGTTAGAAACAGGGTTGTGAGTTGTAGTGATGCCGGTCAGGTACCGGCCCCGGTGTGACGACTGGGCGAAATCCCAGGAACCTCAAGGAGAAGCTCGTCATGGCCGAACACGTCATCATCGGCGCCGGTTCCATCGGTACGAACGTCGCCCGCCTGCTGGTCGAGCGCGGCGAGAGCGTCCGGATCGTCACGCGCAGCGGCTCCGGCCCCGCGCACCCGCTGGTCGAGCGGGTCGCGGCGGACGCCTCGGACCCGTTGCGGATGACCCAGCTGTCCCGCGGCGCGAAGGTGATCTACCACTGCGCGAACCCGACCTCGTACACCCTGTGGGAGCGCTTGTTGCCGCCTCTGCAAACCTCGGTGATCGCCGCCGCGAAGGCCAACGACGCGGTCCTGGCGCTCACCGGCAGCCTCTACGCCTACGGACCGCAGCCCGGCGGCCGGATGGACGAGCGCACTCCCATGGCCGCCACCGGGCGCAAAGGCCGCCTGCGCAAACGGATGTGGGAACAGGCCCTCGGTGCCGGCATCCGCACCGTCGAGGTCCGCGGCTCCGACTACATCGGCAAGGACGCGGTCGGCATCTACTCCATGCTGATCGAGCCGGCGTGGGAGAAGGGCCGTGCCGCGTGGATCACCGGGCACCTGGACATGCCGCACACCTTCACCTTCAACGGCGACATGGCCACAACCCTGGTCGCGCTCGCCCAGGACGAACGCGCATGGGGTCGAGCCTGGCACGTGCCGTCCGCACCGGCCGTGACCATCCGCGAGCTCGCACGACGCTGCGCCGTCGCCGCGGGCCGGCCACCGGTCAAACTGGTCCAACTGCCGCGCTTCGCGATGCGCACGGCCGGGCTGGTCGTGCCCATCGCCCGTGAGATGGCCGAGATGGACTACCAGTGGTACGCGCCATTTCACATGGACGCGACAGAAACGGCGGACACCTTCGGCCTGACCGCCACCGACCTCGACGCCGCCATCCGCGACCAGGTCGCTCTCGCCGCCGCGTGATGGAGCGGTGGTTCGGTGATCCTGCCGGAGCTCGTGCCGTGGACGACGCCGCTCCTATGCGAGTCGATCGAGTGCGGCCAGTTCGCGCTGCACCGCGGTGGCCTCCGGGGAATCCAGGCGTAGCAGTGTGGCGACCACATCGCGCAGTGCGGCGCGTGCCGCCTCGTAGTCGCCGAGCGTCGCGTGGTCGGTGGCCATGAAGCGGAGAGTCGTGCAGCGCGTGAGGTGGTTCCCGCGCTGTTCGCACAACGCGATTGCCTGTCGGTAGAAGTCCAGGGCCTTCCTCGGCTCGCCGACACCCGAGTACGCGCGCCCCAGGCACTCGAGGACGTGGGCGTAGCCGTCGGGGTCGGTGCCGATGGTGCGGTACAGGTCGAATGCCTGGAGGCAAGGGGACAGCGCCTCGCCGGGCTCGCCGTACTCCAGGTGGCACCAGCCGATGTTGTTGAGCGCCTTGGCTTGCCAAAGCCGGTGGCCACCGCGCCGGGACAGCACCAGCGCTGTGCGGCTCTCGGCGAGGGCCTGTGCCCGGTCACCGGTCAGGCCGTACAGGTAGCCCAGCGCGTAGCAGGTGTGGGACAACCCGATCAAGTCGTCCAGCTCCTCGAAGCGGCGCAACGCTTCTCGGAGGTGTTCGCGAGCCTCTTCGTGGCGCCGAGCGCGGATAAGAGCGCGACCGAGGAGCCTGTGGGCCATGGCCCTCGCTTGAGGCGTGCCTGAACGTTCCGCGGCGGCCACGGCAAGGCGTTGGGTGTGGACGAAGTCCACACGGTGGTTCCCCCGGTCGAGGTAGGTGGCCATGGCGCGGGCCAGCCGCCAGGTGTGGTCGGAACCGAGGGCAGTGCCGTGGTCGAGGACGCCCAGCAGGACGGCGTGTTCGGCGCGGAACCAGGCGAGCGCGTCGGCCTGGCTGCCGATGTGCCGCAGCGTCACAGCGCCGGTCGGCGGTCCGATGTGGACTTCCTCCCAAGGGGCGTCCATGTGCCGGTCCGCCGCAACGCTGGTGTGCAGGTAGTGGTCCAGCAGCCGGTGTCCGGCACGGTCGCGGAACACGGGGCGGACTTCGGCGTTGCAGCGATCGCGGGCGTACACCCGCAGCAGGTCGTGCATCCGGTAGCGCCCCGGTTTGTGCTGCTCGACGAGGTGTGCCCGGCTGAGCTCGAGCACCAGCTCCCGCGCCTCGTGGAGTCCGGCTCCCGCCAGTGAGGCCAGTGCCGGCAGGGTGAAGTCGGGTCCTGGATGCAGTCCCAGCAGCCGGAAGAGCGCAGCCGCCGCGGAGTCGAGGGCGTGGTAGGACCAGGAGAACACCGAGGCGACCGCGAGCCCGGCCTCGCCGCAGTCGAGGAAGCTGAGGCGTCTGCGGTGATCGCGCAGTTCCGCGGCGAGCGTGCGCAACGACAGGTGGGGTTCTTCGACGAGCCGCGCTGTCAAGATCGTGAGCGCGATCGGCAGCCGGGCGCACTGCCTGACGAGCTCGGCCGCGGACCGCGGATCAGCCGCGACGCGGTTCTGCCCCAACGCCGTGGTGAGAAGGGCCAACGCCTCGTCGTCGGCGAGCACGTCCACCTTGACGGTGTGAGCACCGAAACGCGCCACCACGCCGTCCAGCCGGTAGCGGCTGGTGATCACCGCTCGACAGCTCGGGCTCCCGGGCAGGAGGGAGGTGACCTGGTCGCTGTCCCTGGCGTTGTCCAGAACGACCAGCATCCGCCGCCCGGCGAGCAGGCTGCGGTAGAGGCCGACCCGCCGGTCGAGCCCCGCGGGCGCCATCCCGCTGGGCACTCCGAGCGCGTCCAAAAACGCGCAGATGGCCTCACCCGGCTCCACGGGCGCGCTCGCCGGGTCGAACCCGCGCAGGTCCACGTAGAGCTGGCCGTCGGGGAACCGGTCCTCGCGCTGGTGCGCCCAGTGCACCACCAGGGAGGACTTGCCCACCCCCGCCATGCCGTCGACCACCGAGATCCCGACCGCGTCACGGTCCTCGACCAGCGCGTCGAGCGCCGCCAGTTCCTCCTTGCGCCCCACGAAGCCGGTCCTCGACGGTGGGAGCTGCCGGGGCACCGCCGTCTGCCAGGCTGTCTGGTGGACCACGACGCCACCGCTGATCGACCCCGCCTGGACCACCGCACCGGCCACATCGCCCGCCACGCTGTTGACCACACGATCGACGGACCCGGCCTCGCCCATGGACGAAACTGTATTCGCGCGCCGGCTTCACATCACTGGCCCGATCGCGCACACCTGATCGAGAAGACGCTATTCCTCCTGAGGGCGCAGCTTTCCTCGACAGCGAAGGCCATTCCGTGTGGGAGGCCGTCCACCCACCCGGTGGACCGACCGGGGCGCCGGGCGAGGATCGTGAGCCACGCGGGTCGGGCCGCGACCCCGGACGAACCCAAGGAGCGCCGGTGAGGTTCACCAGGTTGACCGCCGTGCTGCTGTGCGCGGTGCTGACCGCGGGCTGCCAGTCGTCGCGGGGCGGAGGAACGGACGTGCGCACCACCGAGTCCGCCGGCAAGTCCGGTACCGGCGAACTGCGAACCGACCTGGAGCCGCTCACCAAGCGGTTCGCGGCCCTGGGCACCCCGGAGCGGGCCCGCTGGATGTCGGGCACCCTCGGCTCCGACCGCGCACCCGGCCCGTCGACCTACTGGATCGATGCGGTGATCACGCTGCCGAAGAGCGAGGTGGACGAGCTGAGGTCCGCGTACAGCCCCGAGTCCGCGGGCAAGACGCCGGACGTCGTCGACGGCCTGCGCGGTGAGCTGCCCGGTGGCGGCTTCCTCACCGGTGATCGGCTCGACCGGGCCTTCGCCGCCGACAGGTGGTTCGCCAAGGCCTACCTCGCGCCGGACGACCGCGCGCTCGTGCTCGTCGCCACCGGGAGCTGACGCCTGCGGCACGCAGGAAACCGGCGTCGTGCCGGATCCCCGGCGGCCGCCGTGTGCGGTCCGGTCACACGGCGGGGAGCCACGGTGCAAGCGGGATCAGGTCGCGTCCCGCCTGTGGTTTGTGCCGCTTCGACAAGGGCACCCATCGGCAGGCAATGCAAATGTCGTCGATCTGAACAGGAGAACCGACATGACCAGCGCAACAGGTCCGATGAGCGGCGGCATGAGCGGAAGTTCAGGCTGGCAGGGCGGCAGGGTCGCGGGCGACCTCGCCACCGGAGCGCCGGCGGCGCACAGAGCGGATCCGGAGACCAAGTCGTCGTTCAAGACCACGGAGTTCTTCGTGTTCCTCGCCGCGGTCGCCGCAGTGGTGGTCACGGCACTGATGGTGAGCGGTGACGCGAACACCGCCGACCCGTTCAACGCCGAGCAGGCGTTGCGCTACGTCACCTTCCTGGCGATCGGCTACATGATCAGCCGTGGACTGGCCAAGGCGGCCAGTCGCCGGCGTGACGGCGCCGACCGCTGAGCCAGGGGACAGGTCAGGTGAAGATCCGTCCGCTCGGTGGGCGTCTCGGCTGCCTGCTGATGATCACCCTTTCGGTGGTCGCCTCCGTTGTGCTGACCCTCCTGCTCAACCTGGTCTTGTGAGCGACCTGCGAGCCGTCCATGCCCGAGATCGTGCCGTCAGGGCGTCAGCTGTTCCGGGAGGCCGGCGGCGACGACCAGGCCGGGGTTCTCGAACTTGACCGAGCGCGAGATCCGGTCGCCGGTCACGGTCAGCACCCACAGGCAGTCGGCGCGCAGGACCCCGGAGCCGTCGCGGCGGTACCCGGCCGCGGCGGGCTGGCCGTTGGCCCTGGTCGGCAGCATCCTGACGTCTTCGGTCCTGGCGGCGAAGGTCTTCTCCAGGAACGGGACGCACACCCGCACGCCCCGGAACCACACCGGGTGCGGCACGGCCTCGAGACTGAAGTCGTCGTGGATGACCTCGCGGATGGCGGCGGAGTCGCCCGCCTCGAACGCGGTGACGTAGCGGGCGAGGAGCGCGCGTTCGAGCTCGAGGTCCGGCTGCTGAGGCCTCAGGTCCGTCAGGTCCAGCTCGTCGAGCCGCCTGCGGGCCCGTTGCAGCAGGCTCTTCACCGCGGGAACGCTGACGCCGAGCGTCTCCGCGATCTCGGCGGCCGACCACGACAGGACCTCCCGCAGCAGCAACGCCGCCCGTTGCCGCACCGGCAGGTACTGCAGTGCCGCGATCAGCGCGAGCCGCACGGACTCGCGCAGCACGACCACCTCGCCCGGCTCGTCGTCGCGGTGGTGCAGCAGGGCGTCGGGCAGCGGTTCGAGCCAGGCGATGGACCCGTCGGAGCGCACGCGCACGTCCGGATCGGTCTCGGGCGCTCCGAGACCGGCCGGGAGCACCCGGCGGCTGCGGTGGGACAGCGCGCTGACGCACGTGTTGGTCGCGATCCGGTACAGCCAGGTCTTGACCGACGACCGCCCCTCGAACCCCGCCATGCCGCGCACCGCCCGCAGGTACGTGTCCTGGACGACGTCCTCGGCGTCCTGGTACGACCCGGTCATCCGGTAGCAGTGCGCGACCAGCCCCGGTCGCAGCAGGTCGAACTCGTCGTGCAGCCGCACGCTGGTCAACGGTGGGAGCACCTCGGCAGACACGTCACGCTCCTGGTCGCGGGTCGTCAACTACCCATTGGACACCGCCGGCCGCGAAAAGGAATCGCTATCGCGCGCCCAGTTGCTCCAAGGCGTCGCGCATGGTCGCCAGCCCTCCTCCCCGGTAGAAGCGGGGACCGAACGACACCCTCGCCACCCCCAGCGACCGCAACGCCTCCAGGTCGAGCTCGTCGGTCGTGTTGGCGTTGACCGGACCCCCCGCGACCAGGGGCGGGAGGGTGTCCCCGGCCGACCCGCCGATCGGGTAGACGCAGTCGACGCCCGCCGCGCGGTAGAGACGCGCCCGGCGGAGCGCCTCCGGCAGCCGGTCGGCCTCCCCGATGCCGCTCGACGGCAGGAACACGTCGATCCTGGCGTTGACCACGACCGGGACCCCGGCGGCGTCGGCCGCCGCGCGCACCCCGGCGAGCCGGTCCGCCTGCTCCCGGGCGTCCAGGAGTCCGCCCCGCCGGTGATCGGTGTCCTCCAGGTTGCACCCGACGGCACCCGCGTCGAGGAGCGCGGCCACGAAATCCTCGGGGGACAGGCCGTACCCCGCCTCCGCGTCCACGGTCACCGGGACGGGCACGGTCCGTGCGATCCGGGCGACCGCCGCGAACATCTCCCGCCACGGCGCCTTCTCGCCGTCCGCGTGGCCGAGCACGTCCGCCACGGCCGCGCTCGACGTCGCCACGACCGGGAAACCCAGCTCCACCACGAGCTCCGCGCTGGGCTCGTCCCACGCGTTCGGCAGCACGAGCATCGAGCCGTGGTGCAGTTCGCGCAGCAGGTCGGCGTGTACTTCGAGGTCGGACATCTATCGCACCTTTCGCGGGATGAGTGATCCGGCCAGGGCGCCCACGACCGCGAGCGCCGCACCGGTCATTGCAGCGGCGGTGAAGCCGCGGGAGAACTCCTCGCCCGACGCGTAGCTCCCGGCCTTCGAGAACCCCACGACGAGGAGCGCCACACCGAACGCCCCGCCGAGCTGCCGCATCGAGCTGAACGCGCCGGAGGCCTTGCCGAGGAACCGCGGTTCCACCGACGTGAGCACGGCGCTTTGCGCTGCGGGCAGGCACAGGGCGATGCCCGTTCCGGACAGCACCATCGGTACCACGATCGCCGTGTACCCGGTCGCCGGGCCGGCGACCCGCGCGAGCCACACCATCGCGAGGGCGTGCAACCCGAGCCCCGCCACGACGAAGGGCCGCTCACCGAACCGGCCGATCCTGCGACCCACCCACTGCGGGACGACCACCGTCGTCAGTCCCCACGGCGCCAGCGCGAGTCCCGCGGCCAACGGCCCGTACCCGAGCCCCGTCTGCAGGAACTGCGCCATGAAGAACACCACCCCGAACGCGGAGCCCCAGTGGAAGAAGATCACGACGTTGGCGGCGGAGAACCTCCGCGAGCGGAACAGGTGCAGCGGCAGCATCGGGTGGGCGGCACGGCGTTCCCAGACGACGAACGACACCATCGCGGCGACCCCGGCCACCGCGGGCACCACACCGCCCTGGACCAGCGCCCACATCAGCCCGAACGTCCCCGCGCCCGCGAGCACCAGCCCCGGCACGTCGACGGCGCTGTCCGGCCCCCTGCTCTCACCGATCTTCGTGAGGGCGAGGAAGGCCAGCGCGGCGCCGATCGGCACGTTGATCCAGAAGATCCACTGCCAGGACACCCCCGCGACCACGGCGCCGCCGACGAGAGGTCCCAGCGGGACGGCCACCCCGCTCACGCTCGCGAAGACACCGAGTGCGCGCGGCCGGAGCTGCCCCGGGAAGGCCGAGCTCAGCAACGCGAGGGCGAGCGGCATGACGAACGCGGCCCCGGCACCCTGCAGCAGCCGCCCCGCGATCAGCGTCCCGACGTCCGGTGCCGCGGCACACACCAGCGACGCCCCCGCGAACACCGCCACGCCGGCGGCGAACACCTTCCGCCGCCCCCACCGGTCCCCGACGGCCGCGGCCGTCATGAGCAGCACGGCGAAACCCAGCCCGTAGGCGTTGACCGTCCACTCCAGTTCGGCGAGCGAGGCACCGAGATCCGTCCTGATCGCCGTCAGGGCCGTCGCGACCACCAGTGCGTCGAGCACGACCATCAGCGACGCGACCGAGGTGATCACGAGCACCCAGGTCCTGGTTCTTCCCTCGACCGCCGGTTCGCCCGCGGTCGTCGTGTGGGTAGGCACTTGGTCCTCCTTCTGCGCTCCTCGGAGGTGTGGACCCGAAGCGGGGGCAGAAGGAATCGGTGCCGAGGACAGGAGTTGATCCGTTGCTGGTCCAGCGCGAGTTCGGCCTGTCGGCGGGGTCGTGGTGTGCACGATCGCGATGACCGCGACACCTGCCCCGCCCGCGTCGGCAAGGAGAGTGCTGTCCGCGGTGACAACCGGCTCCGGCAGGTTCGTGAGCGCGCGGCGTCTTCTGTGGACACTGCGCCGGCTCACCGGCGTTCGCGGTCGTGGTGGCTTGCCGGGTCGGATCGGCGGTCCTGGCCACCGATCCCCTGGGACCGCTCACCCTCCGCTACCACCCGGCAGTGTGGTGCCCCGACCCGATCGGAGCTACCCGACCGTGCCCGACCCTCCGATGTTGTGAGCAGGCCCAGGTACCCACCACACCAGCCCGGAGGATGCAGTGCCTCTCACCGACCTGCTCAAAGCCAAGATCAACCACGGCTTCGCCCACCTGGACGTGGACGGCGACGGCCTGTTGACCGAGCAGGACCACGTCCTGATGGGCCGCCGCGCCGCCGAAGTCCTGGGTCACGCCTCCGGATCGGCAGAGGAACAGCGCATCGTCGACGCTTACGTGGACATCTGGCGCGACCTGCACGAACCCCACATCCCCGACGGCGGCCAAGCCATCAACCGCGAGCAGTTCCTCGCCTCCACCAGCAGTCTCGCCGACGACCCGCAGGCCGCCTCCGCCACCGTGGGAGCGATCGCCAGGGCGTTCCTGGCGATCGCCGACACCGACGCGGACGGCAACGTCAGCCCGGCCGAGTTCCGGAAGTTCCAGCTGGGGCACTTCCCGAACCTGACCGAGGAGGAGTCGGCGAAGGCGTTCAACCACCTCGACCTCGACAGCGACGGGTTGCTGACGGCGGAGGAGTTCGTCCGGGCGTGCGTCGACTACTGGACGAGCACCGACCCCGACTCGCCCGGGAACTGGTGGGCAGGCCGGGCCCTGGCCTGAGGACCCCGTCCTGTCGGACCGGCTTCGCGCACGTACCGGGCGAGTTGGGTGTCGGAGTCGCACAATGCCCGCAGTACGTCGACCGCGCAGGAGTGGTCCCGCGGCTCCAGCACTGGTCTGTGATCAGGGCATCACAACTGTCATCGCCCGCCGCATGAAGTTCGGTAGCAGCCGCCGTGAGTTGGGGTGCGATCTGTTGGGGCGGCCCAGCGGTCGACTCCCTCGAAAGCTCATGGAGAAAGCCAGGGGACGAGTCCGTCGACAATCTCAAGGACATGAACTTCGCTGCTACCGGTTGATGTGCCGTTCGATCGTCTCGAAGATGTCGCAGTCGATCTGCCGCCACCACTCAGGCATGTCGTCCCAGGCGGGGATGTGGGAGGGTTTGGGCTCTGCGACGTGCTTGCGGACCTGCTCGCGCCAGCACACCGCGACGAACTGTCCTTTCTGCACGCGGCTCAGCTTCGCCATGTCATCACCGGCTTCGATGAAGTCGGCGACGTAGTCGTAGACCGCGGTTGCGCAGGCCTTCTCCCACTCCGGGGTCTGGTCCCAGGGCGTGATGTAGCTGTCCTTGGGGGTGCCGGGGAAGTGCTTGGCGATGCCGGCGATCCAAGCTTCGCGGAAGATGCGGCCGCGGTCGTCCTGCACGTCGTGCTCCTGTCCTATCGGGACGAAAAACTTGCCAGGGCCTTGATCTCACCGCTGAGGCGTTGCACCTGCTTGTCGGCGAGCAACGGCACCAGGTGCCGGTGGAGGCCGGTGAGTTTGCGGCGGATGACGCCGGAGCCAGTGTTGCGGGCCTCGGCGAGGACCGCGTTGGCGTAGCTGATGACGCGGTCGGGATCGCACCGTTGGGCGCCGATCACGGCCAGATCGGTGAGCACGCTGGCGCGCCGTCGGGGAGTGAGCTTTTGGCGCAGTGCGTCGGTGAGCGCGGCTTCGGCAAGGTCGTGGCGGCCGAGAGTGGCGTAGCAGGTGCCGCGTTCCTCGGCGAGCCTGGCGCCGTCGAACCGCAGCCATCCGCCGTTGTGGATCGTCCCGGTCAGTGCGCGCACTTCTTCGGCGGCGTCGAGCGCGCGCTGACAGGCGGCCAGGTCGCCGAGCCCGGCGTGGGTTTCGGCTTGGACGACCGCGACCCAGTGCCGGGTGGAGAGGCTGGGGTCGCCGCGGTGGGCGAGCTCGGCGGCGAGGTCGAGCATGGGCGCGGCCTCGCCGAACCGGCGCTCGTAGACCGACAGGAACGAGTGCCGGGTCATCGCGCAGGCCCACAGGTCGAAGTCGCCGGCGGTTTCGCTGGCGTGGGCGGCGAGGCTGTAGCTGTCGGCGGCTGCGGTGTAGTCGTTGCCGTCGAAGTGGATTTCGCCTTTGAGCTGGTAGAGGTCACCGGCGGCGGCGCAGATGCGCCGCTTGGCCGTCAGGCTGCGGCTGCGCTGCAGCTCGGTGTTCAGCACGCCGAGCTGGGTGCGCACGACCGGCAGGACCTGCGCTTTGGATGGGGCGAGTGCGTAGACCTGCCAGAGGTGACTGTTGAGCTTGGTGTAGTCCTCGGCATCGAAGTCGGTGGCGACGGACGTGTCGCTGTCGGCCGACCACAGTGCCAACATGGTGCCGACCATGCTGAACGCGCGTAGCGCTTCACGACGGTGCATATCGTCAATCTCCGCGGGGTCCTGCTGGCGGCGGTGAGCAAGAGCCAACTCGGGGTCATCGAGGTTCTGTTCGCCGCCTCGTTGTGCGAGGCGGCCGCTCGGATCCTGCTCCCGAAACGCCGCGCCTGCGCCGGGTGCCGTCCCCCAGTCTGCCTGCCTGCCGCCTGAACGTATAGCGCCGGGCGTCCCAGTGAAGAGAGCGTCGAGCTGTTTCCTGGTCAGTCGCAATACTTTCGCGAGCATGTTGCGTGTCAACAGCTGTGGCACACGCTCCCCGGCTTCCCAGCGTTGAACTGTCCGGCGGTCAACGCCGGTTTGTTCGGCGAGGCCTTCCTGCGTGAGATCGAGTTCGCGGCGGCGACGCGCGAGAGGGTGCTGCTCTTCGGTCATCCCTGCGCCTTCCGTGCCGCCCGCCCGATTACTTCGGTCGAGTCACCGCTGGTCAGGCGCTCGCATGTCGCCTGGTGTCGCCATCCTGCCGCATTGCGGTCGTGGTGCTCGCACGCCGTTACCGGTTGTGTGCACCTAGCAACGTGATCCGAGTCTCAACATAACCGAGTAGGCGGCGATGACCAGCATGCATACCCCTTTTGCCGTACTTGGCGACGGCTACGGGTTACGCGTCGGACCGAGCGGCGATGTCGCAGTTGGTGACCTCTCCGACGGTCCCGGCCGCCGCATCGCGTCCACAACGCTGTACTCGACTTCCTCTGCTGTGCTGCATGCGCCGAGCCCGAAGGACACCCGATCATGCCCGTCTTGCTCGCCGAGCCTCCTGACGATCGCGCACCACGTTGGCAGCCCGTTGTTCCGTCGGACGCGATCAAAGCTGACCGGCCGGGTCTTGAGCCTGTCCGGCGGACTTTCGGCGCGCACGCTCGCCACCGCCATGCTGGTGCGGCAGGAGCTGTGGTGGTGAGCGAGTTCGTGTGGTGGGTATCGCCGCACGATGGCGAGTCCCACGCGATCCTGCGCAGTCAGGCCGAGGCTGGTGCCAACGACGGCGCTGTGGACACCGAGTGCGACAAAGTGTTGCTGATCGAGCGTGCACAGCACTGCTCGAACGGCAGGTTCTGCCAGAAGTGCCTGGTGAAGATGGGGCAACGCGTCATCGACTGCAGTTGGTTCGTGTGACGGTGGTGGCGCAGCACGTCTACCGCGACGGAGATCGGTGGGGCGTGACAGTGCACGAGTTGATCCAAGCCGCGGTTGATGAAGGACGCCCGGTGCGGCTGCACTGGAACGAGGCCGGGACTGAATGGGATTGGCCGGGCAACGAATTTCACACCATCGTCATGCCCGCCGTCAGCGAGCAGCTGCTCGCAGAGCACAACAGATGGTCGGGCCAGGCAGGTCAGCCGCAATGACGCCCTCGCAGCTCCTGCGTGGCGTGATCGCTCGATCCCGGCACACCATCGACAGCGCCGCCTCGCTCACGGCTCGCATAGATGAGCGTGCGCTACCGGCGTTGTGTGGGGAGATCTGCAGGCCCAACCCATCGCCAGCACGTACGCAGCGTGTCGCTGGCTGATCTGCGACACCTGCCGCACCGCCACGACGCATTCCGTCGTGGCCCCACTGACTGGTGCGTCCCGCGGGCGCACCGGCCGCGCACGCACGCGGCCGGAGAAAATCGCACCACGTGAGGAGAAGTAATCATGACCACTGCAACGACCCTGCGCGACCCGCGCACTTGTGTGTCGGCTGAGGTGTGGGACCGCGAGGTTCGGCTGATCATGCGCGACCACGACATGGATCGCGACCTGGCCGAGCGCACCTTCGGCCAGACCGTCGCCTACCTCGTCGTCGCGGGCGAGAATCCGGACCTTCCGATGGGACCCACGCCGGCTGTCGACAAGGGCGTCCACAGCTTCACCCTCGACACGCCCCACTACTTCACTTTCTGCGAGGAGAACGCGGGCCGCTACATCCACCACATCCCGCACCTGCCCGAGGACGGCAAAGAAGGCCCGCTGGTCCTGAACAGCACGATCCACGCCATCCGCGCAGCCGGGTTCCCGGTCGACACCGAGCTGTGGAACGCCAAAGCCGCCGATTGCAACCAGTGCTACGCCGGCTGCCACGACAGTCCCAAGTAGCACCGGTGTACCCGCGCGACCGCTGATACGGTCCCTCGTCCTGTGCCCTCTCCAGGGCGGACGAGGGACTCTCCAAGGAAGGACCGTTGGTGAACAGCCCCCAGGCAGAGGTATGGGAGCGGTATGCCGCCAAGTACACGCCGCGTCGAGCGTTGAACGCCGCAGGAGCATCGACCTGGCTGAATTGGACCCAGTACCCCGATCACGGGCCAGACGAGTCCGTGCTCGGAAACCTCAAGGGCAAGCGCGTACTGGAACTCGGCTCCGGAGCTGGCGCCAACCTCGCCCACCTGGCGACCCTGGGCGCTATCTGCACCGGCATCGACATCGCTCCCAGTCGCGCCCACACAGCACAACAAACGTGGGGCCACTTGGGCGACATCACATTCGCCACCGCCGACGCCGTCGAGTACCTCGCCACCACAACCACGACGTTCGACATCGTCTACTCGATCTTCGGCGCCGTTTGGTTCACCGACCCGACAATCCTCTTTCCCCTGGTGCGCAAACGGATCAGCGATGAAGGTGTTTTCGCGTTCTCGCACCCCCCAGCCAGCCCCCAGGAATACAAGCCCGGCCAGGTCATCCGACAGTGGCACCTTCCTCCCACCCGATGGACCGACCTGCTCACCGGCACGGGCTTCGCCGGCGCCGCCGCCGAGGTTATTGACGCACCCGAAGCCGGCGAGCCCGGCACCGTCCTCGTGCACGCATCCGCTACCTGATCCCAAGATCGCCATAACGGCTGCTTCGGCATACGCGACCCCGCCATGTCGCCGAGAGTCGGCCGACTTCAAGGAATTTACCGGATGTCCACTGCCGCCCCATGCATCGGCGCTTGGGTGCTGCTGCTCGACGCTCGCGACCACGTGCTGCTCATCCACGCCTGTGACCCGCACGACCGCCACCATCATTGGTGGGAGGTACCCGGTGGAGGCCTCAAGCAGGACGAGCAGCCAGAGGATGCTGCTGTGCGCGAGGTCGCGGAGGAGATCGGACTCATCATTCCGTCCCTGGGCCAGAAGCTGTGGATTCGCGAATCGCGCTCCCACTACAAGGGACGCGACCACCACCGCCAGGACCACGTCCTTCTCCGCCGCATCACCGACGCCGTGCCGTAGGTGGCGCTCAAGCCGACCGAGAAGCTGCCTTCCGCTCAACTGCCCAGTCTGCTCGACAAGTTCCTTGCGGGCACTCGACATCACGCCGCTGAGCTTGCTCGACTGACACCGCTTCAACATCACCGCCGAGGCCAGGAGACCACACTTGGGTGATCCGCTACACGGCCGCAGCCGCCTCAGCGAGAAGCTCCAGCGACTTGTCCTCTTCGAGCACCATCGCCCACCGGACGCCGAACCGCTCCGCGATCTGCCGACCTGGTCGCAGACCTCCAGGTACTCGGACCGTGTGAACGGCTACCCCATCGACGGGTGGGGCCCCGCTGAGTTCGGAACTACCCGGAGGGATGTCACCCCAGGTTTGTGATCCCTCGCCGCACACCTCGGACGCGCCCGGTCCGCTAGCTGTAGTGACCAATTAGCACCTGTGACGGTCCCCTGGGGCGGAACGACCGCCCTGACCCAGATTGGCAGGCTCGATCGGCAGAAGTCCAAAGAAGCTTGCACGCCGCTCATGGCCAGCTGATCGCTTCGACGGATCGTGCGTGCACTACTCGCCATGATGGTCAGCACACCGCCGCGCCGGCTCCCGATCCGACAGATCGTGCGACGTCTGCAACACCAGCACCGATGCGGCGATCTCGGGCCTCCACTGCCGAGCGGTCGTCACGCGGGCAGGCGGTCGAGGAACGCGGTCAGCAGCGCGTCCAGCCGCCCCGGCTCCGCACGGCCACCCAGCAGGTCACGCAGGCGCGCCCACTCGGGCAGGTCGAACGCGCCGGCGAGGCTCGACACGGGCTGCGGGTAGCGGGCCTGGTGCGGGGCCACGAACAGGCCCCGCAGGGTCTCGCAGTCGCGGTCGGCGGCGGCGAACAACGCGTGCGTGAAGCGGTCGGCGAGCCGGTAGCAGCCGAAGTCGACCATCCGGCGGTCCGTGGTGACCTGCACGTTCACCCCGTCGATCAGCACTTCCCGGCCGTCGAAGCCGACTGCCGCCGCTACCCGCGCGAGCCGTCGCGGCCCGAGCGGCAGGACCACGCCGTCACGCACGACCTCCGGGCCGCCCGCCCGGTGGCGCAGCAGGAAGCGGATCGCGCCGGAGGAACTCGCGGTGACGCCGTACCGGCGCAGGGTCAGCTCGGCGTCCAGCAGTTCCGCGGCGGTGCGCGTGCCGGGGTCGCGATCACCCCACTGGAACTCCGGCCGGGTGCGGGCCTGCCGTACGAGCAGCACCGCCGGCTCGCCGGGCCGGCCCGCCCGGTCCAGGACGTCCACGCCCAGGTCGATGATCGCGTAGTGGCCGATCGGGCTCATCGGGTGGCCGGCGCGGCGCAGGGCCGTTCGGGCCAGCCGGGCCAGGACGACCTCGTGCACCGCCTCGCCCAGCCCCAGCAACCCGTGTGCGCCGCCGGGGACCGGCCGGTACCCGGGCCGCACGCCGCAGCCCTTGACGTCGAACAGCACGGTGGCGCCCGCCGGCAGGACGACCGGGACCAGCGCCGCCCGCGTGTAGCGGGGCGGGCGGTGCACCCGCCGTTCCGGGCCCACCGCCCGCAGCCGGGTCTGCGCCCGGTCCTGGGCCGCCTGCGTCCGGGACAGCACGCCGACCTGCCGGGTCAACCAGCCCAGGTCGGTCAGGTCGCCGGCGGTGACCAGGTCGCCGAGGTCGCGGGTGAGGGCGTCCCGGTCGGCGTGCAGCAGGCGCGCGCCGGGGACGGTCACCACGTTCTCCGGCCGCCATTCGCGGCCGTAGAACTCCTCGAACTCGTCGAGTCGGGTGACCGCCACCGGCGTGGCACCGCTCACTCGGCCGTGCCTACTTGCACTTGTCCTCCTTGCAGCCCTGGAGGATCTCGCACGGTACGCCCCGCAGCACCTGCACGGTCCGCGTGGGCGAGACGTCGCCGGACCCGGACCGGTGCAGCCGCCACATCGTGCCCTTGAACTCGTCGAGGGCGGCGATCGGTTGCGGCGTGGAGGTCAGCGTGCGCGTCGCGGGGTCGTTGGTCTCCATCAGCAGTTCGTCGCGCTGGACGGGGAAGTGGTCGTGCAGCAGGCACAGGCCGAAGCGGTCGATGTTGCCGTGCCGTTCGAGCAGGTCACGCAGTTCGGCGATGAACTCGCCATCGCGTTCGCCGAGGGCTTCGGCTTCGGTGAACCCGGGCAGTGTCGACTCCAGCATCTCGTTCACATCTCCTTCGCGGTCACCGCCGCCCGGCGTTGTCCGGGAGCGGGGCTTGAGGGGGTCAGTGCTGCGGGTGGTCGGTCCAGTCGCGCCAGGCCAGCTCCAGCCGGTCGAGCACGAGCAGCGGGCTGGGCGGCACGTCGCGGCCGGGCGAGCTGGTCAGCACGGTGAAGGTGAACCTCAGCGGCCCACCGGGGGTGGGGTGGGTGGCGTCGAACCACGCGAGCACGCCGGCCGAGACGACGGCGGGCAGGTCGGTCGTCGCGGGGTCGCAGGCCAGCGGCGGCAGGAACAGCACCGGCGCGGCGGGTGTGGCCGCGACGGGCAGGGCCGGGTTGAGCGCGATCGCGTAGGTGGCGCTCACCTGGACCAGCTGTGGTCCTTCCGGCGCGGTGGCGAACAGGGTGGCCAGCAGGTTCTCCCACTGGCCCCGCAGGGTCCGCGGCACCGGGCCGGTGCCGCCGATCGCCGCCATGTCCAGCGGGTCCGCGACGGTCACGGTCGGCCGCAGCGGTGTGGGGAACGCCGCCGGTGCGGTGCGGTAGACGAACGCGTCCGCGGTGGTGCGGCCGGCCACGAGGTGGCGGTTGCGCTCGGTCCACATGGTCGTCGTGGCGTTCTGCGCGGCCATGATGTCCAGGCCCGCCAGCGTCACCAGCCGGTCGGGGATGGCCTGCCCCTTCGCCGCGGTCAGGGGGGTGCCGTCGGCACTGCGGTAGGTCCAGGCGTACCGGTAGCCGGGCGGGGGCGTGTGGGGCACGGCGTCGTAGCCCGGCACGTCGATGACGGGCGGGTCGTCGATGCCCGCCGGCACGGCGTCCCGGGCCGCCACCACCAGCGCCTCGGTGGCGTCCGTGGTCACCGACTCGGTGACCACGGTCTGCCAGGGCAGCTGGCCGCGCGTGGACGCCTCCGGCGCGGCACCCGCCCCGCCGGCGGTGAACGCGGTCAGCGAGGCCGCCGCGCGTTCGCACAGCCGCACGAACGCCTCCAGCACGACCGCCGCCCGGTCGATCCGCTCGATGTCGGAGGACTCGGTGACGGTGGCGACCAGGTCGAGCAGGTCCGTGCGCACCTGCGGGTAGACCAGCGCGAACTCCGCCAGGTCGGGGACCGGGTCGGCGGTGCCGGCAAGGGCGCCGGAACCGTTGACGGACACGTTGAACGCGGCGGTGAGGTGCAGGTCGTCCTGCGGGTAGTGGAACTGCTCGGCGTAGGTGACGAGGTAGTCCCAGCGCAGCACGTCCGCCCACGCGAACCGCGCCGACGGGGGCTTGCCCGCCCGCTGGTCGACCATCGTCGGCGGGCCGGGGAACGCCCGCAGCGGCAGCGGCACCTCGCAGTCGGGCAGCTCGCCGTCCAACGGCCACGGGTCCTCCACTGTGGACGGTGGTAGGACGAACGCCAGCCACGACGACGCGAGGTAGTCGGTGATGCCCGGCAGCGGGCCGATCCGGTGCTCGACCGACGCGCCGCGGAAGGTCACGTCGAGCTTGGCGTTCTTGCGGACCGCGCCGTTCGCGCCCGTGCCCGGCGCGGTGACGGTGAACGTCAGCGGCGTGACGCCGTCGACCAGGGTGATCTTGGCCGCCGACACGGCCATGTCCGGATCGGAGCCCGGCCCGGGCAGGAACGTCCCGTACAACTGTGGCGGGTGGGCGGCCTCGCCGAGGTCGGCGTGGACCGAGGCCATTACCTGCATGACCGCCGTGATGGCGTAGTTGTTGGTCAGGGCGATCAGAAGCTGCTGGCGGAACTCCTCCTGCGCGGCGGCGAGCTGGTCGGCGTCGGGAGCCTCGTCCTGGAACACCGGCACGACCAGGCAGGACAGGGCGCCCGCCAGCGACTCCTTGACGGCGCGCAGGCGCTCGTCCCACGCCAGCGGCGCGGTCGCGAGCCGGGTCACCAGGGCGGTGGCCACCAGCAGGTCGGGTGCGAACGCCGCGTCGACGGCGGCCAGCAGCCTGCGCAGCCAGACGTCGGTGTCCACACCGGTGAACGAGCGCACCCCCGACGGCCGGCCGAAGTCGATGCCCGTCGCCGTCCGGTACTCGTAGTACGGCACGTCCGCGCGGGATTGCAGGCTGGTGTAGAGCGGGCGGGCCGCGTACACCAGTGGCGCGACGTGGGCCGGGACGTCGAAACCGAACCCGCCGGAGGCCTCGTCGCCGACCCGCAGCACCCACAGCCGCGTGGTGCCGCCGCCGTCGCCGACCTCCTGGCGGTCCACGCCGGAAGCCAGCTTGCGGCCGGGCAGGCACGCCTCGAACGCGGTCGCGAACTCGACCAGGCTGTGCGTGCCGTCGCCGGCTTGAGCGGGCGCGACCACGGTGTCGTCGGCGCCGACGGACGTGCCGGCGAACCGCGGGTCGACCAACGCCGCCGGCCTGGCCAGGCGCAACACCACCGACAGCTCGACCGCCTGCGCGGGAGCGACCTGGTCGGCGGTGAACTGGAAATCGACCACCAGCGGTGCCGGTGGCACGGCCGAACGGTCACCCGCCGCCCGCGCCACCAGGAACGGCAGCACGCCGTCCGCCCCGACCAGCCACGCCACCAGCGCGGCCCGCCGGTCGGCGTCGAACCCGAGGTCCACCTCGGGCAGCAGGGCGGTGACCAGCGCGACGGTCAGCGGCGGCGAGGCGGCGAGCTGGTCGCCCACCCGCTGGTAGACCGGCACCGCCTGGCGGGCCTTCTCCCGCCACGCGCCGTCGTCCGGGCCGGCGGCGGGCGGCGAGTACGCCGAGGCGTCCAGGGACGCGGTGAACCGCAGCGTCGGACCGGACCCCGCGTTCAGCACGCGGTAGGCGGCGGCCACGCCGGGCCACTGGCTCAGACCCACCAGCGGATCGGTGTAGGACACCGGCATCGGCGCGCGCCGGGCGGGTGCCGGGTCGCCCAGTTCGCCGACCACGCGGTTGCCGAACGGGTCCACCCAGAACAGCTCCGGCTGGGCGAGCCCGCCGACCCCGGCGTAAGGGCTCGTGTTCGCCGGCGGCGGGGTGTTGGCGGCGACCGGAACCACGCGGTGGAACCGCCACGGCTCGCCTTCCGGCGGGGCGGCCGGGGTGCGGGCGCGGTCGGCCAGCGTGGCGCCGGGCACCGGGGTGTCGTGGCTGATGGGCAGGCCCAGGCCGGTCGCCTCGAACCACGCGTTGCCGGTCAGCCGGTAGCCCAGCAGGCTGAACTGCCGTTGCAGGTACAGCCGCGCGAACCCCGGGGCCGTGGGCGGTGGCGGCGGCGCCGGAGGGGTGCGCGTCGCGGCCAGGCCGAGACAGCCCGGCGCCGTCGTCGGCACGCGGCTGGTGGGACCGGTCGGCACCCTCAGCGCCTGGCCGGCCGCGAACAGCGGCGCCACCGCGGCGTTGTCGGCGGCCAGGGCGGCGACGGTGGTCCCGTAGCGGCCCGCGATGGCGGCCAGGTCGGTGCCCACCGCGCCGGTGCCCACGGCCAGCGTCAGCGCGGGCAGCAGCAGGGCGGTGCCCACCGGCAGCGGCCCCCACGAGGTGATCTGCGGGTTGGCGCGCTCGAGGTCGGCGGTCGTGGTGCCGAAGTGCGCGGCGATGCGAGCCGGGTCGCCGCCCGGATCGGCGGCGGTCACCAGGTAGTCGCCCCGGGCGGACCGCAGGGTCGTTCCCCTGGCCAGCGGCGCCGTCGGGTTGGCTTCGGCGATCGTCGTCGCCCGCGTGTAGTAGCGGTGCGCCAAGGCGTCCAGGGACGGGTTGTCCCCGTCCACAAGGGACACGTCGACCACCGCGGGGACGCTCTGCGCGTACACCGTCGCCGAGGACGTGTCGAACGGCGCGACGGTGGCCAACGTGTTGACGTACCGGTCGGCCGACTGCGTGTTCCACACGACGAGCACGCTCAACGCGGCCTCGCCCTTGTCGTTGAACAGGTAGTCGGGCAGCCCGTGCCCGTCGTCCTCGTAGTACAGGTAGTAGCCGCCCGAGCGGGTGATCCCGCCCTCCCACAGCAGGCGCAGGAAGTCGTACGGCGAGGTGAGGTTCCCGGCCCGCTCGGCGTCGGCGAGCGTCGGCGGCGCCGTGGTGGTGGTGAGGTTGGCTTGCAGGAGGCCGAAGGTCACCGTGTCGGCGGCGCCGGACCGCAGGCCGGCCGGTGCGCCCGCGACGGCGTCGGCCGGGAACACCACGGTCAACCCGGCCACCGGCGCGCTGCTGCCGTCCAACGCGGCCAGCGCCCGTTCCAGCAGCACGATGTCCGCCTCGCCGACGGTGAGCAGCTCGCAGGCCGGCACGCCGGGCAGGCGCTTGACCGTGAAGCCCACCGAGGTGGCCCAGCCGTAGCAGTCGATCGGGGACTCCACGAGCGTCCCGCGCGCCTCGTCGTAGCGGCCCAGGACCGGTCGCACCACGGGCGGGGCATAGCGCAGAGGGTCGGCCAAGCCGGTCAGCGTGCCGGACAGGGACCACAGCCGCGGTTCCCTGGTACCGGCCGGCGGTGCGCCGTGGGGCAGCACGACGGGCCCCGCGCTCAGCCACGGTGTCACCCCCGTCGTCGGGTACGTCGTGGGCTGGTCCGCGTAGGACGGTTCGACGCCGACGGTGGTGCCCGGTGGGGCGAACCGGTAGCCGGGGGAGGCGAGGAACTCCTGCAAAGCCGTGATGGTGGGCCACAGCGAGTCGGGTGCCCCGTCCGCGATCGACACGGTGAGCTGGTCACCGCCGCCGAAGTCCACCCACGTCAGCCCGGCCGGCCGCACCAGCGAGAGCGTCAACGGCTTGTCCTTCTCCAGCGCGGGCAGCCGAACCTGCTGGCCGGTGAGCGCGTACAGGCCCAGGTCCGGTTCCGCCGGGGCGGGCGTGACGCCCCGGGTGGGCAGGCGCAGGCCGTGCAGCGCGTACCGGCCCGCCATGCCGCCGATGCGGGACAGGCCGTTGGTGGCGGCGATGTCGTCCAGCAGGGCGCCGAGCGTCAACCGGCCCAGGTGCGGCAGGTCCAGCGGGGTCGCCGGGTCGAACCGGACCGCGTCGAGGGCGGGGCCGGCCAGCGCCGCGACGGGCAGGCCGAACCGCGCGGCCACGCCCGCCGGGGTGTCACCGGCGGCGGTCGGGTAGACCAGGTCGGGCAGCAGCAGCACCGAGGGCGCCACCAGCAGACCCGCCTGCGTCAGCAGGCCCGGCGCCCGGTCCAGCAGGGTGGGCAGGTCGACGCCGAAGTGCGCGGCGACCTTGTCCAGCGTGTCGTCGGGTTCGACGACGTAGGGCTGCCCGCCGGGTCCGGTCAGCACGGCCGCGGGCCGCAGCACGTCCCGCTCGTCGTGGTTGGCCAGTGCCAGGCCGCGCGCGGTCACCAGGTCACCGGTCGCCCGCGCCAGGGTGGTGAACGTGTCGGTCGCGCCGGCCTGGACGACCGCGCCCCGCACGGGGATCGGCTGCCCGGCCGCGAACGGGTGGTCCCGGTTGCCCTCCACCAGGTCCGCCGCGGTGAAGTCGGTGGCCCCGGCGCCGGTCGCCCACGCCACGACGTCGCCGATGCTCTCACCGGCGCGCAGCGGGTAGCGGTAGGAGCGCAGCGCGTCCCGGGCCGCCTCGCACGCCTGCTGCGCGATGAGGCGGAAGTAGTCGGCGAAGGCGAAGCTGCCCACCGACTCGCCGTCCCCGCCGACGCCGAGGTCCGCCCCCACCTCCGCACCCACCTGGACCGACAGGTCGGCGAAGTACTCACGCAGCGACGCGAGGTAGTCCGCGCTCGTGGCGTTGAAGTCGGCGAACGTGTAGTCCAGCGCGGGCGCGCCGCCGTACGCGGGCATCCGCAACGCCAGCGGCGGCGGCATCGGCAACGGCGCCGCGTCGACCCGCCCCGCACCCGACGGCACGCTCACGTCCAGCCGGAACTGGGCGGCCAGGAACGCGCAGATCGCGTCCACCGGCACCGGGGTGGCGGTGGCCCGGTCGGCGAGCACGGCCGTCACGGCGGCCAGGTCGTCGTCGGAGAACACCGCCGCGTCCACCGCCGCGACGCTGTAGGGCGCGCCCGAGACGGGCAGCGACGCCGCCGCGACCCATCGCAGCACCTGCCGGGCCAGCAGGTCGAAGCCGCTGTCCTCGGTCTCCGGGCCACGCGGGACCGCCGGGTCCGCGGACTCGACCGCCAGCAGCACGACCGCGCAGACGGCCTGCTCGGCGGCGGTTCGCGCCTCGTCGGCCGACACCGTCACCGACGGCACCAGGTAGCAGGTGAGGCCCTGCGGTTCGACCGCCGCGGCCAGGTTGCCCCAGTGCAGGTCCGTGACCGCCGAGACGGCGGGCAGCGCGCGACGGCCCGCGTCGCGCAGCCGCCGGCGGTGGGCGTCGGCCAGCGGGGACGACACCTGCCACGGCGCGGTGCCGCTGTTCTTGATCACGAAGGTCTCCTTCACCGTGACGGAGAAGGAGAAGTGCAAGGTGATCGAGAACAGGCCGAAGTCGAGTTCCAGCGACGCCCTGGCGTCCACGGCGGCGACCACCGAGACCGGGATGTCGTGGTAGGCGATGTAGGTGATCTGCGCGTAGGCCCTGATCTTGACGTCGACCGACGCCTTGATCACGGCGAAGTCCACGGCCCCGTACAGCTCGCCGATGATG
>NZ_JAJCXE010000023.1:71857-190561 GCF_021056325.1 Lentzea sp. CC55 | reverse complement strand
GAGGCCCTGGAGCTCGCCGAGATGATGCCTCAGGCCCAGTTCGGCGCCACGGTCGAGGTGCGGCCCGTCGAGCGCATCCCCGGGCTGAACCACGGGGTGGCATGAGCGACCTCGCGTCGGCCGCGGTCGAACGCGTGTACCGCGAGCACCGGACCAGGATGCTCGCGGCGCTCGTGCGGGCCCTCGGCGACTTCGAGCTGGCCGAGGACGCGCTGCAGGAGGCGTGCTCGCAGGCGCTGCGGAGGTGGCCGCGCGCGCGGGTGCCGGACGACCCGTTCGCGTGGCTGCTCACCGTCGCGCGCAACCACGCCCTCGACCGCCTGCGCCACGCCAGGATGGCACGCGCGAAGCTGCCCGCCCCCGCACCCGAGGCGGTCACGATGAGCGAGAAGCAGCTGGTGTCGCTGGGCGACGAACGGCTGAGCCTGATGTTCACGTGCTGCCACCCCGCGCTCGCCGAGGAGTCCCGGGTGGCGCTGACCCTGCAGGCGGTGGCGGGTTTCACGGCGGCGCAGATCGCGCGGACGTTCCTCGTGGCCGAACCCGCGCTGGCGCAGCGCCTGGTCAGGGCCAAGCGCAAGATCCGCGACGCCGGCATCACGTTCGAGGTGCCCGCCGACCACCTGCTGCCCGAGCGCCTGCGGGGTGTGCTCGCGGTGCTGTACCTCGTCTTCACGCGCGGCTACACGACCGCGGACGCCTCGCTCCGGCTCGAAGCGCTGCGGCTGGCCAAGCTGCTGGCGGCCCTGATGCCCGACGAACCGGAGGCGCACGGCCTGGTGGCGTTGATGCTGCTGCACAACTCGCGCAGCGCCGCCCGCCTGTCCGCCGGCGGTGACGTGGTGCTGCTGGAGGACCAGGACCGCGCGTTGTGGAACACCGACGAGATCGCCGAGGGCATGGCGCTGCTGGACCGCGCGCTGCGGTTCGGCTCACCGGGCCCGTACGTACTGCACGCCGTGATCGCCGCCCTGCACGTGCAGGACCCGGTCGACTGGGACCGCGTGGCCGCCCTCTACGCCGAACTCCTCGTGGTGGCACCGACTCCGGTGGTGCGGCTCAACCACGCGGTCGCCGTCGCGATGACCGCCGGTCCCGCCGCCGGGCTCGAGCTGATCGACGGGATCACCGGCCTCTCCGAGTACCACCTGCTGCACTCCGCCCGGGCCGACCTGCTGCGGCGCCTGGGGCGGCGGGACGAGGCCGTCGCGGCGTACCGGACCGCGCTGGAGCTGGCGGTGAGCGCGGCGGATCGTCGTTTCCTGACCGGGCGTCTGCGTTCGCTGGAGGTGTCCTGATGAGGCTGGACGTGCTCGACCGCGGCCACCGGCCGGCGGTGCGGTTGTTCTTCGGTTTCAGCAGGCTGGTGTCGGGCGTTCCGATGTCGGACGTGCCGAAGGCGCTGCTGTACCGCCCGGAGTTCTTCGGTTCGGTGTTCCTCGACCTCACGGCCAGGACGATGCGCGGGCCGTCGTCCTGGACGGCGGGCGAACGGGAGTACCTGGCGCGGAGCACGTCCGAGCGCCTGCGGTGCCCCTTCTGCGCGGCCACGCACGCCGAGCTGCTGAAGATCGCCGGAGACCCGTCGCCGCCGCGGCCCGAGCTCGTCGCGGCCTCGCGGTTCCTGGAAACCCTGTCCCCTCCCGGAGGTGTGTCCCGGACCGCTCTGGCGGACGCGCTGGACGTCAGCCTGGTCTTCCACGTGGTGAACCGGCTCGCGAACGCATTCGGGTTCGCGCTGCGGCCGGGCCAGCTCGAGTCGGGCACCCGGTCGCTGCACAGGTTCGGCTACCGGTTCCCGCGCTTTCTCACCGGTCCCGGCGCCGGTGGCCCCGAAGAGCTGCGCCGTGCCGTGCTGGACGCCCCCGCCCGCACGCCCGTCGCACTGCGCCGTGCGGCGGCCGCCGGAGATGCGTGGGGTTCCTACGCGGCAACGGTCCGGTCGGCCTCCCACCGGATCACCGACGAGGACGTGGCACGGCTCGCACGGGAGCACACCGAGGACGAGGTCTTCGAGGTGACCGTCGCCGCCGCCGTGGGTGCCGCCCTCGACCACTTCGACCAGGGCAGGAGGAATCTCCGGACCTGATGTCGAGTTCTCCGCTCCCCGCTCGTCCTCCGCTCACAACACCGACCGAGCCGAAGGAGCGATCGAGATGTCCGGACAGGTCAACTGGTTCGAACTGCCCGCCGACGACACCGGGCGGGCGCGGGTCTTCTACGCCGGGGTGTTCGGCTGGGACACCAGCCCGATGGGCGAGGACTACCACGTGATCACCAACGGCGCGGCCGGCGCCATCGCGGCCAGGGACGCCCGGCTCACCCAGCCGCGGATCTACTTCCACACCGCGGACATCGACGCGTCCGTGCTCAGGGTCGCCGAGCTGGGCGGCAAGGCCGACGACGTCCAAGCGGTGCCGGAGGTCGGCCGCATCGCCCACTGCACCGACGACCAGGGCACGCCGTTCAGCCTGTACGAGCCGCAGGGCTGACGTCCGGTGGCCCGCCGCGAGGCGGGCCACCCGTCCGTCCTCTTCGGACGACCCGTCTCCCGCGTTACCATCGTCGCCATGCCCGACGTCGGCGTCCTTTCCGCGCACCTGCTCTCCGGGTTCCAGAAGGAGCTCTTCACCCGCCTCTCCGAGTCGGGCCACGGACAGCTCCGCCCGCGGCACGGCGCCGTCATGGCCCACCTCGGCGCGGACGGCAGCCGGGCGAGCGAGCTGTCCGAACGCTCCGGGCAGCACAAGCAGGTCATCGGCACGCTGATCGACGAGTTGGAGACCCTCGGTTACGTCACCCGTCAGCCGGACCCGGCGGACCGCCGCGCGAAGCTCGTCGTGCCCACCGAGCGGGGCCACGCGGAGATGGTGCTGGCCAAGAGGATCATCGGTGAGATCGAGCGGCGGTTCGCCGAACTCGTCGGCGCCGAGCGGTTCGCGGAGTTCAAGTCCGTGTTCGACGAGATCGCCCGCACGTACTAGCCGAGCAGGATCTCGTCGCGGTGCGCGGCGAGGAAGTCCTCGAGTGTCAGCCACCGCGGCACGAGTTCCCGGGTCCCGGCGGTGGCGCAGAGTCGCGTGCACCCACTGGCTGCCGCAGGTGGTGTGGACATCCGCGATCCCGGCCGCCAACCCCTCGTCCCGGTGCTGCCGCGGTGG
This sequence comes from Lentzea sp. CC55, assembly GCF_021056325.1. Taxonomy (NCBI): domain Bacteria; kingdom Bacillati; phylum Actinomycetota; class Actinomycetes; order Pseudonocardiales; family Pseudonocardiaceae; genus Lentzea; species Lentzea sp. CC55. The sequence goes on along the minus strand of NZ_JAJCXE010000023.1, from coordinate 187,400 downwards.
TGGGTCTGCCTGGCCCTGGACACAGCCGCAACAGGCGCAGGAGGCGAACCCCAGGACTCGGAGGAAAGGCTCGACCCCGAAGCGGCCGCCGAGTTGCGGAACGAGCTGCACGACCGTCGCCGGCCCGGTTCGAGTTCCGAGCGGAGATCCGGCTCCACTTCGGCCCGGTAGCGCTGCGACAAGGGTTCGGCCGTTCCGCCGAACCCCACCGGGACGGCGAGAGGCCCCGCTCGGCGAGCGGGGCCTGCGCATCCGAGGGCTCAGCCGACCGGCGGGGACATCGTGAACCAGTTGAAGCCCTCGACCAGCGGCTTGTTCTGGTCGGCGTACGCCGTGCCGGACAGCTCCCAGCGCTCGACCGAGCGGTACGTGCCGGGCTGCAGGCTCTCGTCGACCGGCGTCGCCTCGTCGTCCTTCACGGGCAGGTACTCGTAGACCGACCGGCGCGTCAACGTCACGGCCAACGTCTCGTAGGCGGACTGCGTGTCGAGGTAGCCCGGCTTGCCGTGGTCGGCCGCCTCGGCCGGGTCGGCCAGCCGCAGCTGCACGAAGTCACCGCCGAAGGAACCCTTGGCCGACACCACCGTGACGAGGTGCCCGCCGTCGCGCTTGAGGCTGTTCTGCGGACCGGCGACGTAGCGGCCGTACCACATCTGCACCGGGCCCTGGCTGAGCTTCTTGGCCAGCTCACCCGCGAAGTCCGGGCCGGCGGTGGTGCCGATCCCGCCGGTCGCCGTGGACCACCCGGCGTCCCGGGCGGGCTTGGTGGCGATGTTCCACGCGGTGCGCAGGTTGCCCGAGAAGGTGCCGTCCTCGACGCTCCACTGGGAATCCGTGGCGATCCGGCCGATCGAGTTGGTGACGATGCCGTAGTCGGCCGGGTTCCTGGGGTCGAGGTTGCGGACCTTGGTGGTGAGCCAGCCGACCGGTGCCTGCTTCTCGTGCCCCCAGTAGTGCAGCACGTTGTAGAGCGACGACGGACCGCAGTGGGTGCCGCCGTTGGCCGCGAAGCCGGCGCGGTACTGGTCGACGTCGCTGACGCCGCACTGCTTGACCTCGAAGTCGGGGCCGGTGATGTCGGCGATCTTCACGCACGGCGGCGGCGTGCCGATGATCGGGTCGGCGGCGGCGAGGCCGGGCAGGGCGACAGAGCTGACGGCGGCGGTGGCGAGGGTGGCGATGACGACCTTGCGCAACATGGGGTTCTGCCTCCTGTGGAAGGGGGCCACCTCCCGCGGCCCCTTCGATAGGAGAAGCGTGACCTGCGCAGACGTCGATGGCATGAGGGTCGACCCCTCACCTTCGGCCGCGAAAAGATGGGTGTATCAGGCCTACCCCCACCCGACTCCTGCACGGTGCTGTCCGCGAAGCCTGACCGCTGCCGGTCGACACGGCGACGAGCACCGCGGACCGCACCACGACCTCATCTGCGCAGGCTGATCAACAACGCGATTCCGGCGGACAGCGCGATGACGCCCGCCACGACGAGCTGGTTGAGCCAAACGGCCCACACGCCGCCTTCCGCCGGCCGCAGCGCCACGACGATCAGCCACCCGGCCAGCGCGATCGTCAGCGGCTGGATGAACGGCACGTCCAACGGCGCCATCGCCCGCACCATGCCGAGCAGCATGATGACGACGGCCAAGCCCATCGACCACCAGTACGGCCGGAAGGCGTGCAGCGAAGCACCGAAGTGCAGCACCGGTGGCGCGGCGACCAGCCACACGCCGGCCAGGAAGGCGGCTACACCAGCCCTGCTTTCGACAGTTCGTCCGCGTACGTCCCCCACACGGGCGATTCTCGCCTGTGGAAGGCCTTCTGGGAACACCCCCTGTTCGTTCCGGTACACCGGTGGTGCCCTTCAACGAGGTGGCATGTGCACCACGAGCGGGTACTGGCCGCTCTGGGCAATCGCCATCGCGTCCACGTCTCCGGACGCGGCGGCACAGCCACCTCGCCGCACTTGTGGAGATCCGGTGCAGATCCGGTGAAGGTGTGGCCGTCGGCGGAAAATCCAGCCGTGCGCGGATCTAGCGTCGTGCGGCATGGACACCGTGGACGTGCTCGTGGTCGGCGCCGGGCTGGCCGGCCTCAACACCGCGCGGCTGCTCGCCGGCGCGGGGCTCGACGTGGCCGTGTGCGAGCGCAGGACGAGCCTCGAGACCGGCATCCGCACCACCGGCATCTTCGTCCGGCGCACGCTCGACGACTACGAGCTGCCGCACCTCGGGCCCGCGGTGCGGCGCGTGCTCCTCTACCCGCCTTCTCTGCGGGAACCGGTCGAGTTCGTGAGCGCCCGGGACGAGTTCCGCGTCGGTGACATGGAGGGCATCTACGCCGCCGCTGTCCGCGACGCCGAACGCGCGGGCGCGCGGGTCCGCCTCAACGCGAGCTATCCGGCAAAGTCCACGAAGGCGCGCTTCACGATCGGCGCGGACGGCGCGCGGTCCACCGTGGCGAAGACCCTCGGCCTCGACGTCAACCGGCGGCTGATCACCGGCATCGAGGAGGTCTACCCGGTCAGGACCGGCTCGGTGCCGACGTTCCACTGCGTGGTCGACCCCCGGCTCGCACCCGGCTACATCGCCTGGGTCATCGACGACGGCGAGCACGCGCACGTCGGGCTGGCTGGCCGCGCCGACCGGTTCGGCGCACCGCTGCCCCAGCTGCTGCGGCGCTTCCGCGACAGCTTCCCGACGCCGGAGCCCGCCGGCCCGGTCAAGCGCCGGGGCGGGCCGATCCCCGTCGGCGGGCTGCTGCGCAGGATCGTGTCGCCGCGGGGTCTTCTGGTCGGGGACGCGGCCGGAGCGGTCTCACCGCTCACGGCGGGCGGACTCGACCCGTGCATGCGGATGTCCGAGCTCGCCGCGTCGGTGACGTTCGACTACCTGCGCAGCGGCAACAGGTACGTGCTGGAGCACTACGACGCGGCGGCCCTGCGGCGCCGGTACCGCAGCAGGTCCCTGATGCGGCGCGGGTTGTCGCTCGTGCGCGCGCCGGGTCTCGCCGAGCTCGCTTTCAGCGCACTGCGCACCCCGCCGGGAAAGGCCGTGGCGAAGCGGATCCTGTTCACCTGACACCGCCCGGGGACGCGCACGTCCCCGGGCAGCGCCCATCTTCCTACGGCGTCCAGGGGGAGCTGACGGCCCAGCTCACGTCCTGGTCGTACGAGACGGGGTTGTCGTACACGTGCGCGCCGCCGTTCGAGGCGACCCAGACCTCCTCCTGGTAGTGCCGGATGTTCGTGCCCAGCTCGTTGACCGACTCCAGTCGCACGCCTCCGGTGCCCTGCTGCGCGCAGAAGGTCGCGTCGCGCCGGAACAGGTCGGTGTTGTCGTTGGTGCCGAGGCGGACGCGGAAGTCCGCGTGCCGCAGGAACTGGCCGGGGATGTTGCGCGACTCGAGCGAGTAGCAGGTCGGGTCGGCGAGCCCGCGGCGCACCACGAACGTCGCGTCGCCCTTGGTCAGCGCGTCACTCGTGCCGGTCACGACGTCCGTGCGCGCCAACGACTCCCGGTGCCGCAGGTAGCGGTCCGCGAAGCCGGGCGTGGTCACCCGGAACGACCGCGCCTGGTCGAGCGGCAGATCCGCGCCGCTGCGCCACAGGCCTGTGCCGATCGCCCACGTGGTGTCCGCGGCGAACGAGCTCGCGGTGTCCCAGGGGTTCGGGCCACCGGAGCGCGCCAGGTACACGCCCTCGTTGTGGTGCCGCACGAACGAACCGCGCACGTTGTAGGACTCCAGCGCGGTGCCGCCCGAGCCTTCCCGCGCGCAGAACGTGGCGTCCGCCGCGATCGTGCCGTTGTTCACGTCGGTCCGGATGCGACCGTTGCTGTGCCTGAGGAACCGGCCGGGGAAGTTCCGCGACTCGAACGACAGGCAGGCCGCGTCGGCGAGTCCGGGCCGCGGGTGGAACGTGGCGTCGAGCCTGCCGAGGTCGGTGCTGATCACGTCGGTGCGGGCCAGCGAGTCCTGGTGCCGCAGGTACCGGTTCGTGTAGCCGGAAGTGGTGACGCGCAACGACACCACGTCGTCGGGGCTCACCGCCGTGCCGCGCGCGACGGCGAGCACCCCGAGGTTGACGGCCCGCACCCGCGACTCGGTCATCTTCAGCACGCGCCGGTCGTAGGTGTAGAAGCCGTTGACCTCGTTCTCCACGTCGTAGGGCTCGGTGTAGACCATGGCGGACAACCCGCGCGTGTGGACGAGCCGCTGGACCTGCTTGATGACCTCCTCGTAGCGCTTGGTCAGCGACGCTTCGTCCGGGTACAGGGCTCCGTAGGCGAATCCGGCACCCGGCTGGTACTCGTGACCGGCGATCCTGCGGCCCAGGCCACCGAACTCGCCGAGCACCGCCACCCGGTTGGCGTCGGGCTGCCGGGTGTTCGCCGAGATCTGGTAGTGGTGGTCGTCGACGACGTCGCCGTTGCCGGGATCGGGGTCCGAGACGCAGCAGTTGGACCCCGAGTTGTGGTTGACCAGGCGGGTGTTGTCGATCGAGCGGACCAGGTCGACGATCCGGCCGGCGTCGTACTCGCCCCAGCCCTCGTTGAACGGCACCCACTGCACGATCGACGTGATGCCCTTGAGCTGGTCGATCATCCGGCGCAACTCGGACTCGAAGTTCGCGCGCCCGTTCGGCACCTCGTCGACCGCGTCGAGCGACGGCATGTCCTGCCACACCAGCAGGCCCAGCCGGTCGGCGTGGTAGAACCAGCGCGCCGGTTCGACCTTGATGTGCTTGCGGACCATGTTGAACCCCAGCGCCTTCTGGCGTTCGAGGTCCCACCGCAGGGCCGCGTCGGTCGGCGCGGTGTAGATGCCGTCCGGCCAGTAGCCCTGGTCGAGGGTGCCGCTCTGGAAGACGAACTTCCCGTTGAGCAACGGCCGCATGACGCCGCCGACCACCGCCTTGCCGAGCGAGCGCATGCCGAAGTAGCCGGTGGCGGAGTCACCGCTGCCCAGGGTCACGCGCAGGTCGTAGAGGAACGGGTCGTCGGGCGACCACAGCCGGGCGTTCGGCACCGGGACCCGCAGCGAGGTGCCGGTCGTGCCGGTCTGCCTGCCGACGACCTGCCCGCCGCTGAGCACCTCGGCGGTGACGGACTGCCCCGCGGTGCCCTGCACGACGAGGTCGAGAGCGCCCGCGGCGACGTTCGGCGTGGTGTCGAGCCGCGTGATGTGCGCGCTGCGCACCGGTTCGAGCCACACCGTCTGCCAGATCCCCGACGCGGCGGTGTAGAAGATGCCGCTCGGGCTGCGGCGCTGCTTGCCGACCGGGTACCGGCTGCCGTCGACCGGCGAGTGCACGCCGACGACGATCTCGTTCGTGCCCGCCTGGAGCGCGGAGGTGATGTCGAACGAGAACGCGTCGAAGCCGCCGGTGTGCGTGCCGACCTGCCGGCCGTTGACCCAGACGCGCGTCTCCCAGGTCACCGCGCCGAAGTTGAGCTTGACGTTGCGACCGTTCCAAGTGGACGGAATGGTGAAGGTGCGGCGGTAGAACATGTTGTCCTCGTGCCGCTTGATGCCCGACAGAGCGGACTCGATCGGGTACGGCACGAGGACGCCCTCGGCCAGTGGCCTGCCGATCGGCGGGTTGCCGAGGTCCGGTGCGCCCGCGAACTCCCACACACCGTTGAGGTTCTGCCACTCGGGGCGCTGGAGCTGCGGACGCGGGTACTCGGGCAGCGCATTCGCCGGCGACACCTGGGAGGTCCAGGGCGTCGACAGCGGAGGGGTCTTGGGGACCCACTCCACCGCGTGCGCTGTGGGGGTGAGGGAGGTGGACGTGATCAGGATGCCGACCAACACGCCCAGGACGCGTCTGGTCATGGTGCTCCTATCTCCGGAGTATTCGTTGCAGGACGACGACGATGAGGAGGAACGCGCCGCTGACCACCGACTGGTAGTTGCTGTCGAGCGTGCCGATCTGGTTGATGACGTTCTGGATGACCTTGATCAGGCCGACGCCGATCACGGTGCCGAGCACCGTGCCCATGCCGCCGGTCAGCAGGGTGCCGCCGATGACGACGACGGCGATCGCGTCGAGTTCGAGGCCGACGCCGATGACCGTGACGCCGGACTGCAGGTAAGCGGCGGTCAGGGCGCCGGCGAGGCCTGCCAGCGTGCCGCTCGTCGTGTAGACGAGGACCTTCGTCCTGGCGATCGGCACGCCCATGAGGACGGCCGACTGCTCGGCTCCCCCGGTGGCGAACACGTTCTGCCCGAAGCTGGTGCGGTGCAGCACGACCCCGCCCAGCAGGCACAGCACGGCCGCGACGAAGATCGGGTAGCCGAAGCCGAAGACGGTGCCGCGCCCCAGTTCGACGAACGCGCTGTCCGGCGGGATCCGGTAGGTGGTGGCGCCCTCGTCGGTGATGACGAGCAGCAGGCCGCGCGCGAACAGCAGGGACGCCAGCGTGACGATGAACGGCGCCATGTTCGTGCGGGCGATCAGCAGCCCGTTGACCAGCCCGATGAGCCCGCACACCACCAGCGGCAGCAGCAACGCGACGAGGAACCCGTGCTGCGAGCCCCAGGCCGCGAGCACACCGCCCAGGGCGTAGACCGAGCCCACGGACAGGTCGATGCCGCCGGTGATGATCACGAACGTCATGCCGAGCGCGATCACCGCGAGGAACGCGCCCTGCAGCGCGAGGTCGCGCAGGTTGTCGAGGCTGCCGAAGCGCGGGAAGACCAGCCAGGACACCGCGACCACCAGCGCGAGCGCGACGGCGGCGCCTTGGCGTTGCAGGACCTTCGCCCGTGACGCCCCGGCCGGGACCGCGGCGGTGCCGGCCGGTGTGGCGGTGGTGGTCATCGGCGCTCCCGTGCCACGTAGACGGCGGCGATGATGATCGCGGCCTGGATCATCTGCGCGATCGAGTCCGGCAGGTCGTGCTTGATCAGCGTCGCCCTGACGAGCTGCATCAGGACCACGCCGAACACCGTGCCGAGAACCCGGACCCTGCCCCCGGTGAGCGGGGTTCCCCCGACGACCACCGCGGTGATCGCGGACAGCTCCATCAGCAGGCCCATGTCGGCCGGGTCGCCGGCGGACAGCCTCGACGTGGCCAGCACGCCCGCGACCGCGGCGAGCACGCCGCAGATCGCGTAGACGCCGATCAGCACCCGGTTGACCGGGAGCCCCGCCAGGGTGGCCGCCTTGCGGTTGCCGCCGATCGCGACGAGCTGGCGGCCGAACGTGGTGCGGTTCGTCAGCGCCGCCACCGCGACCGCCAGCACGCCCGCGACCAGCACGCTGATCGGGACGCCGAGCACGTCGCCGGTGCCGAGCGCGAGGAACGCCGGGTCGTGCAGCTGGACGAGCTGGCCGTCCGCGATGACCAGCGCCAGGCCGCGCCCGCCCACCAGGAGCGCCAGGGTCGCGACGATCGGCTGGATGCCGACCCTGGCGACGAGGACGCCGTTCACCACCCCGGCGAGCACACCCGCCACCAGGGCCATCGTGATCGCGACGAGCGGTCCGGCGCCCAGGTACAGCGGGATGATCGCGGCGGCCAGCGCCATGACCGCGCCGACGCTCAGGTCGACGCCCTCGGTGCCGATCACCAGCGCCATGCCGAGCGCGACGATCAGCACGGGTGCCGCCTGCACGAGCTGGGTGGTGAAGTTGCCCGTCGTCAGGAAGTTGGCCGTGAACAGGGCGTTGAACAGCAGCAGCACGCCAACGGCGACGTAGACACCGTTGTCCTGCAACCACCGCGTTCGCGCGGCCGTTCTAGTGGCTGTCAGCGTCATCGGTCACCTCCGCCGCGATGGCCTCGAGCACGTGCTCACGGGTGAGCCGGTCCCCTTCCAGTTCCCCGGCGACGGTGCCGTCCCTCAGCACGACGAGCCGGTCCGCGCCGTCGAGCAGCTCGTCGAGCTCGGAGCTGATCAGCAGCACCGCCAGGCCCTCCCGGGCGAGCTCGTCGACCAGGGCCTGCACCTCGGCCTTGGCGCCGACGTCGATGCCGCGCGTCGGCTCGTCGAGGAGCAGGATCTTCGGTTCGGTGCACAGCCACCGGGCCAGCAGCACCTTCTGCTGGTTGCCGCCGGAGAGCTCCGAGACCTTCTGCTCGGGGCTCGACACCTTGATGCGCAGGCGCCGCACGAAGGTGTCGACGATCCTGTCCTGCTTCGCCCTGCTGACCACGCCGAACCGGCTGAGCCTCGGCAGCGCCGCGAGAACGATGTTCTCGCGCACGGACAGGTTCGGGATGATCCCCTCCGTCTTGCGGTCCTCGGCGAGCATGCTGATGCCCGCCCTGGTGGCCGCCTTGACGCCGCGCGCCACCGGTGCGCCCGCGACGACGACGGTGCCGCCGTCGATCGGAAGCGCGCCGAGGATCGCCTTCGCGGTCTCCGTGCGGCCGGATCCGAGCAGGCCGGCGAGGCCGACGACCTCACCGGGCCGGATCGAGACGCTGACCCCGTTGATGCGCGGCTTGCTGGTGAGGTTCCGCGCCTCGAGCACCGGGTGCGCGTCGGCGTGGTGGCTCTCGCCGAACGCCGTGGTGCCGTGGCTCTCGATCTCCTTCACCGACCTGCCGAGCATCAGCGAGACCAGCTCGATGCGCGGGAGGTCCCGCAACGGACCGCTGTGCACGTTCCGCCCGTCGCGCAGGACCGTGACCGTGTCGCAGATCCGGTACAGCTCGTCCATCCGGTGGCTCACGTAGATGATCGCGATGCCGGCCTCGTGCAGCGTGCGCACGACACCGAGCAGCGTCTCCACCTCGCGCGGTTCCAGCGACGACGTGGGCTCGTCCATGATCACGACGTCCGCGTCGGCCTCGACCGCCCTGGCGAGCGCGACCATCTGCTGCTCACCGACCGCGAGCGTCCCGAGCGGGCTGCTCACGTCCGCCGTGATGCCGTAGCCCCGCAACAGCTCCGCGGCGTCGGCGTCCCGGCGGGCGCGGTCGATCAGGCCGAACCGGGTGCGCGGCTCCCTGCCGAGGAACAGGTTGGCGGACACGCTCATCAGCGGGACGAGGTTGACCTCCTGGTAGATCGTGGAGATCCGCCCGTTGCGGGTGACCCGGCCGGCATCCGGGGTGTGGATGCCGGTCAGGACCTTGATCAGCGTCGACTTGCCGGCGCCGTTCTCCCCCACCAGCGCGTGGATCTCACCCCGCGCGAGGGTGAAGTCCACGTCGCCGAGGGCGCGGACGCCGGCGAAGGTCTTCGTGACGCCGGCGACCTCGATGACGGGGCCGGTGGACGTGTCAGTAGGCATTGGCGAGCTTCTGCGCGGCGTTGGTGGTGTCGTACTCGTCGTCGGAGATCACGATCGTGTTCGGGATCTCGTCGCCCTTGCCGAACTTCTCCAGCGTGTCGAACGCGAGCGGGCCGAAGCGCGGGTTGGACTCGACGACCGCGGTGTAGCTGCCGTCCGCGACGAGCTGCACGGCGTTGCGCGTGCCGTCGACGGAAACGATCTTGACGTCCTTGCCGGGCTGCTTGCCCGCGGCCTTGAGGGCGGTGACGGCGCCGACGCCCATCTCGTCGTTCTCGGCGTAGACGGCGGTGATGTCCGGGTTGCTCTGGATGAGCTGCTCCATCACGGCCTGGCCCTTCGACCGGTCGAACTCACCGGTCTGCTCGGCGACCACGGTCAGGCCGGGAGTGCCCGCGATGCCGTCCTTGAAGCCCTTGGTGCGATCGACCGTGACGTTGTTGCCCGACGCGCCGAGCAGGATCGCGACCTTGCCGGTGCCGCCGGTCGCCTTGATCATCTGCTGGGCGGCGCGCTTGCCCTGCTCGACGAAGTCCGAGCCGATGAACGTCAGGTAGTCCGTGCAGGGCTGCGCGGTCACCTTGCGGTCGATCGTCACGACCGGCACCTGCTTGGCCCTGGCCGCGTCGAACGCGGGCTGCAGGCCGTCGGAGTTGAGCGGCGCCACGATCAGCAGCTTCGCGCCGCGGTCGATCAACGACTTGATGTCGCTGATCTGCTTGTTCAGGTCGCTCTGCGCGTTGGTGTAGAGGAGCTCGGCTCCGCGCTTGGCGGCCTCGTCCCTGATCGACTGCGTCTCGGCCGTGCGGAACGGGTTGGCCTCCTTCTCCGACTGGGAGAAGCCGACGACGGCGCCCTTGAGGTCCACCTGCGGGTACCCGGACCCGGCGCGCGAGCAGCCCGGACCGGACGACTGGTTCTCCGCGGCACTGGCGGCGGGCCCGCCACTGGTCGTGGTCTGCGGGTTCTCCCTCGCGGTGCAACCGGTCACGAGCAGGGCGGCGACAGCGACGAGCAGTAAGCGAGACATCTTTGGCTCCTACACCGGGCTATGCGTGGACGCGCTCTCAGGCGCTAGATTTGCATCGTTGTTCCAACGATGTAAAGACTGAGGACTTCCCGGTACTTTTCCCGGTACCTTTTTCCAGGAGGCTGTGTTGGCCACGCTGAAGGACGTCGCTCGCCTGGCGGGCGTCTCGGTGAAGACCGTGTCGAACGTGGTCAACGGCTACTCGTTCGTGAAACCGGACAACCGCCGCCGCGTCGAGGAGGCGCTGGAGGCGACCGGCTACCGCCCCAACCTCGGCGCCCGCAACCTGCGCCGCGGCCGCACCGGCTTCATCGCCCTGGTCCTGCCCGAGCTCTCGATCCCCTACTTCGCGGAGCTGGCCGGCCTCGTCATCGCCGCGGCCCAGGAGCACGAGTGGAACGTGCTCATCGAGCAGACCTTCGGCACCCTGGCGGGCGAACGCTCGGCCCTAGCGTCCCTGGGCCCGCACCTCGTGGACGCCGCGATCCTCAGCCCGGAGGCGTTGCAGGACGACGACTTCCAGCTGTCGGTCCCCGCCGTCCTGCTCGGCGAGCACGCCGTCGACGTCCCGATCGACCGGGTCGGCATCGACAACGTGGCCGCCGCCCAGGCCGCCGTGAAGCACCTGATCTCCCTGGGCCGCACGCGCATCGCCGCGATCGGCGCCCACCCCCACCGAGGCACCGCCGCCCTGCGCCTGGAGGGCTACCGCACCGCCCTCGAGGAGGCCTCCCTGCCGTTCGTCGACGAGCTCGTCGTGCCGGCCCTGAACTACCACCGCGCCGACGGCGCCGCCGCGATGAAGTCGTTGCTGGACCTCCGCACCCCACCGGACGCCGTGTTCTGCTTCAACGACCTCCTCGCCATCGGCGCCATGCGAGCCGCCGCCGAACGTTCCGTCCGGGTGCCCTCGGACCTCGCCGTCGTCGGCTTCGACAACAACGAGGAAAGCGCCTACAGCTCCCCGTCCCTGACGTCCGTGGCCCCCGACAAGACCGCCATCGCCCGCGCCGCGGTCGACCTGCTGCACCGCCGCGTCGAGGCCCGCGACGACGCCCTGGAGGACGTCCAGACCCCGTTTTCCTTGTTGGTGAGGGAAAGCACCGTGGCCCGATGACGTCCGGCCCGGACCACGACTACCGGCGCGCGTAGGCGTCGTAGGCGGTCTGGTCGAACAGCACGAACCTGATCAGGTCCAGCGGGGCGTCTTTCGTTGCCTCGTGGGCGATTTCGGCGGCGTGTTCGACCGGCCACCGGTAGATGCCGGTGGAGATGGCGGGGAACGCGATGGTGTGCGCGCCGAGGTCTGCCGCCACCCGCAGGGAGTTGCGGTGGCAGGCGGCCAGGAGGGCGGAGCGGTCCTCGGTGGGCGAGTACACGGGACCCACGGTGTGCACGACCCAGCGCGCCCGGAGCCTGCCCGCGGTGGTGGCGACGGCTTGACCGGTCTCGAGCCCGCCGCCGTAGTGCCCCGCCCGGAGCTCGCGGCACTCGGCGAGGATCTCCGGGCCGCCCTTGCGGTGGATCGCACCGTCCACGCCGCCGCCTCCCAGGAGGGAGGAGTTGGCGGCGTTGACGATCACGTCGACTTCCTGCTCGGTGATGTCGCCGAGGACGTACTCGATGGTGGCCACGTCCCCGATTGGATCACGACAACGGGCAGGTGGCCACGTCAGCGGGCCTGGGCAGCGTCGCTGAAGCCGGCGGCCGCACCCCGTCCAGCCACCGCTCCAACGCCACGAAAGCCGCCCGGTGGCAGGGCGCCAGCGGCCTCAAGCGATCCGGGTGGGCGTCCACGAGACCGTCGACGTGAGTCCCCTGCTCGACCCGGTAGTACCGGTGCAACCGGTCGGGCGTCATCTCCGCGTACACGTCCGAGTCCTGGCTGATCGGCAGCAGCACGTCATAGGTCCCGTGCACGGTCAGCAGAGGCCGCTTCACCTTCCCCGTCAACGCGACCCGCGACACCGCCGGCCCCGCGACCCGGCGGCGGTCCGAGTACGAGTAGTCCGCGTCGCAGGCGGGCGTCCCGGAAGCGCAGAACGGCACCCCCGCCTCCAGGGCCCCGTCGAAGTCGGGGTCGAACTCCTCGCGGTAGATGCGTTGCGTCAGGTCCCAGTAGTAGCGGTGGTGGTAGTCCCACAGGAATTCCGTGCCGGCCGGGAAGCCCGCCGCCACCATCGCCTCGTGCGCGCCCGGTTCGCCCGCCAGGTAGGCCGGGTAGGCGCGGAGCACGGGAGGCAGGAACGTCAGCGGGTTCGGGCCCGCGACCGTCCACAGCGTCCCTTCCCAGTCCACGCCGCCGTCGTAGAGGTGCGGGCGGTTCTCCAGCTGCCAGCGGACGAGGTAGCCGCCGTTGGAGATGCCGGTGGCGATGGTGCGGCGCGGGGCGCGGCCGTAGCGCTGGGACACGACCTTCTTCGCGGCGAGGGTCAGTTGGGTGAAGCGGTGGTTCCACTCTTCGATCGCCCGGCCGTCGCGGTAGAACTGGGCGCCGGTGTTGCCCTTGTCGGTGGAGGCGAAGGCGTAACCGCGGGAGAGGACCCAGTCGGAGATGGCGCGGTCGTTGGCGTACTGCTCGCGGACGCCCGGCGCGCCGGTGACGACCAGGCCGCCGTTCCAGCGGTCCGGGAGCCTGACCACGAACTGGGAGTCGTGCCAGCCGTGGTTGGTGTTGGTGCGGGAGGTGTCCGGGAAGTAGCCGTCGATCTGGATCCCCGGGACGGCGCCGGGCACGGGAAGGGCGGCGCTCGTGAGGCCCGCCCAGTCGGCCGGGTCGGTGTGGCCGGTGGCGACCAGGCCCGTGGTCGTGAGGTCGGCGAGGTGGGTGAGCTGCTGGTGCTCGGCGCCGGGCACCGTCATCGCGGACGTCGGCGGGGTCAGCGCGAGCACCAGGACCAGGGGCAGCAACATAGCTGGTCAAGCTAGTGGCGGTGACTTCCCGGCGACATGGTTGCCTCCCACACAAGCCCCGCCTTGAAAGTGGTGTAGCCGAACAGGTCGAGCACCCGGCGCACCGGGGGCCGCAGGTGGTGCAGGTCGAACGACTTGCCGTTGCGGTGTGCGGCGCACAGCAGGAGCAGGAGGGTGCGCAGGCCGCTCGCGGACAGGAACGTCACCTCGGCGAGGTCGACCTGCACGCGGTCGGTCGCGGTGTCCGTGATGCCGGGCAGCACCGCGGCGAAGAACACCTCGCAGGTCGTCATGTCCATCTCGCCTTGGCACGTGACCACGAAACGGGTGCCGGAGCGTTGCGTCCGCACGGCGAACGGGGTGGTGTCACAGGTGGTCATCGGACCTCGCCTCCCTGGACGGGACACCACCACTTCACCGCACCGGGCGCCCGGCCGATAGCAGCGGGAACGAAGCGGCGACCGGGAAAACGAAGTGCCTCAGCCCGACCGCAGCGTCTTCGACGGCGCAACCCCGTACGCGGCGCGGTAGTGGGCCGCGAAGACGCTCGGACGGGCGTAGCCCCAGCGAGCGGCGATCGCGGTGACGGTGCCGTTCGCCGCACGCAGGTCGGCGTGCGCGCAGGAGAGGCGCACGCGCCGGAGGTAGGCCATCGGTGTCATGTCGAGGTGGCGGCGGAACGCGAGCTGGGTCGCCCGGATCGACACCTGTGCGGCGCGGGCGATGTCGGCGGCGGTGATCTCATTCGCGGCGTTGGCCTCGATGAACGCGATGGCGCGACGCACGGTCCGAGGGTGCGCGTCGCGCCGATCGGACGGCGCCGGGCCGCCGAGCGAGTTGTTCGGGAACGCGGCGAGCGTCGCCGACACCAGCAGGCGGGTCGCGTTGGCCGACACCAGCGGGTGGTCCCCGAACAGCGGCAGCACCTCGTCGCGCAGGTGCACGCAGGTGGACCACCACGCGGCACCGGCCTCGGGCGAGAGGGGCCGGAAGCCCGCGAACCGGACGTCGTCGGCCACCTCGTCGACGACCGGCCGGGGCAGCGTGACCGTCGACAGCCGCGGGTCGAAGACCGCCCCGATGAACCCGCTGTCGGGTGGTGCCGTCAGGAACGACTCACCGGGCAGCCAGTAGCGGTCCTCGCCACCCGAGCCGTAGTAGACCATCCCCGCGCCCGTGTGCCCGAAGACGTAGTTCTGCATCGGGTCGACGCTGACCTCGAGGCTGATGCTCCCGTGCAGCTCGTCGAACCTCATCTGCCCGTGTATCCGCGACGACATCCACATGTGCGGGTGCTCGATGCCGCGGTTGAGCCGCATCTGGCCGTAAGCGGCGTTCAGCACCTCGTTGGCCGCGTCCAAGTCCGTCACCTCGACGACCTGCTCCACGCCCAGCACGATCCTCGCCCGCACCGGCGGTGTCCATCGCCAAGACGGACGGTTCCACCGGTACGGACGGTGACACGCCGCCGGCGCCGTCTGGGCCCTCAGATCCGGCCGGCGCGCCGAGTTCCATCCGGAGTGGACTCCCGGCGGGTGCTACCGGACCGAGGCGAGCACGCCCGCGATCTCCTCCAGCAGCACGGTCTTGCGGCTGTTCGGCAGGAACGAGGCCAGCACCGCGTTCTCGGCCAGCCGGGCGACGTCCGCGTGGCCGAGTCCGAACGCCTCCGCCACGGCGACGTACTCGCCTTCCAGCGTGGCGCCGAAGAACGGCGGGTCGTCGGTGTTCAGCGTGACCACCACTCCGGCGTCGAGCATCCGCCGCACGGGGTGCGCCTCGATCGACGCCACCTGCCGCGTCCGGACGTTCGACGTCGGGCACACCTCCAGCGCGATCCCCTTGTGCACCAGGTGTTCCACCAGCGCGGGATCCTCGACGCAGCTCGTGCCGTGGCCGATCCGCTCGGCCCGCAGGTCCCGCACCGCCGACCAGATGGTCTCCGGACCGGTGGTCTCCCCCGCGTGCGGCACGCTGTGCAGACCGGCTTCCCGTGCCGCGTCGAAGAAGGGCGCGAACCGGGCTCGGCCGACACCGGCCTCCGGTCCGCCGAGCCCGAAGGAGACCAGGCCCTCCGGACGTTCGGACAGCGCGAACGCGAGCGTCTCCCGTCCGGCGGCCAGGCCCTTCTCGCCCGGGATGTCGAAGCACCACGCCAGCTCGACCCCGAGCGCCGACGCCTCGGCGCGACCCGTCTGCAGGCCCGCCAGCACCTCGTCACCGGACAGGCCGTCCACCAGGTGGTTGTACGGCGTCACGGTGACCTCGGCGTACCGCACGTTCTGCCCGGCCAGCTCACGGGCGAGGCCGACGACGAGCGTGTGGACGTCGTCGCGGCCCTTCAGCATCGACTGGACGGCCCAGAACACCCGCAGGAAGTGGTCGAAGTCCCGGAACGCGTAGAAGCGCTCCAGCTCGGCGCGGTCCGCCGGCACCCCGGCCTCCGGGTGGCGCCGGGCGAGTTCCAGGACGGTGTCGAGGCCCGCGGAGCCGACGAGGTGGACGTGCAGCTCGACTTTGGGCAGGGCGTGGACGAACGAACGCATGGCGAAGCTCCCTGGGGGGCGGAGGTGAGGTGGCGGAGGAACGGGGCGCTCAGGGAGCGAGGTCGCCGCGTTCGGTGTCAGCGCCGTAGAGCGGCAGCTTGAAGTCCGTCACGGGCCCCAACGTAGCAGCGCCGGGCGAAAAGCGGTGGCGGCGTTCGCGCCCCGGTTGCACGCTGTGGCACGTGACCGGCGACGACGTGCTCGAGGTCCTGGCCGCGCTGCGGGCCTTCGACGTCCACGTCGGAGGTGGCTGGGGTGTCGACGCCCTGGCAGGCGAGCAGACGCGCCGGCACGACGACCTGGACCTGATGCACCGCGAGGAGCAGGAGCCGCGGGTCGTGGCGGCCCTGGCCGCGCTGGGGTTCACCGAAACGCTGTCGTGGCGGCCGGTGCGGTTCGTGGTCACCGACGGCCGGGGACGCGAGATCGACCTGCACCCGTTGCGGTTCGCGCAGGACGGCGGCGCCGAGCAGTCCTCGCTCACGCCCGGTGAGCCGTTCCGGTACCCGGCCGGGTGCTTCGTCACCGGCACGATCCTCGGCACCACCGTGCCGTGCCTGTCCGTCGAGCAGCAGTTGTACTTCCACCAGGGCTACGAGCCGCGCGAGCGGGATCTGCACGACCTCGCGCTGCTGCGGGCGCTCGGCCGGAAAACTCGGTGGCGGACGGGTCTACCGTGGCAGTCGTGAAGGGTTTCAACCCGAGCTTCGGTCCCGAAACGGCCAGGAACTACGACAACTCGCCGCGCGGCGACGAGGCGGAGACCGTCCGCTTCCTCGCGGGGTTCGGCGGCAGAGCGCTGGAGTTCGCGATCGGCACCGGCCGCATCGCGTTGCCGCTGCGGAAAAGCGGCGTCGAGGTGGACGGCGTCGAGCTCTCGCCGGACATGGTCGCCCGGATGCGGGAGAAACCCGGCGGCGAGGCGGTCGAGGTCGTCCTGGGCGACATGTCCACCGCCAGTACCGGCCGCACGTACCCGCTGGTGTACCTGGTCTTCAACACCATCACGAACCTCCTCACCCAGGACGACCAGGTCCGCTGCTTCGAGAACGCGGCACGCCACCTCACGCCGGACGGCGTGTTCGTGGTCGAGTGCGGCCTGCCCAGCTGGGCCGCGCGGCACCGCCACCAGTTCGTCGACGTGGAGGCCGTCGAGGTCGACCACGTGCGCCTGGACGTCAACCGCTACGACCCCGTCACCCAGGTGCTGGACGAGAACCACGTGCACATCGGCGTGGACGGCATCCGGTTCGGCCCGATCCGGCAACGCCTGACCTACCCCGGCGAGTTCGACCTCATGGCGAGGATCGCGGGGCTGCGGCTGCGCGACCGGTGGGGCGGGTGGAACGGCGAGCCGTTCACGGCCGACAGCAAGCGGCACGTGAGCGTTTACGAAAGAGCCGCGTAACGTCCTTGTGCGGCAAGCGAGTTACTCGCGGGCCGCGTCGAACGAGGTCAGCTTCTCCGTTCGCGGGCCTTGACAGCCCTAGGAGTTGAACGCTTCCAGAGCTTCGGCCTGGATCTGCTCGAACTGGGCCGCCATCGCCTCCGACAGCGCCTGAGCGCCGGACAACGGCCGCACCATCACGGTGAACTCGTCGATCAGCCCGTCGGCGTTCAGGTGCAGGAAGTCGCAGCCCTGGACCTCCTTGCCGCCGACCTCGGTCCGGAACACCAGCGCGTGGTTCGGGCCGTCGGTGATCACGCGCTCGTAGCGGAAGTTCTCGAAGACCCGCATGACGCCGCGCAGGATCGCCGCGGTGATGGGCTTGCCGGGGTACGGCTTGAACGCGACGGGGCTGGTGAACACGACGTCGTCGGCCAGGCAGGCCGCCATCGCGTCGGTGTCGCGTGCTTCGACCGCTGTGCGGAATGCGTCCACGCCTGGTTCCTCGCATGCTCAACTTGTTGACTAGGTCGAGGCACCGTAACCTGCGGGTATGTCACTGCGCAACGCCGTGATGGCCGCCCTGCTCGACGGGGAGTCGTCCGGCTACGACCTGGCGAAGGCGTTCGACGCGTCCGTGGCGAACTTCTGGATGTGCACGCCGCAGCAGCTCTACCGGGAGCTCGACCGCATGGAGGCGGACGGGCTCATCGCCGCCCGCGTGGTCGAGCAGGAGCGCCGGCCGAACAAGCGCCTGTTCTCCCTCACCGGCGAAGGGGCCGAGGAGCTGACGAGGTTCACGGCCGCACAGCACAAGCCCACCGCGATCCGCGACGAGCTGCTGGTCGCCGTGATGGCGGCGGACCGCGGCGACGTCGAGGCGGTGAAGGCGTCGATCACGCGACGCCGGCGGTGGGCGGAGGCGAAGGTCGAGCGGTACGAACGGCTGCGAGCCAAGCTGCTCGGCGGCCGGACCGAGGAGGAGTTCCTGGCCACGGCCGAGCGGGTCGGGCCCTACCTGACGTTGTTGCGCGGCCTGTCGTTCGAGCGGGACACCGTGCGGTGGTGTGCCCGGAGCCTCACCGTGCTGGAGCGGCGTGGTGCCCGGCTCGACGCGGCGACGTGAGGTTGAATCGGGCCCATGAACGGCATTTCGGTGTTGCAGGAGGCACTCAGCGCGCCCGCGGCGGAGGCGCGCGAACGGTTCGCGGGGCGGCTCAACGGCTACCTGGAAGGGTCGGACGTCGTGCACGCCGTGCGGTTGCAGGGCTGGCTCGGCCTCGAGGTGCCCGGCCCCGGCTGCCACGTCGGCACGGGCAGCTGGGACTTCACCCGGTTCAAGGCCACGACCTCACCGGTGACGTGCGGCCGGTGCCGCAGCGCCGGACTGCTCGCCAGCTCGTTCACCGGGGGCCCGCACCAGCAGACGCTGGACCTCGAAGGCATCTAACCCCCGCAGGCGTCGCGGTTGCGCAGGATCATGCCGGTCACCGCGGTCATGCCGAGCCGCTCGTAGTACGGCCGCAGATCGTCGTCGCACACGAGGTCCACCGAGTACAGGTGCGCCGCCTCGGCCACCACCCGGCGCATCAGCTCGGTGCCGACGCCCTGCCCCTGGAACTCCGGCAGCACCTCGAGCCACGGGACGAACGCCGTCAGCACGCCGTCGCTGATCATGGTGACGAAACCGACGACGGTGCCGCCGGAGCGTGCGACCACCACGCGGTAGCTCCCGCGCAGGACGGCGAGGTGCTGGGCGGGTGACGGAGGCCGGGGCCAGCCGGCGAAGAACCCGGTGAGGTCGTCCTCGGTGAGGTCGCTGACATCGGTGGCGTAAGTGATCACCGTCGAATTGAACCGACTTCGTCGAACTCACGTGGGCTGGTTTCGCCGGCGTTCGACGCTAGGCTCCTGGTCATGGCCCTGCCGACCGCTCCATTGCGCCGTGCGCGCTGTGCGGCTGTCGGCGTGGTCAACGGAACTCTGGCCGTGCTCGCCCACTCGAACGCGGACGGCGAGCTGCCCGACGCCGGGCTCGTGTTCTCGCTCGTCGGGCTGCTCGCGTGGGCGACGAGCGGGTTCGCGAGGCACGAGCTGACGTGGACGGGGCTGCTCCTGCTGATCGGCGGCGGGCAGGCCGCGATGCACGTCCTGGTGTCCCTCGCCGTGTCGCGGCACGAGCACCCCGCGAACCCGGCGCACATGATCGCGTCGCACGTCCTGGCCACCGCTGTCGCCGTGGTCCTGCTGGCCTTCGCGGAACGCACCGTGCTCGCACTGGCCCGAGCGGTCGCCTCCGTGCTGCCGCGCAGGCCCGTCCCGCTGCCCGCCAGCGCTCCCCTGGTCGTCGCCACGCCCGCGCGCGTGCCGGCCACGACCGTCCTGCCCGCCGTGCTGTCGTGGCGCGGTCCTCCGGCTGAACAGGCCTGAAACCTCCCTCGCACAGGGCCGCTCACGCAGCGGTCCTGCCCCTGTTCACGCCTTTTGGAGTTCCATGACCACCACGTCCACTCCGCCGCGCGCGTCGTTCGCGTGGCGGGGACTCTTCCTGCGCCTGCACTTCTACGCCGGTGTGCTCGTCGGACCGTTCATCCTGATCGCCTCGCTGACCGGCGTCCTGTACGCCCTGACCCCGCAGCTGGAGTCGTGGGTCTACTCCGACCAGCTCCGCGTTCCCGCCACCTCCCAGCAGCTCCCGCTGGCCCAGCAGGTCGACGCCGCGGTGGCGACGGCACCGCGGGGCTCGCTCGTCGCGGTGCGCCCCGCGCCCGAACCCGGTGCCACCACGCGGGTCCTGTTCGCCGAGGAGGGCCTCGGCGAGTCCGAACGCCGTGCGGTCTTCGTCGACCCCGGCACCGGCCGCGTCACCGGTGATCTCGTCGTCTACGGGACCAGCGGCGTCCTGCCGCTGCGCACGACGCTCGACCAGCTGCACCGCAACCTGATGCTCGGCGAACCCGGTCGTCTCTACAGCGAGCTCGCCGCGTCGTGGCTGTGGGTCGTCGCGCTGGGCGGTCTCGTCCTGTGGATCTCCCGGGCGCGCAACAGCAAACGCGTCCGGACGCACGGCCTGATCGGCGTGTGGGTGCTCGCCGGAGCGTTGTTCCTGTCCGCCACCGGTCTCACGTGGTCGGCCTACGCGGGCGAGAACGTCGGCGTGCTCCGCGAGGCCGTGGGGTGGTCCACGCCGACGCTGCAGATCCCCGGCGGCAGCGGGGGTCACGGTGACCACACCGAGCACACCTCGACCGGAGGTGGGCACGGCGACATCGACGCCGTGCTGGGCTCGGCGCGGTCGTGGGGTGTCGACGCGGAGCTGGTCGAGATCAGCCTGCCCGCCACGCCCGACGGCGCCTGGAAGGTCGTCGAGGTCGAGAAGGGCCTGCCCACCCAGGGCGACTCCGTGGCCGTCCAGGGCGACGCGGTCGTGGCGTCGGTGGAGTTCGACGACTTCCCGCTCGGCGCGAAGCTCACCAAGTGGGGGATCGACGCGCACATGGGTGTGCTGTTCGGCTGGCCCAACCAGCTGCTGTTGCTGCTCATCGGCGGCGGCCTGGTGGCCCTGGTCGTGCTCGGCTACCGGATGTGGTGGAAGCGCAGGCCGACGAGCGGCTTCGGCCGCCCGGCCCCGCGCGGCCAGTGGCGCAGGGCCCCGCGCGGCGCGCTGGCCGGCCTGGGCCTCGGCGCGCTGCTCGTCGGGTGGTTCGCGCCGCTGCTCGGGATCAGCCTCGTCGTCTTCCTCGTCGTCGACGTCCTGCTCGGCCGACGGGCGAAAACGGCCTGACACAGCGCATCGGTGGTGGCGCGGCCCCGCGCCACCACCGTCCACAGTGGACCGACCTTGCCTGAACTGGACATTTGCGGCATAGTGTTGGGCAGGTGAGCCGGGAAGCCTGGTCGGCCCGCACGTCACGCGCAGGTGGCGGCGGAGAGCCGACGAGGGGTGTCCTGATGACTCTCATTCCCCGCGCCATCCCCGCGATCAACGATCCCGTGGTCGTGCACGCGCTGGCCGCGCGCTGGCGCCGCACCAGGACGTTGCTGCTGCTCTCCGCCGGCGTGCTGCCCGTCGCGATCGGCATCGTCTGCATCGTGCTGGCCGGCATGACGTCGGCAGGGCAGCAGATCATGCCGTGGTGGTCGGCCATCCCGGCCGTCGCCGCGGCGGCGTGCGCGTGCGCGTTGCTCTCGTGGTTGCGCCGCAACGGGTTGAGCGACCCGCACTCGTGGCTGCCCGCCACGACCCTGATGACGTCGGCGCAGCTCGTGCTCGGCGTCCTGCCCGGTTCCGGCATCGCGTTGCGGCTGAGCCCCGGTGCGGCGATCGCGGTGAAGGCGCTGTGCGCGGCAGGGGTGCTCGGCGCGGGATCCGCGAGCGCGCTGGCCCGGCTGGCCCACCGCTCGTTGCTCTCGGCGCCGGTGCTCGAACTGGGCTCGACGGCGTTCCCGCTCGTGCTGGCGGGGAACGGCACGCGGCTCGTGATCGGCACCGACCGCGCCGACTGGACCACGCGCCACGGCGGCCGGGTCGACGCCGGGGTCTCGTTCGCCCGCGTCCAGCGCGTGACGGCACACTCGCACGCGATCGTGCTGCACACCGCCTCCGGTTCGTGGACGGTTCCCGTGTCCGACCCGCTGACCGCGCAGGCGTTGCTGCGCCGCCGGATCGCGTGGTGGGAGGAGCGCCGCGACGCCGCCGAGCGCGAGCAGCGCCGCTACCTCGACCTGGTGCAGTCGCTCGCGGCCGTCAGCGGTGCCGCGGCACGGGGCGGCATCAGCGTGACCGTCGACTCGAACGGCCTCACCACCGGCATCGAACTGAGCCCCGCCGTCCGCGACCTCGACCCGCAGGTGCTCTCGGCGCAACTCATGGCGTGCGTGCAGAAGGCACGGGCCGACGCGCGCAGGCAGGTCCAGGACCTGGTGCTCGACCACGCCGACGCCGAGATGTCGAAAGCCAGCCACTAGTCGGTTGTCCCGTCCCGGTCCGCCTGCCTACGTTCTGCTGGACCTTCGGAGATGGGGGAACGACTTGCGCAGACGTGACTTCTTCACCGCGGCGGCCGGGGTCGCCGCTGTCGTGGCCAGCCCCGCGAGCGCGCTCGCGGCGACGGAACGACGACCGGGCGCCTCGCAGGCGCCGGACCTCGACCTCGGCGACTTCCCGGTCGTGGCGAGGGTGCGGGCGCGCAGGGCGCTCGAACACCTCGAGGTGCTGAGCGACCGGATCGGGCCGCGCATCGGTGGCACCGAGTCCGAGCACCGGGCCCGCGACTACCTCGTCCGCGAGCTCAAGGCGTTGCGCTACCAGGTGACGACGCAGCCGTTCACCGTGCCGGACAAGTACCTCGCCGAGATCAACGGCCGGTGGCAGTCGGGCGCCTCGCGGTTCGGCGCGCTCGGGGTGACCGTCAAGGCCCCGTTCGTCGAGGTGGTGGACGGTCAGCTGCCGGACCTGACCGGCAAGATCGCCTTCTACGTCAACGCCCCCGCCGGCTCCGGCCCCACGCACGCGGCGATCGAACGCGGTGCCGTGGCGGTGGTCCTCGGCCGGATCTCCGCCACCGCGATCAAGGCCGGCGCCTTCTCCCCCACCCTCGACCGCACCGTCGCGGTTCCGGTGATCGGGCTCGCCCAAGTGCACACGGAGAAGCTGCGCGCCCAGGGTTCCGGCGAGCTGACGATCACCACGACGCACCACCCGAACCTGACCTCCTACAACGTGATCGCCGACCGGCCGCCGACGTTCCCGTGGCGGGACAACGGGGTCGTGATGGTGACGGCGCACTACGACAGCGTGCCGGGCTCACCGGGCGCCAACGACGACGGCAGCGGCACCGTGCTGTGCCTGGAACTCGCGCGCGTGCTGCGTCATCTGCCGACGAACAAGGCGTTGCGGTTCGCGTTGTGGGGCTCGGAGGAACAGGGCCTGCTCGGGTCGCGGCACTACGTCTCGCAGCTGCCGCCAGAGGAGATCGCACGGATCAAGGGCGTGTTCCAGAACGACATGGTCGCCACCAGCCACGACCCGGCGACGGCGTACTGGTTGCTGTCCGTCGACGGCGCCGACAACGCGACCACGGCGGCGGTGCGCGCCGCGGCTCAACGCCTCGGCTACGACCCGCGGGTGCACGGGCCGGTGGCGCGCGGGTCGAGCGACCACGTGCCGTTCCACGAGAAGGGGCTGGCGTCGGCGAACTTCAGCTGGCGCGGTGAGGGCGGGCCGGCGCAGCTCGAACCGATCTACCACACGCCGGAGGACACGATCCGCGACAACATCAGCCTGGAGCGGCTGCAGGTGTCGCTGGAGCTGATCGGCGCGGCGGCCTACCGGCTGGCCAGCCGGCGGTAGGCCCGCGTCCCGCAGGTCTCGTCCGCGACCGCCGCGGCCTAGGAGGTCGAGGCCGGCAGCTCGTCGAGCACGCGGTCCCGCAGCCACGCGGCGAACTCGCCGGGCGGCAGGGGCCTGCTCAGGCAGTACCCCTGCACGATGTCGCAGCCCAGGGCGGCGAGGGCGCTCCACGTCTCCTCGTCCTCGACGCCCTCGGCCACGACCTCCAGCTCGAGGTTCCGCGCGAGCCCGAGCAACGAGCGGGTGATCGCGCCGCTGGACGGGTCCGTGCGCATGTTCGTGGTGAACGACCGGTCGATCTTCATCTCGTGCACGGGCATCGTGCGGAGGTAGGCGATGGACGAGTAGCCGGTGCCGAAGTCGTCGATCGACAGCCGCACCCCCAGCTCCCGCAGCCTCGTCAGCACGTCGCTCGCGCGGATCGGGTCGGCGATGATCGCGCTTTCGGTGATCTCCAGGGTCAGCGCGGAGGCGGGGCGGCCGTGGCGGGCGAGCAGGCCCGCGACCTGGTCGGGGAACGTCGTGTCGTGCAGGCACTGGGCCCCGACGTTGACCGAGACGGGCACGTCCCAGCCGGTGAGGTGCCAGGCGTGGCACTGCGCGAGCGCGTGGTCGAGCACGTACCGGGTGAGCGGCTCGATCAGGCCGGTCTCCTCGGCGGCGGGGATGAACCGGTCGGGGCCGAGCAGGCCGAGGCGCGGGTGCTGCCAGCGGCACAGGACCTCGGCTCCGCGGACCGCGCCGGTACGCGCGTCGGCCTTGGGCTGGTAGTGCAGGACGAGCTCGGCCTGGTCGAGGGCGCGGCGCAGGTCGCTGATCACGGTGAGCTGGGCGGTGCCGTCCACGTCGAGGCCCGGTTCGTAGACCGACGTGCCGAGCCGGGCGCGCTTGGCCGCGTACATGGCGATGTCGGCGTGCTTGAGCAGCTCGTGGACGTCCGCCGAGTCGGCCGGGTACATCGCGACGCCGATGCTGCAGCCGACGTCGACCGACAGCCCGTCGAGGTCGAAGGCGTCCTCCAGCACCCGGTGCACGCGTTCGGCGACCACCAGGGCGTTCGCCGGTGAGCTCACCATCGGCAGCAGCACCGCGAACTCGTCCCCGCCCAGGCGCGCCACCGTGTCGACGTCCCGGACGGCCGCGGTCAGGCGGTTCGCGACGTGCTGGAGCAGCCGGTCGCCGAACGCGTGGCCGAGGGTGTCGTTGATCGGCTTGAAGCGGTTGAGGTCGATGAGGAACAGGCCGAGCGGGTCGCCCGTCCGGTCGGAGCGCCCGATGGCCTGCCGGGCGCGCTGCACGAGCAGCGTGCGGTTCGCGAGGCCGGTCAGCGCGTCGTGCATCGCCTCGTGCTCGCTCTTGGCCGCCTGCCGCAGGATCTGCCGCCGGTGCCCGAGCAGCACCACCCCGCACAGCCCCACCAGGCCGAGGTCGACGATGAACGCGATGACCGCGGCGAACCGCAGCCGCCCGTTCTCACCTTCCGCGGACCGCAGGTAGTCGGTGGTCTCCAGGCGTTTGAGCTGCACGACCGCGGAGAGCTGCTTGCGCAACGACACGAGCGTGAGCTCGGCCTGGTCGGCCTTCTGGGACGCGGTGGTCGTGTCCCCGCGGTCGCCCGCGGCGACCGTCTCGCGCAGCAGCGCCGAGTAGTCGCCGTAGAGGTCGCCGACGATCGCCGCGGCCCGCACGTCGGCTGTGCCGCCGTGGTCCTCGATCCACCGCAGGCTCTCCTGCGCGGCGCCGGCGGCGTTCGCCACGGGCTGGCGCATCACGGGTGTGCCGGAGCGCAGGTAGTCGACGAGGGCGTGGTCGGCGACGTCGACGTTCTGCACCACCAGACCCCACCGGTCGCTGATCTCGTTGAGCTCGTGCAGGTGTCCGGCGGCGCGCTGCATGCTCAGGCTCGTCCACAGCGCGAGACCCGCCAGCGCGGCGAGACCGATCGTCAGGCTGATGACGGTCGTCTGCACGGTGGTGCGGGACTCGACCCAGTTGGACAGCATCTATCGGCGCCTCACTCGGACATCGCTTTCCGGCGAAGGTGCTATTGGTACGCAGCCAAAGGAGTGCACGCAAGCCGACACAGCCGTCGGCCGTGCACTAACCTCAACGGCTTTCCAGGATCAACTGATGGGGCCTTCTTGATGACCCGCGTCGCCCACGTCGTCCTGCCTGCGGTTTTGTTCGCGGTGGCGGGGGTGGGCGGGTGCGGTCCCACACAGACGTCCGATGACCCGCCCACGATCGGGTTCCTGGCGCAGAACAACAGCCGCGACTTCTCCCGGGAGATGAGCGAGGGCTTCCGGGCGGGCGTGCGGATCGCGGGCGGCGTCAACGCGGAGGTCACCGGGCCGGACACGCACGACGGCCTCGAGCAGGTCGAGCTGCTCGCAGGCCTGGCCGCGCGCGCCAAGGGCGGCATCGGCGTGTCCGCGGTGGCGCCGGAGCTGGTCGCCGAGCCGGTGGCGCAGGTCGTGGAGCAGGGCATTCCGGTGATGGCGGTCGCGGGCGGGCAGGTCGCGCCCGGCAGCGGGATCAAGCTCATGATCGAGAACGACAGCTTCGAGCTGGGCGCGATGCTCGCGGACGCCACGGCCGACCGGCTGCCGCCCGACGCCGCCGGCAAGGTCGTGATCGGCAGCAACTCCCCCGGCATGCCCGCACTCGACCAGCGGGCGCTCGGGATGAGGTCCCGGCTGGCCGAACGGTTGCCGAGGCTGCAGGTGCTCGGCCCGCTCGACACCGGGCGCGACCTGACGACGAACCTCGCCACGTGGCGGCGGCTGGCCGACGCGAACCCCGACGCCCTCGTGCTGCTGGGCGCGGGGGACGTGGACGCGATCAACCTCGCGGCCGTGCACGCGGAGAAGAACGCGAAGTGGCTGGCCGCGGCGTTCAGCATCGACGCGAAGGCGTTGCAGGGCGTCAAGGACGGTCATCTGTTCGCGACGATCTCCGCCGAGCACTTCCTCAAGGGCGCGGTGTCCGGCTGGATGCTCGCCCAGCACGCCAAGAGCGGCCGCAAGCTGCCGGAGGGCTGGTTCGTCGCGCCGGGCCTGCTGGTGCGGGCGTCCAACGTGGACGAGATCATCCACCGCCAGTCCAGCGAGGCGACCCGGATGGAGGCGGCGCGGCCGCGGATCGACGAGCTGACCGCGAACCCGCTCGAGCACCTCCGCCCACTGGACCAGGCTCGCTGAGCCAGGCGGCGCAGCGGCACGTCCACGCGGTGACAGGCGGCGGAGGCGTCGGCGAGCATGGCGGCGATCCCTGCCTTTGGAGGCCGCATGATCAACCGCCGGACCCTCACCAAGACACTCGGCGTGGCACTGGCCGCGACCGCCACGACCGGCGTCGCGAGCGAGGACGGCGAGGACCCGCTGCGCCGCCGCTACCTCGTCCGCGGTGGCGCCGTCGTCACCGTCGACCCCGCGCTGGGAGTGCTCCCGCGCGCGGACGTCCTGATCGACGACGGCGTGATCGCCGGAGTCGGTCACAACCTGGACGCCCGTGGCGCGAAGGTCGTGGACGCCACCGACATGATCGTCCTGCCCGGCTTCGTCAACACCCACTTCCACATGTGGAGCGCGCTCGGCCGCAACTTCGTGGCCGACGGGTTCCCCTACTTCGCGGCGAAGCGGGCGACGTCCACGTTGTACGACGCCGAAGACGTCCACCGCAGCGTCCTGCTCGGACTGGCCGAACTGGCGAACGCGGGCGTGACGACCGTGCACAACTGGTCCAACAACACCCGCTCCCCCGCGCACGCCGACGCAGAGCTGCGGGCGCACCGAGACGGTCTGCTGCGCGCACGCTTCTCGTATGGACACGTGGACCAGATGCCGCGTGACGTGCCGATGGACTTCACGGACGTGGACCGCGTGCGGCAGCAGTACTTCTCCGCGGGCAGCGCTTTCGACGGGATGGTGCACCTGGGCGTCGCGGTCCGCGGGCTCTCCCAGAGCGCGGAACCGGCGTTCTTCGCGGACATGGACGCCGCCGTGCAGCGAGGTCTTCCGATCGCGATCCACGCCGGGCAGGCGCCGCCGCGGATCGTGGACGCCGCGGACTACGAGCGACGCGGCTGGCTGGGCCCGCGGACGTTGCTGACGCACTACGTGACGGCGCTGGACAGCGACATGGAGGTCATGGCCCGCACCGGCACGCCGCTGAGCTGGTCCCCGCACTCGGAGTTCCGGCTCGGCACGGCGGGCGACCCGCGTGACGCGCTGCTGCGGTTCCGCAGGGCCGGGGTGGCGGTGTCGCTGTCCTCGGACGCCACGTCCATCGCGCCGTCGGACATGTTCGAGGCGATGCGGCTCGTCTGGAACACCGGGATCCCTTGGCAGGGCACGCCGTCCGCGGGCCTGCCGGAGCTCGGCTTCCGGGAGGTCCTGCGGATGGCGACGCTGGACGGCGCCCGCGCGCTCGGCCTCGGCGACGTCACCGGGTCGATCACCGCCGGCAAGCGGGCGGACGTCGTCCTCGTGCGCACGAACGACGTCAACCTCGCTCCGGGCGGGCTGGTCGAGACGACACTGGTGCAGGCGGCGAACCCCGCCAACGTCGACACCGTCTTCTCGGACGGCCGGATCGTCAAGCGCGGCGGGCGGCTGGTGGCCTACGACGTCGACCGGATCGTGCGGGACGCGCGCACGTCCTCGCTGCGCATCCGCACGTCCGCCGGCGGCATCCTCACACCGCCGAGCTGACCCGCTCGCGGTCTCCGGCGCCGTGGGAGCCGAGCTCCGGACGGGCGTGTCAGAACGTCCAGACCGCGCGCTTGCCCGGACCGACGACCAGCGTGGACGTGCCCAGCTGTTCGACGTGCCGCGCCACCGCGCGGTTCAGCTCGAAGTCGACCCGCTTGAGCCCCGTCCTCCCGGGCGGCGCCTCGTCGAACCGCATCGTCGTCCCCCCGCGCGTGGCGACGACGAACTCGGGCCCGACCCGAAGTGCGAACCCGCCCGCGCGCAGCAGCGGCACGGTGTCGGCCAGGTCCCGCCCGGTGACGGCGAGGCGGATGAACGTGACGTCCCGCATCAGCCTGTCCCGGTACACGTCCGGCAGGTACCGCTCGCGGGTCACGTCACCGGGGAACCGAGCGGGCTCGACCTCGCTGCGCGGGTCGTCGAGGTACTCCTGCCGGTACTCCATCGCCCACGCCCCGAACCGCTGGTACTCGTGGACGAGGTACACGGAGTCGAACCACGGCACGGGCTTGCCGTCCCCGAAGTCGCGGGTCTGCGTGAAGTCGATCGGCTCGGCCCCGGCCTCGCGCAACCGGGCCTCGAGCGCCTCGACGTCGCCGTCCCGCTCGGTCGAGAGCCCCAGCCCCGCGGCCCCGGGCTCACCGTCCTTCCCGGGAACGTCGCCGCGCCCGAAGACCTCGAGGTACGTCTCCCGGCCGCGGAGGTAGCGCCCCGTCCACACCTTGCCGTCGGCTCCCGTGGTGGTGCGCACCTCGAAGTCGGCGAAGCCCCTGAGGTACGCCGACCGCTCCACGGCGTCCGCGGTGGCGCGGTCGAAAGTGCCCCAGACGTGGTTGTAGAACAGCAACTGCCGCTCCGCGGCCCACACGGGACCCGCGCCGGACACGACCAGCAGACCGGCCAAGATCATGCACATCACCCGTCGGAGGCCCATGGATCCGATCGTAGGACGCACCCGCTCAAGCCAGACTCAAGTCAGGTGAAGGGAACCCGTGCCGACACCGCCCGGTGGACGGTTCTGGCCCCGTTGCGGCAGGCAGCGACGGCAGGCCGGGACCTGCTCCTGCGGGAGATCGGCGACCACCACGACCTCCGCCTCGACCTGACCTGGGCGAGGCGCCGCGATGCCGAAGGCCAGCCCGAGCGAAGGCGAAGCCGAGCAGTGTTTCCAAGACACTCCGGGTGGGGTGGCTTCGTCACGAGTCGTGGCGAAGCCACCCCACCAACGCAACCGAACCGAGCAACCGGCAGCCGCCCGACTCACCAGGCGTGCCGTCAACCCGCGAACGGCGCCGGCCCGGCTTTGGATCAGGTTGGCGGGTCCGGGGCGAGCCCCGGCCACGCGGAAAGCCGCTCCAACGCAACCACCTACGGCACCCAGTGGTTGCCGGTCACCGTGATCATCACCTGGAGCTGGATGCTCGCCGAGAAGTAGCTGCTGGAGTCGATCGGCGTCTGGAGCATCTTGCCCCACAACGCGTCCAGCCACGCCTGGCTACCGGGGTCGGTCGCGGCCACGACGGCGAACGGTGCGAAGAACGCCGCCGCGCTGCCGCCGGAGAGCTGCGTGCCGTCGAGGTGGTAGCCCGTGGCGATGCCGTTCGGGTCGCCGCCGGTCTTCGCCCTCACCCACGTGTTGAGCTTGCGGGCCGCCGCCAGCGACGCCGGGTCACCACTGGTCACCGCGTCCGCGCCGATCCGCCACGGCACGCGGCACGCGTTCCAGTAGTACCTGCCGTCGTTGGCGCTCTCGAGCACCTGCCCGGCCGGAGGGCGCGGCGCGGAGTTCGTGTTCTCCACGAAGTCCGGTAGCAGCCCGGTGTTCGGCGCGTAGTCCCGCTGGAGCCGCGCCATCAGGTTCTGGTGCGCGGTGCGGATCGTGTCCCACGCCGGGTCACCGGTCGCCTTGCGGAACGCCCGGAAGTGGTCGGCCATCCAGTCCGACGACCGCGAGAGGTAGTGGTACTGGCTGCCCGCACTCGCCCAGTCGCCGAGCTTGAGCAGGTTCGTCGACGGGTTGACCTCGCTGGCCTTGATCGCGTTGATGTGCCGGATCGCCAGCTGCCTGTAGTCATGGGTACCGGAACTGCCCCACTGCCGGTCGGCGAGCAGCAACCCGTAGGCCACGTCGAGGTCGCCGTCCGTGGCGGCGTCACCGCCGTTGACGCTGCGGCAGTTCACGTCCTGTTCGGCCGCGAGCAGGTCCGGGTTGATTGACGACGGGTGGTCGATCTTCCACTTCACCAGGCCGTCGAAGATCCTGCGGGCGTCCGGGTCCGCGCCCGCCATCGTGGCGACGACGACCATGCCGTAGCCCTGGGCCTCGGCGACGTACGGGTGGTCCGCGTCGGGCGAGATCACCTGGTACCAGCCGTTGCCGCAGTTCTGCCGCACGAACGCGGACTTCCAGCGCCGGTAGTAGTCCACCACCTGCGCGTCCAGGGTGGCCGTGCCGCCGGACGGGCGGAGGATCCCCGCCGCGTACGGCTGCTGCCTGCTGCCGAACGGCACCGCGACCCCGGTGGGCGGCGGGGTGCCGTAGACCTCGAACTCCCAGAGCGAGTAGCCCCACTCCGTGGCACGGGCCGTGCCGTGCACCCGCACGTACCGGCCGGTGCCGGAAACGGTCAGGTCGTCGACGCCGCCGTCACCGCTGCCGGTCGAGTAGACGTCCGTCCACACGGCACCGTCCGCCGACGTCTGCACCTGGTACGCCCTGGCGTGCGCGGTCTCCCAGTGCAGGCGCACCCGGCTCACCGAGTGCGCCGAGCCCAGGTCGACCCGGATCCACTCGGGATCGCGTCCCTCCACCGAGGCCCAGCGGGTCGACGTGCTGCCGTCGACCGCCTTGCCCGCCTCGAGCCCGGCGGCCTCGACCGAGGAGGCCGTCACCGCCTTGCCGCGGGAGACCAGCGGATCCGCCGCCGTCGCGCTGGTCGTCCCTGTCGCGAGGAGCCCGAGCACGAGCGTCCCCAACAGCCACTTCCTGGCCACGAACCACCTCATGCCTATTGGTTAACAAACCTGCCTGATCGCGGTCGGCGCGACAGTAGGCCGGTTCGCCACCTCCGGACAAGAGGTGTGCCCCACTTGTCCGATTACCTGTCCCAGACCTTCCGAACGGCGTCGGCGATCGAGGCGGCCTGGGCCCGGCCGGCCTCGGCCGCGGGCTTGCGCCGGGCCGGGTCCAGCAGGTTCGTGCCGATGGCGGCCAGCGCCTGCTCGTCGGGGCTGATCACGATCGACGGCACCCCGAGCTTCGCGGCCTGCGCCTGCGGCGTCGCGGCGGCACTGGCGGCGCGCGTCAACGGCGCCACGACCACCACGCGCTCGTAGCCCGCCGCCAGGTCGACGTTCGCGACCGACCGCATGCCGCCGTCCATGTACCGGCTGCCGCCGATGGTGACCGGCGGCCACACCAGCGGCACGGCGCAGCTCGACGCCACCGCCTTCACGAGCGGCACCCCGCTGCCCCGGTCGAACGCGACGAACTTCCCGGTCGTGGCGTCCACGGCGGTCACCTTGAGCGCGCGGTCCGGCCAGTCCCTGGTGGACAGCCGGCTGTCGAACACCGCGAGCCGCGACTCCTCGGACGGCGTGCGGGCCTTCAGCGCGGCACGGCCCAGCCGGGCGCGCTTCGCCGCGGGCTTGCCGGGCATCACGTAGGAGAGCGCGTACCTCGCCAGCATCCACGGGGTCAGCCGGGCCGGGAGCTCCCCGTCCGGCGGCAGCAGCTGGCCCGCGTAGAGGTCGGCGAGCGCCGAGCCGCCCGCCAGCTCGGTGGCCACCACCGACCCCGCCGACGTGCCCACGAACAGGTCGGCCTCCGCCAGGTCGACGCCCTGTTCGGCGAGTCCGTGCAAAAGCCCTGTCTCCCAGGCGATTCCGGTGACACCACCGCCACCCAGCACCACTGCGCGTTGTCCGGTCACGCCCACCATCCTATGGAGTGGGACGGGTTCCTGGTCCATGGTCGGTGTTGGTAGCCTTGGCGGCGAAGCCGAGAAGCGCTGCAACGGGCCCGCGGGCCTGCCACGCTCGGCTTTGCACCACCAAGGAACAAGGGCGCTTCCGACTTTTCGGGAGCGCGCGTGG
This sequence comes from Lentzea sp. CC55, assembly GCF_021056325.1. NCBI lineage: Bacteria > Bacillati > Actinomycetota > Actinomycetes > Pseudonocardiales > Pseudonocardiaceae > Lentzea > Lentzea sp. CC55. The sequence continues at coordinate 155,118 of NZ_JAJCXE010000023.1, read as the reverse complement.
CCGGTTTGAAGTCCTTGCTGAACCAGCGGATCGCCGTGCTCGACGGCGCCTGGGGCACGATGTTCCAGCAGGCGGGACTGTCCCCGGCCGACTACTACGGCACCGAGTTCGGCGACCACCACCTCGACGTCGCGGGCGACCCGGACCTGCTGAACCTCACCCGGCCGGACCTGGTGCTCGACGTGCACCGGCAGTACCTCGCGGCGGGCGCGGACATCACGACGACCAACACGTTCACCGCCACCTCGATCGGCCAGGCCGACTACGGGCTGGAGCACCGCGTCCGCGACATGAACATCGCCGGCGCGCGGCTCGCCCGCCAGGCCGCGGACGAGTTCGGCGGCCGGTTCGTGGCCGGGTCGGTCGGGCCGCTCAACGTCACGCTGTCGCTGTCGCCCAAGGTCGAGGACCCGGCGTTCCGCGCCGTGACGTTCGACCAGGTGAAGGCCTCCTACGCGGAGCAGATCTCGGCGCTGCGCGAGGGCGGCGTCGACCTGCTGCTGATCGAGACGATCTTCGACACCCTGAACTGCAAGGCCGCCATCGCCGCGGCCCGCGAGGTCGCGCCCGACCTGCCGCTGTGGATCTCGGTGACGATCGTCGACCTGTCCGGCCGCACCCTCTCCGGCCAGACCGTCGAGGCGTTCTGGGACTCGATCGCGCACGCCGAACCGCTCGTCGTCGGCGTGAACTGCTCGCTGGGCGCCGAGGAGATGCGCCCGCACGTCACGGAACTGGCGCGTCTCGCGAACACCTACGTCGCCTGCCACCCGAACGCGGGCCTGCCCAACGCGTTCGGCGGCTACGACCAGACACCGGACGAGACGGCCGCTCTGCTGGAGGACTTCGCGGGCAACGGCATCGTCAACGTCGTCGGCGGCTGCTGCGGCACCTCCCCCGCGCACATCAGGGCCATCGCCGACGCCGTGCGCGGAAGGGCGCCGCGCGAGGTCGCGGCCTCCCGCCGCGCCACCCGGTTCAGCGGCCTGGAGACGTTCGAGATCGGCCCCGACACCGGGTTCGTCATGATCGGCGAGCGCACCAACGTCACCGGCTCGGCCAAGTTCCGCAGGCTCATCGAGGCCGACGACCACCAGGCGGCGCTCGACGTGGCGCTGGAGCAGGTGCGCGGGGGCGCGAACCTGCTGGACGTCAACATGGACGCCGACCTGCTCGACGGCGAGCAGGCGATGACGACGTTCCTGAACCTGATCGCGACCGAGCCGGAGATCGCCCGCATCCCGGTGATGGTCGACAGCTCGCGCTGGGGCGTGCTGGAGGCCGGCCTGCGCTGCGTGCAGGGCAAGGGCGTGGTCAACTCGATCAGCCTCAAGGAGGGCGAGGAGCCGTTCCTGCGGCAGGCCCGCACGATCCGCGACTACGGCGCCGGTGTCGTCGTGATGGCGTTCGACGAGCAGGGCCAGGCGGACACGACCGAGCGCAAGGTCGAGATCTGCGCCCGCGCGTACGACCTGCTCACCCAGCAGGCGGGGTTCCCGGCCGAGGACATCATCTTCGACCCGAACGTGCTCGCGGTGGCGACCGGCATCGAGGAGCACAACGGCTACGCCAAGGCGTTCATCGACGCCTTGCCGCTGATCAAGCAGCGGTGTCCGGGCGCGCGCACCAGCGGCGGCATCTCGAACCTCTCGTTCTCGTTCCGCGGCAACGACGTCGTCCGCGAGGCCATGCACTCGGCGTTCCTGTTCCACGCCGTCAAGGCCGGCCTGGACATGGGCATCGTCAACGCGGGCCAGCTCGTCGTCTACCAGGACATCCAGCCGGAGCTGCTGGAGCTGGTCGAGGACGTCATCTTCAACCGGCGCGAGGACGCGACGGACCGCCTCGTCGCGCACGCCGAGACCGTCAAGGGGCCCGGCCAGAAGCGCGTCGTCGACCTGTCGTGGCGCGAGGCCCCGGTCGCGAAGCGGCTCGAGCACGCGATCCTGCACGGCGTCGTCGACTTCATCGAGTCCGACGCCGAGGAGGCGCGTCAGCAGCTCCCCCGGCCCCTCGACGTCATCGAGGGCCCGCTGATGGACGGCATGAAGGTCGTCGGCGACCTGTTCGGCGCGGGCAAGATGTTCCTGCCCCAGGTCGTGAAGAGCGCCCGCGTGATGAAGCGCGCGGTCGCGTACCTGGAGCCGTTCATGGACGCCGAGCCGAAGGCGACGGCCGGCGGCAACGGCAAGGTCGTGCTCGCCACGGTCAAGGGCGACGTCCACGACATCGGCAAGAACATCGTCGGCGTCGTGCTGGGCTGCAACAACTACGAGGTGGTCGACCTCGGCGTGATGGTCCCCGCCGCGAAGATCCTCGACACGGCGATCAAGGAGCACGCCGACGTCATCGGCCTGTCCGGGCTGATCACGCCGTCGCTGGACGAGATGGTCTCGGTCGCCGAGGAGATGCAGCGGCGCGGCATGAAGCTGCCGCTGCTGATCGGTGGCGCCACCACGTCCCGCCAGCACACGGCCGTGAAGATCGCCCCCGTCTACGACGAGCCGGTCGTGCACGTCCTCGACGCCTCACGGGTCGTCGGCGTCGTCTCCGACCTGCTCGACGACCGCCGCGCCCACGAGCTCAACCTCGCGAACCGCGCGGAACAGGCACGGCTGCGCGAACAGCACGAGAACCGCAAGCAGGTCGCGCTGCTCGAACTCGAGGCCGCGCGCGCGAATCGGGAAAAGGTCGATTTCTCCGAACTGCCCACCCCGGCGTTCACCGGAACCCGCACGATCACGCCGTCGCTCGCGGAACTGCGCGAGTTCATCGACTGGACGTTCCTGTTCCTCGCGTGGGAACTCAAAGGCAAGTTCCCCGCGATCCTCGAACAGCCCGTGGCGCGCGAACTGTACGACGACGCGACGGCGTTGCTCGACGAAATCGTCAAGGGAGACCTGTTCACCGCAAAGGGCGTCTACGGCTACTGGCCCGCGCATTCCGACGGTGACGACATCCGCCTCGACAACGGCGTGCTCATTCCGATGCTGCGCCAGCAGACGAAAAAGCCGCTCTCGCGCCCGAACCGGTGCCTCGCGGACTACGTGGCACCGGAAGGCGACCACATCGGCGGTTTCGCGGTGACGATCCTCGGCGCCGAGAAGCTGGCCGCGCACTACGAGGCCGAGCAGGACGACTACCGCGCCATCATGGTGAAGGCGCTGGCAGACCGGCTCGCCGAGGCGTTCGCCGAGTGGATCCACCTGCGGGCCCGCCGCGACTGGTTCGAGCCGGACGCGCAGCCGCGGCTCGCCGACCTGCACGCCGAGAAGTTCCGCGGCATCCGTCCCGCTCTCGGTTACCCGGCCTGCCCGGACCACGCGGTGAAGCGCGAACTGTTCGACCTCCTCGGTGCCGAGGAAATCGGGGTGGGGCTGACTGAATCGTTTGCGATGACGCCGGCGGCGAGTGTGAGCGGGCTGATCTTCCAGCACCCGGACTCGAAGTACTTCACCGTGGGACGCCTTGGCCGCGACCAGGTCGAGGACTACGCACGCCGATACGGCAAGCCTCTCGCGGAAGTCGAGCAGTGGCTGCGCCCCAACCTGGGATATGAACCCGCCTGACACCCGCGGAACGTGAAAGCGCTTCCCGGTATGGGAGGCGTTGTCCCGATTGGCACCAAGCGATGTAGCATCGGCCGCTCCGGAGATCAATCACCTGAGAGTCGAGCGAGCCCGAGGTCATCCATGCGAGCTGCGGCACTGGTGCTGGGTCTGGTGCTGCTGGCGGGCTGCGGTGGCGCCGCCCGCTCCGAGGCGTTGCCGCACGTCGGTTTCGTCGTCAAGCGCACGGGTGGTTCGTTCGCCCAGGAGATGACCAGCGGTTTCCACGAGGGTGTCGGGCGGGTCGGCGGGGTGAGCGCGACCGTGACGGGTCCTCCCGGGCAGGACGGGCACAAGGAAGTCGAGTTGTTCCGCGATGTGATGATGGCGGCGAAAGGCGGAATCGCGGTCGCCACGTCCGAACCGGCGCTGATGGCGCCGTCGATCGGTGAGGCGCTGGCCCAGCACGTGTCCGTCATCGGCGTGGACATGCGCCTCACCGCGAGCTCCGGGGTCAGGCTGCACATCGGTAACGACAACCACGAACTCGGCGAAAAGCTGGCTGACGAGCTGATGCGCCGATTGCCCGCGGACGCGACCGGAACCGTGGTGGTCGGCAACACCGCTCCCGGACTCGCCGGTTTCGACGACCGGGCCGACGGGATCCGGGGCCGTTTCGCCGAAAAGCTACCGGGGGTAGTGGTGCTGGGGCCGTTCGACACGCAACGTGACGACGAGGCGAACCGCGACGCGTGGCGAAGACTGGTCTCGGCGAACCCGGACGCGCTCGCGTTCGTGGGAACGGGCGACTGCGACGGGGTGAGCCTCGCCGCACTGAAGACCGAGAAGTCGGCGAGGTGGCTGGTGGGCGGGTTCGGGGTCGACCCGAGAACGTTGCAGGCGGTGCGGGACGGCGCCATGGTGGCGACGATCTCACCCGAGCACTACCTCAAGGGCGCTGTGGCAGGCTGGTTGCTCGCCAGGCACGCGAAAGGCGGAGAGGTGCTGCCGCAGGGCTGGATCGAGACCCCGGGGCTCACGGTGACCACCGCGAACCTCGGCACGGTGCTGCACAGGCAGGAGTCCGAGAAGGCGCGCAGGGAGTCCTTCCAGCCTCAGATCGACAGCTTCGTCGAGGATCCGGCGAGCTGGGTGCGACCGTTGGAGCAGGCACGGTGAGCTTTGGGGAGGGCCGCGCCACCGCACGGGTGGCGACGGCGGGGCTGACGGTCGGGCTGCTGGCCCTCGCGGGGCTGGCGCTGTGGAGCAGCGTCAGCGCGCAGACCACGACCGCGCACGTGCGGCAGCTCAACGAGACCAGCGAGCGGTGGGCCCGCGTGCTGGAACACGTCAACGTCGCCGACGACGCGCTGCGCGACCTGCGGCTCAAGCGGACGCCGCAGACGATCGAGCCGGTGCGGAGCTCGGCGGGTTCGGCGCGCGGCGAGCTGGAGTGGTTGCGCACCAGCGGCATGCCGTCCGATGCCGGTGTCGCCGCACGGCTGCTGCCGTTCTACGACCAGACGACGGAGATCCTGCGCAAGGTCGTCGCCGGGGACGACCCGCTGCAGGCCGACCAGGCCGGGCTCGCGCACTTGTCGCTGCGGCGCCAGATCTCCGCGCAGATCGGGGCGAAGCGCCTCGACACCACCGAGTACCTGCGCGCGGCCGACGAGAAGAACGCGCGGCTGCGGATCGCGCAGATCGCGGCGTTCGTGGTCGACGGGCTCCTGGTGGCGCTGTTCGGCATGGTGCTGCTCGGGCACCGCCGCAAGATCCTGCGCCAGGCCGCCAAGAACGAGCACGAGGCCCACCACGACGCCCTGACCGGTCTCGCGAACCGCACGCTGCTCGCGCGCCGGATGGAGACCGCCGTCGACAAGGCGCGCAGGAAGGACGAGCCGCTGGCGTTGCTGATCGTGGACCTCGACAGGTTCAAGGAGGTCAACGACTCGCTCGGCCACCACATCGGCGACCTGCTGCTGCGCCAGGTGGCGAACCGCCTCTCGTGGGCGGTGCGCGACACGGACCTGGTGGCGCGCCTGGGCGGCGACGAGTTCGCCGTCCTGCTGCCGGGCGTCGGCTCGGCCGAGAACGCCGGCATGGTCGCGGAGAAGATCCTGCAGGCGCTGGCCATGCCGGTGACGCTGGAGGGCCTGGAGCTCGAGATAGCGGGCAGCGTCGGCGTGGCGCTGTGCCCGGCGGACTCCGGTGACGGCCACGAACTGCTGCGGCACGCGGACATAGCGATGTACGCGGCCAAGCGCGAAAAGTCCGGCGTCGCCGTGTACGACGCACGCCTGCACGAACGCGGCGCCGCCCACCTGACCGCCGTGACGGAGCTGCGGCACGCCATCGACCGCGGCGAGCTGTTCCTGCAGTACCAGCCGAAGGCCCTGGCCAACACGGGCGTGGTGTGCGGTGTCGAGGCCCTGGCCCGCTGGCAGCACCCGACGCGCGGCCTGGTGCGCCCGGACGAGTTCATCCCGGTCGCCGAGGAGAACGGCCTCATCGAGCCGCTGACCCGCTACGTGATCGACGCGGCGCTGCGCCAGTGCCGCGCCTGGTCCGACGCGGGCTGGGAGGTGCCGGTGTCGGTGAACGTGGGCGCCGCCTGCCTGCACCACACCGAGTTCCCCGGCGACGTGGCCGACCTGATCAAGCGCCACGGCCTGCCCGCGCGCCTGCTGACCCTGGAGATCACCGAGTCGGCCATCATCTCCGACCCGGACCGCGCGGTGGAGGTGCTGCGCGGCCTGACCGAGCTCGGCGTGCGGCTCTCGATCGACGACTTCGGCACCGGCTACTCGTCGATCTCGTACCTGCGCAGCATGCGGGTGCACGAGATGAAGCTCGACCGGTCGTTCGTGACGCACATGTGCACCGACGCGGGTGACTCGGCGATCGTGCACGCCCTGGTGGCTCTCGCCCGCAACTTCGGGTTGCAGGCCGTCGCGGAGGGCGTGGAGGACCAGGACACCTGGACCGCGCTGGCCGAGGCCGGCTGCGACGTGGTGCAGGGGTACTTCCTCAGCGAGCCGCTGCCCGCCGAGGAGGTCGTGTCCTGGCTCGGTGACCGGGCGGCGGCTCACGCGTAGGGGTCGGTGCCCCGCCACTGGTCGAGGAACGGCCGCATGAACTCGACCATGGCGGGCAGCTGGTCCGCGCACGACAGGTAGGCGAGCACCCGGATCGCGCCGACGGCGTTGACGAACCGGAGCACCTCCGGGTCGAGCTCGCGCAGCCCGTTCTTCCGCGCGCCCCGGTCGTAGGCGGCGGTGAGCTCCGGCCCGAGGCCGGCGAGGTCCCACTCGACCGGCCCGTACGTGATGAGCTCGAAGTCGGAGAACAGCGGCCCGTCCGTGCTCGCGAAGATGTTCGCGGGCGGCGAGTCTCCGTGGATCGGCTGCAGGTCCACCTGCGGGAACTTCGCCCGGAACGCCGCCTCGTCGCTGGCGAGGGGCTCCAGCACCTCCCACTCGGCCCAGGCGCGCCGCAGGTCGGCCTCCGTGACGAGGTCCCCGCCCTCGAGCCGCCGCAGGCCTTCCCGGACGAACCGCGGTTCCGCCGACGACAGGAACTCCAGTTCGCCGGGGTAGTCCCGCAGCGCCCTGTGCAGGTCGGCGCTGAGCTCGGAGTTCTTGACGTAGTCGGGTTCGGACGACCTGTCCTCGTCGGTGAACGGCCAGAACGTGATGGAGAACCCGTCGCGCCGCACGGGCTTGCGCTCGACCAGCGGGCTCGGCGGGATCACCGGCGTGCCCCGGTCGTGCAGCCACTGCGCCACGTCGAGCTCCTGCTGCTGACGCTGCGCGAGGCTCTCGGGCGTCGTGGTGTGCGGCAGGACGGTCGGGACGCGTGCCACGACGGGGGACGGGGCGAGGTGGACGACGACGGAGAACAGCTCGTAGAGCACCTTGCCCTCGGTGATCTCCAGGCCGAGTTCGCGACCCGCGGCCACGGCGGCGTCGCGGGCCGCGGCGGTGCGGTGGGCGATGTCTTCGGGGGTCGCGAAGGCTGTCATGGCCGGGATCGTGTCACGACGGCGCGGGTGGCCGCAGATCATTTACGGCGGCCCGCACCGGCGACGGCTTCGTGGCGTGCGCCTGACCACGGCTCATCTCGGACGGGCCGCTCCCGCTTCGACGTCGTGCCGGCTCAGTGGTCGCAGCAGACCCGCTCGGCCCACTCCGGCTCGTGCCACCAGTGCTTCTTCTCCGCCGAACGCAACGGCTCGAGCGCCGCCGACATCGCGAGAGCCGGCGTCTGCCGGTACGGCTCGAGCAGGTCGGGCACGCTGTGGAGCCGCCCACCCACCATCACCTGCCGCACGGCGGCCGCGGCCTTGATGTCCGCCAGCGGATCCCCCTCGACGAAAGCGATGTCGGCGGGCGCGCCGGGCTTGATCGCGCCGAGCGGCAGGCCCAGCCACCTCGCCGGGTTGCGGGTCGCGGTGATGAGCGCTTCCCGTGGTGTGAAGCCGTATTCGACGAGGGCGCGCAGGTTCATGTGCGTCGCGGTGGCGGGGCTGTCGAGCGGTGCGTCGGTGCCGGTGATGACGAACCCGCCGCCGCGGTGGACCTCGAGCGCCAGCTCGACCCAGCCGCGCAGGATCGCGCGCGACGACGTGCCGGACGGGGTGCCCTGGCCGTTGGCGTCGGCGACGTAGCGCTCGTACTCCCACGGCGGGTAGAGCACGCGGGTGCGTTCGTCGGTGACGAGCGACTTGTCGGTGTCGTAGAGGGCGCGCGACTGGAAGAGCGTGGGCGTGATGGACATGCCGGAGCGGGTGAACAGGGCCACCACGTCCTGGTACGCCCTGCCCTGGCGGGTGATCGTGTGGGAGTAGCCGAGGCGGTTGGTGGCGCCGACGTGCTCCATGCCGTGCATGCCGATGTTCGCGGCCGGGTAGAGGTAGTGGCTGGAGAGCGGCACCCGTGACCGCTGCACGGCGGCGCGTTGCAGCTCCACCGGCAGGCGGACGTAGGTCTTGAGCAGGTCGTAGCCGAGCTCGTGGGCGCGGCGCAGTTCGAGGTCGAGCTGCGCCCTGCTGAGCGTCGGCCGCATGAAGTTGTAGTAGACGCGGGAGCCGTCGACCGCCTCGCCGGTCGCGTAGAACCGCGGCCCCGTCAGGGTTCCCGCGGCGAGCGCCTCCCTGGTCTCGACCATCTGGTAGACCGGGTCTCCGGGTGAGCGGACGGTCGTGACGCCGTACGCGAGCCAGACGTTGCCCTGCCGCGCGCCCCACTGGCGGCCGCGCAGGTGCCAGTGGTTGTGGGCGTCGATCAGCCCGGGGATGGCGGTCAGGCCCGACGCGTCGACGTCGGCCCGTCCCCGCTGCGGCCGGACCTCCTCGACCCTGCCGTTCGCCACGACGATGTCGACGTCGCGCCGGAGCCGGTGCGCCTCGCCGTCCCAGCAGGCGCCGACGCGGATCACCCTGCGCTCAGGGGGCTTCGGCCTGCGCCACGTCAGGCCGTGGCGGATCGTCGTGACCCTGCCGTCCAAAGTGGACTTCCGAAGCCAGCCGTTGTTCAGGTACACCAGCGCATCGTTGCCGTGCCACGCCAACGAGTCGGTGACCTCGTTCGTCACCCTGCGCGGCTCGCCCCGGAACGTGCCCCTGGCGTCGACCGGCACGACCCACGCGACGCTCTCCACGACGAACGCGAGGTGCCTGCCGTCCGGCGACCACACGGGGCCGTCGTCGCCGCGGGTCGCGATGGAGCGGAAGGGCATCGGCTCGGTGTACGTCAGCTCACCGCTCGCGAGGTCGACGCTCAGGACCTGGCTGGTGCCCTCGCGGAACCGCCGCGAGAACGGCTTCACCGCCGCCAGCGCGACCGTGCCGCCGTCCTTCGACCAGGTCGGCCGGCCAGGCTGGAACAACGCGGGCGTGACCTGCCTGCGCGCCTGCCGGTCCGTGATCCACACCTGGCCGTCCTGGTCGAGGTACGCGACCCGCGTCCCGTCCGGCGAGAACCGGGGCGTGGTCTGCGCGTGCGGTGCGGGCGCGAACAGCTCGTCCTCGCCCGAGGCCAGGTCGCGGATCCGGAGCTGCGCAACGCCGGTCCGGTCGCTCGCGTAGACGAGCTTCCCGCCGTCGGGCGAGAAGTCCGGGTCCGAGTCGAAGTACCGGCCGTCGGTCAGCTTCACGGCCTTGCCGTCGCTGAGCAGGTACAGCGCGTTCAACGCCCGGAACGCGATCTTCCCGTCGCTCGACACGACCGGGCTCGCGATGCCCTTCACCGCGCCACCGGTGAGGTTCCGGGCCCGGTGCTGCCCGCGGTTCTCCCGCACCGGAACCGTCGCCTCGAACGGGATGTCCTCCGTGGACCCGCGGGTGAGGCTGCGGATCTTGCCGTCCGCCGTGTAGAGAACGCTGTCACCGTCCCAGACCGGCGCGAACCCGAAGACGTCCTGCCCGCTCACGACCGCGGTCGTGCCGAGCACGAGGTCTGCCTGACCGGGCCGCATCCGCGTGTAGCAGGGCTGATCGCCAGGCCCGAACGCCGCACCGAACAGCTGCGTGCCCGCGGGCGCCGTGACGAGCCGTTCACGCTTGCCGTCGAGCGTCACGGTGTCGACCGCCGCGTTGCCGACGGTGAAGATGATCCGCGTGCCGTCGGCGGACCACTGCGGTGCCGCTGCCTCGTCCGGCACACCGGTGAGCTGCGTGATCTGGTTCGTGGCCACGTCGAGCACGTGCACGCCGTAGCTGCCGGCCCGGTCGCTGACGAACGCGATGCGCTTGCCGTCGGGCGAGAAGGCGGGCTCGCGGTGGTCGTACCGGCCGGACGTGAGCTGCTCCAACCCGCGGCCGTCGAACCCGATGACGTACAGGTGGTAGTTGCCGTCCCGGTAGGACTGGAACGCGATCCGGTTGCCGGGCCCGAAAGAGGGCAGCGTGGCGTCCTGCAGCTCGTCGGTGAGCTTGCGCGCCTCCCCGCCCGAAGCCGGCAGCACCCAGATGGCGGTGACGAGGTCGATGGCGAGCCACCGGCCGTCCCGCGAGCGCGCGACCGAGATGTTGGTGCCCTGTGTCAGCTTCACCCGCGACCCCGGTTCCGCCCGCGCGGCGCCGGTCGTGAGCGCGGAGGCGGCGGTGGCGACGGCGGCGGCCTGGCCGGTGCGGGTCAGCAGTTCGCGACGCGACAGTTCCATGGCGGCACTCCCCGGTGTCGATCCCCTTGGAGATCCACCCTGGCACCGCACCGCCACCGCGCCATCGACCTTTCGGAGCAGCGCCCACCAGGTGGGACGCGGACTCCGCGGCTGGGCCGTTCACCGGAACGGCCCAGGGCTCACAGCGCCAGCGCGCCCTCGATCCGCGCCACCATCGCGTCCTCGGCGTCCACCACGACACCATCCGCCTCGGCGACCTCACGGCAGATCGCGAGCACACCGCGGGGGAAGCCGGCGGCGTCCTCCGGCGACTTGGCGGCCAGCGTCTTCATCGACGAGCGCAGCGCCTCGAGGATGATCGGCTCGATCTCCTCGTCGGTCCCCGCCGGCACCGACGGGCGCGCGCCGCCCAGGACGGTGCGCAGGTCCGGCGAGAGGTTGCGCAGGGCACGCAGGCCGGCGAAGCGCTCCTCCAGCACGGGACCGGGGTCGGCGTGCGAGACCAGCAGCATCGCGCCGTACACCGCGGTGCGCAGGGTGCGGCTCTCCTCGTCGGTGTAGAAGATCATGTGACCCACTTCGAGGTTGTTGTTCCGGTGTCGATTACAAGACTCCCGAAGCTCCCGCCGGTTGCGTGGCGAACAGCGCGAACGCCTGTGACGGACGTCTACGCCGATGGGAGCGAACAAACGGCGGCCGTTGTGCGTTGAACGAGTTCCAGGCCCTTTCCAGGAGGATGGAAGCATGACGACCACCGCTGCCCGGCCCCGCGTCACGGTTCGTCGGGTGGTGTTCACGCTCGTCCTCTTCGCCGTGACGACGCTGCTGTTCTGGGTGCCCTTCGAGGGGCTGTTCGCGGCGAGCGCGGAGTGGCCGGACCCGGTCCGCCCGATCGCCGCGGTGCTGTTCGTCGCGGCGGCCATCACGATGATCGTGCTGTTCACGCGGCGCGGCAGTGACCGGGCGGCGCGCATCTCGCAGTTCCTGCTCGGCTTCGTCTGGATCGCGTTCGTCTGGACGCTGATCTCCGACGTGGTGCGGATCGGCCTGGCGGTGGCGGGGGTCGAGAACCCGTTCCGCTCCCGGTTCGTCGCGGTGCTGCTGGCCGTCCTCATCGTCACCGTGACGGTGTACGGCGTGTACGAGGCGATGCGCGTACCCCGGATCAAGCGGCAAGCCGTGACGATTCCCCGGCTCGACCCCGCGTTCGACGGCCTGACCGTCGCGGTCATCACCGACACGCACTACGGCGCCATCAACCGCGCGAAGTGGTCCCGGGGCATGGTCGACGCGGTCAACGGCCTCGGCGCGGACGTCGCCGTGCACGTCGGCGACATCGCGGACGGCACCGCCGAGCAGCGCCTGGAGCAGGCCACACCGCTCGGCGACGTCAACACCGGGCACCGCTTCTACATCACCGGCAACCACGAGTACTACTCGAACGGCCAGGGCTGGGTCGACCTCATGACCCGCCTGGGCTGGAAGGCGCTGCGCAACGAGCACGTGGTGCTGGAGCGCGGCGGCGCCAAGCTCGTGTTCGCCGGGATCGACGACGTCACGGCGAGCCACTCCGGCGAGCCCGGCCACGCCGCCGACCTCGCCACGGCGCTGCGCGGTGCCGACCCCGGCGCACCGGTCGTGCTGCTGGCGCACCAGCCGTCGGAGGTCGGGAAGTCCGTCGCGGCGGGCGTGGACCTGCAGCTGTCCGGGCACACGCACGGCGGTCAGATCTGGCCGTTCCACTACCTGGTGCGGCTGCAGCAGCCGGTGGTCGCCGGCCTGAGCAGGCACGGCGACCGCACCCAGCTCTACACCAGCCGCGGCTCCGGCTTCTGGGGCCCGCCGATGCGCGTCTTCGCGCCCAGCGAGATCACGCTGCTCACGCTCAAGGCGAGCTGAGGTGCCCGCCGTCGTTGAACCGCACCAGGCGGGGTGACTCACCGGTCGTGTAGCGGATGACGGTCAGCGCGGCGTGGTCGTGGTCCAGTGTCAGCCACCGCTCGGGCGGGGCGTCCAGGGCGTCCCGCACGAGCCAGCCGATCAGGAACGCGTGCGTCACGACCAGCACGGGGCCGTCGCCGGGGCGTGCGAACCGGGTCTCGGCCTCGTGCGCCAGGGCGGGGCCGCGGGTGCGCTCGGACTCGGGGAACCGGTCGAAGAACTCGTCGTGGTCCGGGACGAAGTGCGGCACGTACTCGTCGGCGGCCGCCTCGACGCGGCAAGGCACGCGCAGCACACCGGCGACGATCGACGCGGTCTCCGCCGTGCGGGCGGCAGGACCGTGGTGCACGGCGGCGAAACCCGTGCCCCGCAACCGTTCCGCGAGCGCCTCGGCCTGCTTGCGGCCCCGCGCCGTCAGCCGGGACCCGTCCTTCGTCGCTTCGCCGTGCCGGACCAGGTGCAGATCTCTTGTCACGCCGTGCAGTCTGCCCTGACGGCACCGGCGGCGTGATGGGCGTGGGTGGGTCCGGAGCCGTTCCAGTCCTGACCTCGGGTGAGCAGCTGCACGGTCAGGTTTCCGCTGGCCTTGAACTTCCCGGCGACGACCCACTGGCCGCGCTTGTCGACCTGCTTGATCGCGAACGACGCCATCGGGGCGCCGCCGACGCCGTTGCGGTCGAACACGTAGTACACGGTCGGGTTACCCCCGACCTGGTCGAGGTTGCCGTTCGGGATGTGCACGGAGAGCTCGCACGTGCCGGAGGCCGCGAACGTCCACATGCCGTACGCGGAGCTGTCGTCGCGGCGGGCGTCCCCGGACATCGGGATCGACACGAACGTCGAGCCGCACCGGCCGTCGCCGTGGTCGACCCAGCCCTTGCGGCCGTCGCGGTACGAGCCGACGCCGCTGAACCCGCCGCAGCCGGGGCCGGTGGTGAACGACCTGACGCCCGCGGGTGCCCTGCCCGTGTCCGGGGCGGGCGGCGGCACGGCGTTCTGCGTCGGCACCAGGCTCGGCGCGGACTCCTCCGGCAGCTCCTCCGGCGGGGTGATCAGGCCGGGGAGGTAGCTGTGCGAGGGCTGCGCGAGGTCGGTCCCGCCGTCACCGGGGTCACCGTCGAACGTCGCGACCGCGATCCCGCCGAGCACGAGCAGCGCGACGATGGCGGCGATCGCGGCGGCACGCGGCTTGAACGGGCCGTCGGCCGGCGGCTTCCGCTCCCGCGCCGCCCGGTCACCGGCCGCGGCCCAGCGAGCGGCTCCCCTGGCGCGGGCAGCCTCCATCAACGCCGGGTCGGGCGCCACGTGGCGCTCGGTCGGTGGTTCGTCGGGGAACTGGGTCGGCACGGAGCGCAGTGTGCCAGGGAGGCAGAACCACCCGAACGTGTGGTTCTTTCACGAATGGTCGTTTGTGCTCATCGCACCGCACGCCGTGCCGGTCGTCGCGATGTTCGTCTGCGCACCGTCACGACGACCGGACCGGAGCGGGTTCCGGCAAGGCCGATCACGGCCGGGGAACACCCCGCGGAACGCCCCGGTCCCGCCTCGGCCGGCGAGGTGCTGGCCAAGCCCTCGCAGCCCGTTCAGGGTGCCCGCCATGCCCTCAGGTAGACGGGCCGTCGTGCTGCTCGCCGCCCTCGTGGCGGGGTGCGGCACGGCGATCCCCGGTTCCCCCGTCGCAGGACCGCGATCACCCCTGACGTCGACCTCGCAGACCGTGACGGTCGTGCCGACGACACCACCGCCGAGCGGCGCCTCTCCCTCGTCCGCTCCGTCCCCGGCTCCTCCCGCTCCCGCCGCGAAGTTCGGCAACCCCGCCGGCACCGCCGCCGTCCCGGCCGAGGCCGCCGCCGAGGACACCTCGAAGCCCACCCGCGTGATCGGCACCGGCACGCCCGCGAGCTGCACGTCGCAGGCCGTGGTCGCCGCGGTCGCCGCGGGCGGGGTCGTCACGTTCGACTGCGGTCCGCAGGCGCACACCATCCCGATGACCGCGACCGCGAAGGTCCGCGCGAGGACGGTGCTCGACGGCGGCGGCCGGATCACGCTGAGCGGCCGGGGACAGCGCCGGCTGCTCGAGCAGAACGGTCCCCGGCTGGTCGTCCAGAACATCACCCTCGCCGACGGCAACTCGACCGGGGACACGGCCGACGGCGGGGGCGGCGGCGCCATCATGGTGCTCGGCGGCCAGCTCAAGGTCGTGAACTCGCGCTTCGCGAACAACCGCTGCGACGCGGCCGGTCCCGACCTCGGCGGCGCCGCGATCCGCGTGATCGACCGGGCCGAGAAGAAACCGGTCCACATCACCGGCAGCACGTTCGAGGGCGGCGTGTGCTCCAACGGCGGCGCGCTCAGCAGCATCGGCGCGTCGTGGGTCGTGCTCAACAGCCTGATGAAGGGCAACAAGGCCATCGGCCGCGGCGCCAACCCGGCGCGCGCGGGCACGCCGGGTGGCGGCAGCGGTGGCGCGATCTACAACGACGGCAACACGTTCACGCTGCGGATCGCCGGCACGCTGATCGAGGACAACCAGGCCGACGAGGGCGGCGGCGCGATCTTCTTCGTCAGCAACGACAGGACGGGCTCCCTGTCGGTGGAGGGCGGCTCGACGTTGCGCCGCAACCCCAGCCTCGGCTTCGAGACGATCAAGGGGATCTTCTACCTCGGCGTCGGCGAGGAGCCGCGGGTCACCGCCTCGACGGTGCGGTGAACCTGCCCGCGACCAGCAGCAGCGCCAGTCCGAGCACGCTCATCGCGAGGCTGAAGCCGTAGACCCAGCGGAAGCCCAGCCCCTGGGAGACGCCGAGCAACGCGCCCGCGACCATGCTGCCGACGATCTGGGTGTTGCTGAACATCGTCGTGGCGTGGCCGGGGCGGCCGGGGTCGAGGCTCTGGAAGTACGTGATGCCCACACCCATGATCAACGAGATGACGGTGGCGTGCAGCAGCTGCGCGGCCATCACCTGCCAGATGGCGTCGGTGAACACCATCAGTCCGTGGTAGCCCAACGCGATCACTGCGCCGATGAGCACGAGCTTGTGCTGCGACATCCGGTTCGCCAGCGAGCCGAACCACAGCATCATCGGGATTTCGAGCGCCGCGCACAGCCCCATCGCGAGCCCGGCGTCGCCGGCCGTGCCGTTCAGCTCGGTCGTGACGAACAACGGCAGGCCGCTCACCGCGAGCGCCACGGCGCCCTGCAGGAACAGGAACGCGGCGGACACGACGGTCATGTTGCCGCGTGTCGGTCCCGCAGCCTCCTCGACCGCTTCCGCCTCCTCGTCCCGAGCGGGCGGCACGGGGAGGGTGAGCGCGAGGACCGCGACGCCGAGCTGCAGCAGGGCCGTGGAGGCGAACAGGCCGACCCACCCGGTCTTCGCGACGAGCAGCGCGGCCACCGGCGGTCCGGCGACCCAGGCGACCGACAGCAGTGTGCGCAGGACGCTGACGACCATCGACGGTCCCCGGGAGACCTGGCGGCCGTACGCGAAGAGCTGCGGCAGCAACGACCCGGTGATCGCGATGAAGACGACGGACGTGCCGAGCAGGAACCAGTAGTCGCGCAGGACGGCGAACAGGCCGTAGCCGACCGCACCGGCGACACCGCCCGCGGCGAGCATGTACCGGCGCTGCACGCGGCCGTCGGACAGCTTGCCCATGACCGTGCTGGCGACGACCGACGCGAGCGGGCTCGCGATCAGGAAGAAGCCGAGCTGGAACGGCGTCACCTTGATCTCGCTCGTGAGGAAGAGCGAGTTGAACGGCAGGGCGAACGCCATCGACACGCCGGACACGACGCTGATGACGGAGAGTTGGAGGAACGTACGGGACAGGAGCGGCGAGGATCTTCTCTCGCTGAGTGCCGGCACCCGCCCATCGTGCGCGTCGAGCGGTGAATCAGGAAACCATATATCCCATTATGCGGGCAAAATCTCACACAACGACGATCGCGCCGTCCCTGCGGTGATCTGCACCACCCCTGAGCTGGCCCGATTCGGTCATTTCGACCACCTGGCAACCGCCGAAGAACATGTTCGGGGCGCGGAAGCGCGTCACCGGCAGCTCGCTTTCCGGCCGGATTCCCGGTTCGACGTGGAGGTGGTCCCCGCTCAGGTGCATCCGGGGCGCGTCGACGGCCTCCTGGGCGGGCATGCCGCGGTCGAGCACGTTCACGAGCACCTGCAGGATCGCGCCGCAGATCCGGCTCGAACCCGCGCTGCCGAGCACGAGCTCGGCGCCGCCGCGGTGCGTGACGACGGTCGGCGCCATCATCGACGGCAGGCGGTCGCCGGGCGCGTGGCTGAAGAACCCGTCCGGGGACAGGTCCTCCTCGCCCATCATGTTGTTCAGGTGCACGCCCGCGATCGAGATGCCCGAGCCTGCGCCGTTCGTGGTCGTGACGCTGCAGGCGGTGCCGTCGGCGTCGAGCACGGAGATGTGCGTGGTGGAGCCGAGGCGGTTCAGGTGCGCCTTCGGGGTGGCGAGCGCGCGCAGGAGGTCCTGCTGCGCGGGGTTGTCCGGCAACGCCTCCAGCATCTGCGTGAGCAGCGCACCGCCCGCCGCGGGTGGCGGGTTCGTGTGGATGTCACGGCCGCGGTGCCGCACGTGCAACGGTTCGCGCTCAACGGCCTCGTACGCCGCGAGGTCGGCGCGCGTGAGGTCACCGCCCTGCGAGGTGATCCAGTCGGCGATCGCGGCCGCGACGTCGCCGGTGTAGAACGGCGCGGCGCCGTCGCCGCCGAGCCGGTCGAGGGCTTCGGCGAGTTCGGGCTGCACGAGCAGTTCGCCCTCCTCGAAGGCGTTCAGGCCTGCACTGCGGGCGAGCGGCAGCAGCAACGACGTCACGTAGGCCTGGTACCGGTTCACCCGGTGGCCTTCGCGGGCGTGCATCGCCGCCGTGGCGACGAGTTCGTGCAACGGCGCCCGCCCGTACGTGGCGGCTTTCGCGGCACCCGCCGGCATGCCGTACGCGGCGACCGAGGACGGCCCGACGTGGAACTCCTGCTGCGCGTCGCCGAAGTGGACGGTGATGGGATCGAGCGGCGCCCTGTCCCCCGCCTTCCCGCGGCCCGGTGCCTCGGCGGAGAAGTCGAGCAGCACCGGGGTCCCACCGGCCGGCGCGATCATCATGTACCCGGCGGCGCCGAGGCCGGTCAGCAGCGGTTCGGTGACGCACGACGTCAGCATCGCCGCGACGGCGGCGTCCACTGCGTTCCCGCCGGCGCGCAGCATCGCCGCGCCCGCCTGTGCGGTGAGCGGGTGGCCCGCCGCGATCGCGCCTCGCACGGTCTACCTCCAGGAAGGGAAGGCGAACAACGGTAGACCCGTGCCCGATCAGCGGGCCAGCGGGGCCTCGTCGGGGTCGCGCGACCTGCCGGAGGTTGGATCACCGGGCGAAACGGGTAATTCGACGACCATGGACTGGATCACCCGCTTGATGGAGGCGCTGGGCTCGCCCGGCGCGGGCATCGCCGTCGCGTTGGAGAACGTGTTCCCCCCGGTGCCGAGCGAGGTGATCCTGCCGCTCGCCGGGTTCACCGCCGGTCAGGGCAAGATCTCGCTGGTCGCCGCGATCCTGTGGACGACAGCGGGCTCCGTCGTCGGCGCCCTGCTGCTGTACGGGCTCGGCGCGTGGCTCGGGGTCGACCGCCTGCGCAAGGCGGCGGACAAGATCCCGTTCGTCACGGCGTCCGATGTGGACAAGGCCGACGAGTGGTTCGACAAGCACGGCAACAAAGCCGTGTTCTTCGGGCGCATGGTGCCGGTGGTGCGGAGCCTGATCTCCATCCCCGCCGGGGTGTCCGGGATGCCGATCCTGAAGTTCACGATCTACACCGCGGCCGGCAGCCTCGTGTGGAACACCGCGCTGATCCTGGCCGGGTACGCGCTCGGCGAGAACTACGAGCTCGTCGACCGCTACCTGGGCTGGGTCTCCATGGCCGTGCTCGCCGGGCTGGCCATCGCCATCGTCTGGTTCGCCGTCTCGCGGTCCAAGGCCCGCCGCTCGTAGAACACCGACACCACCGCGATCGCGAGACCCGCCAGCGACAGGGCCACGCCGACCCACGCCGTCGAGGTGTAGCCCCAGCCCGCCGCGATGGCCAGGCCGCCGAGCCACGCGCCCGCGCCGTTCGCGACGTTGAGCGACGAGTGGTTCGACGAGGCCGCGAGCGACGGCGCGTCGGGTGAGGCGTCCATCAGCCTGATCTGCAGCGCCGCCGCGAGGATCTGGATGGTGAAGCCCAGCAGGAACAGGAACGCGAACAGCAGCACCGGAACGGTCGCGGTGAGCCCGAACAGCACGAGGATCACGCAGACCGCGACCAGCCCGCCGAACACCGAGCCCGTCACCGACCGGTCCACGAACCGGCCGCCGAACGTCGCGCCGAGCGTCATGCCGAGGCCGAACACCGCGAGCACCCACGGCACCGCGCCCGCCGGCAGCCCGCCGACCTCGGTCGTGAGCGGCGCGACGTAGGAGTAGACGGCGAACATGCCGCCGAAGCCGATCATGCCGGTGAAGATCGCGAACCACACCGTCGGCCGGCCGAACGCCCGCACCTCGGCCTTCATCGACGCGCCCTCGACCTTCGGCACCCGCGGCACCCAGGCCGCGATCGCCAGCGCGGTGATCACGGCGATCACCGCGACCGCGAGGTAGGCCGTGCGCCAGCCGATCTGCTGCCCCGCCGCAGTGGCAAGCGGTACGCCGACAAGGTTCGCCACGGTGAGACCGACCATTACGCGCGCAACAGCCGTACCACGCCGTTCGGGAGCAACGAGCGCCGCGGCGACGACCGCCGCGATGCCGAAGAACGCACCGTGCGGCAGCCCCGCGACAAACCGCGCGATGAGCAGAAGCGTCTTGTCCTGGGCGGCCGCCGAGAGCCCGTTGCCGAGCGCGACCGCGATCATCAGACCGATCAGCATGCCCTTGCGCGGCAACTTGGCGCCCAAGACCGCGATCAACGGCGCACCGACGACGACACCCGCGGCGTACAGGCTGATCGCGTGGCCCGCCTCGTAGTCGGGGATGCCGAACGTCTCCGCGATCTGCGGCAGCAGACCCATCGTCGCGAACTCGGTCGTCCCGATGCCGAACCCGCCGAGCGCGAGCGCGGTCATGGCGCGGGTGGTGTTCAAGGCTTCCCCAGACAGGTGGCGGGCAGATTAGTTAGCTACTGCATCGATCCTACGGTCCTTCTGACGCGCTTCAGAAGGCTCCGGAGCGGTGCCGATGCTCACACGGCGGTCGAGGAATACCGGCACCGGCGCCACTGTGAACCCGCCCCAGGGCCCGGCCCGCTCTCACGCCCAGCCCACCGTCGCGCCACCCTCTCGCACCCGGCCCATCCTCGCGCGCCACCCCGGTCGCGCCACCCCCTCGCGCCCGGCCCATCCTCGCGCGACATCCCGGTCGCGCCACCCTGGTCGCGCCACCACCACCACCACCACCCGCGCAGCCCCACCCCGAGCAGCCCCGGCCGGACCTCACCGCCGGCTCCCCCACTCCTCACCCCGAGCCCCACAAGCCGAAGGGCCGGCCCCGACCCCGGGACCGGCCCACCGAGCACCCAGTCGTCAGATCCGCGGCACCTCGACGATCGTCCGGCCGTTGAGCGGCTGCGGCTCACGGGCGTTGCCGGTGGTGAACAGCCCCTGGAAGCGGGCGATCGCCGCCGCCGTCACGTGCTGCGGGCCGGTCAGGTACCACTCGACGCCCTCGGTGAACGGCGCCGTGGTCAGCGAGCCCGTGTAGTGCAGCGTGTGGTGTCCCGGGGGCAGCAGGCGGTTGAGGTCGACGGGCTCGATCTCGACCGGCTCGCCGCACTCAGGTGACAGCGTCGCCAGCACGTCGTCCACGACCGAGTGGGAGCCGACGACGAGCGGGACGCCGACCACCAGCAGCTTGCCGGCGGCACTGCGGTGCACGAGGTGCATCTCGAGCGGGGTGCCGCGGCCGCCGAACTGGTGCTCGGACGGCGTGTGGAAGTGGAACTGCACCAGGTCGTAGCGGGTGCCGGCCACGGTGACGTGGCCCGCGCCCGGCTCGACCTCCGCTTCCTCCGTCTCCTCGTGGTCGCGGGTGGTGCAGCCGTCAGCCTTGGCCGCGTCCTTGCGGACGTACTTCAACTCCAGGGCGGAGTGGCCGTAGGTCACGTCGAGCTTCGCCGCGTGCGGGTCGAGCCGGATCGCGTGGGGCGTGACGTTGATCGGGCTCTGCGTCGGGGTGGCCGACTCGGCGGAGCCGACGGCGAAGAACGAGGCGGTGAGCACGAGCGGAAGAAGCCCCGGAAGGGAACGCTTGAGGTTCATCGCACCACTTTTCACCCGATCGAGTGAAATGGGGAAGTGGAGTGTGTTCGCACTCTCACACCGGGATTTCATTCCCCTGTCTTGATTGGAATAACACCTTCGACAGTAGTGGGCCAAAAGGGGCAATCCGAAACATCAGAGCAGCTCACAGCGCGGGGACAAGCGACAGAAGTTGTCACCACAACAACTGGAGCCGGACAGAGAAATGATGAACTGCGAAGTTCCAGATCGCTATTGTCCGATTCGTTCCCGTTGCCGAATTCGGAATTGCCAACGGCTTGCAATTGCACCTGCCACCCAGAGTGACGAGACACGGGACAGCGCCACGAGGAGGATTCCGGTCACCACCGCCAAGATCCGCGCCGTCGCGCTGACCCTGCCCCGCACCACCAAGCACCTGATCCGCGATCGTGTGAAGTTCCGCGGCGGCCAGATCGTCCTCGCGGCGCTGTCCCGCGACGAGACGGTGCTCGGCTTCGGCCACCCGCGCGAGGAACGGGAGGCGCTCGTCGCGAGCGATCCGGTCAAGTTCGCGTTCCCGAGCCGGTCCGACATGCGCTTCCAGCGGGTGCACGCCCGCATGGCCGAGCCGGAGGTCGAGGAGATGACGGAGCTCGTCATAGGCGCTTGGACGTTGTGCGCGCCCAAGAAGGTCATCCGCGCCCGCCTCGGCGAGAATCTTTTTTTTAGTCAACACTGAAGTCATCAAGCGGACAAATTATTCGAGCAGAGGCAGCCCACCCCTGGCTCGATCCACTCCCGCCCCGCCCACTCCGGGTGCCGCTCGACCAGCACGACCCGCACCTCCGCCACGACCTCGGCGAGGCCGGGGCGGAGCGCCGCCGCCACGTCTCGCCGCGCAGCTCCCGCAGGTGGTCCCGGACGTCCTCCAGCACCGCGAGACCCCCGGAGGGCACGGACCCGGTCTGGCGCGACTACTGGAACGGTGGCGCGCCCCGCGGTGGCCCGACCGTCCGCGCCGTGCAGGAGTGCGTGCAATCCGTGCTGTGGAACGGATCCGTCGGTCTCGCGCCGCTCGGTCACGACCTCGGCGACGAGCTGGTCGTCGTCCCGCTGGCCGGCCTGCCGCCCAGCCCGTCCTGATCGCGTGGCGCGAGGACGACCCGCTCACCGGGGACTTCGCCGAAGCGGCAACGCAGGCGTACGCGCTCCCCTAGCCCTCTGTCCTGTCGGGACGGTGGACGGACACCGCGTAGTCGTTGCCCCCGAACGGTGTGCGGTCCCACGTCGCGAACCGCTCGACCAGCCGCAGGCCCGCTCGCGCGCAGTGCTCGTCGTACTGCTCGGCGGTGTACCCGCGGTCCAGGCTGAACCCGGCGACCAGCACGCCGCCCACGTGCCGCGCGACGCCCGCGACGAGCGCGTCCTGCGTGCCGGGTGCGGTGAACAGCGGCACGTTGCCCGCCATGACGACCACGTCGAACGTGCGCCCGAGGTCGAGCTCGGCCAGGTCGGACCGCACCCAGGTGATGTGCGGTGCCTGCTCGCGCGCGTAGTCGAGCATCGAGGCGTCGAGGTCCGCGCCGACGACCTCGATGCCGTGCCGCGCGAGCTCGATCCCGACGCGCCCGGTGCCGCAGCCCGCGTCCAGCACGGTCTTCGGTTCGTACGCGCGCACGAACGTCGCCTCGCCGTGCACGTCCATCCCCGACTCGGCGAGCGAGTCGAACCTCCGCTGGTACTCCGCCCCGTTCCACACGCAGCACAGCATAGATCCGGAGATCGGCGGCTACCGGACGCGTGAAAGCGCTGCCAAGGTCGAGGACATGACGCGTTTCCTGCTGGCGGTGGCGTTGCTCGTGGCCGCGGCCTCTCCCGCCCAGGCCGCACCGCCCCGATGGGTCGGCACCTGGGCGGCGGCGCCGTCCTCGGCCGTGCCGGGGACCGACAACGGCTACGTCGACCACTCCATCCGCAACATCGTGCACGTCAGCGCGGGCGGCAAGGAGATCCGCGTCCGCCTCTCCAACGCCTACGGCCGCACGCCCGTCGTGTTCGGCCAGGTCACGGTGGCGCGTGCGGCAGGCCCGGACACGCCGCTGGCGCTGCCCGGCACGATGCGCACGCTCACGTTCGGCGGCTCCCGGTCCGTCACGGCTCCACCCGGTGCCGACGTGGTGAGCGACGGCGTGGCGCTGACCGTCCCGGCGGACTCCGACCTGCTCGTGAGCGTCCACACGCCCGAGCCCGGCGGCCCCGTCACGCACCACCAGCTGGCCATGCAGAACTCGTACTTCACCCGCGAGGGCAACCACACGGCCGACGAGTCCGCGGCCGCCTACCGCGAACGCACGACGAGCTGGCACTACGTCTCGGGCGTGGACGTGCGCTCGTCGACGTTGAAGGGCAGCGTGGTGGCCCTCGGCGACTCGATCACCGACGGCGCGAACTCGACGTGGGGCGCGAACCTGCGCTGGCCCGACCAGCTCGCCGACCGCGTCCACACCCGGCTGGGCGTGCTGAACGCGGGCATCAGCGGCAACCGGCTCCTGCTCGACGGCGGCTCGTCCGGTCCCAACGCACAGGCGAGGCTGAACCGCGACGTGCTCACCCAGTCCGGCGTCCGCTCGGTGATCGTGTTCGAGGGCATCAACGACATCCAGCAGACGCCGCACCAGACCGATCCGGCCCGGATCATCGCGGCGCTGAAGCAGATCGCCCAGCGCTCGCACGACCGCGGCCTGCGGGTCGTCGGCGCGACCATCACACCGTTCAAGGGCTGGAACAGCTACACCGAGGAGCTCGAGTCGGTGCGGCAGGCCGTGAACGCGTTCATCCGCACCAGTCCCGACTTCGACGCGGTCGCCGACTTCGACCAGGTCGTCCGCGACCCGGCGGACCCGCAGCGGATCAGGCCGGACTACGACGAGGGCGACCACCTGCACCCCGGTGACAAGGGTTTCGAGGCCATGGCGAAGGCGGTGCGGACCGCCACCCTCTGACCACACGATCGGGCGACGGCGGTTTGCCCGGTGACGGGCCGGTTACTCGGCGATGATCAACATCAGTCACCGGCCGGCCAAGGGGTAAGCCAATGCGTGTCACCGTTCTCGCCGTTGTTCTCGCGATCGCCGCCACGGCCTGCGCGACGCCGACGCCCGGCCCGGCGGCCCAGCAGACCTCGCGGTCCCCCGCGTCGACGTCCGCGACGGCGTCCGACAAGCGCGAACCGACGCTCAAGGCCGAGCTGACCCTGCAGGGCAAGCCCGGCCTGGGCCTGCTCACCGTGACGAACGAGGGCACGACGCCGCTCACGTTCCAGGGCTGGCCGAAGCTCTCGTTCACCACCCCCGCGGACGAGCTCGC
This sequence comes from Lentzea sp. CC55, assembly GCF_021056325.1. Classification (NCBI taxonomy): domain Bacteria; kingdom Bacillati; phylum Actinomycetota; class Actinomycetes; order Pseudonocardiales; family Pseudonocardiaceae; genus Lentzea; species Lentzea sp. CC55. The sequence goes on along the minus strand of NZ_JAJCXE010000023.1, from coordinate 130,861 downwards.
CGCCATCCCGGTCGAGCAGAAGCTCGTGCCCGGCGAGGGCCCGTCGATCACCCTGGAGCCGGGCAGGACCGCGTTCGCCGGCGTGCAGCTCGACGTCGGCGACGAGGCCGGCTCGGTCGCCATCGGGTCGATGACCGCCGAGCTGCCCGGGGCGACACCGGCCGAGGTCACCTTCATCGGCACGGACGGCCGGCCGATCGCCGACACCAGCTCGCTCAAGGTCAGCGAGGCCGAGGTCGGGACGCTGCAGCCGGCCGCCCAGGGCGTTCTCACCTTCGGCTGACCCTGCCGGTCGTCAGGCGGTGCCGCGCCCGAAGGCGACGAGCTCCGGCTCGACTGTGCTCAAGGGCTCCCGGGCGAGCTGTAGGTGTTGCCGGCGTGGTCGCGCCCGCGGGCGAGGTAGATCCGGTGGCCGTCCGCCCGCAGGAAGCGCACGGTCGTCGGCACGTACCGCATCGTGTAGCCGCACCGCCTGGAAGTGCTGCGGTTCGGCGGGCTCCCGTGCACGAGCATCGCCGAGTGGACGCTGCACGCCCCGCGCTCCAGTTCCACGTCGACGGCGAGCGACTCGTCGACCACCGTCTCCCGGTTGAAGAACGGGTCGGCGCTGCCCGTGTGCTCGGCGGCGGCGAGGTGGCTGCCGGGGATCACCCGCAGGCAGCCGTTCTCGGTGGTCGACGGGTCGATCGCGAGCCAGACGGTGATGGCGTCACCGGCCGGGTCCAGGCTGCCGCGCCAGAAGTGCGCGTCCTGGTGCCACGGCACGGGCCGGCCGTCGCCGGCGGGCTTGCAGATGAAGTGCGACGAGAACAGCGCGATGTCGGGCCCGATGAGCGACTCGACGAGGTCCAGCACGTCCGGGTCCAGCAGCCACTCGAACAGCGCCGGATCGGTCAGGTGCGGCACGTCCATGTGCTCGGGACGCCGTCCTCGCGGCAGGGCCGCCAGCTTGGCCTCGAAGTGCGCCGCCAGCGCCTCGAACCGGTCTGGGGCGAGCACGCTCTCGTACGTCTCGTAGCCGTCGGTCTGGAACATCGGGCGTCACCTCACGAGTAGGCCGGTCTCCCTGTCGTAGCTCAGAACACGTGCGGGCGGGGCGTCCACCGTCACCGTGGTGCCGACCGGCGGTTCGCCGTCCTCCGGCACGACGTACCCGATCTGGTCGTCGCCGCAGTCCAGCGTCACCAGCGACGTCACGCCGAGGTTCTCCACAATGGACACGACACCGGTGAACAGCCCCTCCTCCGCCGGTGCCAGGTATTCCGGCCGCACGCCGATGATCTCCGAGCCGCGCGGCACGAGGTTCATGGGCGTGGAGCCGATGAAGTTCGCCACGAACGTGTCCGCGGGTCGCTGGAACACCTCGCGCGGTGTGCCGAGCTGGCGGATCCGCCCGGCGTCCATCACGGCGATCCGGTCGGCCAGCGCCAGTGCCTCGGCCTGGTCGTGCGTGACGAACACCGTCGTCAGCGCCAGCTCCCGTTGCAGCTTCTTGAGGAACGTCCGCGCCTCCAGCCGCAGCCGGGCGTCCAGGTTGGACAGCGGCTCGTCGAGCAGCAGCACCTCGGCCGACCCGGCGACCGCGCGGGCGAGCGCCGCCCGTTGCTGCTGGCCGCCCGACAGCTGGCCCGGCCGACGTCCGAGCAGCCCGTCGAGGCTCAGCCCGGCGGCGGTCCTGGCGGCCGTCTCCCGCTGCGCGGACTTCGCCGCGCCCCGCACCCGCAACGGGTAGGCGATGTTCTCGGCGACCGTCATGTGCGGGAACAGCGCGTAGTCCTGGAACACCATCGCCACCCGGCGGTCACCGGGCTGCAGCCGGGTGACGTCCCGCGAGCCGATCGCCACGGCACCGCCGGTCGCCGCCTCCAGTCCCGCGATGGTGCGCAGCAGCGTCGTCTTGCCGCAGCCGGAGGGTCCGAGCAGGGCGAACAGCTCGCCGTCGGCGATCTCGAGGTCCAGGTCGTCCACCGCCCGCACCCCGCCGGGGTAGACGGTCGACAGGCCCTCGGCAGTGATGCTCGCCATCAGCTCTTGATGCCTCCGTGGAATCGGAACCCGTACCGCTTGTTCACGAACAGGTACAGCACGACCACCGGGATCGAGTACAGCAGCGAGAACACCGGGATCACCGTCAGGTCGGCGCTCCCGCCCTCGTCGTAGAGCGTCCGCAACAGCACCGCCGCCGGCTGCCGGCCGACGTCGCGCAGCAGCAGGAACGGCAGCAGGAAGTTGCCCCAGGCGTTGACGAACGCCCACACGAAGATCGTCGCCACCCCCGGCCGCGCCACCGGCAGCACCACGTGGCTCAGCACCTGCCGCGGCGAGGCGCCGAACACCCGCGCCGACTCCTCGTACGAGCGCGGCACGGCGTCCACGAAGTCCTTGAGGATGAAGATGGCCGCGGGCAGCAGGCCGCCCGCGATCACGAGCGCCGTGCCGAACTGCGAGTTGATCAGCCCGAGCTGCAGCATCATCACGAAGATCGGCACCATCGCCGCCGTGCCCGTCACCACGCTCGACAGCAGCAACAGCAGGTACAGCAGCAGGTCCCGGCCGGGGATCCGCACCCGCGACAGCGCGTAGGCCGCCAGCGCGGCGAGCACCGTCGTCACCACGGTCGCGACGACGCACAACACCAGGGAGTTCCCCAGCGACGTCAGCGCGTACGGGTGCTCGAAGGTCGCCACGACGTTCGAGAAGGTCCAGTCCGGCCAGCGCAGCCCCAGCCCCGGCTTCGCGTCGAACGGCGCCGAGGCGAGCCACAGCATCGGCACCGCGAAGAACGCCAGCACCACCGAGACCAGCACGTAGAAACCGATCCGGCGGATGATCCACAGCGGACTCACGTGCGCCTCCGCAGCAACCGCAGGTACACGAGCGCGATGGCCAGGTTGCCCACCAGCAGCAGGATCGACAGCGCCGACGCGTACCCGAGCTGGCCGCTCTCCAGCGCCTGCCGGTAGATGAGCACCGGCAGCACCTCGGACCGGTGGTTCGGCCCGCCCGCGGTCAGCAGGAACGGCGTGAAGTCGTTGGCCGTCCACAGGCTGATCAGGAGCGTGTTCGTCAGCACGTGCCCGCGGATGTGCGGGAACACCACGTCCCGCACGGTCTGCCACCCGGACGCGCCCGCCAGCCGCGCGGTCTCCAGCTGCGACGGCGGCACCGCGGCCAGCGCCGAGGTGTAGAGCAGCATCGAGAACGCCGTCCCGCGCCACACGTTGAAGATGATCAGGCTGGTCATCGGGTACTGCACCAGCCACGCCGTCTCCGGCGACCCGAGCAGCACCCCGAGCGTCCCGGTGTCGCGGCTCAGCACCGCGAACCACAGGTACGCCACCACCGTGCCCGGCAGGATCCACGACAGCAGCACCAGCCCCTCGACGAGCCGCCGCACCCCGGGCCGCATGGTCCGCAGCAGCCAGGCCAGTCCGAACCCGAGCACGTTCTGCCCGACGACCGCGGACCCCAGCACGAACATCGCCGTGAGCCACACCGAGTTCGTGAACAGCGGGTCCCGCACGGCCTCGACGAGGTTGTCCACCCCGACCACCCGCGGGTTCGCCGCGGCCGGCCCGGTGAGCCGGTAGTCCGTGATGCCGATGTACAACGTCCACAGCGCCGGGAAGACCAGGAAGACCCCGATCAGCAGCAGCGCGGGCGCCACGAACGCGGCGGCGCGCCGGACGCCCAGCCCGGAGCTATCCAACGTTGCCCTCGCCGACGGCCTTCACCAGCGCCGCCCGGTACGCACCGGCCGCCTCATCGGGACTCCTCCCGGCGACCACGTCCGCCGTGGCCTGCTGCAACGCCGCGGACACCTTCGGGTAGTCCGCCAACCCGGGCCGGTAGCGCGTGATGGGCAGGACCTTCTCCGAGACGAACGTCAGCATCGGGTCGCCCCCGAGCACCTCGTCGTTGACGTCCTGCCGCTGGGTGAGCTGCGCCGTACCGGCCAGCGACTCCTTCACGGCCTCCGCGGAGTTGAGGAACCGCAGGAACTCCCAGGCCTGCTTCGGGTACTTCGTGTTCGGGTTGATCACCCGCACCCCGCCCCCGGACATGCTCACGAAGTCCTGCCCACCCACACCGGCCCCGGCCTGCCTGGCCGGGATGAGCGCCCACCCGACCGCGGTGTCGCGGTCCGCCATCCTGGCCACGCCGTTGCGCGGCTCCACCACGGACCGCCAGAAGTAGTCGCTCTCCAGCAGGATCCCGATCCTGTTCTCGCTGAACAGCTGGAACGACCGGTCCCGCCCCTTGGCCTCCTGCTGCAGCACGGGATCCCCGAGCCCGCCCCCGTACACCTTCCGGTACAGCTCGAGCACGTCCTTGAGCTGGGCGGAGTCCCCCTGCCACTTGCCGTTCTCGTAGATCGGCCGCCCCGCGCCCGCCAGCGCGGGCAGCACGCCCTGCATGGTCGTCGCCTCGCCCATCGCGGTCCCGGCGTTGAGCTGGATCGGTGTGACCCCCGGCAGCCCCTTCAGCTTCGCCCCGGCGTCGAGCACGTCCTGCCACGACCGCGGCTGCCACTCCACCGGCAACCCGGCCTGCGCGAACAGCTTCCTGTTGAAGAACAGCACGCGCCCGTCCGTGCCCATGGGCACCCCGTACCGCTTGCCGTCGAACTCCCCCAGCCCCTGCACGGCGTCGGGGATCTGCTCCCACCCGTCCCAGGCCACGTCGCCGACGACCTCGTCCAGCGGCTTGATCTGCCCGGCCTGCGCGAACTCCCCGAGCCAGATGCCGTCGATCTCGACGACGTCGCCCCCGCCCCCGGTCTTGAGGTCGAGCGCGACCTTGGTCCTGTAGTCCTCGTCCCCGGCCCCGTTCTGCTCGAACCGCACGGTGGCCGTCACACCCTTGGCCTTCTGCAGCTCGGTGAACCGCGGGATCACCCAGTTCTGCAACCACCCGGCCCCACGGGCGTTCTTCCCGCCCGACACCGCGTTGGCCACGATCGTCAGCGTGATCTCCTTGGCGTCGGCGTTGCGCGCCTGATCACCACTTCGCGTCTGCCCCAGGCACCCCGCCAGCAACCCGCACACCGCCAGCAGCCCCAGCCCCGCCGTTCGCCGCATCCGTGATCTCCCCACCCAGAGGACCAGCCGGTACGTCACCCCCAACATGGCACCGGTTCACCGAGCCCACAAGCCCGCCATCCCGAAGGCGGCAAACCCGTACACCGCGAATCCCCGGTATGGTCCGAACCAATGTCCGCGGAGTTCGCCGTCCTGGGCCCCCTGCGGGTCCACCTCGACGGCAGAGACCAGCACCTCGGCGGCTTCACCCGCCGAGCGGCCCTCGCCTACCTCCTGCTCAACGCGAACCGCACGGTCCCGACCACCGAGCTGACCACGGCGATCTGGCCGCACGAACAACCCCCGACAGCCAGGGGGATCCTGCTCAACGCGATCTCCGCGCTCCGCAAGGCCGGTCTGGACATCACCACCCGCAAGCCGGGCTACCAGCTGAACACCGACCCGGCCGCCGTCGATCTGCACCGGTTCCGGACCGCCCTGCGCCACGCCGCCGGGTCCCCCACCCCGGACCAGGCCGCCACCACCCTGCGCGCGGCCCTGGCCCTCTGGAGGGGCCCGGTCCTCGCGGACCTGGCCGCCGAGGGCGTCACCTGGCCGGCCCTGACCGAGATCACCAGCCTGCACGACCAGGCCGTCGAGGACAGGTTCGAAGCGGAGCTGGCGGCGGGCCGCCACCACGAGATCATCCCGGAACTGCGAGCGCTGACCCGCGACCACCCGCTGCGCGAACGCCTGCAAGCCCACCTGATGCTGGCTCTCTGCAGATCCGGCAGGCAAGCGGACGCACTGGCGGTGTACCGCAACGCGCACAACAGGTTCGTCGACGAACTCGGCATCGCCCCGAGCCGCGAACTCGCCGGCCTGCACCGGGCGATCCTCACCCGGGATCCGGCGCTGATGATCACCACGCCGGCGGCACCGCCCCTGCTGGAACGCAAGAAGGTCAGCGTCCTGGTGGTCCGCCTGCACCAGCGGGGAGAGGGCGAAGCCGCCGACGAGCGGCTCGAAACCGCCGTCGCCCAGGTCAAGGAGCGGATCGAGGCGATGGGCGGGACCACGGTCACCACGCTCGGCTCGACGGTCTGCGCGGCGTTCGGCGCCCCGGTCAACAGGGAAGACGACGCCGCACGGGCGGTCCGCGCCGCCGGGGAGATCATCGGCGGGCACCCCGCCGCGGCCGCGGTGTCCACCGGCCCGGCGCTCGTGACGTCCGGCGACCGCGTCGAGGTCGGCGGCACCGTGCTGGACGCCGCCCTGCGCCTGTTGGAGAGCACGAGCACGAACGAGGTGAAGACCTGCCCGGTGACGGAACGGCTGCTCGCCCCGGTGGACGACGACACCCCGTTCGTGGGCCGCGCAAGGCACACAGCCCACCTGACCGAGGTCCACCACCGAACGGTCACCGCGAGCCGCCCGAGCGCGGTCACGCTGGTCGGCGAACCGGGAGCGGGCAAGAGCAGGCTCGTCAAGGAGTTCGCGACCGGCAGGAGAACCCTCACGGGACGCACCCCGCCGTTCGTCCGCAACGACGCCTTCGCCCCGCTCGCCGAGATCGTGCGGGCCCACGCCCGGATCTTCGACACCGACCCGGCCGACGTGGTCGTCGCGAAGATCGAGGCGGTCACCGACGACCCCTGGCTGGTCACGCAGCTGTCCGCGCTGGTCGGGGTGAGCCCGCGCGGTGGTGACGTGCTGATGGCGTGGCGGAGGTTCGTCGAGCAGCTCGCCGCGGAACCGCTCGTCGTGGTCGTCGAGGACGTCCACTGGGCCGAAGACCTGTTGCTGGACTTCCTGCACGGTCTCACGGACAGCACCGATGACGTGCCGTTGCTGGTGCTCATGACCGCACGACCGGAGCTCCTGCACCGCCGCCCGGACTGGCGCGGCACCCTGGCGGTCGGCGCACTGTCCGAAGAGGACACCACCCTGCTGCTGGAAGCGTTGCTGAGCCAGCACGACGTGACCGCCGACCTGCCGGCGCTCCTGCGGCGATCGGCGGGCAACCCGCTGTTCGCCGGCGAGTACGTCCGCATGCTCCGCGACGGCGCGCCGGACGCCCTCCCGGACACCGTGCAGAGTGTCATCGGCGCGCGGCTGGACTCGTTGCCGCCGCGCGAGAAGGCCGTGCTGCAGGACGCGGCGGTCATCGGCTCGACGGTCTGGCCCGGCGCGGTCGCGATGGTCGCGGAACGTGACGTCGCCGAGGTCTCGCGCTGCCTGGAGGTGTTGCGGCAACGCGACTTCCTGCGGCGCCGGACCACCAGCAACGTCGTCGGCGAGGTCGAGTACGCGTTCAGCCACGTGCTGGTGCGCGACGTCGCCTACGACCGGGTGCCGCGCGGCACCAAGGCGATGAAGCACTACCGCGCCGCGGAGTGGGTGCGGGCGCTGCCGCTGGAGCACGTTCCCCTGCTGGCGCACCACTACCAGGAAGCCGTGTGGCTCGCGGAAGCTTCCGGACGCCCGTGCGACATCATGGGACGAGCGGCGCGAACAGCTCTCACGGACGCGGGCCGCCGGGCGAGCGCACTGGCCGCGAGGGACACCGCGATCCGCTGCTACCGCGCCGCCCTCGCGGTCTGCCCGCCGGGCCTGCCCGACCGGGTCGAGCTGCTGGCGCTGCTGGGGTCGAGCCTCGCCTGGAACGGCGGCGGCCTCGACGAGCTGGCCGAGGCCATCGCGCTCCACCTCCGCGCGGGGGACTTCGCCGGCGCGGCGGAGGCGTCCCGGGCGTCCTGGAAAGCCGCGTGGCACCGCGGCGACCACGCGGCGGCCGGACGACACCTCGACCGGACCGTCGAGTTCCTCGCGCGGGCCGGCCCCGGTGACCGCGTGTCCGGTGTCCAGGCCCACCTCGCCCACTCCCTGACGCTGGCGGGCAGGCCGGACGAGGCGGTCACCGCCGCGGAGGCGGCCCTCGCGGCGGCGACGGGAGAGGACCGCGCCATCGCCCTGGAGGCGCGGGGACTGGCCAGGGTCGAGCAGGGCGACCGCGGCGGTCTCGACGACCTGCGGCAGGCCGTGGCGGAACGCCGCGCGGCCGGGGTCTCCCCCAGCCTCTGCCTGTTCAACCTGAGCACCGCCCACTCCGTGCTCGGCGACCTCGGCGAGCGGCTCGCCACGAGAACCGGGGCCAGGGTGGACGCGCTGCGCCGCGGCGACAGCTACACGCTCTCGTGGCTCGACTCGTCGCAGTACGCCGAGCTGTTCTGGGACGGCCGCCTCACCGAGGCGCTGGCGACCCTCGACGGGTCGATCGCCCTCTCCCCCGGTCAGTCCCACCTCCACGCCGACCGCGGCCGCGTCCGGCTGCTGGCCGGTGACCTCGCCGGTGCCACCGAGGACGCCCGCACGGCGCTGCGCCTCGCCAGGGCGAAGGACCATCCCGGCGAACTGCAGCACCCGCTCGTGCTCCAGGCCCGCGTCGCGCTGCACCACGGGGAACGGCCGGAGGTCGGCGAACTGCTGACGTCGCTGCCCGGCCGCCAGATCACCGGGCTCGTCGGGGCGGGCCTGCCGATCGTGCTCGCCAGAGCCGGGCACGGCCCGGAAAGCCTCGCGGGGGTGTCGTGGTCGCGCTGGCGTGACGCCGCCACCGCGTACCTGGCGGGCGACAGGGCGCAGGCCGTCCGGATCTACGAGGAAATCGGCTCCGTGCCGGACGCACGAGAAGCACGATGAGTCGCCGGTTATCGCCCGGCCCTAGCGTCGGGGCGTGCCCGTCCCGCGCTACTACCAGGCCAAGGCCAAGCTCCTCGACCTGCTGAACGAACGGCAGGACAACACGCCGTTCCCCCCGGAGCGCGTGCTGTCCGACCTCTTCGGCATGTCCCGCGCCACCATCCGCAAGGCGCTGGACGAGCTCGTGCTGGAGGGCAGGCTCGTGCGCGGGGCGGGGCGCCGGGGCACCGCCGTCGCACCGCGCAGGCCCGTGCACCGGCTGGGCCTCGACGCCCTGGTCCGCGACGTCGCCACCCGCGAGTCGACCACGGTCCGGCCGGCGGCACAGGACCTGGTCGTCGTCGAATCGGTGCTGGTGCACGGCGACGAGCCGGTCGGCGTGCGGTCGGCGTCCCTGCGCGCCTCCCGGTTCCCCGGCCTCGCCCGTCTCTACGACCGCACCACCCCGCTGCCGAAGTTCCTCAGGGACACCTACGGCTTCGAGAGCGCCGCACAACCGCAGTGCGCGACCGCTCTGGCCACACCTCACGTCGCCGCCCGGCTGGGGGTCCGAGCGGCCACCCCGCTCCTGTCCGTCACGTGGCTGAGCCACGACCCGCGCGGCCAGGCGGTCGCCCGGTCGGCGGTCTTCCTGCGCAGCGACCGCGCACACCTCGCGCTGCCGAGATCAAATACGGTGGACGGGTGACGGATCGACGCGCAGTCCTGAAAATGCTCGCCCTCCTCCCGCTCGCCGGCTGCGCCACCCCACCGGCACCCCGGACCGCGGCACCGACCACGCCCACCAGCACGGCCGCCACGACCAGTGCGGCGCCCGTGCGGCACGACGCGCTGGTCGAACTGGAGAAGAAGTTCGACGCGCGCCTGGGCGTGTACGCGGTGAGCGACACGGGCAGGACGGTCGAGCACAGGGCGGACGAGCGGTTCGCGTTCTGCTCGACGTTCAAGGGTCTCGCCGCCGCGGCTGTCCTGCACCGCAACCCGATGGCGCACCTCGACACCGTCGTCACCTACACCGAGGCCGACCTCATGAAGAGCTCGGCGATCACCCGGCGGAACGTCGGGACGGGCATGAAGCTGCGCGACCTGTGCGACGCGGCGGTCCGCCACAGCGACGGCACCGCCGGCAACCTGCTGCTGCGCGACCTCGGCGGTCCCGCGGAGCTCACGAGGTACCTGCGCGAGCTCGGCGACACCGAGACCCGCATGGACCGGATCGAGCCGGACATCACCTCGGCCGTGCCCGGCGATCCGCGCGACACCGCCACCCCGCGCTCGCTCGGCACCGACTACCGGCGGCTCGTGCTCGGTGACGCCCTGCCCCGCGACAAGCGCGACTTCCTCAACGACCTGCTGGAACGATCCGTCACCGGCGCCAGGCGCGTCCGGGCCGGGGTGCCCGCGGGCAGCAGGGTCGCGAGCAAGACCGGCACCGGCTCGTACGGCACCGTCAACGACATCGCAGTCGTGTGGCCGCCCGGCCGGGAACCGCTGCTGATCGCGGTCATGTCCAGCAAGCAGGAAGCGGACGCGAAGTACGACGAGGCCCTCGTCGCCGAAGCCGCCGCCTACGTGGTCAAAACCCTCACCTGACCGAGGAGACGTCCGCCCACACGGTCTTGAGGTCGGGGAACCGGTTGTGCCCCCACACCTGCGCCAGGCCGTTGACCAGCAGCAGACCCCGCTGCCGGCGCCCCAGGAACCCGATCCGCCCGAGCTGCGGGAACCGGCCGGGCGTGCCGTCGTCGACCTCCACGCGCACAACCTCGCGCTCCGGCAGGCAGAGGATGCGGGCACGCCGGGGAGGGGCGGCGTGGTGGTACGCGTTGCTCACGAGCTCCGTGGCCACGACCATCACGTCGACCACGACGTTCTCGTGCATCCCCCGCAGGAGTCGACGAACCTCCGCCCGCACGTCGGCGAGCGGCAAGCCCCCCTCCGGTAGGACCAGGTCCAGTCGTTCGCTGGACCGTCCTGCGATACCCATCAGCCTCTCCCCGCGCCCTCTTCGTGCAGGGCTGGAGGTTCCATACCCACAGACGCGCAAATCGAAACACGGCGAACTTCACTCACAGCACCCTCGGCAGGTCCGCCCAGACCACGGTGCCGCCGTGGGCCCTGTCGACGCCCCAGCGGTCGGACAGCCGGGCCACCAGGACCAGACCGTACCCGCGCTGCGGCCGGGAGACCTTGCGCAGCGGCGGGTTGGCACGCGCGTCGTGCGCGATCTCGACGCGGATCCTGGACGTCTCCACGACGACGCGCAGGAACGACGGTTCCGACGTGTACCGGTACGCGTTGCTGACGAGCTCGTTCACCACCAGCAGCACGTCCGCGACCGCGTCGGCGTCCTCCCGCACCAGTTCCAGGCGCACCCAGCGCCGGACGGCCGCGAGCGACGGCCGTTGCCTGCCCAGGGGCAGGTCCGCCGCCTCACCCGTCCACGCTGCCTGGTCGCGAGCCAAACCGCTCCTCGGTCAGTTGATCAGTTCCGCGGGCGGTTACCCGACTACATCGACTTCCAAACCAACTGTTCACCGAACTGAACTACTCTCACGACTCCGCCGCACTCCAGGGGGAACCGCGTGCCCAGAACGCTGACGCTGCCGCTGATCGCACTGCTGGTCGTGCAGTCGGTGCACCAGATGGTCATCTCGCTCCTCGGCCCCGTCTCGATCGACCTCGGGCTCAGCGCGTCCCAGCTGGGACTCGTCTTCGCGGTGTCGTCCGCGGCGATCACCCTCGCCTCCCCGCTCTGGGGCCTGCTGCTCGACGCCGCCGGACCCCGTCCCGTGCTGGTCGCGGGCCTCGGCCTGGGTTTGTTCGGTCTGGTGGGCCACGCCGCCGCGGTCACGTTCGCCGCCGGCGAGACCCTGGCGCCCGAGGTGGCGTTCATCTTCCTGCTGGTGTTCCGCGGCTTCCTGTTCGGCGCCGGCCTCGCCGCCCTGCCGGTCGTCGCGCTGGCCGTCGCCGGCACCTCGGCCCCCGGGGTCACCGCGCGCACGACCGCCGTCGGTCTCGTCGGTGCGGCCCAGGGACTGGCCGGCCTGCTCGGCCCCGTCGTCGGCGGTGCTCTCGTCGTGGCGTCGTTGCAGGTGCCGCTCTACCTCGCACCCGTGCTCGTCCTGCTGGTCCTGGCTCTGGTGCTCGCCACGTACAAGCCCGGTGACCGTCCGCACGACGTCGCGCCGTCGCGGAGCTGGGAGCTGCTGCCCGCCTTCGGCATCGGCCTGCTGGTGAACCTGTCCCTCGGCCTGGTGCAGGTCGCCGCCCTCCACCGGGACGCGGGGCCGGGTGCCGTCGAGGGCGTGGTGCTCGCCGGGGGCGCCGGGCTCGTGCTGGCGCAGGGTCTGCTCGTGCCGTTGCTGAAGTGGTCCCCCGCGCGGCTGATGAAGGCGGGCACGGCGATCGCACTGGCCGGGTACGCGGTCGTCGCGGCAGTGCCGTCGCTGATGGCCTTGGCGTTCCTGGTGGTGTCGATCGGTGCCGGCTTCGCCCTCACCGGGTTCGCGGCGACGGCGTCGCTCGGGGTCGCGCCGCGGCACCAGGGGATCGTCGCCGGGCTGGTGATGATGACGAGCGGGCTGACGTTCGTGGCCGGGCCGGTGCTCAGCACCGTGCTCCACGAGGTGGGTCCGGTCGTGCCGGTGATCGCCGCCGGTGCGGCGGCCGCGCTCGCCGTGGCGCTGTCGTTCCTGCCCGTCGCGGCGTCACCCGTGCCGCGGACCGGTCCCGCGGACCTGCCGCACTGATCGACGAACCCATTACGCTGCGCACGTGAGGCGTTACTTCAGCGCGCTCGTGCTGGCACTGCTCGCCGCGACGGCCGTGGCCGTCCCCGCGCAGGCCCACGCCGAGCTCAAGAGCAGCAACCCGGCGTCCGGCGCGGCCCTCGACGCCCTCCCCCGCAACGTCGAGCTGGTGTTCACCGGCGCGGTCAGCCTGCCCGACGGCACACCGGTCACCATCACGGGACCGGAAGGCACCTCGTGGCCGGTGACGCAGGTGCACGCCCTCGACAACACCATCACCGCGACGATCGACCCGTCCGCGGCGAAGGCGGGCCCCCACACGATCGCCTGGCAGGCCAAGGCCGACGACGGGGACACCATCTCCGGCACGATCGCCTTCACCCTGACCGTCGCGGGGCAGCCGTCGTCGTCCGCCGCGCCGCCGCCGTCGTCGGTGACGCCGAGCGCGCCGGTGTCGAACTCGCCCTCGGCGGCCACGCCGCCGGAGTCCGGCGGCGTGCCGGTCTGGGTGTGGATCGTGGTCGCGCTAGTGGTCGTCGTCGGCGCGATCCTGCTGGTCCGCCGCCGCCAGGCCTAGCCTCCTGCGCAGCAGGTCGCGCTCGGCCGGGTGGTCCGCCCGCTCCAGCGCGGCCTCCAACGCCGGCACGGGGTTCTTCCCCAGGCGTTGCAGCAGGTCTGCGCGCACGGCGTGGAACAGGTGGTAGCGGTCGAGGTCGAGGGCTTCGACCTCGGGCAACGCGGCCGCGGGTCCCTCCACCTCGGCGACGGCCACGGCCCGGTGCAGTGCGACGACCGGGCTGGGCGCGATCGCCATCAGCTGGTCGTAGAGGGCGACGACCTGGTGCCAGTCGGTCGGCGGGTCGCTGTGCACGGCGTTGACGGCGGCCTGGAGCTGGTAGGGCCCGGGCCGGTTCCAGCGCAGGCAGCGGCGCACGAGGTCCTGGCCCTCCGCGACCAGCGCGGCGTTCCACAGCGACCTGTCCTGGTCCCGCAGCAGCACGATCTCGCCGTCGCGCAGCCGTGCCTCCCGGCGTGACGCGACGAGCAGCATCAGCGCGAGCAACCCCCACACCTCGGGTTCGTCCGGCATGAGCTCGGCGAGCACCCGGCCGAGCCGGATCGCCTCGTCCGCGAGGTCCGCCCTGTCGAGCCAGCCCTCGTTGAAGATCAGGTAGACGACGGCGAGAACGGCTTCGAGGCGTGCGGGCAGGTCGGCGTCGCGCGGCACCCGGTACGGGATGCGGGCCGCCCGGATCTTGCCCTTCGCGCGCACGATCCGTTGCGCCATCGTGGTTTCCGGGACCAGGAACGCCCTGGCGATCTCCGCCGTGCTCAGGCCGCCGAGCAGCTTCAGCGTCAGCGCGACCCTGGCCTGCGGCGCCAGCGAGGGGTGGCAGCACGTGAAGATCAGCCGGAGCCTGTCGTCGGGCACGTCCCCCACCTCCTCCTCTTCCGGTTCGTGCGCGAGCAGCGCCGCCTGCGCGTGCTTCTCCGCGCCCTTGGCCGCGCGGCGCAGCCCGTCGACGGCGCGGTTGCGGGCGGTCGTGATGATCCAGCCCGCCGGGGACGCCGGGACGCCGTCGACCGGCCACCTCCTCACGGCCGTGGCGAAGGCGTCCTGCACCGCGTCCTCGGCGAGGTCGATGTCCCCGAGGACGCGGGCCAGGACGGACACCGCCCGGCCGTACTCGGCGCGGAAGACCTCCTCGAGCATCAGACCGCGATCGGCCTGACCTCGACCGCCAGCGGGCTGAGCACCCCGGCGAGCCGGCGGCCCCATTCGAGCGCCTCGTCGAGGTCCTCCGCCCGGATCACCGTGAAGCCGCCGATGTGCTCCTTGCCCTCGGTGAACGGGCCGTCGGTCATCAGCACGTCGTCACCCTCGGCCCGCAGCACGGTGGCGGTCGACGGCGGGTGCAGGCCGACGGCGAACACCCACGCCCCCTTGGCCCGCATCTCCTCGTTCAGCGCGGCCAGGTTCTCCATGATCGGGTCGAGCACCTCGGGCGGAGGAGCCTCCCCGTCGGGCTGGTAGATGCTGAGCAGGTACGTCTGGGTCATCGTGGTCTCCTTTCCCCCCTTGTACGAACGCGGCGGCCCGGATTCGACACCTCGGCGGCCATGATTCCGCCGTTGGAGGTGTTCCGCGCAACCGGCGGGCCGCGGCTCCGCGACGAGGGTGCAGCGGTCCCACCACCCGGCCCGCCGGGTGGTGGGGTCGGCTCGCGGGGTCAGTGGTGCGCGAGCACGCCGCTCATCGAGACGAGCTGCCGCCGCACGCGTTCGCGCACCAGGTCGATCACCTCGGTGACCGTGCCCGCCTCCGCGTACGCCTGCACCTCGACCCACTTGAGGTCGAGCCGGGCGTGCGCGTGGATCACCGACCTGTCCGAGGTCAGGTTGACCCACGCGAAGTCGATCCGGTCCGGCGCGTAGCGGTCGAGCGACCCGATGCGCGCGGACGCGTAGTCCCTGGCCTGCTCGGGGATGGACGTCGCGAGCGAGACCTGGATGTAGTCCATCGACACCTGCCTCCTCCGGGGCGCGCGGCAGCGCCACGCGGCCTGCTGCCGACGGTACGAGCTCCGCCGCACCGCCGAACCGGGCGTTGGTCCCGACAGCGCGGGGACTTCGTCCCGGTGTCAGCTCTCCGGTGTCAACTCCCCGTCGTCACGGCGGAGACCCGCTGGTCGAGCTGGTTCCGGGTGGGCGACCCGGTGAGCAGCTCCACCGAGGCGGGCACAGTCGCTGTCGGCCCGCCCGCCCGTTCGCGGCGCTGGACTACATTCGCGGTGCGCCGGGATCCCCCCGGCGCTTTGGAAAGCACCACTCGAACGCGCCTTCGTCGTGCCGCGCGGGCCGGCCCGCGGCGGAGAAGGCCGAAGAGGAGGCCACGCCGGCATGACGGAGCCGTGGAACCCGCTCGACCACGTCCCCGAGGAGTTCCCGAGGACCGAGGACGGCACGAAGTGGGCGCAGAAGCTGTGGCTGAACGTGCCCGGCCCGTTCTACACCGGTGAAACCGACACCTGCTGGACCGGCAGGCTGTCGGCGCCGCGTCACGTGCTCTACGGCGGCCCCCACCTCGCGGAGTTCGTCTACCGCCAGCCCAAGACCCCCGAGGAGGTCGACTGCCTGGTGGACGCCGCGTGGGACGACCCCCTCGACGGCTACGCCTGCGACGGCGACTCCCGCTGGACACCGGACGCCGTCCGCGACTGGTGGCGCGGGCGGGACGAGGTCGCCGAGCACGTGACCGCGCTCGCCCGGAGGTGGGAGGCCGGCGGAGCCGACCCCTACGACCTCGACGCGGCCGGGGGTGCGCGTGACTTCCTCGCCTACCTGGCGGGCGAACTGGAGACCGACCTCCGCGCCTACGTGTTCCGGCTCGAGAACGGGCGCTACCCCGTCACGGGTGACCGGTTGCCGATGCTCTGAAAAGCGTCGTCCCGCGGCTGCCCGGCGTGGGACAGTCGGTGTGTGGGGAAGCGCGAGATGGACGACGAACAGCGCGAACGGATGCGCGAGGTCAAGCGCTTCACGGTGCGCGGACTGCTGTGGAACAGCGCGTTCCTGGCCGCCGCGATCGCCCTGGGCGTGCACGTGTACGACGACTGGACGGCCTACCTGTTCTGGGGCCTGGTCAACCTCGTGATGACCGTCGTCGTGTTCGTCTCGCACTGGCGCTACATCCGGCGCGGACCGTTCCCGCGGCTGCCCGCGAACCTGCGCGACGAAGCCCGCCGCTGAGCGCGGCACCCCGGAACTCGCCACGGCACCACCACTTCGGCGATCGACGCCTCAGCATCGGCGTTGTACGAAGCTGCCCGGAGAATCCTTTCCCGCCTGATCCACCAGCACACCTTGTGGCACCGCGATTACGCGCGGTATGGTCTAGACCTTCAGTCGCCGCCGCGATGTAACGGGAGCAACTCAGACATCAAGGCAAAGGAAGTCACATGAAGAGTGGACGCAGGGTTACTGCTGCCATGGCCGGCGTTCTCGCCGCTCCGTTGATCGTCGTGGCTCTCCCGACCGGTACCGCGAACGCGCACGGCTACGTGTCCGCCCCCGCCAGCCGTCAGGCGCAGTGCGCCAGCGGCGTCGTGAAGGACTGCGGGGCGATCCAGTGGGAGCCGCAGTCGGTCGAAGGTCCGAAGGGCCTGCAGAGCTGCCACGCCAACCTGTCGCAGTTCTCCGTGCTGAGCAACGACAACAAGGGCTGGAGGGTCCACAGCACCGGTCGTTCGGTGACGTTCAACTGGACGTTCACCGCCCGCCACCGCACGCGCGACTACGACTACTTCGTGGACGGCCGCAAGGTCGCGACGTTCAGCGGCAACAACCAGCAGCCGCCGGCCACCGTGTCGCACACCGTCAACGTGGGCTCCTCCGGCAGGCACAAGGTCCTGGCCGTGTGGAACATCGCTGACACGCCGATGGCCTTCTACTCCTGCATCGACGTCAACGCGAGCTGATCACGCACCGCGTGAGGTCCCCTTCCTCTCACGCAGCAGCTCGTCGACGTCGAACGGCATCAGCGCCAAAGGCGGGCCGGACAACGGTTTCCGCAGCGCTTCGAGGATTTCCGCGTTCACCTCGCCGATGATCGCGCGCGCCTCGTCGTCGGTCCGGGCCGCCAGGGCACGCGCCCTGGCGGTCTCGGCCCGCTTGCGCAGGACCAGGGAAGGGGGCAACCCTGTCGTGCCCTCTTCCTCCCGGACCTTCCTCCTGATCCACCAGTCCTCTTCGAGCGCTTCGCCCGCGCCCGGCAACGGTTTCCCGGCGCTCGGCAGGTTCTCGAACTCGCCGCGCTCCTGGGCCTCGCGGATCTGCCGGTCGACCCACGTCTCGAAGTCCGTGCCGTGCGGTTTCCGCTGTGTCATGGGGAGAACCTCCTGACCGCGGCCTCGATCGCCTCCCGGAAGGCGGGGCTGCCCTTGTGGCCGCTGTCGTCCACGATGGTCAGTTCGGCGTCCGGCCACGCCCGCGCCAACGCGTAGGCGGTGTCGGCGGGGCAGCTCAGGTCGCGCCTGCCGTGGACCAGCGCCGCGGGGATGCCGGCGAGCTTGCCCGCGCCTCCCAGCAGGTCGCCGACGAAACCCTTGCGGGCGTAGTAGTGCGTGATGATCCGCACGAGCGCGATCACGTCGTCGTCCGGCCTGCCCGAGAACACGTCCGGCTGGCCGAAGTCCTCCAGCGACAGCACCGCGTCCTCCCAGCGGCACCACTCGGCGGCGGCCTGCTCGCGCACCTGCCGGTCCGGGCTCTCCATCAGGTCCGAGTACGCGCGCACCACATCCGGCGCGTCGCCGACGTGCGCGCTGAACCTCGCCCACGCCTCCGGGAAGAAGCGGGAAACGCCCCCGTAGAGCCAGTCCAGTTCGCGCTCCGACGCGAGCGTGACCGCGATCAGGACCATCTCGGAGACGCGTCCGGGGTGGCGCTGCGCGTAGGCGACCGCGAGGGTCGTGCCCCAGGAACCGGCGTACACCAACCACTTCTCGACGCCCAGGTGCTCGCGGAGCTTCTCCAGGTCCGCGATCAGGTGCTCGGTCGTGTTGACGCTCATGTCCGCGGCAGGGTCGCTCGCGTGCGGGGTGCTGCGGCCGCACCCGCGCTGGTGGAGGACCACCAGCCGGAACCCCGGCCCGAGGGCCTTGCGGGCGCCCTGCGACGGGGCGCCGGGGCCGCCGTGCAGGAACACGGCGGGCTTGCCGCCGGGATCGCCGACGGTCTCCCAGTAGACCTGGTTGCCGTCGCCGACGTCGAGCATGCCGTGTTCGTAGGGCTCCACGGGATCGAGCGTACCGAGCGGCACCGACGGCGGTCCCCCTTCAGGAGGCCCGTTCCCAGTCGACA
The DNA here is from genome assembly GCF_021056325.1 of Lentzea sp. CC55. Taxonomy (NCBI): domain Bacteria; kingdom Bacillati; phylum Actinomycetota; class Actinomycetes; order Pseudonocardiales; family Pseudonocardiaceae; genus Lentzea; species Lentzea sp. CC55. Next base: position 112,524 of record NZ_JAJCXE010000023.1, on the reverse strand, counting down.
CCTCTCGCTCGTGAAGCGACGAGCACCCACAACGCCACCACAACTCCCGCACCACCGGCGACGACCAGCGTCAGCCGCGGACCGATCACGTCGATGACGAGACCACCGGCGACGTACGAGACCGCCGCCGCCACCCCGATGCCGCCGTAGAAGTTGCCGAACACCCGGCCGGTCCGATCGGCGGGCACGAGCCGCTGGATCAGCGTGCTGTGCGCGACGTCCATGGCCGCGATGCCGAACCCGCGCACGGCCTGCAGCGCGAACGCCGACGCGACGCCCCACGCGAGACCGGTGAACAGGTTGCCGGCGCTGCTGATCAGGAACCCGGTGACGAGCAGCGCCACCATGCCCCACCGGCCCGATCCCCTGGCCAGCAACGCGTACCCCAGCAGCAGGCCGACGCCGACGGCACCGAGCACGACGCCGGCGATGCTGTCCGGCTCGCCGAACACGCCCATCGTCAGCTGCAGCACCGCGACGTCGTCGATGGCGGTGCACGCGACGACACCGCAGAAGCCGAGGAAGAGGATCCGCAACGCCCGGTTGCGCCGGATCTCGCCCACGCCGGCCCTCACGTCGGCGAGCACCGACTCCCCCGGCCCGCCCGGCACGACGAGCTTCGGCAGGCGCAGCAACAACAACGCCGACAGTCCGAACGAGACCGCGTCGACGAGCAGCACCCCGCGGACGTCCAGGAACGTCAGGAGCACGGCGGCGAGGAACGGCCCGATCACGTCGGCGCTGTTGGACCCCAGGCCCAGCGCGGTGTTCGCCTGCCCGAGGTCCTTCTCGGCGACGAGGCTCGGCACCGCCGCGCGCGAGGCCGGGACGAAGATCTGCCCGATCACGGCCCGCACGCCGACGAGCGCGAGCAGGACCGGCAGGGGCGGCAGGGTGAATGCGATGACCGCGAGCAGCACGCCCTGCGCGACCTCGCAGGCGACCATGACCGTGCGGCGGTCGAACCGGTCGCTGATCAGGCCGGTCAGCGGGCTGAGCAAAGACGGCGCGAAGTCGCCCACGAGCAGCAGCGCCGCCACCGCGATGGCTTTCCCCAGCACGGACTGCACGTGCACCATCAGCGTGACGAGGCTGAGGGCGTCCCCCACAACGGAAACGACCCGTGCGGTGCTGAGCACGCGCAACGGGCCGTTTTCCTTCAGAAGCGTCAGCACACGACTACTTTGCCAACACCTGGTCCAGCTGGTCAGCCAATTTGTTCATGATCGCGGCGTAGGACGCGTAGCTCAGCGGCGCGACCGCGTTCCACTCCACGAACCGGTTGGCCTGCACGGCGGGCAGGGCCTGGAAGACCGGGTGGCCCTCCTTCATCTTCTCCGGGTCGAGCACGTGCTGGCGGGTGTCCCACATGATCACGTGTTCCTTGTACGTGCCGGAGTTCTCCCACGACAGCGACTGGAAGTAGCCGCCGCCCTCGGCGTCGGGCTTGTCCGGGGTGAGCAGCGGCAGGCCCAGCTCCTTGACGTACCAGTCGAGATCGGGGTTGCGGGCCGGGACGGCGACGTAGAAGAGCTTCGGGTCGGCACCGACGACCTGGATCTTCTGGTTCGCGGCCGTCATCTTCGCGCCGATGTCCTTGAGCCGCGCCGCGGCCTTGTCGAACGCCGCCTCGTCGGCCTTCACCTTCGCGGACTCGGTGTCGGCGCCGAGCGCCTTGGCGAGCTCGCGGAAGCGCTTGACGCCGTCCGGCAGCTGGATCTTCGACTGGCCGATGCCGACGGTCGGGGCGACCTTGAGGACCTTCTCCTCGAACTCGGCCGTGAGGTGCCAGAGACCGCTGACCTCGGGGTAGTAGCCCGCGACGACCAGGTCGGCGTTCAGCGCGGCGAACTTCTCGAAGTCGATCTCGCCGTAGCCGGGTCCCGTGACGTCGGTGACCTGGCTCGGGTCGATGCTGCCGGCCTCGGGGTCCGTCGTGCCGTCCGCGCGCTTGAGCGGGCCGAACGTGCCGACGACGTTGATCCCGTAGTCCTTGAGGGCCCCCGCGGCGGACACCTGCGCGACGACGCGCTCCGGACGCTTCTCCGCGGTGACCTCCTTGCCACGATCGTCCTTGAAGGACCACTGGCCACTTTGCTGCTGCTCCGCGGGAGCGGTTCCACCACACCCGGCCACTAGGCCGAGCACCAGAACCGCGGCGATTGTCCTGCGCACCTGTCCACCTCCTGATTAGGCATGCCTAACCTATCAAGGAGTCCCGGCAAAACGGGAATCGAGGCTCGGTTGTCACCCTGTGGAACCGCGTGATGACAGCAAGTTCCAGCGGTCCGGTGTCGATTTCGGACTCCTCACTTCGACGTCCTGGCAGGAGCAGGTTCCGGATCGGAGGGCCGACATGATCGCCACGCTCATCGCCGCACTGGCCGAGGAAGACCACGCCGAGGACGACGGCGCGCTCGCGCCCGACGACCGGCTGACCTGCCACGTGCACGGCCGGTGGATCCACCAGTGCGTGTCGTCGCCCGTGCACGTCAACCCGGTCACGCGGCACCGCTGGTGCCGCGGCTGCGACACGCCGCTCGGTGTCGTGGTCGACGAGCTCGCCGGCGACGTCTCGATGCGCTGCCCCCGCTGCGGGCACGGGAGCAGCGCCGCCACCGTCCGCCTGATCGCCGCGTGCCGCGCCTCGATCGAGGCACACCGGGCGGCTTGATCCACAACGTGGACCGCACCGGTCGGCACAGGTCCCGGCTCCGGCCGACGTGGTGGTGGACGTCGAGTCCGACAGGCCCGTCCTCGTGGCCGAGGAACTGCTCGTGGCCCTTGACGCCACCAGCCACCACACCTTCCGGTGGCACCGCACGCCTGACCGGGTGAGACCGGTCGGATCCACCCGGAGTTCCGACCTGGCGGACGACGACTCGAACTTCGGCCCCGGCGTGAACGCCGCCGACAACTGGAACTTCAGCGCGGCCGCCGTGTGCCTGCAGGAGGTCGCCGTGGTGCCCGTTCTCGGCGACTGGGTCGGCGACCACGTGAACAACTGCTCCAACGGCACCGTGATCGACCACTCCGGGAGCTGAACCGCGACGGCCGTTCGGCCGTACGCCTCCTCAGAAGCCGATCCCGACTCCTGAGGAGGCCGCGTGCCCGGCCGTGCTGCAAGGACCACTGCCCTGGCCGCCGTGATCGCCGCGACGGTGGTGTCGATGCCCTCGGCGCACGCCCAGCCCGCTGACGACGCGCTGAAGGTCTACACGGACCTCACCCGCGAGGCCGAGAAGCTGAGCCAGGACCACCTCAAGGCCCAGAGCGACCTCGCCGCGGCGAACGCGGCCGCCGCCACCGCCACCGAGGCGGAGAAGAAGGCGCTCGCCGAGTCCGAGCAGTTCCGCGGCCAGGTCGACACGCTGACCGAGGCGTCGTTCGAGGGCGCCCGCTTCACCAACCTGTCGGCGATGCTCACGTCGTCGTCCCAGCAGGACTTCCTGGAGCGGATGCAGGCGATGCAGATCATCGCCGCCGACCAGAACGAGGCCGTGGTGCGCCTCGACGCCACCCTGTCCGCGGCCCAGAAGGCGCGGACCGACGCCACGAACGCCGCCTCGGCCGCCGAGAAGTTCGCCGCCGACGTGTCCACCCGCAAGGTCGCGATGGACCAGCAGGTCTCCACCGCGCGGGCCAAGTACCGGTCGCTGAGCGCGCCGCAGAAGCAGACCCTCGCGGCGCCCACGCCCAAGGTCTCCGTGCCGGTGCCCGCGGGCGCCGCCGGCACGGCGCTCAACTTCGCGCTGGGCGAGCAGGGCAAGCCGTACGTCTTCGGGTCGAACGGGCCGAACTCGTGGGACTGCTCGTCGCTGATGCAGGCCGCCTACCGGGCCGCCGGGGTGTCCATCCCGCGCACGACGTACGACCAGGCGAAGGTCGGCCGCTCGGTGACCCGGGGCGCGGTCGCGCCCGGGGACCTCGTCATCTACTACTCGGGTCAGTCACACGTCGCGATGGTCGTGGACGCCACGCGCGCGGTGCACGCGTCGACCGAGGGCGTGCCGGTGAAAATCGCGAACATCGACTCCATCGGACCCATTTCGGTGATTCGTCGCGTAGTCGGGTGACGCGTCTCTCCACCCCGCGATAAGGCGACGTAGACGACTGTGAGAGCGTGCTGACCGGGGAACCGCTGGGGAACCGGTGCTGGACGGGAACAAGGTCATTCCGTAACCTGTCCGAGACCTTCGGCCCAGCAGTTAACCCACTCGGGGCACACGCCAAGGTTGCTGCCTTACGCGGAGTAGTTCTCGCGGGGGCGGCTGCCGGAAAAAAGGAGGACCCGCGACGTGGTGTCGCAACCCTCACGCCGTACCGTGCGTGGAGCACTCGTGGCGACCGCAGCGGTCGTCGCAGCATCCCTCCCCACGGCCCCGGCCACCGCACAGCCGAACAACGCGGCGGACGCGCTCAAGAAGTACAACGAGCTGTCCGAGCAGGCTTCCAAGCTCAACCAGGACCACCTGAAGGCCCAGGACGACCTCAAGGCCAAGCAGGGTGAACTGGACAAGGCCAAGGGCGACCTGGCCAACGCGCAGAAGGCCGAGGAGACCCTCCGCGGCCAGGTGGACCTCCTCACCGAGGCCACGAACTCCGGCGCCAACTTCAGCCAGATCTCCGCGCTGCTCGTGAGCGACTCGCAGCAGGACTTCCTCAACCGCATGTCGGCCATCAACATCCTCGCGGCCGACAACGCCGAGGCCCTGCAGAAGCTGACCGACGCCGTCAACGCGGCCGACGCGGCGACGAAGTCGGCGAACGAGGCCACCGAGGCGTCGAAGAAGCTCCTGGCCGAGATGGACCAGAAGAAGGCGGACCTCGACAAGCAGCTCTCCGAGGCGCAGGCGCAGTACCGCTCGCTCAGCACGACGGTGAAGAACCAGCTCGCGCAGTCCGGCGACATGTCGAACATCTCGGTGCCGGCGGGCACCGCGGGCCGTGCGCTGCAGTTCGCTCTCAACCAGCGCGGCAAGCCCTACGTCTACGGCTCCAACGGCCCGGACTCGTGGGACTGCTCCTCGCTGATCCAGGCGGCGTACCGCTTCGCGGGCGTCTCCATCGGCCGCACCAGCTACGCGCAGGCGGCCGCGGGCCGTCCGGTCAGCCGCAGCGAGGTCAAGGCCGGCGACATCCTGGTGTACTACTCCAGCCAGTCCCACGTGGCCATGGCCATCGACGGCATCCGCGCCGTGCACGCGTCCACCGAGGGCGTGCCGGTGAAGGTCGCCGACATCGACTCGATCGGCCCGGTCACCGCGATCCGCCGCATCGAGGGCTGATCCCGCTTCGCGCGAACGCCTCCTGCCCGACGGGCGGGAGGCGTTCTGCTGTCACCCCAGCGGGTGCACGTGCCCTCGTGACCCGGCGGGATGCCCGCCCCTTGGTTAGGTTTCCGCTTCGGGCACCGCCGGTCCGGCGGTCGTCATCGTCCGAAGTGGAGCGTCCAGTGGACACCTTGCAAGCCGGTCAGGAACTCACCCGCGGCCAGCAGCTCGTCACCACCAACGGCTACAAGCTGACGCTGCAGGACGACGGCAACCTGGTCCTGTCGGAGAACACCGGCACGGTGTGGGCCAGCGGCACCGACGGCAAGGGCGCCGTCCGCGCCACGCTGCAGGACGACGGCAACTTCGTGCTCTACGCGGACGGCGACAACGCCGTCTGGTCGACCGGCACCATGGGCAACTCAGGCGCCCGCCTGGTCCTGCAGGACGACAGGAACCTGGTCGTCATCGGCGGCGACGGCAGCCCGAAGTGGGCCACGAACACCAACACCGACTCGCCCCAGACCGCTCCCGAGGCACCCGCCGCCGCTCCGGCTCCGGCTCCGGTCGAGAGTGCCCCGGCCGTGCGGACCTACGAGGTGCAGAGCGGCGACTCGCTGTGGGCGATCGCGCAGAACCACTACGGCGACGGCAACCGCTACGGGGAGATCGCGGCGGCCAACGGCATCGCGAACCCCGACCTCATCCACCCCGGTCAGGTGCTGACCATTCCCTGATCACGGGGACCGCGGGCAGAACGGAACGGGCCGGTCCCTCGCCGCGGGGACCGGCCCGTGCGCACGTCCGGCGTCGGCGGACGCCCAGCCTCTTCTTCAGACCTGGGGGTCCTGGCGCGCGATCGCGAAGGCGGGGTTGCCCTGCTCGTCCTGGCGCACGTCCAGGACCTTGTCGTCCAGGTACTGGGCCGCCGCCGGTTCCATCATGACCCTGGCGCCCGCCGGGGCCGCCACCACCTCGTCGCCGTCAACGGCCTCGCTCAGCGACAGTTCCAGAGCCGCCTGGTCCTGCTCGGTGGCCAGGGCGAAACGCAGGCCGATGTCGTCGTTGGCGCCCTCGGACTGTGACGTCAACTCGTTGATGACCTCGGCGGCCATCGGCGTCACTTCGAGCATGTCGGCCCCTTACATCGGAAACAAGAAACTCGTCCGGTGTTCCCGGCGGGTGGCGGGTTCAACCACCGCTCACCGAAGTCGCAGGCAGATGGCCTGATCGGGGGACGGCGAGCGGGATTCACGGCCTGTGGCCCGACGGTGGGTGGAGGATCGGCGCCGACGGCGCGGAGTGCGGGTCCCAGGCCACACCGGGCGATGCGCAGCAGGATTCACGGCCTGTGGCCGACGGTGGGTGGAGGATCGGCGCCGACGGCGCGGAGTGCGGGTCACCAGACCACACCGGGCGATGCGCAGCGGGAGCGGGGCCTGTGGCCGACAGTGCGGACGGAGGATGCGGCGACGGCGACGCGAAATGCGGGTTCCAGACCACACCGGACGACGGGAAGCGGGGAGCCACGGCCTGCGGCCGGCAGTGCGGGTGAAGTCCGGCACCAGCGACGAGGAGTGCAGGTCCGCGGACCACCAGGGCCCGTGGCCGACAGAGGGATGAAGGATCCGGCGCCGACGACGCGGAATGTGGATCCTCAGGCCACACCGGGCGACAGGACGCGGGGAACCACGGCCCGAGGCGGACAGCGTGGGCGAACGGTCCGGCGCCAGCGACGCGGAACGCAGGTCTCAAGGCCACATCGGGCCGCGGGGAGCCACGGCTCGTGTCGGGCGAAGCACAGCAGGCCGTGCCGCCCCTACCGCCCTCCCCCGGCACGGCTTCACCGAAAACCCGCAGGCCCTCAGGCCACCCGGTGCGTCGGCCGCGCCACCTCGTTCCGCACGTGCCCGCAGGCCGAGCAGACGCGGGGCACCGGCACCAGCTCGGCGACCAGCCGCCAGGAGTCGGCGAACGACGGCACCTCCTGCCCCGGCACGAGCAGGCTGTCCAGCACCTCCTGCCGGCGCCGGCCCTTCTCGCGGCTGCGCTCGACCGGGTCGCGGCGGTGGGCCAGGGCGCGGGACTCGGCGCGGGCCCGTTCGCCCTCCGAGGTCAGGCCGGAGCTGCGGCGCGGGGCGTGCAGGGCGGCGTTGCGGCGGTTCACGCGGTACCACTCGCCGAGGCTGACGCCCTTCAGCGGCGGGCTGGCGAGGCCTGCGCCGTCCGCCGTCCAGGTGCGGAGGCGGGCTCTGAGGAACTCGTGGGCCACCTGCGTGCGGGAGCGCGGGGCGCCCTGGCGGGTGCCGTCGGGCTTCTTGTCGACGGCGATCAGGAGGGCGTCGACGCTCCAGCCCGCGGCGAACCACGGCTCGAGCAGGCGGCGGACCCAGCGGCGGTCGGCGTCCGGCCAGGAGGCGCGCACGCACAGGGACTCGACGGCGACGTCCACGTCGGCGGTGGTGGACGGCACCACGCGGCCCGGCCAGCGACGGGGTTCGATCTGCATCGGGACTGACCTCCTTGAGCACGCACACGAACACCTGTTCGACATGCTGCCACGCGGGTCTGACAAAAAATGAACACCCAAGGCCTGACCAGGCAAAACTCACCCGAACAGCAGAGCGGCAGCGGTGTGAACACCGAGGACGGCGTGGCCGCCCGAAAGCCGCGCGGCGGCGACGCTAGCCTGCGGAAATGATCCACCCAGAGGCCCACGACGAGGTCACCGGCGACCGGATGAACTGGCTGCGCGCAGGCGTCCTCGGCGCGAACGACGGCATCGTCTCGACCGCCAGCCTCGTGGTGGGTGTCGCCGGTGCCACCACCGACAGGACCCAGATCCTCGTGGCGGGGCTCGCCGGGCTCTTCGCGGGCGCGATGTCGATGGCGAGCGGCGAGTACGTGTCCGTCAGCAGCCAGCGCGACGCCGAACGCGCCCTGCTCGCCCAGGAGCGGCAGGAGCTCCGCGACATGCCCGAGGAGGAGCTGCAGGAGCTCAAGGAGATCTACGAGGAGAAGGGGCTCGACGAACCGACGGCGCGGGAGGTCGCCAAGCAGCTCACCGAACACGACGCGCTGGGCGCCCACGCCGAGGCCGAGCTGCACATCGACCCGGACGAGCTGACGAACCCGTGGGGCGCGGCCATCGCGAGCTTCATCGCCTTCACCATCGGCGCGTTGCTCCCCCTCGCCGCGATCACCTTCACGCCCACGAGCCTGCGGGTGCCGGTGACGGTCGTCGCCGCGGTCCTCGCCCTCGCGCTCACCGGTTTCGTCAGCGCGCGGCTGAGCGGGGCGGGCAAGCGGCGCGCGGTCGTCCGCAACATCGCGGGCGGCCTGATCGCCATGGGCGTCACCTACGCCATCGGCTCGCTCGTCGGCCAAAGCATCGGATAGGACCGGATTGGGTACAGAGGCGGGCATGAGCGAAGAACGCGGCGCCTACGTCCCGCAGGACACCGAGAGCTTCGAGGGCCTCGACGAGGACAACCTCCAGAAGGACCCGCTCGAGGAGGCCATGGACCCGCCGGAGGACTGGTCGGGGTCCACCAAGTACGGGATGACCGAGTACGAGCAGGCACACCCGCGTCCTCTCGACGAACGGCTCCGGGAAGAGCGCGGCGACATCGACGAGACGGGTGCATGATCGCGTCATGAGCCTCGGCATCCCGGAGAAGATCACGGCGTTGCTGTTCGACCTCGACGGCGTGCTCACGAGCACCGCCGTGCTGCACCGCCAGGCGTGGCGGCAGACGTTCGAAGCGATGGGCCAGCCGTTCAGCGAGCAGGACTACCTGGCGCACGTGGACGGAAAACCGCGCTACGACGGCGTTCGCAGCTTCCTGACCTCGCGCGGCCTCACGCCGTCCGAGGACGAGGTCCGCCGCATCGGCGACCAGAAGAACGACCTGGTGAACGCGATCATCGACGAACAGGGCATCACGCCGTACCCCGCGTCGGTGAGCTACCTCGAAGCGGCCAGGGCGGCCGGCCTCCCCATCGGCGTCGTCACGTCCTCCGCCAACGCCCTGCGCGTCCTGCGCGCGGGCAACCTGCTCGACTACGTCGACGCGCTGGTGGACGGCAACGTGATCATCTCGTCGAACCTGCGCGGCAAACCGGCGCCGGACTCGTTCGTCGAGGGCGCCCGGCGGCTGAAGACGGCACCGGAGAACGCCGCCGTCTACGAGGACGCGCTCGCGGGGGTCAAGGCGGGGCGCGACGGCGGCTTCGGCTTCGTCGTCGGCGTCGACCGCGGCCACCAGGCGGACGCCCTCAAGGCCCACGGCGCCGACGTGGTCGTCGACGAGCTCGACGAGCTGCTGTCATGAGCTACGCCGTCGAACCGTGGCAGCTGCGGTGGCAGGGCCTGTCCGTGGACCACCTGCACCAGACCGAGTCGACGTTCGCCCTGTCCAACGGGCACATCGGCATGCGCGGCACGCTCGACGAGGGCGAGCCGCGCGGACTGCCCGGCACGTACCTCAACGGCTTCTACGAGGAGCACCAGCTGCCGTACGGCGAGGGCGGCTACGGCTACCCCGAGGCCGGGCAGACCGTCGTCAACGTCACCGACGGCAAGATCATCCGGTTGCTGGTCGAGGACGAGCCGCTGGACATGCGCTACGGCACCGCGGTCGAGCACGAGCGCACGCTCGACTTCCGCACGGGAACGCTGCGCCGCCGCACGGTCTGGGAGTCCCCGACCGGCCGCCGGGTGACGGTGCGCAGCGAGCGGCTCGTGTCGTTCACCCAGCGCGCGGTGGCGGCCATCCGCTACGAGGTCGAGCCGGAGGACGACCTGCAGCTGGTCGTGCAGTCGGACCTGCTCGCCAACGAGCCGATCAAGAGCCGCAGCAACGACCCGCGCGTCGCCGCCGCGCTGGACTGCCCGCTGGTCAACGACTTCACGATGGCGGAGAAGTCGCGGGCGGTGCTCTGCCACCACACCAAGGAGTCCGGTCTGCGGATGGCCGCCGCGATGGACCACGAGGTCCAGGTCACCCGCTCCGCCAACGAGCTGCACGACGAGCCGCGCACGGAGATCCGCGCCGAGGACGACCTGGCCCGGTTCACCGCGGCGGTCGACGTGCCGGCGGGCGGGCGCCTGCAGCTGACCAAGTACCTCGCGTACGGCTGGTCCGGCCAGCGGTCGACCCCGGCGCTGCGGGCGCAGGTCGAGGCCGCGCTGGCCGGTGCGTGCCAGACGGGCTGGGACGGGCTGCTCAAGGAGCAGCGGGCGTTCCTCGACGACTTCTGGGACGTCGCCGACATCGAGGTCGAGGGCGACGACGCGCTGCAGCAGGCGATCAGGTTCGCGCTGTTCCACGTCCTGCAGGCCGGAGCCCGCGGGGAGACCCGCGCCATCCCCGGCAAGGGGCTGACCGGGCCGGGCTACGACGGCCACGCGTTCTGGGACACGGAGATGTTCGTGCTCCCGGTGCTCACCTACACCGTGCCGGACGCCACCCGCGACGCGCTGCGGTGGCGTCACTCCACCCTGGACAAGGCCCGCGAACGCGCGGAGGTGCTGGGGCTCAAGGGCGCCGCGTTCCCGTGGCGTTCGATCAACGGTGCGGAGTGCAGCGCGTACTGGCCGGCGGGCACGGCCGCGTTCCACGTGTCCGGCGACGTCGCCTACGCGACCCAGCAATACCTCAACGCCACGGGCGACGAGGACTTCGACCGCGCGGCGGCCACCGAGATCCTCGTGGAGACCGCGCGGCTGTGGACGTCGCTCGGCCACCACGACCCGCACGACGGGTTCCGCATCGACGGCGTGACGGGCCCGGACGAGTACTCGGCGATCGTCGACAACAACGTCTACACCAACCTGATCGCCCAGCAGAACCTGCGGGCCGCCGCGGACGCCGCCGAACGCAACCCCGGTAGTGCCACGGAGGAAGAGATCGCGGCCTGGCGCCGTGCGGCGGACGCGATGTCCATCCCGTACGACGAGATGCTGCAGGTGCACCCGCAGGCGGACAACTTCACCAAGCACGCGGAGTGGGACTTCGAGAACACCCCGCAGGACAAGTACCCGCTGCTGCTGCACTACCCGTACTTCGACCTCTACCGCAAACAGGTCATCAAGCAGGCCGACCTGGTCCTCGCGATGCACGTGCGCGGCGACGCGTTCACCGACGAGGAGAAGGCCCGCAACTTCGCCTACTACGAGGCCCGCACGGTGCGGGACTCGTCGTTGTCGGCGGGCACGCAGGCCGTTCTGGCGGCGGAGGTCGGGCACCTGGGGCTCGCGTTCGACTACCTGGCCGAGGCGGCGTTCACCGACCTGCACGACCTGCACGGGAACGTCACCAACGGCCTGCACATGGCGTCGCTCGCGGGAGCGTGGACGGCGCTGGTGGCCGGGTTCGGCGGCATGCGGGACCACGGCGGCGAGCTGACGTTCGCCCCGCGGATCCCGGACGCCCTGAGCCGCTACTCGTTCCGGATGTGCTTCCGGGGCACGAGGATCTCCGTGGAGGTGGCCGGGAACGAGGCCACCTACCGGATCGTGGACGGCACGCGGCTCGAGACCCGGCACCACGGCGAGCCGATCACGATCACCGCGGACGCGCCGGTGACCATGCCCATCCCGAAGGCCCCCGACCTCGAACGGCCGAAGGCACCGTTCGGGCGGGAGCCCCGCAGGCACTGAACTAGAGGGCGGAGACCTGGTAGTGCGCTATCAGGTCTCCCCTCACCAGCACGCCGAGGCGCACGTTGCGCGCCGGCCGGTCGGTGAACGAGAAATCGACGTTCACATACCCGAGAACGAGGTCATCGGCCAGCCGGCGCGTTTCCAGCACCTCGTACTCGGCTTTCAGCCCGAGGGGCTGGGAATCGTAATAGGCGGCGACAGCGGCCTTTCCCACCCCGTACGGCTGCAAGCCCTGGAAAATCGCGTCTTCGGTGAAGTTCGCGGCGACGCCCTCGGGGTCGTGCGCGTCCACGGCTCTTTTCCACCGCTCCAGTACGTCTTCGAGCGCCATGTCAGTGCCCCGCGCTCTGGCCGCCGTCGACGTGCAGGACCTCGCCCGTCACGAAGCCGGCCTGTTCGAGGAACGTGACCGCGTCGACCACCTCGGAGATCTCGCCGATGCGGCCGACCGGGTGCAGCCCGGCGAGCGCCTCGTGGGTCTCCGGGGCGTGCATCGGGGTCTTGACGATGCCGAGCGCGATGGTGTTGAAGCGGATGTCGCGCGCCGCGTACTCGACCGCGAGCGACCTGGTGACGGCGTTGAGACCGCCCTTGGTCAGCGACGCGAGGGCGGAGGGCACGGCGGAGAGGGCGTGGTCGACGAGGCTGGTCGAGACGTTGAGGACGTGGCCGCCGTTCGTCTCCATCGCCTTGACCGCGCTGCGGGTGATGTCGAAGAACCCGACCAGGTTCGTGCCGGTGACGGCGGCGAAGTCCTCGTCGGTGTACTCGGTGAACGGCTTGGCGACGAAGATGCCGGCGTTGTTCACGAGCGAGTCGACCCGGCCGAACCGCGCGAGCGCCTCGCGGACCACCCGTGCGCCCTCACCGAGCCGGGCGAGGTCGGCCCGGATCGTGAGCACCTCGGGGTCGTCGGAGGCGCCGATGGACCGCGACACCGCGACGACCGAATAGCCGAGCTTGCGATAGGCCGGGACGAGTGCCGCACCGATTCCTTGCGACGCTCCCGTGACGATGGCCACCTTGCTGGTCATTTTCCTGCTCGCTTTCCGAAGGAGGTGAAGTGGGACTGACAGCCACAACGGCGAGCGCCCGCGAGTTCATTTCGAACAATCGCGACCCGTTTCCTCCTTCGTGGGAGGCTCAGCCTCCCAGTGCGCGGTGGGGGTCGTCGGCGGGCAGCCACACGCCTCCACGGCGCAGTCCCAGGTCCCCCACCTCCCGCACGATCGCCTCCGCGGCGGCGACCACGTCCGCGCGGTCCTCGTCCGCCCGGCGCACCAGCGACCACGTCCAGAGCACCTCGGGGTCCACGACGGGCCGTCGCACGAGGTCCGGTGGCAGCGGCGCGGTCTGGCCCTTCGGCGAGTTGAGCACCGGCGTCGTGCACACCCGCACGTGGTCGAAGAACGCCGGCCCGGTGATCGCGCCGTTGTGGATGCGCCGCACCACGGCCCCGGTGTCCCGGGCGAACTCCTCGGCGTAGTCGTTCCACGACTGCCACGACGTGACGTCGTCGTCCACCAGCACCGCGATGTCCGCGGCCCGCACCGGGCTCGTGCCGGTGCCCACGGCGACCGCGTAGAGCCGGTCGGCACCGAGCAGGTCGGCACGCAGGCCGAGCCGCGCCGCGTCCGCCGCGCGGATCCAGCACACGGCCAGGTCGAGGCTGCCGTCGGCCACCCGGGCCGCCTGCTGGTGCGACGGCACCACCCACGCGTCCACGTACAGCTGGGCGACCCCGGCGGTGCGCCGCGCGAGGTCCGGCGGCAGCCAGTTCACGTACCCGATGCGCACCGGCCGCGATCCGGAGAGCTGGCGCGCGTGCCGTCGCAGCTCGTCGGCGCGGTCGAGCAGCGCCCGCACCTCGGGAACCAGCGCGGCTCCGGCGGACGTCAGGGCGACCGTGCGGCGGTCGCGCGTGAACAGCGGCACGCCGAGGTCCCGTTCGAGCGCCTTGATCTGCTGCGACAACGACGGTCCCGCGATCAGCAGGCGTGCCGCGGCCCGGCCGAAGTGCAGCTCCTCCGCGACCGCGAGGAAGTACCGGAGTTGGCGCAGTTCCACGCCCCGCATCCTAGGAGGCTCGGGCCTCCCGGCAGGGGGAAGCACGGTTCACAGCTCCAGCACCACCTTCACGTCACCCGGCCGGTGCTCGAACGCCGACGCGAACTCCTCGAGCGGCACCCGCCGGGTGATCATCGCGGACAGCCACTCGTCGTCGGCGCGGTCGAGCACGGCGGACGCCTCCCGGTAGTGCCGCACGTTCGCGTTGACGGTCCCGAACGTGATCCCGTTGCGCAGCACCAGGTCGCGGTTGATCCGGCCGACGTCCGCCGGCAGCACCTCGGCGGAGGGCACGCCGGTCAGGCACACCAGGTCGCGCCCGAGCAGCCGGGCGACGAGCGACGGCGCGCCGGTCGCCTCGATCACGACCTGGTGGTCCGGCAGCGTGCGGTGGTACGTGGCGCCCAGCGACTCGACGAGCGCGGGCTTCGGCCCGTCCTCGGCGAGGTCGTGCACGTGCACGTCGAGCCCGCGCTGCACCCCGACCAGCGCCGCCAGCAGCCCGATCGGCCCCGCGCCGGTGACCAGCACGCTGTCGAACGGGAACAACGCCAGCCGGTCGAGCCGCTCCCAGGCCTTGACCACCACCGACGCCGGCTCGACGAGGACGCCCGCCGCGGAGCTGACCGCGACGGCGTACGAGGCCGGGACCGTCCACAGGGTGGAGCCGTAGCCGTCGAGCCCGGTGATCCCGCGCTCGGTGTACCGCCCGTTCCTGCACATGTCGAACTCGCCGCGCGCGCACGCGACGCACGGCACCGGGTCCGGCCTGCGGACCACTCCCGCCACCAGGGTCCCCGGTGCGAAGCCCGGCCCGCTGATCACCCGGCCGAGGGACTCGTGCCCGATCACGAGGGTCCCGCCGACGCCGAACTCCCCGCGCACGATCTCGCGGTCCGTCCCGCAGATCCCGATGGCCAGCCCTTCGACGAGCAGCTCTTCCGGTCCCGGTACGGGATCGGGCAGATCGGCCAGGTTCAGCGACCCGGCTCGTGCAAGATCCACAGTCAACGCGCGCATGAAGACCATTCTTGACACATGAACACGAACGCGCCGACTATGAGAGCGCTCTCACGAACCCTGTCTTCAGTGAGGAGATAGTCGATGCGCAAGCTCCTGCTGCTCGCGACATCGGCCCTGCTAGGGCTGACAACGATGTCCGCACCCGCGCAAGCGGCTCCCCCGAGCCAGCTCCCGCTCACCGTCACCAACAACTCGGGGCGCGGTGACGCGGTCCACCTCTACATCACCGGCATCCACAACGGCCGGCTCGGCTACGTGAACGGCAGCGGCCAGTTCACGCCGTGGTCCGGCGGCGCGATCCCGCCGGTGCCCGCGCCGGACTTCTCGATCCCCGGCCCGGCCAACGGGACCAGCAGGACCGTGCAGATCCCGCTCAACCTGGCCGGTGGCCGGATCTACATGTCGTTCCGGGACAAGCTGAAGTTCAGCCTGGTCCCCAACGGTCTCGTGCAGCCGGCGCCGTGGGCCGCCGGTGACCCGAACCGCGACGTCCTGTTCGACTGGAGCGAGTTCAGCTACGACGGCGGCGGTCTGTGGCTCAACAGCTCTCAGGTGGACATGTTCGCGGTCCCGCACGCGGTCGAGGCGACGTCCCAGGGCGGCGCCACGAAGCGGGCGGGCCAGCTGGTCTCCGGCGGGCGCGCCCGCATCTTCGACCAGCACCGGCAGCTCGGCGGCGACTGGGCGAAGCTCGCGTACTCGCGTTCGGACGGCACGCGGCTGCGCGTGCTGAACCCGAGCAAGGGCCTCGACGCGGGCCTGTTCTCCGGCTCGTACTTCCAGAGCTACGTCAGCAGCGTGTGGTCGACCTACCAGAACACCCCGCTCACCGTCGTGCCGTACCAGGCGGAGCCGAACCGCAGGTTCACCGGGCGCGTGAGCGGCGGCGTCATGCGGTTCACCAACACCTCCGGCCAGGTGGTCGCGGAGTTCCAGCAGCCGTCCACGCGTGACGTGCTGAACTGCGACGGCAGGCTCGCGGCGCCGAACAACGAGCTCGGCGCGATCTCGCGCTCGCTGTGCGCGGCGCTCAACCGGTCGACGCTCGGCTTCCTGCACACCCAGCCGACCTACAACGCGAGCGAGTTCTACACCCGCGCGACGACGAACCACTTCTCGAAGATCGTGCACGCCAACATGGCCGACGGGCGCGCCTACGGGTTCGCGTTCGACGACGTCGGCGGATTCGAGTCACTTGTCCACGAACCGAACCCCCGTTCGGCGAAAATCACGCTGACCGGATTTTAGGCCGAAGTATTCTTGCTTTTGATCGACTTTCACTCCACTGTGTGAGGCGCCGTCGCCGCGGCTCTCACACAGTGGAGTCGTCGTGTGCGTACGGGTCCTGCTGGTCGAAGACGACGAGCGAATCCGGCAGGCGCTGAGCCTCGCCCTGTCCGACGAGGGTTTCACCGTCGACGAGGCGGGTTCGGGTGAAGAGGGGGTGCTGCGCTCGGAAGAGGGTTCGTTCGACGTGGTGCTGGTCGACCTCACCCTGCCGGGCATCGGCGGGCTGGAGGTCGTGCGGATCCTCCGCACCCGCGGTGACCTGCCGATAATCGTGGTCACGGCGCGCACCGACCCCGGAGACGTGATCGCCGGACTGGAGTCGGGGGCGGACGACTACGTCACGAAACCGTTGTTGGCGAACGTTCTCGCGGCACGGGTTCGCGCGTTGTTGCGCCGCCGCGGACCGAACCGCGAAGCCGTTCGGATCGGCGAACTGGAAATCCGTCCGCAGGAAGGTCTCGTGCACCGTGCGGGCGAACGCGTTCACCTCACCAGAACGGAATTCCGGCTGTTGCTGGAACTCGCTGGTGCGGGCGGCCGAATCGTCACCAGGGAGCAGTTGCTGCGGAAGGTTTGGGGATACGACTACTTCGGCGACACGCGGTTGCTCGACGTGCACATGAGAAGGCTGCGCCGCAAGGTCGAGGCCGATCCGGACGACCCCTCGCTGCTGCTGACCGTGCGCGGCGCGGGCTACCGGATCGGCTCGTGAGGCTCACGCTGCGCCGCCGCTTCACCCTCCTGTCCGGACTCGGCCTGCTGCTCGTCACGGGCGTGCTGGCGTTCACCACCTGGACCCTCGTCTCCGGTTCCCTGCTGCGGCAACGGGAGGCGGGTGCGACACGCGAGGCCGAGGCCCACGCCCGGCTGGCCGGCGGGTCGCCGACCTCCTCCGCCCTCGCCGAGCTCCTCGCCGGCCCCGACTCGTCGATCCTCGTGGTGGGCCCGGCGGGCGTGGTGACGGCGGGTCGCGCGGTGGAGCCGTCCGCGCTGCCGCCACGACTGCTGCGCCACCCGCCGGGCAGCGCGTGGACCACCGTGGACGGCCTGCCCGTGCTCGCCGTCGCCCGACCGCTGGCGGGCGGTGTCTACGTCGAGCTGTCCGGGCTGCGGCAGCTCGACGGGACGCTCGCCGTGCTGCGCGCCGCACTGGTCGCCGGCACGGCCGGCTCCGCGCTGCTCGGTGCCGCGCTGGGCTCGTGGGCGGCGAAGCGGGCGCTGATCCCGCTGGCGGAGCTGAGCTCCGCGGCGGGCAGGATCGCGGACGGTGACCTCCGCGCCCGCCTGCCCCGCCAGGACGACCCTGACCTCGCGGCGCTGGCGGCGCGGGTCAACGCGGCTGCCGAGGCGCTGGAGCGCAGGGCGTTGCGGGACGCCAGGTTCGTCTCGGACGTCTCGCACGAGCTGCGGTCTCCGTTGACGACGATGGTGAACGCGGCCGCGGTGCTGCGCCGCCGCCGCCACCGCCTGCCCGGCACCGCGGGAACCGCGCTGGAGCTGCTGACCTCGGAGGTCGACCGGTTCGCGCGGATGGTCGCGGACCTGCTGGAGATCTCGCGCGCCGACCAGGTCGACGACCCGCCCCGCCGGGTCGCGCTGGACGCGTTGGTGCGCAACGTCGTCGCGACCCGCGCGCCGGTCGCGCTGGACCTGGAGCCCGCGGTCGTGCTCGGCGACCGGCGCCGGCTCGACCGGGTGCTGACGAACCTGCTGGACAACGCCGAGCGGCACGCGGGCGGCGCGGTGCTGGTGTCCGTGCGGCCCCGGGGCTCGTCGGTGCGGCTGGTGGTCGAGGACGCCGGGCCCGGCGTGCCGGAACCGTTGCGGGAGCAGATCTTCGAACGGTTCGCGCGCGGCAGGGCCGGTGACGGCCCGGGCAGCGGTCTCGGGCTGGCGCTGGTGCGCGAGCACGTGCGCCGGCTGGGCGGACGGGTGTGGGTGGAGGACCGCTCGCCGTGCGGCAGCCGGTTCGTGGTCGAGATGGTCTTACGGAGTTCTGACGGCTGACCTCTCGACCGCGCACCGCCGCGTGCGGCGGTCCTACGGTCGGTGCATGCGAGTACTGATCACCGGCGGGGCCGGGTTCATCGGGTCGCACGTCGCGGACGAGCTGACCTCCCAGGGCCACGAATGCGTGGTGCTCGACGCGTTGCTGCCCGAGGCGCACGGCACCGTCCCCCTGCTGGAGCACGAACTGGTCGTCGGCGACGTGACCTCCCCCGAGGTCCTGCGGCCGCTGCTGTCCACAGTGGACGCGGTCTGCCACCAGGCGGCGATGGTCGGGCACGGCGTCGACCCGTTCGACGCGCCGGCCTACGCCCGGCACAACGACCTCGGCACGGCGGTGCTGCTGGCCGAGATGCACCGGGCCGGGGTGTCGCGGCTGGTGCTGGCGTCGTCGATGGTCGTCTACGGCGAGGGGCGCTACCGGTGCCTCTCGCACGGGATCGTGCGTGCCGACCGCAAGGCCGCCGACGTCGAACGCGGCCTGTACGAACCGCGGTGCTCCTGCGGTGACTTCGTGGTGTCCGAACTGGTTCCCGAGGACGCCCCGCTGGAGCCGCGCAGCACCTACGCGGCGACGAAGCTCGCGCAGGAGCACCTCGCGGCGGCGTGGGCGCGGCAGACCGGCGGGAGCGTGTGGGCGTTGCGCTACCACAACGTCTACGGCCCGCGGATGCCCCGTGACACGCCGTACGCCGGGGTGGCGTCGATCTTCCGGTCCGCGCTGCGGAACGGCCTCGCGCCGCGCGTGATGGAGGACGGGCGGCAGCGCCGCGACTTCGTGCACGTCACGGACGTGGCGCGGGCGAACGCGCTGGCCCTCGCCTCCCCCCGCCCCGGTTTCGAGGCGGTGAACGTCTGCTCCGGCTCGCCGCGCACGATCGGCGACCTGGCGTCCACCCTCGCCGACGCCTGCGGCGGGCCCGCGCCGGAGGTCGTGGGCGGGGCGCGGCCGGGCGACGTCCGGCACGTCGTCGCGTCGCCCGCGAAAGCGCTGGAGGTGCTGGGGTTCGAGGCGCGGGTCGGTTTCGAGGAGGGGGTGCGGGACTTCGCGTCCGCCTCGCAGCGGGAACCGGTCACCAGTTCGTGAGCACGAGGTGGTTCACCGCCAGGGCGGTCAGCGCCTGCGCGGTGAGCCACCTCCGGCCGAGCCCGGCCGCGCCGGCCAGGAGCCAGATCGCGAACGGCAGCCAGATCCGTTCCGTCTCGGCCTTGCTCAGCCCGGACAGGTCCGCCGCCAGGACGGCGACACCCGCCGCGACCACCCACCTGTCCCGGCGCAGTCCCCTGATCCCGGCCGGCCCGATGACCAGGGCGAGCGCCGCGAGGTTGGCCCACACCCAGTACCAGTACGGCCGGGTCGCGCCGATCCCCTGGTAGTAGCGGAGCTGGACCAGCTCGTAGCCCTCGTACCACCAGAACCCGTTGAGCGCGAACGCTCCCACGACCGCGAGCACGCCGAGCACGGCCAGGCCCGTGCGGCGAGCCGTGCCGGGCAGGTCTCCCCCGCGCCAGAGCGCCGCCAGCGCGAGCGGGGCGAGCAGCACCAGGCCGTAGGACAGGAAGAGGCACCAGCCCAGCACCACGCCGCCGAGCAGTGGCCACCGCGTGAGCAGGTAGAGCCCGACGGCCGCGACGCCCAGGAACATGCCGTCCGCCGACGCTCCCACCCACACCGCGCCGGGGAACAGCACCAGGTGCGGCAGCACGGCGTTGTCGCCGACCGCCCCGGCCACCGCCACGACGGCGAGCGCCCCGGCGAGGACGCAGAACAGCGACGCCGCCGCTCCCCCGCCGAGCCCGATCCGGTCGAGCCCGACGAACGTGAGCAGCGCGCCCGGCGGGTGGCCGGAGACGTGCGTGGCCCAGGAGTCCGGCCGGAAGTCGGGGATGCGTTCGGCGAACCCGCGCAGCGCGGCGGGAACGTCGGTGACGCCCGGAACCTCGTGCAGGTACTCGTCCTCGGTGGTGAGCCTGGTGGCGAACCGGTCCCAGCCGTCGGCCATCGCGAGCGAGAGCGTCCACGCCACCGCTGTGCCGTAGGCGATCGGGAGCGCGAACCGGTGCTGTGCGAGCTCGGGTCCCTTGGCGACGACCAGGAACGCGATCAGCACCGCGGCAGGGGTTCCCGGGCCGACGTGCGGCTGCCAGTCGCCGAAGAGCGGCGCCGCGGCGGCGTGGAGGACGTTCGGGTCGTGAGCGTTGACGACCAACCCGACGATGACGGCGGCGACGACGAGCGCACCGGCGATGACTAGACGCACCGCGCCCAACCTAGGGGTCCGGCGGAGGGCTCGCGGGCCTCGCAAGACAACCGTAAGAACTCTTTCGCGCGTCACAATTCCGTAAGCACCGCAACACTTTCCGATGGTCCAGGGTGAACGCATGGATGTCGTGTTGCCCTGCCTGGACGAGGCCGCCGCACTGCCCGCGGTCCTCGCCTCCCTGCCTCCCGGAGCCCGCGCGGTCGTCGTCGACAACGGTTCCACCGACGGCTCCCCGGACGTGGCCGCCTCGTGCGGCGCGCTGGTCGTGCACGAGCCCCGGCGCGGCTACGGCGCCGCCGTGCACACCGGCCTGCTGGCGGCCACCTCGGACGTGGTCGCGTTCGCCGACGCGGACGGCTCCCTGGACCTGGCGGAACTCCCCGCCATGGCCGCGCTGCTGGCGGACGCGGACCTCGTGGCCGGCCGGCGGCGGCCGGTGAACGCCGGGGTCTGGCCGTGGCACGCGCGGGCGGGCAACGCGGTGATCTCCGCGCTGCTGCGCCGCCGGGGCCTGGACGTGCACGACATCGCGCCGCTGCGGGTGTGCCGCCGGGAAGCGTTGCTGGCGCTGGACGTCCGCGACCGCGCCTTCGGCTACCCGCTGGAACTGCTGGTGCGCGCCGCCGCCGCCGGCTGGCGCGTGCGGGAGGTCGACGTGACCTACCGCCCCCGTGCCGCGGGCACGCGGTCCAAGGTGTCGGGCTCGGTGCGCGGCACGCTGCGCGCGGCGCGGGACATGGCGGGGGTGCTGCGGTGAGGTTCTGCCTGCTGGTCGTGGCCAAGTCGCCGGTCCCCGGTCAGGTGAAGACGCGCCTGTGCCCGCCGCTGTCCCCCGGGGAAGCCGCCTCGGTCGCGGCGGCGTCGCTCCTCGACACGCTGTCGGCGGCGCTGGCGACGCCGGGAGCCGTGCCGGTGGTCGCGCTCGCCGGGGTGGTGCGGCGCGGGGACGTGCGGGAGGCGCTGGCGGAGTGCGTGGTCATCCCGCAGCGGGGTTCGACGTTCGCCGAACGCCTGGTGCACGCGCACGCCGACGTGGCGCGGTTGCGGCTGCCGGTGCTGCAGATCGGGATGGACACGCCGCAGGTGACGCCCGCGCTGCTGGAGTCGTGCGCGCAGTTCGACGAGGCGGCACTCGGCCCCGCGCTCGACGGCGGCTGGTGGGCGCTCGGGTTGCGCGACCCGCTGCGGGCCTCGGTGCTGCGGGACGTGCCGATGTCACGCGCGGACACCGGGGCGCGGACGCTGGAGGCGTTGCACGGGCTGCGGGTGCGGACGCTGCCGCAACTGTCCGATGTGGACACGATGGCCGACGCCCGCGCGGTCGCGGCGCAGGTGCCGGGCAGCCGGTTCGCCGCCGCGCTGACGCGGGTCGCGGCGGTGGCGCGATGATGTTCGACCAGGCTCTGCAGGGCCGCCCCAGCTGGCTCGACCTCCCCGGCAGCGCCCCGCGCGAGCTCAGCGTCGCCCGCTGGCACGCCGACGCCACCGGCGGCGACTCCGTCCTCCTCGACGCCTGCACCGGCCCCACGCTCGACGTCGGCTGCGGTCCCGGCCGCCTCGTCACCGCGCTCCGCTCCCGCCACGTCGAGGTGCTCGGCGTCGACGTGTCCCCGGAGGCGGTCCGCCGCACCACCGCGCGGGGCGGCGCCGCGCTCCACCGCGACGTCTTCGGCCCCCTGCCCGGCGAGGGGCGCTGGCACCACGTGCTGCTCGCCGACGGCAACATCGGCATCGGCGGCGACCCCGAGGCCCTCCTGCGCCGCGTCCACCGCCTGCTCCGGCCGGCGGGCACCGTCGTCGCCGAGGTGGAGCCGCCGGGGTCCGGGCTCACCACCGGCCCGGCCCGCGTGCGCACCGGAGCCACGAGCAGCGGCTGGTTCGAGTGGGCCCGCAGCGACGCCGAGTCGGTGCGAGCCGACGGCTTCCTCCCGCTGTGGCACCGGGAACGGGCCGGCCGCTGGTTCGCCTGCTGGGAGAAGCCGTGAGGTTCCGCGCCCCCGCCCACCACGTGGGCGTCACCAGCCGGGTCGGCACCTGGCTCGGCATCACGTTCGGGCTGTGCTTCGTCACCGGCTTGCTCAGCCACGGCGTGCAGCACGACTGGCCGTGGCCGACGCGGCCTGTCGGCCTCTACCGCGTCACCCAGGGGGTGCACGTGGTCTCCGGTGTCGCGTCGATCCCGTTGCTGCTGGCCAAGTTGTGGAGCGTCTACCCGAAGCTGTTCGAACGGCCGCTCGTGAGGTCCGTGCCGCACGCGCTGGAACGCGGCTCGCTCTTCGTGCTGATCGGAGCCTCGTTCTTCGAGCTGGCCACGGGGCTCTTCAACGCCGCCCAGAACTACCCGTGGGCGTTCTACTTCCCGACGGCGCACTACGCGGTGGCGTGGATCGCGATCGGCTCGATGCTCGTGCACGTCGCCGTGAAGGTCCCGCGCATCCGGCGCTCCCTCGAACCGGACTCCGGTGAGCGGACCATCCTGTCCCGCCGGGCCTTCCTGCGCACCACCGCGCTGACGACCGGTGTCGCGGTCGTGGCGACGGCCGGAGTCGCGGTGCCGTGGCTGCGCAAGGTCTCCGTGCTGGCCTGGCGGTCCGACGGCGACCTGCCGGTCAACCGGACCGCGCAAGCCGCGAACATCGTCGTCCCGCCCGGTTGGCGGCTCGTGGCCGGCGAGAAGAGCTACTCGCTGGGGGAGCTCCAGGCCCTGCCGCAGACCACCGTCGAGCTGCCGATCGCGTGCGTCGAGGGCTGGAGCCAGAACGCGACCTGGACCGGCGTCCGGATCTCCGAGCTCGTCGACGTGCGAGGGGACGTGCGGGTCGAGTCCCTCGAGGAGAACGGCCTGTACCGGGCCACGACGCTGCCCGAGGCGTTCGCGCGGGACCGGCTGACGCTCCTGGCGCTCCGGCTGAACGGCGAGGAGCTCAGCCCCGACCACGGCTACCCGTGCCGCCTCATCGCCCCGAACCGGCCCGGTGTGCTGCAGACGAAGTGGGTCACGTCGCTGGAGGTCCGATGAGGGTCGCGCCGGCCGCGCTCGGCGTGGCGCTGGGTGCGTGGGGCGCCTGGCTGCTGCTCCCCCAGATCACCGTCGAACTGCTGCTCTGGCTGGGCGGAGGGGTTGTGCTGCACGACTTCCTCATCGCGCCGTTGGTCGGGCTCTCGGGGTTCGTCGTCAGACGCCCGTCCGTCGGCATCGGCCTCGCCACCACGGGCGTCGTCGGGATCCTCGCCGTCCCGTTGCTCTGGCGCGAGCACGGCGGCCCGGTGAACCCGGGACTGCACGACCGCGACCACCCCACCGGCGTCGCGGTCGTGCTCGGCGTGATCTGGGCCGCCGTGGCCCTACACGAGATCGCGGCGCACCTTCAGCAGCGTCGCCGCGCCCGCGAAGAACACCACGTACCCCACGAGGAACAGCGCCGCGGTCGTGCCGCCCAGGTCGTCCAGCACGCCGGGAGCACCCGCTCCGCCGACGGCGCCGGCGAGGTTGCCGGCGGAGCCACCGGGCAGGACCCCGGTCAGCGACTCGACCGGCCCGAGCAGGGAACCCACGCCCCGCAGGAGGTTCTCGGTCACGATCGCCCACATCAGCCCGAGACCGACGGCCAGCGCGGGTCCACGGGTGGCGACGCCGAGGAAGACGCCGAACGCCGTCCACATCGCGGCGATCAGCAGTGAGGCGCCGAGGGCCTCCACCGCGGACCAGCCCGGCAGGCTCCAGTCCCAGCCCTGCAGCGAGGCCACCGTGATCGCCGCGCCGAGGTCGGCCACGAAGGTCAGCACCACGAGGACGACCACGACGACCGCCAGCGCCCCCAGGGTGCCCGCCATCGCCGACACCCGGCGCGGGCCGGCGGTCAGCGTGGTCTTCCAGGTGCCCCAGCCGTAGCCGCTGCCGACCGCCAGCGCCGCGAGCACCAGGACGATCGCGCCGCCGAACATCGGCAGGCCGCGCACGACCGCCGCACCGGCGTTCTCCGGCTGCATCAAGCCGATCAGCTGCTGCTGCGAGAAGTCGCGGGTGTTCGTGCCGCCGTTCAACGCGAGGTAGTTGAACACGTAGCCGAACGTCAGCGTCATCACCAGCCAGACACCGATCAGCACCCACGTGGCCGGCCACTTCCACAACCGCAGCAGCTCCGCCTTCACGGTGCCCATCAGGCCGCTCCCGTCATCTCGAAGAAGACCTCTTCCAGCGTCCGGCGCAGGGGCCGGACCTCCCGCACGTCCACGTCGGCGTGCACCAGCGTCCGCACCAGCAAGGCCGCGTCGGCCTCCCGCACGTGCAGCACGTCGCCGTGCAGCGAACTGCCCCCGATCAGCGCGTGCGCCTTCTCGACCGGGTCGGCGCGGACCAGCAGCACGGTGTCGCCGCGCAGCTGCTCGACGGTGCTCTCCGCGACGAGCCTGCCGTTCGCGATCACGCCGACGCGGTCGCAGACCTCCTCGACCTCGCCGAGCAGGTGGCTCGACAGCAGCACCGTCTGGCCCTGCGCCGCCAGCGCCCGCACGAGGTCGCGCATGTCGGCCATGCCCGCCGGGTCGAGGCCGTTGGTCGGCTCGTCGAGGATCAGCAGCTCCGGCCGGCCGAGCAGGGCGGCGGCGACGCCGAGCCGTTGCTTCATGCCGAGCGAGTACCGGCGGAACCTCTGCCCGGCGGCGCCCACCAGGTCGACCTGTTCCAGCGCGGTCTCGACGTGGGTCCCGGCGAGGCCGCGGCGGGCCGCGTGCACCCGCAGGTTGTCGCGGCCGGACAGGTACGGGTAGAAGCCGGGTCCTTCGATGAGCGACCCGACCCGCAGCAACGCCTTCGGGGTGCCCGGTGCCTCGCCCAGCACGCGAGCGGTGCCGCCGGTCGGCTTCACGAGCCCCAGCAGCATGCGGATCGTGGTCGTCTTGCCCGCGCCGTTGGGACCGAGGAACCCGTAGACCTCGCCCCGCCGCACGGACAGACTGACCTCGTCCACCACGGCGCGGTCGCCGTAGCGCTTCGTCAGCTTCTCCGTTGTCACGATCATGGGCTCCACGGTGGCCCCGCGAGCGCGCCGGGTCGTCCGCACGGGAGCGTCACGAAGATACGCACATCTGCGTACGGTCCCGGTCGTAGGGTCGGTGGCATGCGGATCAGGTGGCAGGACGTGGCGCTGACCGTGGCGCTGCTGGTCTTCGGCCTCGTCGGGACGCGGTTCGCCGCACGGCTGCAGGGCGCGGAGCCGCTCGACGTCCTCGCCCAGGTGCTCGTCACCACCGCGGCCGCCGGACTGCTGCTCCGCTCGGTCCGTCCGTTGTGGATGTTCGGGATCTCGGTCCTCTCCATCGCGGTCTACCTCGCGCAGGGCTACCCGTTCGGCCCGATCCTGGTGAGCGGCGTGGCGGCGGTGTACGCGGTCGCGGTGTACTCCCGCGTCGAGATCGCCGCCGCCTCGGCGCTGGTCTACGCGCTCGCGATCCTGCCGTGGTGGCACGACTCCGTGACCTCGTGGATCACCTGGTGCGCGGGTTGGATCCTGCTGCCGGGCGCCGCCGGTGTGCTGGTGAAGCTGCGCCGGAAGTCCGCTGTGGACGTCCGGGAACGCGTGGTGATCTCCGAACGGCTGCGGCTCGCCCAGGAGGTCCACGACGTCGTCGGCCACGGCCTCTCGGTGATCGCGATGCAGGCGGGCGTGGCGCTGTACGTGCTGGACAGGGACCCCGTGAAGGCCCGCGCGTCGCTGGAGGCGATCCGCGGCACGGCGAAGGAGGCCCTGGACGGCCTGCGGTCCGAACTGGACACCCTGCGCGGCTCGGCGCCGCTGACGCCGACGATCTCGCTGGCCGACGTCCCGGCGCTGGCCTCGCGGATGCGCGAGGCGGGGCTCGACGTGTCGGTGGAGGTCGACCCGCTCGACCTGCCGGAGGGCCACCAGCTGGCCGTGTACCGGATCGTGCAGGAGTCGCTGACGAACGTGCTGCGGCACTCCGCTCCCGGCGTCACGGCGTCCGTGCGCGTCTACGCCGTGCGGGGCGAGGTCGTCGTGCACGTGACCGACACCGGCACACCGGGAACGGTCGTCGAGGGCCACGGCATCACGGGCATGCGCTCGCGGGCGGAGGCGCTCGGCGGCACGCTGGAGGTCGACGGAGCGCACGGTTTCTCGGTCATCGCACGGATACCGTTGCCGTCATGATTCGCGTGGTGGTGGCCGACGACCAGCCGCTGGTCCGGATGGGGCTGCGGACGTTGATCGAGACCGAGGACGGCGTGCGGTTCGCGGGCGAGGCCGCCGACGGGCGCGAGGCCCTGGCGCTGATCCGGTCGGTGAAGCCGGACGTGGTGTTCCTCGACATCCGCATGCCGCTGATGGACGGCCTGGAGGTGCTGCGCCGCGTCTCCGCCGATCCCGCCTGCGCCGGCGTCAAGATCGTCGTGCTCACGACGTTCGACCTCGACGAGTACGTGTTCGAGGCGCTGCGGACGGGCGCGTCCGGGTTCCTGGTGAAGGACTCCGACCCCGCCGACCTGCTGCGCGCCGTGCACGTGGTGGCCGACGGCGGGTCGTTGCTCTCGCCGTCCGTCACGCGCCGGGTGATCGACCGGTTCGCGTCCGGCGCGTCGGCGCGGCCCGTGCCGCACCTCGACAGGCTGACCGAACGCGAGCGGGAGATCATGCGGCACGTGGCGTCCGGCGCGTCCAACGACGAGATCGCGGCCACGCTGGTGATCTCGCCCGCGACGGTGCGCACGCACGTGTCGCGGGCGATGGTGAAGCTGGGCGCGCGCGACCGCGCCCAGCTCGTCGTCTTCGCCGTGCAGTCAGGCCTGACGTGACTCGAACGCGGTCCTGAGGCCCTGCTCGATCTCGGGCGGGATCGAGTCGTAGGACCGCGGCGGCTGCGGGTCGTACTCGATGCCGACCTGCACGGCCTGCGAGACCACCTCGCCGAACTCGGCCTCGACCAGCCGCAACGCCATGTCGATGCCCGCGGAGACGCCCGCGCCGCTCACGACCTTGCCGTCGAACACGACCCGGTCGGTGCTGACCTCCACCCCGCGCACCTCGAGGTCCTCGCGCGCGGCCCAGTGCGTCGTCGCCCTCGACACCAGGCCCGCTTCGGCGAGCAGCGTCGAGCCGGTGCACACCGACGTCGTCCACTTCGTCGTCGGGTGGACCTCCCGCAGCCACTCGACGACGCCGCCGGAGTCCGCCAGCACCTCCTTCCAGTGCCCGGAGCCGGGCACCACGACGATGTCGGTCGCCTTGAGCGAGTCGAACGTGTCGGTGGGCGTCACGACGAGGCCGTTGTCGGACCTCACCGGGTCGAGCGTCGCGGCGACGAACCGGGCGGTGACCACCGGCACGCTGGCGAGCACCTCGTACGGGCCGACGAAGTCGAGCGCGGTCATGTTCGGGTAGAGCACGAAAGTGGCGTCCATCAGGCAACCCCGGTGGTCCGGAAGCGGGCGCGGTAGCTGCCCGGCGACACGCCGAGCACGCGCAGGAAGGCACGGCGCAGGGTCTCGGCCGAGCCGAACCCCGACTGGCGGGCGACGAGGTCGAGCGGGTCGGCGGTGCTGGCCAGCCGGTCGGCGGCGGCCTCCACCCTGGCCCGTTCGACGTACTGGGCGGGCGAGACGCCCACGTTGCGGGAGAAGACGCGGGCGAAGTGCCGCACGCTCATCATGGCCTTGCGCGCCATGACCGGCACCGTCCACTCCCTGGCCGGGTCGGCGTGGATGTCGTCGAGCAACGCGCGCAGCGAGCCGTCCCGCACCGGTTTCGCGCGGGTGTGCACGCTGAACTGCGACTGGCCGCCCGAGCGCTGCAGGAAGACGACCAGGTACTGCGCGATCCGGCGGGCCAGGGCGGGCCCGTGGTCCTGCTCGACCATGGCGAGCGCGAGGTCGATGCCCGCCGTCACCCCCGCCGACGTGGCCACCTGCCCGTCGCAGACGAAGATCGCGTCCGGTTCCACCTCGACCCCGCGGTTCTCGAGCTCCCCGGTGAACGCCCAGTGCGTGGTCGCCTTCTTGCCCTCGAGCAGCCCGGCGCCGGCCAGGACCACGGCACCCGTGCACACGCCCGCGACCCGGCGCGATCTCAGCGCGAGCCGCCGCAGGTGCGACGTGAGCACCGCGTCGGACGCGGCGTCGTCGTAGCCCCAGCCGCCGACGACCAGCAGCGTGTCGATCGGGCGGTCCAGCGTCAGCAGGTCCGCGCCCGCCTCGACGCGCACCCCCGCCGTCACGGTGAACGGAACTCCCCCGAGCGTGGCGACCGTGACCTCGTAGCGCTGCTCGCCGTAGTTCGCGGACTGGAACACCTCTACGGGCCCCGCGAGGTCCAGCAACGCCGTGCGGTCGTAGCCGACCACGACTATCTCCCTCAGTTTCCCCACACCTCCACTTTCCTCATCCCCCGCTGAGGCGGCAACGCCCTCTCGCCCTCGCATTCGGCCACGTACGCGTCCCGCCGAACCGGCACCCCGCCCCGCCGGTCGTCCACAGAGGACGTGGCCGGACCAGCGGGCCCGGTAAACTGGTCCGCGATGCGCAAAGTGCTCACCCTTGCCGCCATCGGCCTGCTCGCGATCGTGCTGGTCGTGAGCGACCACCCGTTCCCGCCGCCGTCCGCCCCCGACCGCGAGACGAGGACCGCGGTCGTGGCGCTCGGCGACAGCACGATGTCCGGCGAGGGCGCCGGCGACTACGAGCCGGGCACCGACGGCGAGGACGGCGGCAACTGGTGCCACCGCTCGCGCGGGGCCGAGATCATGAAGGCCGGCGTCGAGGCCGACCGGCGGTTCAACCTCGCCTGCTCGGGCGCCAACTCCGACAAGCTGCGCAACGAACAGCTCCCCCGCCTGCGCGAGATCGCGGGCTCGCACCGCGTCGTCGCGATCGTCGTGGCCATCGGCGCGAACGACGACCCGCGCTTCTCCGAGATCCTGAACAAGTGCTTCGAGGCGTGGGGCAAGCGCAGCGACTGCACGTCCGCCGTCGCCCCGGAGTGGACCAAGCGCGTGAAGCGGATGGTTCCCAAGGTCGAGAACACGCTCAACGCCGTCCGCCAGACCATGCGCGACTCGGGCTACCTCGACTCGGAGTACCAGCTCGTCGTGCAGTCGTACGCCGCCCCGGTGTCCCCGAAGATGCCGCGCTCCCTGCAGAACCTCTCCGGCTGCCCGCTGCGCACCACGGACCTGGAGTGGGTCGTCGAGGAGGCCGTGCCGGAACTGTCGAACGGCCTGCGCACCGCCGCGTCGGAGGTGGGCGCCCGCTTCCTCGACCTCTCCCGCGCCGGCGAGGGTCACGAGGCGTGCGCGGGCGGCGACGACCCGGGCACCGAGTGGTTCACCCGCCTGTCGGTCGACTGGGAGGGCCTGACCGACCAGCGGCGCTCCTCGCACGCGCTGCAGGAGTCGTTCCACCCCAACGCCCGCGGCCACGAGCAGATCGCCCGGTGCCTCACGGAGTTCCTGGCGGCGGACGAGCGCGCCGGTGCCTGCGTGCCTCGGCTCGACGGGTCGCTCGGGCTCTCGACGGAGAGCTAGGTCCAGGTCTTCAGGTCTTCCCGCGGCCAGCCCGGGTCGTCGTCGCGGGCGAACCTCGCCCAGGCGTCGGCGATGTCGCCGCGGAACATGTCCGGCACGTCGGCGCCGTGGTGGGCCGGGGTGCGCGCGTAGACCGACCTGAAGGCGTGGCCGTGCTCCTCGGCCAGCCTCCTCGTGGGTTCCCGGAACAGCTCTTCGTACTGCAACGGCACTTATGTGAGTGGGTAGCCGCGTCGTTTGTAGTGGCTGAGGCGGGCTTGGTGTTGGCGTCGTCGGCGCCAGCATGACCAGGCCCAGACGTGGTCGACGTTGGTTGTCGGCCGGAGGACCAGGCTGACGAGCAGGCGGCGGATCTCGGGTAACGTAAAGCCGATCATGTCGTGGGTGCCGTGGACGGTTCCCCTTTTGCGGCAAGGGATCTGGTCACGGCGAGCCAGGCGTGGGCGAGCATGGACAAGGTGATGTGGGCATACCAGGCTCGCCAGGATCGGACCTGGTAGTGGTCGAGCCCGGCCTCATTCTTGGCTTGCTGGAAGCATTCCTCGATGCGCCAGCGGGTGCCGGCGATCCAGGCCA
This sequence comes from Lentzea sp. CC55, assembly GCF_021056325.1. Lineage (NCBI taxonomy): Bacteria > Bacillati > Actinomycetota > Actinomycetes > Pseudonocardiales > Pseudonocardiaceae > Lentzea > Lentzea sp. CC55. The sequence continues at coordinate 81,823 of NZ_JAJCXE010000023.1, read as the reverse complement.
GGTCCAGCAGCGTGCATCGGCGGGGCCCGTAGCAGACGTAGTAGGCGATCTCGCCGGGATCGGTGATGCTGCGGCGGGCCAGCAACCAGTGCCCGCGGCCCGGTTCCCACAACACGCGGATGGGCACCCGAGCCCAGTCGTACTCGCGCGGCCCGTGCGCTCCGGCGCCCACCGACAACCTGCGCCAGGCCCGTGCCGGCAGCTGTGCGATCAGGGCATCAGCGCGGGCCTGGCGGAAGTCGGTGGTGGTCAGCGTGTCGTTGACTCTCGTGGCCAGCACGTAGGCCACGTCGCGTTGTTCGAGCCAGAACCGCAGGTACTTGGCCTGGCCGTAGGCCTCGTCGGCGGTCACCCACCGGAACGGCACCCCGGCCTCGAGCGTGCGCTCGATCATCGCCATCGCCGGCCGCGGCTTGGTGGCGAACTCCACCCCATCGGGGATGCCTGCCGCCCGGCACCGGTCCGGATCGGCGGTCCAGGACTCCGGCAGGTAGAGCTCCCGGTCGATCAACGCGTGACCCCGCGCCGAGGCATAGGCCAGGAACACTCCCACCTGGCAGTTCTCCGTCCGACCGGCGGTGCCCGAGTACTGCCGCTGCACCCCCGCCGAACGAGTGCCCTTCTTCAAGAACCCGGTGTCGTCGACGATCAACACCCCGTCCTGGGCGCCCAGGTTCTCCGCGACGTAGTCCCGCAGATCGTCACGGACACCATCAACGTCCCAGTCCGCCCGCCGCAACAACCGCTGCATCCCGTCCGGCGACACCTCACCGGCCCGCTCGGCCAACGTCCAGCCGTTCTTACGCTCCAGCCCCGCAGTCAGGCCGAGCACATACTCGCGGGCACGAACCCGCGGCTCCGACCTGACGAACCGGCCACCGATCCGATCACGCAACCGGTCCAGCTCCGCCACAGCGACATCGACCACCACACACAATATGATCCACTACAGAGCACACAAGTGCCGTTGCAGTATTCGTCCTCGTCCGCCGTGTGGCAGACCATCAGCTCGACCCCGTAGGGGCCTTCCAGCGGGCTGCGCGGGAGGGTGTCGCCGTCCACGACCGGTTGGTGGTGCACGACTCCCGGATCGGCCCGGTGCTGCGTTTCCCGTGCCTGCGCCGGGGTGAAGAACCTGCCGGCGAGGCTGTGGACGACCGCTTTGTGGAACAGGCCCCGCGCCGCCGGCATCACCATGAGGGCGGCGACCGTCTGCGCTCCCGAGGACTGGCCGGCGACGGTGACGTTGCCCGGGTTGCCGCCGTAGGCCGTGATGTTGCGCCGGATCCACCGCAGCGCCGAGACGACGTCGAGCAGCCCCCGGTTGTGCCGAACGCCGTCGAGCGCGCCGTAGCCGTCTTCGGCCAGCCGGTAGTTGCAGCTGACGAAGACGATGCCCAGCGAGGCCAGGTGGTCGCCCGCGTACTCCGGCTGGGACGAGGAGCCGACGGTGTTCTCACCGCCGTGGACCCACAGCAGGACCGGGGCGTCCCGGTCCGCCGTGGACCAGACGTTCAGGGTGTGGGCGTCGCCGAACCCGCCGGTCGGCTCGCCGTCGCGGTCCACCGGCGGGTGGACGCGCAACGGGCCGACGGGCGGTTCGGCGTAGCGGATGCCCAGGTGGGCGGTCAGGCCTCCACCGTCACCTGGTGCGACACCGGTAGTACGCGCAGGTTCGCCGCCGCCCGCTCCAGCTGCGACAGCACGCTCGGCCGCATCCCCGCGATCTCCTGCTCCGCCGCGGCTCCGGCCACCTCCTGCAGCAGCACCTGCTGCGGGTGGTCGCCCTCCGCCTCGGCCACCGCCAGCACGCGGAACGGGGTGCCGGGTGCGAAGACCACGCGCTCCTCGGTGGCGACGGCGACGCGGTCGGACACCTCGACGCGGCGGCCGGTGACCGACCACAGCAGGTACTCCGTGGCGCCCCCTATGCGCGAGGCCGGGTTGGCGATGGCGTCCAGCAGGCCGTGTTCGACCACGACCTCGCCGTGGCGGTAGCGGCGCGGGCCGGTTTGGCCGCTCATGCCCCACACGGTCACCACGCCGTTGTGCACGGGCAGGCGGTTCAGACCCGAGACGATGCAGGCGACGTACGGGCGCAACCGGCCGAGGCGGCCCATTCGGAGCGTGTCGACGACCATTTCTTCGTCTTGTGACACGCACGCGAGGAGTGCCGTGAGGTCGGTGACCATCGCTTCGAACGCGGCCGGGTCCTCCTCGGCGTCCGGGCGCTGGGCGAGCAGGCGGCAGACCGTGGCCGCGTGCACGCCGTAGCGTTCGCCCAGGGCGCGGCGGACCGTGTCGCGTTCGGCGTCGGAGCTGCTGTGGTCCGGGTCGACCGTCTCGCGGTCGGCGGAGACCTCCGCGAACGACTCCCACAGCGCCAGCGGTTGCAGCGGCAGCGGGCCGTCGACGCGGAATCGCACGGGGGCGTAGTCCGGGTCGTCGGACGGGAAGGCGGCCTCGTCCGGGTCGTCCAGCGCGTGCGACGTCACGGTCGCGATCGCCGGGCCGGCGTCCATGCTCGCGTACGCGGGGCGGTCCGGTTCGGGCTCGACGGGCGTCACGGCGGTGAAGAAGCCCGTGCCGTTGTCCGACGAGTCACGGGTCGACAACGCGTGCGCCGCGGTGCTGGTCGACGAGGCGATCTGCGCCGGAGGGGGCGGAGGAGCGGGCGGAGGCGGCGGCGAGACCTTGGAGTCGCAGAACACCAAACGCAGCAGCTTGCGCACCTCGGGCTCAAGGCGTTCCACGAGAGCAGCGCCGTGCACCGCGACCGCACCGGGCGTCGTGCGCCCAGGCGTGCCCACGGTCAGACGTGCCCACTCGGGATCAACGGGCTGAGAGCGCACCTCGGCCGCGTTGTACGGCTCGTCCTGCTCACGCACCCACAGGCCCGAGGGCACGACCTCCAGCACGACGCCGTCGCCGAGCGCGAACACGCCCGGCGAGACTTCGGACAGGCCCGGTACGGGGGTCCGGTAGCCCGACACGACGGGCACGGACTCGTTCGGCACGCACAGCACCTCGGTCACGAACGGCCGCCACGTCTGCTGGCCGCGCGGGTCGACCGCGATCACGGCGGGACCGCCGCCGCGCAGGTTGCCGACCGGCAGGCCGGTGAACATCGCGATCGGCTCGCCGAGCTGGTCGGCGACGAGGCTGCCCAGGCCGGCGTCGATGCCGTACGGCACGAGCCGCACGCGCGACCGGGCCGCCTGGGGCAGCGCGGTCATGAGGCGGCACACCTCGTCGACCGGGATCGCGGACTGGCCGGGACCGCCGACGACGACCGTCAGCACGTTGTCGCGGCACGGCAGCGCCACGATCGGCCGCGAGTCCTGGGCGGTGGGGTCGAACGGCGGCTGCTGCGCGCGCAGCCACAGCCCGGACGGGATGGGCTCGGAGATGCCGACCTCCCCCGTGGGCCACGGGGAGTTCGGGTCCATCGCCTCCCACTGCGGCACCGGGAAGCGGCGGCCGAACGGCATCGGTGACGCGTTCGGCTGGAACCGCACCCAGCTGCCGTAGCCCTGGGTGCCCACGACGAACGCGGCGCCGGGCACCGTGGTCAGCACGCCGTCCGGCGCGACGACCTCGGTCTGCAGCTGCTCGGCGAGCCACTGCGCGGGCGCGGTCGGGCGCATCGTGCCCGCGTGCGACACCGCGAGCCGGATGGGCCCGCGGCCGCTGAGCGCGGTCACGACGTGCGGCCAGAAGGTGCTTTGGTCCCCGCCCGGGAAGTCGACCACGACCACGGTCCTGCCGCGGTCGGCGGGCAGCGCGCGGGCGAGGCCCGTGGCGCCCTGGCTCGGGCCCTCCTGAGCGGAAACGACGAGCGTCGCCCCGACGAAGTTCGCCGCGAACGGCGTCCTCTGGGGTACCGGCTCCGGCTGCGGCGCCGCTGGTGCTGCCGCTGCCGGGGGCTGCTCGACGGGGTACAGGTCCAGGTCCTGGTCGGTGCTCGTGATGGTTTGAACCCCGAAACTGCTCTGGCCAGAAGCCTGGGTCTGTGTTTGCTGGTCGCCATGGGCGGCGGCACGTCGGCCCATCAAGCGCCTGATCACCTCCGTGCCATCCCGGTCACTCGCCCTTTCGGCTCAATCGGGCAACGGGGGTGCACGCTATCAAGACGCGCCGCACCCCTTCTCACCCAGTCGGGTTATTTGGGGTCATCCGATCGACACCCAGACGGCGTGCGCCCTGCCACACACCCCGTCGGGACCGATGATGGCGGACGCGGAGTACGCCTTGCGCCCCTCCCGGCCGAGTTCCCACGCAAGGAGCACGTGGTCGACGTTGAGCGCGACGGGCTTCTCCACCTGCGCGACGAACGTGCCGAGCACGAACGCCGGTCCCCCGTCCGGGGCGACGGGCTGGGCGGACGGGCAGTCGAGCGCCGCCCAGACGATCTCGGGCAGCACGTGCTCGCCGTCGTTCGGCAGCGCGTCGGAGGGCCGCCACACCCCGGCCCACTCGTCGCGGCCGTCGAGCGGCCCGAGCAGCGCCGCGATGCCGTCCTCGCGGCCGGGACCGCAGCCGAAGCACGTCGGGAACGGGTGCTTGTCGCGCCACGGCACCTTGGCGGACGCCTTGAGGGCCTCGTCGATCGCCGGTGCGGCGGGGACCTCGAGGTCGAGCGTGGCGGGCTCGGCCGACGCGATCACGGTCTCGCCGTCGAGCAGCTGCCCGTCGCGGACCCGCAGCTCGCGGTCGAGCGGCACCGGCCTGCGCAGGCGGACGCTCACGGCCGGAGCCGCGACGTGCGCGGCGAGCAAGCCTGCGGAGTAGCCGCCGTTGCCCATCCCGGGCGGCCCGTTGAACCTGCTCGCGACCGTCACCGTGCTCATTCGAGGCCCTCCGCGTACACCCACTGGCCGTTCTCCCGGATGAACCTGCTCCGCTCGTGCACCACGCCTCCGACGTAGTGCGCCCGGAACTCCACGACGCCCTCGTTCTGCAGCAGCCCGCCGTTCTCGGTGGCCAGGATCTCGAGCTTCAGCCAGCGGTCGGTCGAGTCGATCCCGGCGCTGGAGGGGCGGTGCTTCGCGGCCCACGTGCGCAGCAGGTAGTCCTCGTCGGACACGGCGAAAGCGCTGTAGCGCGACCGCATCAGCTGCTCGGCGGTGGCCGCCTTGCGGGCTCCGGAGTGCAGCGCACCGCAGCAGTCCACATAGGACCGGCCGGTGCCGCACGGGCACAGTTTGGTGTTCACGTGCCCATCATGCCTGGTGAACCCGTTAGAACCGATGACGCGCCTCGTACGTACCCCTTGGCAGGACTGACTCGCGGGAGGCGGAGGAGACGGCTGGTGGGTGTCGACAGCAGGACTGAGCTCATACCGCTGCGCACGTGGTTCGGGCTGCGCTGGCGCGGCTACGACCGCGACGAGGTGGACGACTACGTCGCCGAACTGGAGGCCGAGCTGCGCCTGGTCACCGCCGACCGCGACGCGTCGGAGGCACGGGCGGACGCCCTGGCCACCAGGTTGACGGCGGTCCAGGAGGAGAACGCCGCCCTGCAGGACGGCCTGCACCGGATCTGCCTCACGCCGATCGACCCGAAGGGCCTGCCCGAGCGGCTCGCCCGCATGGTCGCCCTGGCCGAGGAGGAACGCCGGGACGTCATCAGGGACGCCCAGCTCAAGGCCCTGATGATCGTGGGCGAGGCGGAGCAGCGCGCCCGCAGGCTCGACGAGGAGGCAGCCGCGAAGCGGGAGAGCGTCCGCGAGGACTTCCGCCTCGCGATGTCGGCCCGCCGGGCCGAGGCGATGCGCGCCCTGGCCGAGCTGCGCAGCGTCGCCCGCGACGAGGCGGACCGCATCGTCGCCGAGGCCAAGGTGCGGAACCTGCACATCGAGTAGTCGCCCACGACGAGCCCGGCGGGCCGCGTGAGGTGGCTGCGCCGGGCCGGCCGCCAGGGGCCGGGTGGTGCGCTCAGCGCGAGCCGCCATCCGGCCCCGCCGCTCGCGCCGAGCCGGTCGGGCACAGCGGGTTCGGTCGCGCCATCGCGGGTCACGCGGTGCACTCAGCGCCGACCGCCGCGGTGCGCTCAGCGCGAGCCGCCCCCCGGCCTCTGCCGCTCGCGTGAGCCGGCCACACCCGCCACAGCGAACTCGGTCCACGCCATCACCGTCCGGGAGCGTGCGTCGCGCCGAAGTCGCCCGCGAACGCCGCCGGCGCCAGGTCGTCGCGGGCGGCTATGCCTTGCGCCGCACCGCGAACACACCGACGCCACCATCGTCACGATGGGCGCTCTCGTGCCGGAAGCGCTGAAGGCGGCGGAACGGCTCGAAGCTCTCGGCTTGGCCGCGGACGCCCTCTGCCTGACGAGCCCGGACCTTCTGTTCCGCGCCGTCGTCGATCCTCGACTCGCTGTTCCCGGCCTGCCACGCTGCGCTCAACGTCACCGGGAGGGCGTGACCACGTCCACCACCTCGTGCAGGCCCAGCTTGCGGTTCAGCGCACGGGCGGCGCGGGTCGCCGCGGTGCGCGGCAGCACGCGGGAGGGCCAGGTCATGGCCCGGTTCACCACCTTGGTCAGCGCCCGGCCCGGGTAGGAGGCCGCACGCCGCCGCTCGTAGTCGTCGAGGGTGCGGGCGGCGACGGTCTCCGGCGTGTCCGCGATCGGGTGGATCGTGGCGGTGGTGCCGTCGAAGAACCCGGTCGCGACCGCCCCGGGGTGCACGGCCATGACGTGCACCCCGGTGCCGCGCAGCTCTTCGGCCAGCGCTTCGGTGAACGACAGCACGAACGCCTTCGTCGCCGCGTAGGTCGCCTGGTACGGCATCGGCTGGAACGCCGCGATGGACGACACGTTGATGATGCCGCCGGACCCGCGTGAGACCAGTTCTCCGCCGATCGCGTGGGTCAGCGCGAGCAGGCCGTCCACGTTGAGCGCCACGGACGTCAGCTGCGGTCCCAGCGGGCGCTCGAGGAACGGTCCCGCGCTGCCCGCGCCGGCGTTGTTGACCAGCAGGTCGACGCTCAGCCCGCGCTCGTGCAGCTCCTCCAGCACGCGGCCGGGCCCGTCCGGCGCCGTGAGGTCGGCGACGACCACCTCCACCTCCACGCCGTGCCGCTCGCGGACCTCGGCCGCCAGCGCGCGCAGGCCGGCCTCCGACCGCGCCAGCACCACCACCCGCGCTTCCCGCCGCGCCAGCTCCAGCGCGTACGCCCGGCCCAGCCCCTTCGACGCGCCGGTGACGAGCGCGGTCACACCCCGGTAGCCCACAGAGTCCTCCATTGCTTCGAGTCTCGAAGCATCGACGCTAGCACGATACTTCGAGACTCGAAACGCCGGTAGGATGGCGGCATGACCGCGTCCGACCTCACCGCGGCGGTCGCCGCGGTCCACGAGTCCTGGATGCGCACCGTCGACCTGATCACCCCGGTGCTGACCGAACACCGCCTGACCACGGCGACGTTCCAGGCCCTGTGGGCGATCGACCCTGCCGAGCAGCCGCCGTCGATGAAGGTCATGGCCGAGCGCCTGTACTGCAACGCCCCGAACCTCACGTTCATGAGCAACCAGCTCGTGGACCGGGGCCTGGTGGAGCGCGCCGTCGACCCGGCCGACCGCCGCTCGCGCGTGCTGGTGCTGACCGCGAAGGGCCGCAGGGTGCGTGACGAGGTGATGCGGGCGGCGCTGGAGAACACACCGCTGGGGGCGCTGACCGCCGACGAGCTGCGGCAGCTCACCGCCCTGCTGAACCGCGCCCTGAACTCTTAGGGAGGATCAGGCAAGCAACCGGGAGCTTTGATCTCGGAGTTCACCGTCTGAACCGGTCTTATTGGTTCTACTGAAACCAAGCAGACCGAACAGGCGGTAGGAAAATGTCAGTGGCCATCGTGACCGGCGGCAGCTCCGGCATCGGCTGGAGCACGGCTGTCGAACTGGCGCGGCGAGGCGCTTCCGTGATCCTCACCTACAGCTCCAACGAGGCGGGGGCGAGGAACGCGGTCGCGGCCGTCGAACGGAACGGCGGCACCGCGGTGGCCCTGCCGCTGGACGTCGGCCGCAGCGAGACCTTCTGCGCCTTCCGCGACCGGGTCGCCGAGGTGCTCGGCGGCTGGGGCCGCGAGACGGTCGACGTGCTGGTCAACAACGCGGGCTTCGCCGAGACGGCGCTGTTCCCGGAGCTGTCCGAGGAGCTGTTCGACCGCTTCTACCGCGTGCTGCTCAAAGGCCCTTTCTTCCTCACCCAGACGCTGCTGCCGCTCCTCTCCGACGGCGCCGCGGTGATCAACACGACGAGCAGCTCCACCCAGCTCGCGGAACCCGGCTACTCCGGCTACGCCTCCATGAAGGGCGCGCTGGTCGTGCTCACCCGCTACCTCGCCAAGGAGCTCAGCCCGCGCGGCATCCGCGTCAACTCCGTCTCCCCCGGCGCCACCCGCACGCGCCTCGGCGGCGACGCCGTCGAGCGGTTCCCCGAGGTCGTGCCCGCGATCGCCGCCAGGACGGCGCTCGGGCGCATGGGCGAGCCCGAAGACGTGGCCGTGGCGATCGCCGCGCTCGCGGGCGAGGACGGCCGGTGGATCACCGCGCAGGACGTCGAGGTGTCCGGCGGCTTCGCGCTCTGACACCGTTCGCCGGCAACGAGGTCACCGTCGCGTGCGGTGACCTCTCAGCCGGCGACCGGCGCGGGGACGGCCGACCCGACCCGTGGCAGCGTGAAGCGGATCGTGGTGCCGGGACCGGCGCCGGTGTCGAGCCAGATGCGGCCGCCGTGGTACTCGACGATCTTGCGGCACATCGCCAGCCCGATGCCGGTGCCCGCGTAGAGGTCCTTGGGGTGCAGCCGCTGGAAGATCACGAAGATCCGCTCGGCGTACTGCTCCTCGATGCCGATCCCGTTGTCCCGCACCGAGAACACCCACTGGTCGTCCTCGCCCGGCTCGGCGTCGACCCGCACGCGCGGGGCCTCGTCGCCGCGGAACTTGACCGCGTTGCCGATCAGGTTCTGGAACACCGCGGTCAGCAGCCGCGCCTCGCCCTCGACCTCGGGCAGGGTGCCCACCTCGACCACGGCGCCGGACTCCTCCAGCGCCTCGGAGAGGTCGCGGCACGCCTCGTCGACGAGGTTCGCGGCGGAGACGACCACGTGCTTGTCGCGGTGCCGGCCGACGCGGCTGAAGGCGAGCAGGTCGTTGATCAGCGACTGCATGCGCTTGGCGCCGTCGACGGCGAAGTCGATGTACTGGACGGCGCGCTCGTCGAGCTGGTCGCGGTAGCGCCGTTCGAGCAGCTGGCAGAAGCTCGCCACCTTGCGCAGCGGCTCCTGGAGGTCGTGGGACGCGACGTAGGCGAACTGCTCCAGCTCCGCGTTGGACCGGCGCAGCTCCGCCGTCGCGGCGTCGAGGGCCGCGTTGCGCTCCCGCGTCTGGTGCAGGTCCTCGACGACCCGCGTGCGCATGGTGTCGACGTCGCGGCCCAGCGCGCGGAGCTCCTGCGGGCCGGTGGCCGTCACCGTGCGCGAGAACTCGCCGCCCGCGACCAGCCCGACCTGCTGGCGCAGCCTGCTCAACGGCCCCACGACGTGCACCAGCATCGCGGCGACGCAGGCGAGCACCGCGACCAGCAGCACCGCCAGCGCGACGATGCACGTGACCGCCATCCGGGTCGCGGAGGCGTTGAGCGCCGCACGCCCCTCCGCCCGCTGCACGGCCAGCTCGGCCTGCAACGTCGAGAGCGCGGTGCGGACCGCGTCGAACCTCTGCTTGCCGAGCGCCTCGTCCGGCACAGGGCTGCCCGCGCGGACGGCGGCGATCGCGGGGTCGGCGTAGTCGCTGCGCCACGCGGCGAGCGCGGTGTCGACGGCCGCGACGTGCCCGGTGACCTCCGGGGTGTTCAGGACCACGACGGTCGCCCGCGCCGCCGTCTGCCGGTCGAGCCCGTTCTCGTACGGCTTCAGGAATTCCGCCTGGCCGCTGAGCCGGTAGCCGCGGACGCCGTTCTCCTGGT
>NZ_JAJCXE010000023.1:0-71847 GCF_021056325.1 Lentzea sp. CC55 | reverse complement strand
TCACGCAACCGGTCCAGCTCCGCCACAGCGACATCGACCACCACACACAATATGATCCACTACAGAGCACACAAGTGCCGTTGCAGTACTAGCGGCGCAGCCCGCTGAACTGGCGGCGCAGCATCGCCGCACCCACGAGCAGGAAGAACAGCAGCACCACGAGCGTGCCGGTCGTGCCGCCCGACGAGCTCGACAGCGTCACGTCGACGTTGCCCACGAGCACGATGCCGCACTCGGCGCGCACCTTGTGGCGGCCGGGCTCGATGGTCGCGAACCTCACCGGGGAGCGGAAGTTCCCGTCCTGGTCGGCGACGGTCTGGCCGACGTCCTGGCCCAGCGACCTCAGCGTGACGTTCGCGCCCTTCGGGCAGCCCGTGCCCGTCGCGGTCAGGTCGTCGCCGGGCTGGATGTTCTCCTTGTCGAGCACCAGGACGCCGTCGCCGGGGTCGGTCAGCGCGTCGGTGGACGAGGAAGGGGTCTCCGAGGACGACGGCGGCGTGGACGTCGTGGTCGCCGGAGGCGTCGTGGTCGTGATGACCGGCGGACGGGTCGTCACCGGCGGGGTGGTCACCGGGGGGTTGGTGACGGGCGGCTGCGTGGTGGTGACCGGTGGCCGCGTGGTGGTGACGGGGGGAGGAGGCGTCACGGTGAACCTGCCGAACGCGGACCGGCCGCACTCGTCGGTCGCGGTGTAGCTGTAGGTGGCCGGCTTGGAGCCGGCCGGGATGGTGGCGGTGACCGAACCGTTAGCCGCCCAGGGCGCGGTGGCCAGTACGCTTCCCGCCCAGTTGATGCGCATGGTGCCCTTGCACCTGTAGAAGCCCGACCAGGTGAAAGCCGCGGTCGAGCCCGCGGGTCCGCTGCTGGGGCTCACGCTCACCGAGGGCGCCTGCTGGGCCACCGCCGGTGTGGCGCTCAGCACCGTAACACCGGCCGTGATGGCCACGAGTAAGCCTGAAGACCGCATTCCTTCTCCCCGGATCAGAACCTAAGGTGCGCTAGTGAGACGTCGCATGGCCGGTGCAGGTTTACTGCTGTTGTGCGGAATTATGCTGCTCCCGTCCACAGCCTCCGCACGGGACTCGTCCGTGATCCTCGAGGCCGATGTGGACGGTAGGCCGGTCGGAGTGGGGACGCTGGTGCTGGACCCGTCGAAGACCGCCAAGGTCTCCATCACGGTCCGCAACAACACGAGCACCGTGCAGCGCGTGAAGACCGTGCGGATCAGCGGAACCGCGCTGGCGTTGACCTTCTTCGCTTACGACACAACGGTTCCGTTCGACGTGCCGGCGAAGTCCTCGGAGACCCGGTCGTTCCCGCTCGAGCCCACCGACCTCGGCTCGCAGGCGATCGGCCTGCTCCCGGTCGCGGTCGAGGTCGTCGACACCCAGCGGGACACCATCGCGTCGGTCGAGACGACCGGCGACATCAGGGGCTCGCTCTGGTCGGTCTACGGGGCGTTCGGCCTGGGTGTGCTCGTGCTGACGGGGTTGTCGTGGGCTGGGGCGTTGATCGCGTTGACGCGCAGGCGACTGCCCGCGAACCGGTGGCAGCGCGCGATGCGGTTCCTGCCCGCCGGGATCGGGACCGGCCTGATCGCGGTGATCTCGTTGTCGGTGCTGCGGCTGGTGGCGCCGTCGCCGACGGCGGAGATCCCGTTCGTCCTCGCCGCCGCGGCGGCAGCGTTCCTCCTCGGCTACGTGACACCGCATCCGGGTGGGGGACAACCGTCCTCGATGGACGCGGAGACCGTGAGGTTCCGGCTGTGAACCAGTCCAGCGTGGTCGCCGCCCTGCCGCAGTACGCCGTCGGTGAGCAGATCGGCGAGGGAGGCATGGGGGTCGTCTACGGTGGCGTGCACCGGCAGCTCGGGCGTCCCGTGGCGATCAAGCGGCTTCCGCACGCGGTGGCCGAGGACCCGCGGATGAGCGAGCGCTTCGAGCACGAGGCGCGGCTGCTGGCGCGGCTCGACCACCCGCACATCGTGCCCGTCTACGACTACGTCCGGCAGCAGGGCGAGCACCTGCTGGTGATGGAACGCCTCGACGGCGGCACGGTCTGGTCGCGGTTCGCGAGCGACGGCCTCACGGCGCAGCAGTCGTGCGGGATCGTGCTGGCGGCGCTGAGCGGTCTGCACGCCGCGCACGAGGCCGGGGTGCTGCACCTCGACGTGAAGCCCAAGAACCTGCTCTTCACCTCGAACGGCGTGGTGAAGGTGGCGGACTTCGGCATCTCCCAGGTGGTGTCGGAGGGCGCGACTCTCGTGACGCACGGCGGCGCGGTGCTCGGCACGCCCGCCTACATCGCGCCGGAGCAGGCGATGGGCAACCCCTTGTCGCCGGCGGCGGACGTCTACGCGACCGGCACGATGCTCTACGAACTGCTGTGCGGCGACCTGCCGTTCGACCGCGGCGGCGGCCCGATCGCGATGATCCAGAAGAGGGTGTTCCAGGACCCGCGCCCGTTGCCGAACGTGCCGGAACCCCTTGCGGGCGTGGTGATGCGCAGCATCGCGCGGGAGCCGGAGGCCCGCTACCGCAACGCCGAGACGTTCGCGATCGACCTGGCGGGCGCGGCGGCCCACCTGTTCGGCCCGGACTGGCTGCTGCGGCTGACCATGCCGGTGCACCTCGCGCCGCAGGTGTCGGCGTCGTCCACCCGTCCGTCGCTGCGACCCGTGCCCGAACGCGACACCGTCACGCTGACGGAGCAGCGGATCAGGGCGACGCTCGTCGACCCGGTCCCCGCCGCGCGGCTGAGCGGCGGCAGCACGCTGGTGCCGGCCGCACAGGTGATCAAGCCGCCGTCGGCGCCGTGGGCGCTCTGGCTGGTGGCCGCGCTCGCGTTGATCGCTCTCGTCGTGGTGCCGTTCGTCGCGACCGGCACTCCGCCGGACACGAAGATCACGCAGGACCTCGCGGACCCGGTGAAGGTCGAGGGCACGCATCTCGTCGTGACGGCCGCGGGCGTTCCGCTCGCCGACGTGCCCCAGCGCGGACCGGAGGGCTTCGTGCTGCCCGGTGCGGCGCGGTGGATCATCGGCGGTGTGGTGACGGCCCAGGTCGACGAGCAGCCACCGTTCCTGCTGGAGTCGAGCCGGACGCCGTGGCTCAGCCTCATGGGCACCGGCTCGCTGCTGTTGCTGCTCTTCACGTTCGCGTACCTGGAGTCGAACCTGCGCGCGTTACGGCGCCGGCAGACCGGCATGGCGGCGGTGATCGCGTCGGTGCCGCTCGGCCTCGGGCTGGGTCTTGCCGTGTGGCTGCTTGTGTCCGTGTTGCTCAAGCACGAGCCGACGATGTCCATCGCGCTGACGTGCGGTGTGCTCGGCGCGGCGGCGGCGTTGAGCGCGTCACTCGCCTCCAAGCGGTCCTGACCGCCCAGGTCCGCGAGTCCCTCGCGCACTCGGAGACGTCGGTGTCCGGCCGGGCCCAGAGCTCGGCCGGTGCCGCCCCGCCGCACCACCCGACGTACGGAGATCGGGACTACGGCATGGCTTCGTACAGCTTGCTGCGCACGATCCGTTCAAGCGCTTCAATCGGTGATGACGCGTTCCCTCGGGAACGACGCCGTCACCAGGAAGCCGCCGTCCTCGGTCGGTCCCGCCGAGAACTCGCCCCCGAGCAGCGTGGCGCGCTCGCGCAGGCCGACCAGGCCGTGACCACCACTGGGCAGCGACGACGACGGGCTGGACGGGGCGGTGTTGCGCACCTCGACCTGCACGTTGTCGTCGTACTGGGCGTCGATGAGCACGGTCGCGCTCGCCCCGACGGCGTGCTTGCGGATGTTGGTCAGGGCCTCCTGCACCGTCCGGTAGACGGCGCCGGACACCGGTGCGGCGAGGTCCTCGACCGGGCCCTTGAGCTGGATGGTGACCTCGAAGCCCGCGTCGGCGGCCAGTTCGGGCAGCTCGTCGACGCCCGGCTGGTTGTCGTCGGTGGTGCGCAGGACCGACACGAGCTGGCGCAGTTCGTCGAGGGTGCGCGTCGACAACGTGCGGATGGTGCCGGCGACCTGCTTGTGCTCGGCGTCGGCGACGGCCATGCGCAGCGCACCGGCCTGCATGGCGATGAGGCTGACCTGGTGCGACACGACGTCGTGCATCTCGCGGGCGAGCTTCGCCCGTTCGTCCGCGCGGATGGCGTGCGCGTGCAGCACACGCTCTCTCTCGCGTGACTCGGCCAGTTCGCGGATGCGGTCGGACAGCTCCTGCCGCGCGTGCACCAGCAGGCCGATCGCGATGGGCAGACCGGCCACCAGGAAGCCGTAGATCGCCGAGTGGAAGTGGCCGGACGCGGGCCGTTCGATCAGCTCCTCGAACGGCCAGGCGACGAACCGGCACAGCCACACCAGCGCGGCCGCGAGGCCCGTCTGCCAGCCGCCGATGTAGCGGCGGGCGACCGTGTAGAGGGCGATCATCGCGGCGAGCTGCGACCAGCCGACGAAGAAGCCGGGGATCGTCAGCACGAGCGTGAGGAACGGGAACCGGCGGCGCAGCACCAGCGCGCCGACCGCGAGCCAGTTGAGCCACAGCTGGTAGTCCTCGATCGGCGGCAGGTCCGTGATCGGGTCGGCCTCGAGCCACAGCCCGTACAGCCAGACGTCGAGAACGGCGAAGAAGATCAACGCCAGGTCCGCGAGCACCTGCCGGTAGTCACCACTGATCGGCCAGCGCGAGCCGGCCACCCTCTTCGCCCGGCCGGCCGGGAGCAGCGTCGTGGTCAGGATCCGACCTCCCCTGTGAGCCTTCCGATCCTCACCGTACTGCGCATATGCGGCGGATGGCATTGGCTGCCCCTTCACCCCGACCTGCCCCGTCATGGGGGTAAGACGCCCGCACACGCGAATCTGTACGGCTGTCGGCTCACATATGTGCTACCGCACACGCTCGTGCGAGCGCGTGCGGTAGTCACAGCACCACTACGGGCAGAGCTTCCAGCTGAACCGGTACGTCGTGTCGATCGCGCCGTCGGTCGAGTCCATCGACACGAAGCTCGTCGTAGTGGCCGTGTTGGACGTGCCCGGGTAGACCCGGAGCTCGGTGTTGATGTTGAAGTTCCTCTTCTCGCCGCACGGCGAGTAGACGATCGCGGCGACCTCGGTCGTGTCGGTGGCCTGCCAGGCGTCGCTGTGCGGGCCGTTGTACCGGTGCTGCGCCGAGTCGTTCTGCGACATGCCCTGGAAGTAGTAGTTGGCCTTCTGGACGGCGTACGCGCCTCTCTCCAGGTGCGCGAAGCCTCTGTAGTCGGCCTGGGCGATGCCGTAGGTGAAGCCCTGCGGCACGTTCACCCGCAGGTTGAGCTGGCAGTTCTTGCGGAAGTCGGTCGGCCGCGCACCGACCCCGACCTGCGCCAGGTAGTCGCTGTAGGTGACGGTGAACGCCTTGTTGTCCTCGGACACCGCGACGGCCGCGGTGCCCGCCGGGCAGCCCGAGCCGTTGACCGTGACGATGTCGATCGTGATGTGGCCGGGCGGCGGCGTCCCGTTCGGCGCGCCGGGCGGGATGACGATGGTCGAGGCCAGCAGAGCAGCGGCAACCGCGTTGAGCATGGGGGCACCTTTCCGACGCGTCTCACAGGGGGTGGCGGCGGTGGCGGCGGCCTTTGTGGAAATCAGCAGCGCTTCCAGGAGAAGTGGTACAGCGTGCGCACTTCTCCGCGCGTGTAGTCCATCGTCATGAAACTGTTCGCATTGGGGTCCGAGGTACCTTTGTCGACGCGCAGCGAACTGTTGACGTTGAGATTCTTCTTCTCGCCGCAGGGGGCGTGGACGATGTCCGCGAACTCGGTTCGATGAGTGATCGACCAGTTGTCGTCGAACGGCCCCGTGAACGTGTGCTTCCACGTGTTGGTGGCCGATTGACCCTGGAAGTAGTAATTCACGTACTGGTACCCGGTCGCCCCGCGCTGGAGGTTCCCGTACCCCGCGTAGGTGGCTTCCGCGATGCCGTAGGTGAAGCCCTGCGGGACGTTGACCTGCAGGTTGAGCTGGCAGTTCTTGCGGAATTCGGTCGCGCCCGCGCCCTTGCCCGCCTGGGCCAGGTAGTCGCTGTAGATCACCCAGAACGAGGTGTTGTCCGGCGAGACGACCACTTCGGCGCTGCCCTGCCTGCACCCGGAGCCGTTCACCGTCACCACGTCGATCGTCACCCTCTCCGCAGGCTTCGGATCGGCGTTCGCGGGTGTGGGCGACAATGTGAACAGCACGGCCAGGGCGGCTGCCGCCGTCGCTTTGCGCATGAAGTTGGCCTTTCCTGGTGCCTCTTTCCCGGCGTGGAGCGGCAGCGGTGCCGCGAAGGTTAGCGCAGGTCCTCGGCCAATGGCGTGACCCAAACGGCGCAAGTCGTCCTGACGGAGCAGCCCGTGAACGGTTGCCGGAAATAGCCGGACACCTGGTGCTGAGGGAACGAATGGTTTCAGGCATACTTGCCCGCATGTCGCTGGCCGGTCTGGTGCTCGTCGTGGAAGACGAAGACCCCGTGCGGAGGTACACCGTGAGCCTGCTCGAGGAGCTGGGCTTCGCAGTCCTGCAGGCCAGTGACGGAACAGAGGCCATCGCGATCCTGCGCGACCGGCGGGCCGAGGTCGGCGCGATGCTGCTCGACCACAGCATGCCGGGCCTGTCCGGCGAGGAGGTGCTCGCCGAGCTGGAGCGCGAGGGCCTCACCGTGCCGGTGGTGCTGACGAGCGGCCACGACCGCACGTCGCTCGAACGCCGGTTCGCGGGCCACGAGGTCGCGGGCTACCTGCAGAAGCCGTTCCGGATCGAGGCGCTGGACGAAACCGTCCGCCACGTGCTCGCGCGGAGCGCTCAGGCTTCCTGAGCCAGCACCTCGCGGACGCGTTCGAGCAGTTCCGACTCCACGTACGGCTTCGTGATCAGCACCTCGTCGTCGAGGACCTCGTCGGTCGTGTAGCCGGACATGTAGATCACCGCGGGCGCGGCGCCGGTCGAGCGCAGCAGCCGCACGAGCTCGGGACCACCCATCTTCGGCATGACGACGTCGGTGAGCACCAGGTCGATCCTGCTGCGGTGCGCGGTGGCGAGCTGCAGCGCCTCCTGGCCGTCGCCCGCCTCGATCACCGCGTAGCCCGCGGTCTCCAGCGAGCGCCTGGTCATGATCCGCACCTGCGCGTCGTCCTCCACGAGCAGCACCGTGCCGACGCCTCGGTGCGTGGGGATGCGCCGCGCGCACGGAGCCTCAGGGGTGCCGTCGCGTTCGACCGGCACGGGTAAGTAGACCTCGACGGTCGTGCCGGCGCCGGGTGCGCTGATCAGCTCGATCTGCCCGCCGGACTGCTGCACGATGCCGAACACCGTGGACAGGCCGAGCCCGGTGCCCTTGCCGACCGGCTTGGTGGTGAAGTACGGCTCGAACACCTGCGCCCGCACGTCCGGTGCCATGCCGGAGCCGGTGTCCTGCACGCGCAGCACCACGTACGCGCCCGGCCGCACGCCCACGATCCGGCCGGTCTCGCCGCCGCCGAGCGTCGTGTCCCCGATCGAGATCGTCAGGGTGCCGCCGTCGGGCATGGCGTCGCGGGAGTTGACCGCGAGGTTGAACAGGATCTGCTCGACCTGACCCGCGTCCGCCCACACCCGCGCCGTGTCGGGCAGGCGCATCTCCAGCTCGATGTGGTCGCCCACGAGCGTGCGCAGCATCGAGTGGACCTTGGTGAGGTTCCGCTTGAGGTCGAGCGACTCCGGGTGCAGCACCTGCTGGCGGGTGAAGGCGAGCAGTTGGCGCGTGAGGTTCGCGGCCCGTTCGCCCGCGTGCCGGATGTCCTCGATCGCCGTGCGCCGCGGATCGTCCTGAAGTGTGCGGCGCAGCAGCATCTCGCTGTTGCCGTTCACGACCGTGAGGATGTTGTTGAAGTCGTGCGCGATGCCACCGGTCAACCGTCCGATGGCCTCCATCTTCTGCGCGTGCCGCAACTGCGCTTCCGTCTCGCCGACGCGTTCTTCGAGGCGTGCGCGCGCGTCCTTCAGCTCCTGCATCAGCCTGATGCCGCGCAACGCGCTGCTGAGCTGCTGCTGCACGGCCTCGTAGATCCAGCCGGGCTCCGGGCCTTCCTCGAAGAGCACGTACCCAAGGTGCTCTTCGTCGGTGTAGAGCGGCGCCACCAGCGCGCTGAACGGCTCGTCGCGCCGGAACGGGTACGGCGTCAGGTTGATCGTCGGGAACGGCGTCTCCTGCGGGCTTTTCAGCTCGTTGTTCTCGAACCGCACGAGCGCGCGCGCCGTACCTGGCGTGTCGTACGCCATGACGTGACAGCCGGGGATGTTGAGGCGGGGGAGCTCCTGGGCGAGCGCGGTCGTCAGCTCTTCCACGTCCCGTGAGGCGATGAGCCGTTGCCCTGCTTCGCGCACTCTCTGGTCGTGGCGCTCGTGCTCCAGGTATTTGAAGCGTGCGTCCGTGGCGAACGCGTCGCCCAGAAGGAGCTGCACGCGCAGCCACAGGTCGTTGATGATCGTGGCGTCACTGATGCGTGCCGTCACGAACCGGTGCAGGTCGAACAACGGTGGCCACCACCGCGCCGGTTCGCACCCGGCGCGCGCGCTCGACCGGATGTACTCGGCGAGCAGCTTCAGGAACTCCGCGCCCTCGACCTCGCCACGCCCAGCGGCCATCAGTTCGACGACGAGCTGTTCGGCCCAGTCCCGCGGCAGCCTCGCGGACGGACGCCCGATCGAGTCCCGCAGGTGGTCGGCGACGGTGGACGCGGTCGCGGACTCGTTGACGACGAGCCGGTCGTGCGCGGGAGCGTGGCCGCCCAGACCGGACGGCAGGCAGCCGCACGACCGGCGCACGACCAGCTCGGTCGGCATCATCTGGCGCTGCCGCGTGGGTTCGCCGTTCACCAGCGCCACCGCCAGCTCCACGGCCCGGATCCCCATCTCGCGGAACGGCGCGCGCACGGTCGTGAGGTCGTTCGCGCGGACGTCGGTGTGGTTGTCGTACCCGACGACGGCGATCTCCTCCGGCGTGCGGAACCCGAGCTCCTCCAGCGCGGCCACGATCCCGAGCGCGTAGTCGTCACTCGCGGCGGCGATGGCGTCCGGTGGCTCGTCGAGGCCCGCGAGCATCCTGCGCACGGACTCGGCGGCGCGTTCCGGCTCCCAGATCACCGGGCCGGGCATCGTGACGAGCTTCGGGTCGAGCGGGATTCCGTGGTTCTGCAACGACTCCATGTAGCCGAGGAACCGTTCTCGGGCGCCCGCATGCGTTTGAGGTCCCCGGACGAACGCGATCCGCCGCCTGCCGTGCACCTCGATGAGGTGGTCGACGGCCTGCTTCATGCCGTCCTGGTTGTCCACGAGGATCGTCGGCCAGTGCGCAAGGCTCGTCTCGACGCTGACGACCGGCATGGGCGCGTAGCGCTTCGTGAACTCGTACATGCCCTCGGAGCCGACGAGCTGCCCCACGCGCGCAGTCCACACCACGAGCGCATCGATGCGGTTCGGCGAGATGAGGTCGTAGACCGTGTTGGCCCTACGCTTGTACGGATCCGGATGGTTCAGTGCACTGCCCACGAAACACACGAGGTCGCACCCGAGCCGCTGAGCGCCGTCACTGACACCACGCCACTGTTCGCCCGCGAGCTCGATGAGCGGGCCAGCGGTGATCATCCCGATGGTGGGACGTCGCCCAGCACTGCCGTTTGCCACAAAACCCCCGCTACTCAACGCGATTGGGGATGATACGCGTTGCCGGGGGGAATGAGCGCCGTGTTACCGGGGAGATCGGTGAACGTTGTACTGCAGGGCCTGGCGTCGAACCCCGCGCTCCCGGGCTTCCTGCTCGACCGCCTGGTCACCCGCCCCGAACTGGCGTGGGAACTGGCTTCCCGCAACGACCTCTCGTCCGGCCACGTGCGCGCGTTGCTGGCACACGGTGACTCCGCGGTCGTGAGCGAGCTTCTGTCCAGAGGTCTTGCCCGGCCCGAAAACGTGCCGATCCCGGACGAATCGGTCGCACTGGCCGTGGTCGGACACCCCGACGCGGACCCCGCCCTGACCCGCGTCCTCGCCTTCCACCCGGACCCCGCGATCCGGAGCCGGCTCCCCGAGTGGGCGCACCACCTGGCGCCCGACGTCGTGGACCTGCTGGCCGCCGACCCCGACCCGGAGGTGGTCGCCGGACTGGTGACCTTCCACGCCGTGCCACCGGCCCTGGCGCTGTCGCTGAGCCGGCATCCGAGCCCCGACGTGCGCCGTGCCCTGGCCGCCTCCCCGCACACACCTCCCGCCGTGCTGGCACAGCTGTTCCCTTCCGCCGCCCGCGAACTGGCCTCCAACCCGTCGACCCCGGCGACCCTGGCGGCGGAACTGGCGCGCCACCACGAGGCCCGCTACTTCCTCGCCTCGCGCACGGACCTGCCTCCCGCCGTGTACGAACAACTCGCCTCGGAGATCGAACCGGGCATCCTGTCGGCGCTCGCGGTGAACCCCGCGGTGCCGGTGGCCGTCCTGCGCCGGCTCAGCGGCGTGCTGCGCAACCCCGCGATCCCGCTGGACCTGCTGGTGGAGCTGGCACCCTCCGCGCGCCTCGGTTCCGCGGAGGTCCTGCCCCGCATCGCCTCCGCGTCGGAGGCCGAACTCCGCACGCTGGCCGATTCCTCCGTGACGCAGGTGCGGCTGATGGTGGCCCTGCGCCCCGACCTGTCGCCGGACCTGGTGCAACGCCTTGCGCGCGACCCGGATCCGTCCGTCGCCACCGCCGTGGCCGCACATCCCTCGTTGACCGGCGCGCAGTTGCGGGACCTGGTGTCGCGGTGCGGGGCGCGGTCGTACCCGCGGGTGGCCGTGAACCCCTCCTGCCCCGCCGACCTGTTGCACCACATGGCTTTGCACGCCGCCGGGTCGGGGAGCACGTACCGGGCGATCGCCGGCAACCCGGCCGCCGCGGGGGAGACGTTGGTGCTGTGCTTGGAGGACGCGCGGGCCCGGCACCTCGCGGCGGCGCACCCGAACCTGCCGGTGGCGGTGGTCGTGCGGATGCTGGGGAACGAGTTCACGGCTTCGGCCGCGGCGGCGAACCCGTCGTTGCCGGTGCCGGTGATGGAGGAACTGGTGGGTGGCGCGTGAGCCGGTAGCCGGTTCACGCCGGTGACAGGTGCTCTCGAAGTCGCTGATCTGGACGTCCCGGTTCCGTCGAGCCGACAGCACTGGGCGGGTCGGGCGACTCGGCTGGACACGAACGGTTCCGGGCTGGAACGCTCGAACGCCGAGGTGATGACGGTGCCGAGGACCCGAAGGCGCTTCGACCTGTCCGCTGTGACCGAGTTGCTGCTCGGCCTGCCGACCGTGCTGAGCAGTCTGCTGGTGTTCTTCCTCGCGGGGCGGGCGCTCGTCCCGCAGACGCCCTGGCTGGTGCCCGCGCTGTGGCTGCTCTCCGGCGCGGTCGTGTTCGTGCCGGCGACGGACGTGGTGCTCGCGGCCCTCGCGCACCGGCTGAGGAAGCCGACGGCCGCGGAAAGGGCTCTCCTGGAGCCGTTGCTCGAGGAGGTCTGCGGGGCGGCGGGGGTGGAACCGGGCCGGTACTGGTTGCGGGTCCAGAACTCCCGCGAGATCAACGCCATGGCGGTCGGCGGGCACGTCGTGGGGGTGTCGACGGCGGCGTTGCAGTTGCCGCGCAGGCAGGTGGAGGCGGTGCTGGCGCACGAGCTCGGGCACCACCTGGCCGGGCACACGCGGATCTCGTTGCTGCGCTGGTGGTACGAGCTCCCGGCGCGGGTCGTGGTGCGGGTGGTGGTGCTGGTCGCGACAGGCGTTCTCGTTGCAGGGCGGGCGATCGGGACCAGGGCCGCGGCCGTCACCAGTCTCCTGCTGGTGGTGGCGCTGGCGGTGGCGGCGGTCGTGGTCAGCCCGTGGTTGCTGCTGGTGCCCGTGGTGGCGCCGCTGCTGGCGCTGGCGAGCCGGCGGGGGGAACTGCACGCGGACCGGGTCGCGGCGGAACTCGGGTACGGGCCGCTGCTGCTGGAAGTGTTGCAGCGGTGGGTGAAGGAAGGTCACGACGACGCACGGGCCAGAGCGCCGATGCGGGCGCGGATGCTCGCGTCGCACCCGTCGTGCGCGCAGAGGATCAGCAGGCTGAGAAGGCCCCCGGGCCGGAACCCGGGGGCCTGAGCTCACGCCAGCGGAGGCTTGAACAGGGCGGGCACCGCCGAGGCGGCCGCCGTGTCCAGCAGCCACAACGTCCTGCGCTTGCCCGTGGCGCCGGCGGCGGGCAGCTGCACCTCGCCGGCACCGCTCAGGGCCATGGCCACCGCGGCGGCCTTGGCCTCACCGGTGGTCATCAACCAGACCTCCTGCGCACGCCGCACCGACGACAACGTCAGCGACACGCGCGTGGGCGGCGGCTTCGGGCAGTTGCGCACCGCGACGACCGTCCGCTCCTTCTCGTACACCGCGGGAGAAGCGGGGAACACCGACGCCACGTGCCCCTCCTCGCCGACGCCCAGCATGCACACGTCGAACGACGGCACGTCGCCGTGGTCCTCCGGCCGCGCCAGCGACGCCAGCAGCGACGCGTACGCCTCCGCCGCGGCCTCGGGGTCGTCGCCGAACTTGCCGTCCGAGGGCTCCATCACGTGCACCCGCGACGGGTCCACCGGCACGTGGTCCAGCAGCGCCGCCCGGGCCTGCGTCTCGTTGCGCTCCGGGTGCCCGGACGGCAGGAAGCGCTCGTCGCCCCAGTACAGGTCGACGCGCGACCAGTCCACGGCGTCACGGGCACCGTTGCGGTTCAAGTGCTCCAGAACCGCGGTGCCGGTGCGGCCACCGGTCAGCACGACCGACGCGTGACCGCGAGCGGCCTGCGCGTCGACCATGCGGGTCACCAGGCGTGCCGCCGCGGCGGCGGCCAGGAGGTCGCCGTCGCGGTGCACCACCACCTGCGCATTGCTCACGAACTCGCCTTCGCCTTCGGCTTCTTCGCGGCGGAACCGTTGGCGGGCTCCGGCGCGGCGGCCGGGGCCTCCTCCGGCTTCGCGGTCGGCGTGCGGCCCTTCGAGACCTTCGACAGCGACCTCAGCGCCGCCGCGTAGACCTCGTCCGGGTCGAGCCGGCGCAGTTCCTCGGCGAGGCAGTCGCGCACCGAACGGCGCTGCAGCGCCACCCGCCGCGACGGCTGGCCGGGCTGCGACAGCGTGCCCACCCTGCCGTCCGGGCGGTGCAGGTCGACCGAACCGGACGGGCGGTCCAGCTTGACCTGCACGATGCCTTCGCCCGAGGTCGCCTTGAAACGCTTGGCCGGGACCTTCAACCGGTCCGTGAGCCACGCGGCCAGCAGGTCGGTGGACGGCGAGTCGGCCTCGCCGGTCACCTCGGCCTCGGTGATCTTCTCGTACGGCGGCAGGTCCAGCGACGCGGAGAGCATGGCGCGCCACAGCGTCAGACGCGTCCACGCCAGGTCCGTGTCACCCGGCGCGTAGTGCGCCCGGCGGGACTCCAGGGCCTTGATCGGGTTCTTCTCGGCAGCCGCGTCGGTGATGCGGCGCTGCGCGAGCTGGCCGATCGGGTCCTTCGACGGCGAGACCGGCGCGTCGAACGGCCACCACGCCACGACCGGGGTGTCCGGCAGCAGCAGCGGCATGACGCACGAGGCGCCTTCCTTGGCCAGTTCGCCGTACAGGCGCAGGACGACGACCTCGGACGCGCCCGCGTCACCGCCGACGCGGATCTGCGCGTCGAGGCGGGGAGCGGCCTGGCGAGCGCCGCGGGCCACGACGATCACGCGACAGGGGTGCTCGCGCGAGGCGTCGTTGGCCGCGTCGATCGCGGCGTCGGTCCGCTGGCCGTCCTCGGTCACGATGACCAGGGTCAGCACGCGGCCCAGGGTGGTCGCGCCACCCTCGTCCCTCAGCCGCACCAGGCGGGAGTTGATCTGGGACGTGGTGGTCGAGGGCAGGTCGATGATCACGGACGCCTCCACTGCCTTCCGGTCCTGGCGGTCATCGTCTCCGCCGACGGCGGGCCCCAGGTCCCGGCCTTGTACTTCTCGAGAGCGGGTTCGTCCTTGCGCGCCCAGAACTCCAGCACCGGGTCGAGGATCTCCCAGGAGAGCTCGACCTCGTCGTTCTTCGGGAACAGCGACGGCTCACCGAGCAGCACGTCGAGCAGCAGCCGCTCGTAGGCCTCCGGCGACGACTCGGTGAACGAGTGGCCGTAGCCGAAGTCCATCGTGACGTCGCGGACCTCCATCGTGTTGCCCGGCACCTTCGACCCGAACCGGATCGTCACGCCCTCGTCCGGCTGCACGCGGACCACCAGGGCGTTCTGCCCGAGCTCCTCGGTCGCGGTGTCGTCGAACGGCAGGTGCGGCGCCCGCTTGAACACGACGGCCACCTCGGTGACGCGGCGGCCCAGGCGCTTGCCGGTGCGCAGGTAGAACGGCACCCCGGCCCAGCGGCGGGTGTTGACCTCGCAGGTGATCGCGCCGAACGTCTCGGTCTTCGACTCGGGCGAGAACCCGCCCTCCTCGAGCAGACCGGGGACCTTCTGGCCGCCCTGCCAGCCACCGGTGTACTGGCCGCGCGCGGTGGTCTCCTCGAACGGCTCCGCGGGACGCGTCGCCGAGAGGATCTTCACCTTCTCCGCCCGCAGGTCGGCCGGCTTGAAGGAGACGGGCTCCTCCATCGCGATCAGCGCGAGCAGCTGCAGCAGGTGGTTCTGGATGACGTCGCGCGTCGCGCCGATGCCGTCGTAGTAGCCGGCGCGGCCACCGAGACCGATGTCCTCGGCCATGGTGATCTGCACGTGGTCGACGTAGTTCGAGTTCCAGATGGGTTCGTACAGCTGGTTCGCGAACCGCAGCGCCAGGATGTTCTGCACGGTCTCCTTGCCGAGGTAGTGGTCGATGCGGAACACCGACTCCTCGGGGAAGACCTCGTTGACCGTGCGGTTGAGCTCCTTGGCCGACTTCAGGTCGTGGCCGAAGGGCTTCTCGATGACGACGCGGCGCCACTGGTCGTCCTTGGCCTGGGCGAGGCCCGCGCGCTTGAGCTGGTTGATCACCGTCGGGAACGCGCCCGGCGGGATCGACAGGTAGAACGCGTGGTTGCCGCCCGTGCCGCGCTCGCTGTCCAGGGCCGCCAGGCACGACGCGAGGTTGTCGAACGCCTCGTCGTCGTCGAACGTGCCCTGCACGAACCGGATGCCCTCGGCGAGCTGCGCCCAGACCGCCTCGTTGAACGGCGTGCGCGCGTGCTCCTTCACCGCGTCGTGGACGACCTTCATGAAGTCCTGGTCGGCCCAGTCGCGGCGGGCGAAGCCGACGAGGCCGAAGCCCGGCGGCAGCAGACCCCGGTTCGCGAGGTCGTAGATCGCGGGCATCAGCTTCTTGCGCGACAGGTCACCGGTGACACCGAAGATGACCAGCGCGCTCGGGCCCGCGATGCGGGGCAGGCGCTTGTCGCGCGCGTCCCGCAGCGGGTTGCGCCACTTGGCGGCGGATGTGGTCACGAGCCGTCCTCCTGGACTGCCTCGACGAGCTGGGCGAGACCTGCGATGCGGTCCTCGAGGTGGAGCCGCAGCACGGGACGGCCGTGTTCGGCGAGCACCTGACCGTCGCCGAGCGCCTGCGCGAGCTGCAGCTGCGCCAGCGTGTACGGACGGCCGGGCACCTCCAGGTCGTCGCCGGACTCGCCGGTGATCTGGATGAACACACCGTTCTGGTGACCGCCCTTGTGGTACTGGCCGGTCGAGTGCAGGAAGCGCGGACCCCAGCCGAACGTGGTCTGCAGGTGCGTCCTCTTCGCGATCTCCGCGCGGAGCAGCTCGAACGACGCGTCGTCGATCCTGTCCAAGTACGCCTGAACGGAGATGTAGCCGTGGTCGGGCGCCACTTCGACGAGCGCCGTCAGTGCCTCCGCGACCGTGTGCACCTTGCGCTGCGCCCAGTCGGTGCCGTGGCCCTGGACCGGTCCGTCCACGAAGGACGGCGTGGTCGCCGACGCGACCGGCGCGTCCAGCAGCGCGCGCGCCGCCTTCTTCGCGGCCTCGACGTCGGGCTGGTCGAACGGGTTGATGCCGAGCACCCGGCCGACGAGCGCGGTCGCGTACTCCCACAGCAGGAACTGCGCGCCGAGCTTGCCCTCGACCGCGACGTTCGCGGAACCGGTGGCCGGTCCGATCGCGACGGTCGTGGCGTCCGAACGCGCGTTCACGAAGCCCTCGGCGCCGGGGCCCTCGACGACGACCGGCAGCAGGCCGGTGCCGTTCTTGCCCGTGGACTCGGCGATGAGCTGCTCCGCCCAGTCGCCGAAGCCCTTGATGCCCGAACCGGTGTCCGCGAAGACGATCTTCTCGGCACCGTTCGCGTGGGCGGCACCGAAGATCGCGGCCAGCCGGACGGCCGGGTTGTCCACGTCGTCCTGCGACACGACCTTGGCGACCTCGGCCGCCTCGTCGAGCAGCGACTCCACGTCGGCGCCGGCGAGGTAGGACGGCACCAGGCCGAACGCCGTCAGCGCCGAGTACCGGCCACCGACGTTCGGGTCGGCCAGGAACACCTTGCGGTAGCCCGCCTCCTCGGACGCGGACTGCAGCGGCGAACCGGGGTCGGTGACCACCACGATGCGCGACGCGGCGTCGATGCCCGCGTCGGCGAAAGCCTTCTCGAAGATCCGCCGGTGGCTGTCGGTCTCGACCGTGCCACCGGACTTGGACGACACCACGATCACCGTGCGCTCGAGGTCACCGGCGAGAGCGTCGGCGACCTGGGCGGGATCGGTGGTGTCCAGCACGACCAGCGGGACGCCCTGCGTCCGCGTGATCACCTCGGGAGCCAGCGACGAGCCGCCCATCCCGGCGAGCACGACGCGGTCGACGCCCTCGGCGTGCAGTTCCTCGCGCAGCGCCTTGAGCTCCGGGAGCAGTGGACGGGACGTCTCGTGCAACGTCGTCCACGAGAGGCGGATGCTCGCCTCGGACTCGGCTTCCGGCCCCCACAGCGTCGGGTCCTGCGCGGTCAGCTTGCTCGGCACCGAATCCACGACCAGGTCAGCAGCGATGGTGCTGACCTGGTCGGCGTTCGGTGACCTCACGATTTCGACGGAGGTCACTTGGGTATCAGCCCTTCAGCTTTGCCAGTTGGTTCGTCACCGTCTCGAGCAGCTCTTCCCAGGACTTCTCGAACTTCTCGACGCCCTCGGTCTCCAGGGCGACGAACACGTCCTGGAGGTCGATTCCCACGGCGGCGAGCTGGTCGAACACCTCCTGGCCCTCCGCGGCGCGTCCGGTGACCGTGTCACCGGTGATCTTGCCCGCGTCGGCGACGGCCTGCAGCGTCTTCTCCGGCATCGTGTTCACGACGTCGTTCACGACGAGCTGGTCGACGTAGAGGGTGGGGGAGTAGCTCGGGTCCTTCACGCCGGTCGACGCCCACAGGGGACGCTGCGCGTTCGCGCCGTCCGCCTTCAGCGCCTCCCAGCGCTCACCCCGGAACGTCTTCTCGAACGATCCGTAGGCGATCCACGCGTTGGCGAGAGCGGCCTTGCCCTTGAGCGCGGTCGCCTCGTCCGTGCCGATCTTGTCGAGGCGCTTGTCGACCTCGGTGTCCACGCGGGACACGAAGAACGAGGCGACCGAGTGGATCGAGCGCAGGTCGTGGCCGTTGGCCTTGGCCTGCTCGAGGCCCGCGATGTAGGCCTCCATGACCTTCTCGTACCGCTCGACGGAGAAGATCAGCGTCACGTTGACGGAGACGCCCTCGCCGATCACCTTCGTGATCGCCGGGATGCCCGCCTCGGTGGCCGGGATCTTCACCAGCAGGTTCGGCCGGTCGACGGTCTTCCACAGGTCCTGCGCCTCGGCGACGGTCTTGTCCGTCTCGAACGCCAGGCGCGGGTCGACCTCGATCGACACGCGGCCGTCCACGCCGTTCGTCGAGTTGTAGATGTCGCGGAACTTGTCGCACGCGTTGCGCACGTCGGTCGTGGTGACCTCGCGGATGGTGGCCTCGGTGTCGGCACCCCGGTTCGCGAGCTCGCGGACCTGCTCGTCGTAGGACTCGCCCTTCGACAGCGCCCCGGCGAAGATCGTCGGGTTCGTCGTGACCCCGACGACGTTCCAGTCGCGGATCAGCTCGTCCAGGTTGCCACTGGTGAGCCGTTCGCGGGACAGGTCGTCGAGCCAGATCGAGACACCGGCGCCGGACAGTGCTTCCAGATTCGGCTTGCTCACTTCTTACCCCTCACGTTGTCAAGGGAACGGCGGGCGGCGGCGACGACGTCTTCCGTCGTGAAGCCGAACTCCTTGAACAGGACCTGGTAGTCGGCCGAGGCACCGAAGTGCTCGATCGACACGATCTCGCCGGCGTCGCCGACGTAGCGGTACCACGGCTGCGCGATACCGGCCTCCACGGCGACGCGGGCCTTCACCGACGACGGGAGGACCGACTCGCGGTAGTCGGCGTCCTGACCCTCGAACCAGTCGATGGACGGCATGGAGACCACACGCACTGCAACGCCCTCGCCCTGCAGAACCTTCCCGGCCTCGGCGGCGACCTGCAGCTCAGAGCCGGTGCCGATGATCACGATCTCCGGGTTCTCGTCACCGAAGAGCACGTAACCGCCGCGCTTCACGCCCTCGGCCGAGGTGCCCTCGAGCGTCGGGACGTTCTGGCGGGACAGCGCGAGACCCACCGGGCCGAGCTGCTCGATGACGGCCTTCCACGCGAACGCGGTCTCGTTGGCGTCACCGGGGCGGACCACGGCGAAGTCCGGGATCGCGCGCAGGGCGGCGAGGTGCTCGATCGGCTGGTGCGTCGGGCCGTCCTCGCCCAGGCCGATGGAGTCGTGCGTCCACACGTACGTGACGGCGGCCTTCATGATCGCGGCCAGGCGCACGGCCGGACGCATGTAGTCGGAGAACACGAGGAACGTGCCGCCGAACGGACGGGTCGGGCCGTGCAGCGCGATGCCGTTGAGGATCATGCCCATGGCGTTCTCGCGGACACCGAAGTGCAGCACGCGGCCGTACGGGTCGGCGCTCCACATGCCGGTGGAGATCTCCGCGGGACCGAAGGACTTCGCGCCCTTGATCGTGGTCAGGTTCGACTCGGCCAGGTCGGCCGAACCGCCCCACAGCTCCGGCAGGTGCTTGGCGAGGGCGTTGATGACCTCGCCGGAGGCCTTGCGGGTCGGCAGGCCCTTCGCGTCCACCGGGTAGACCGGCAGGTCCGCGTCCCAGCCCTGCGGCAGCTCACGGGCGACGAGGCGGTCCAGCAGCGCCTTGTTCTCGGTGTTGGCCGAGGCCCACGCGTCGAAGGTCTTCTGCCACTCGGCCTTGGCGTGCTCACCGCGCTTGACGACCTCGCGGGTGTGCGCGAGGACCTCGTCGGCGACCTCGAAGGTCTGCTCGGGGTCGAAGCCGAGGATCTCCTTGGTGGCCTTGACCTCGTCGACGCCGAGCGCGGCGCCGTGCGCGGCACCGGTGTTCTGCTTGTTCGGCGCCGGGTAGCCGATGATCGTGCGCAGCAGGATGAACGACGGCTTGTCGGTGACGGCCTTCGCCTTCTCGACCGCCTCGAGGATGCCCTTGACGTTCTCGCCGGACTCGACGACCTGGACGTGCCAGCCGTAGGCCTCGTAGCGCTTCGCGGTGTCCTCGGACAGCGCGATCGTCGTGTCGTCCTCGATGGAGATCTTGTTGTCGTCGTAGAAGACGACCAGGTTGCCCAGCTGCTGCGTGCCGGCGAGCGACGACGCCTCGGAGGTGACGCCCTCCTCGATGTCGCCGTCGGAGGCGATCACGTAGACGTGGTGGTCGAACGGGCTCTCACCCGGCGCGGCCGACGGGTCGAACAGGCCGCGCTCGCGGCGGGCGGCCATCGCCATGCCGACGGCGGCGGCGAGACCGGAGCCCAGCGGGCCGGTGGTGATCTCCACACCGCGGGTGTGGCCGTGCTCGGGGTGGCCCGGCGTCTTCGAACCCCACTTGCGCAGGTGCTTGAGGTCGTCCAGCTCCAGGCCGTAGCCCGACAGGAACAGCTGGACGTACAGGGTCAGGCTGGAGTGGCCCGCGGACAGCACGAACCGGTCGCGGCCGATCCAGTCCGGGTCGGCGGGGTCGTGCCGCAGCACCCGCTGGAACAGCGTGTACGCCAGGGGTGCGAGGCTCATCGCCGTGCCGGGATGGCCGTTGCCGACGTTCTGCACGGCGTCCGCCGCGAGCACGCGCGCGGTGTCGACGGCGCGCTTGTCGAGCTCGGTCCAGTCGTCAGGCAGATCGGCCTTGGTGAGCCGGGCGATGTCGTCGGTGACGGTCACGGACTTACAGCTCCAAACTTGTCGCTAGGGCGGGTGCCCGGCCGCTTCGGAATCGATCCCGAAGAGCCTGACCCGCGTGTCTCCCACGTCCTCCGGCCAGCCTAGTCCTGAGTGATTCGGATGTTGCGCTGAAAGGTCGCAGGCCGGTGTGTGCCCAGGCACACGAGTACCCGAACGGGCTGTGAATATTGAACGCAGTTACCATCAGTCGCTGGATTTCCCACCACATGCATCACGAGGAGCGATCACGCGATGAGTGCCGTCCTCGAGGCCCCGCAGCGGTCGCCTCGTCAGGTAGTTGGCGCCTACGTGGCACTCACCAAGCCGCGGGTCATCGAACTCCTGCTGATCACCACGATCCCCGCGATGCTCCTGGCCCAGCACGGCCTGCCGCCGCTGTGGCTGATCGCCTGCACCCTCACCGGCGGCACGCTCGCCGCGGGGTCCGCCAACGCCCTCAACTGCTTCGTCGACGCCGACATCGACTCGGTCATGAAGCGGACGGCGGCCCGCCCGCTCGCGCACAACGCCATCCCGCCGCGCAACGCCCTGATCTTCGGCATCGTGCTCGGCGTCTTCTCGTTCGCGTTCCTGTGGATCTTCGTCAACCTGATGTCCGCGGCCTTCGCGGTCGCGACGATCCTCTTCTACATCTTCGTCTACACGCTGGTCCTCAAGCGCCGCACCTCGCAGAACATCATCTGGGGCGGCATGGCGGGCTGCATGCCGGTGATCATCGGCTGGAGCGCGGTGACGGGCACCGTCGAGTGGCCCGCGCTGGTCATGTTCGGCGTCATCTTCTTCTGGACGCCGCCGCACACCTGGGCCCTCGCGATGAAGTTCAAGGAGGACTACGCCCGAGCAGGCGTGCCGATGCTGCCCGTGGTGGCCACAGCTCAGCAGGTGACGCGGCAGATCGTGATCTACAGCTGGATCACCGTCCTGTGCACCCTGGCCCTCGCCCCCGTCACCTCGTGGATCTACGTGGCGGTCGCGGCGCTGTCCGGCGTGTGGTTCGCCGTCTTCGCGCACAAGCTGCACAACGTCGTGCGCCGCGGCGGCTCCACGAACACCATGAAGTTCTTCCACATGTCGAACCTCTACCTGATGCTCGTGTTCTGCGGTCTCGCCGTGGACGCCGTGGTCGGGTTGCCGGTGCTGGGCTGGCCGTTCTAGCTGCACTTCCAGGCGTACGGCTGTGGCGCCCGTTGAGTTCACCGTCACCGGTGGTGAGGGTTCACCACTGGACTTCGTCGCGGCCCTGACCCCGTCGGCCTCGCTGGTCGTGATCACCGATCCGGCCGGCTGGGCCCAGGTCAGCGCGGGCCTTCCGGTCGGCGCCGCCACCTCCACGACGGTCACCACGCGGGTGCGCCCGCTGCGGTTCGCCGTCCTGGACCTCCGCCACTTCGCCTCGGCCTCGTCGCTGCCGCCGATTCCGGACGTGCCCGGCGACCTGGTGGCGCTGCACGACACGCGCTCGTGGGACTCGGCCCCCGTCGTGGCCGCCCTGCGCGGACTCGGCCGCCCGGTCGTGCTGTTCACCGCCGTGCACACGTGGGTGCCCGGTGTGGACGTCACCTCGGTGCTGATGGGCTGGAGCGCGCCACACGTCGTCCTCGCCGTGCCGCACGGCTCCGGCGAGTGCCGCGTCGAGGACGTCCTCTGGCAGTTCCGCGAGCGGGAACGGCGCGGGATGATGACCTACACCACCCTGCCCGCACCGCCCGTGGTCGCCGATCGGCCCGTGCCGGTCGTGGTAGCGCTCCCCGGAGCCACGGAAGGCATCGCCGGAGCGCTGCGGCCCGGCGCCGACTACGAGGTGTGGACCCGCGTCGGAGCCGGCGCCACCCTGCCCGGCGACCTCGAACTGCGGGCCGTGCTCGGCATGAGCGGCCGCGAGGTGCAGACGGAGACGTTCGTGCTGCCGGCGGACGGCCCGAGCCCGTGGGTCAGCTTCCCGGTGACGACCCCGTACGCCTCCGTGCCGTGGAGCGGTGAACTGGTCATCTACCGCGGCGCCGTACCCGTTCACGTCCAGGAGGTGGTGCTGCCGGTCGGCGGAGGAGAGGCGCAGGCCCGGTTGCGGCTCCGGCTCTCCCGGACGTTCGCGGACCTCGCGCCCCTGTCGTCCCGGACGGCGTCGGTCCTGGTGCTCGGCGAACGGGCACTGGTGACGACCGGCGGCGTGCCGCACCGCGTCAGCGTGGGCCCGGTCGCCGGCCTGCCGGTCGTGGCCGGGCTGGATCCCTGGTACGGCAAGGGTTTCCCGGCGTTCTGCGAGGACCTGGCCGCGTTCGCGGTGCGGGGTGCCGCGCTGCACGCCCGGCTGTTCCCCGGTGGCGCGGCGGTCCGGCGCGGAGGGGTGATCACGGTCGCGGGCGCGACGCGCGTGCCGTGGGCGCACGTCTACGACCTGCCGTTCGCCGAAGGCCCCTACCGGCTGTGCGCTTCGGTGTCGCGGTTCGGCCCGTTCGGCGCAGGGGGAGAGGTTCCACCCGGCTGCCCGGAACCGGACCACAGCGGAAACGTGTTGTGCCCCTTCGGTTTCTGGGGCCTGTCGAGCGTCCTCGAACAGCCCGCGGGCCCGCTGGCGTGGCAGGTCTCGCCGACCGGTCGCCAGGTGCAGGTGGCGCTGGCCGCCGACCCCGGCCTCGACCGGGCGCTCACCCAGCGGCACGTGGCCGAGCTGATGTCGTTCCTGCCGCCGGAGGCCATCTCGTCCGCCTACGTCAGCCCCGCGGACCTGCCGCGCGCACTGGCCGACGAGCGTGCGGACGTCCTGCACCTCGTCTACGGCGAGAACGCCCTGGAGCCGGTCGAGATCGACGGCTGGCCCCACCGGCCGCTGGTCGTGACGACGTCACCGGCGGCACACCTGGTCGACGCGTTCGTCAACCAGGCCGGTGCCGCCGGTGTGGTCTGCCCGGAGGTGGCCGTCGACCAGGGCATGGCCGGCTGGGTGAGCGGCATGCTGCTGGCGAGGCTCGCCGGGGGCGTGCCCGCGGGCGAGGCGGTGCGGCAGACGCGCTGGGAGATGCTCGGCCGGGGCAACGTCCTCGGCCTCGCCTACACATTGCACGGCAGCGCGGATCTGCTGATGCGTCCGCGTGGATGAGCTCGCTCCGGTGAGTGGTGTGGAATTCTCTTCGTAAGCTGGCCAGAAGCTGGCCAACTTTATTCCGGTGAAGCCTGGAATTCTGAGTCACTTGGCGCAGTCTGCGCTGCTGCCAGCGGATACGCTTGTTACAGGTGCTACCGAATTGCGACTGAGATTCACTCTGGTGGCCCAGCTTTGGCGACTTTGAGTTACATTCTCGACCACATTTTCGATGCATCGAGCGCGTAGACGTGGACATAGTGGAAGGCGCAGCACATGAGCAAGCCGCGCAGAAAAATGGTGCCGCCGCCGGCGGGTCCGGAGAACTGGCCGCCGAACAGCTTCGCCGCACGGGTGCCGGTGAAGGACCTGGGGGAACTGCTCGACGGCTTCCGGCAGGTCGACTTCGAACCCAAGGACGTCGTGATGTACGAGGGGGATGCCGGTAGTTCGGTCGCACTGGTGCTGAGCGGTCAGCTCAAGGTCGAGACGCGTGACTCCCAGGGACGCACGCACCTGCTCGGTCTGCTGGGGCGGGGTGACCTCCTGGGCGAGATGGCCATACTGGACAGACGACCCCGCTCGGCTTCGGTGATCGCGCTGGGTGCGGGGAGCTACGCGGAGGTGTCCGGCGCCAGGTTCCTGGAACTGGTGCGCGAAAGGCCCGGCACGTCGCTCGAGATCGCCAGGCTGGTCTCGGCGCGCCTGCGCGCCGCCGAACGACGACGACTCGACTTCGCCGCATACCAGGGACCGTGGCGGCTGGCATCCGAACTGGTCAACCTCGCATCGGTGTTCCGAGGAGCAGGCCAGGACCAGACCGTCCGCATCGAACTGACGCAGGACGAGCTCGCGCAGATCCTGAACGTGTCCAGGATTTCCGTGCAGCGTGCGATCCGGACGTTGCGCGAGCGGAGGCTCGTGTCGACCCGGTACGGGGCGCTCGTCGTGCCGTGCGTGACCTGTCTCACCGCCGCGATGACGGACCAGTCCGGTAACGAACCGGTCAATGGCATCACCGGATGTAGTGGCACCCGCTCGCACGGATAGATGTTGTTCGCCTCCACCCACCGAAGTCGGAGGCGAACAACATGAACGAACAGCCGTACCCCTACACCGTGCTCGCAATGGACACCGTGGCGTCCAGTGCGGGTACGCGAGCGCGGCAGGTGCATCTGGACAAGGCTCTGGACAGGGTGATCGCCGGAGCCTTGCACCAGTGCTCCTTCGCGGACGACAAGTGGTTCCACCGCGTCACGGGCGACAGCGCCACCCTCGCGGCACCGGCTTCCGTGCCGAAGGCGCGCATCGCCGCTGATTTCGTGCGCGAGCTCGGCACCGCACTGCACAACGTCAACTCGATGATGAACGAGACCGGCCGTTTGCGAGTGCGCCTCGCCATCGACCACGGCGACGTCATCCGCCACAGCGATCACATCAACGGCACCGCTGTCGTGCGCGCCGCGCGCCTCTGCGACTCCGAGGCGCTGCGAGACGCGCTGCGGCGCAACAGCGACGTCGACCTGGCCGTGATCGTCACCGAGGCGTTCTACGACGACGCCGTCGTCGAAGGTGACCGGGGAGTGGACCCGCGCGAGTTCACCTTCGTCCACGACCGGGTCAAGGGCCGCGAGGTCAGCGGCTGGATCTGGTTGCCGAGCCGTCAGAACAAGGGTGGGAACGGCGGCGCGCCTCGATTGGGGCCACGTCCTGTGCCAGTGCCTCCGTCCGACAACAGCACCAAGGTCCGCGACGTGAAGGCGAAAGGAAACATCGTTATCGGCACCAACGGCTCGATGCACAACCACTACCCGGACAACCAGTGATCCCGTCCTCGCCGGGGTCGAACAGCGGGAGGGCAGATGAGCGACGAAGAGCAGGGAGCTGAGCGCGCCGAACTGGTGTTGCCGTCGCTGCCGGAACAGGACGCTCCGCCGGGGGACGCCTCGGTGCAAACGCCGCAGGAGCGCACGCCGGCAGCGGAGGGAGAGGCGACGGGAGAGCCGATGTCATCGGCGCAGGCGACCGTGCCGCCTGAGAACGATCCGCCGTCACCGCGCAACTCCACCAGCGGGCGCGGGCAGACCTCGGGTCTGTGGGTGGACGACCGGGACCACGAGTACCTGCGCCACGAAGGCGGGCGTCCGTACTCGTACGACGACCGGCGCACCGTGGTCGAGAACCTGATCGCCGACGGCAACACCGTCGTGGGCAGTGGTTCCAGCCAGTTCAACAGCACCCAGAACAACTTCTACGGCAGGAAGAAGGGACCCACCGCTCGATCCGGCCGGTTCCACCGCAGCGTCACGATCACCAACTCCCAGACCTATGTGCCGTTCCCGTGCTTTCCCCAGGCAGCGCAGACGCTTCGGGACCGAGGCGTCGTCTACCTGTGCGGACCCGCGGACAGCGGCAGGTTGTCGACGGCGATCGAGCTGAGCACGGGAGCCTGCGGCCCCAGTCGGGTGGTCATGATCGACGTCGATGACGACTTCGACGTGGCGACCCTGATCGACGAGGAGACGAAATCGGTTCTCCGCACCGATCACGCGCACGTGCTCGAGATCGGTGCGGGCAAGCCGGTGCGCAGGAGCACGCTGGACTCGCTCGCCGGCTGGGCGATGGACCACAACGCCGCGATCGTGGTCATCGGTCCGGCCGCGGAGCAGGCCGACGACAGACTGCAGCCGTACGCGGTTCCCCACCAGCCGCCGGAGCCGGTCGCCGTGCTGGTGAGCCACCTGCAACACGGCCTGTCCTTCCGGAACGGTCCTGCGGGCTTCGTCGATCAGTGCCTGACCGACGAGAAGATCATGGAGTACCTCGAGCGATCGCAGCCACCGCGCCAGGTGGCGGATCTCGCCGCACGGCTCCTCGACGGCATCGACACCGGCCGCGAGCCCGGGGAAGCGCTGTCCCGGACCAGCGCGTACTTCAGGTTCGTCGCGCAGGACCTGCTCCAGGTGATCGAGTCGTCCCGGTCGATCGGCGAGACCAGGGCCCGGCACCGGGAAGTGGCCGCACGGCTGGCTTATGCGGTGTTCCAGGACTACACCATGACCGACGTCGCGGACACGGCCATCCTGCTGTTCGGTGCACTGCAGACCTGTCATCGCACAACCAGGCTCCAGACGACGGCGCCCGTCTTCGGCAAGGGCGTCGAGGCCTTCCTGGACAAGAGGATGAGCATCCTCGACCGTCCGGTCGACGGCGAGGAACGCAGGGCGAGGCTCGTCGACCCCTCTCTGGCACAACACCTGCTGGACGTCGCGTGGAACGACTTCGACGCGGTGACCAGGGCTCCTCTGATCGGCTGGCTGGACGAACTGGTGACCGACGGTCGCAAGTGGATCGTGCTGCGAGCCGCGCTGACAGCGGGGTACCTCGCAACCCACGACTTCAGCGTCCTGTACCAGCGGCTGATCAAACCGTGGGCGACCGCACCGGCCTTCCGGCGCCGGCAAGCCGCCGCGTGGGCGCTGGAGGCCGCCTCTCTCAACCGGAGGCTGACCTCGAGGGTGACGAGACAGGTGGCCGACTGGGCGTGGAGCCCCAACCACCTGATGAACGACACGGCGGCTCTTGCCTACGCCACCCGCATCGGCAGGCTCTCGGTCGAGAACTCGCTGGCGGGCTTGCGCGCCGTCGCCGTCCACCCGCGTTTGATGACCAGTCCGACGGTATCTAACGCCATCGCTCAGCTCTACGCACCCGACCAGGCGCACCTGGTGCTGAAGGAGCTCACGACCTGGGCGGACGCGGGGGCCCAGACGAAGGTGCACGCGTCGCGTTCGATCGTGTTCCTGTCCTTGGTCAACGAGCCGGACGGCGTGTGGCCGGTGCTGCTCCGGTTGATCGCCGAGGACGAGCAGGCGCGTGAGCAGGTGACGGCGTTGTGGCGGGCCGCGGTCACCGAGCCGCTCGTCGGCAAGCGGGCGTGGGAAACGTTGCTGCAGCTGGTGCTGCGAGGTGACCACGAGGTCGATCTGGGCAGCGAGGTGGAGAGCTTCCTGCTCGCCCTGCTGCGGCAGCCCGATCTGGTCAGGCGAGCACGGTTCAACGTTCACGTATGGCGTTCCGAGCACCCGGACGCCGCGCTGCTCAAACGAATCGACGAGAAACTCTGAGGAGGAAGCCGTGACCGAGGAAACGAAGAAGCGCCGTGGGTTCTGGCGGAAGCTCTGGGACAAGATGACCGGGAGGGACGAGCTGCCGCCCCTCCCTCCAGGACCCGTCCAGTTCCACGAGGTGATCGAGCACCGCGAGGCCGAGGGGCCACTGCTCATCCCGAGCTGTGCCGAAGGGTTCGACTTCTCGGTGCGCTACCACGTCGTCTGGTCGCTGAACGACGGTACGCACGACGACCTTCTCGAGCGCATCGAGTGGCACGAGAAGAACCTGCGGCACGACATCCTCGAGCGGATCTGGTCAGCCGGCCGCGACTTCTACCCGCACGACCCGTCGTCGGCGGAGCGGCGGATGAACGAGCGGCTCGGTGGCGGCTGGTGCTACGAGACCGCCGACCGGAGGAAGGTTCGCTGCGAGGTCAAGGTCCGCGTGAACTCCGACGCCCGGATCGGCGAGAAACAGCAGGGCTACTACGAGCAGTTGGTGGCGATGGACTGCGACCACATGCTCAAGCTGCGCCACATGGCGAACGTCCGCTGCGAGCTCAAGGGCTGGCAGCAGGTGGTGGAGGAGTTCGGGTCCGCCATCGCGGTGGTGCACGCCGCACGGCTGGTCGATCCCGAGGTGGCTGTGGTGTTCGCCAATCTCGCCGAGGAACGCAAGAAGTCGGCCGCGAGCCTCGTCAACGTGCTGCACACGGCAACCCGCGACCACCTGCAGGTGGGGCTCTACGAGTTCGCGAACGCCTACGACCTCGCGGTGCGCTCCTTCATGCAACAGCAGGGACTGTCCACCGGCACGTTGGCGGACGCGTTCGAGGCGAACGCGCAGAACTCGAACCAGGACTAGGGGGAGGACCACGTGTTAAAGAAGATCACCGCGGGGATGGGGGTCCTCGTGTGCACGGGGGCGTTGCTCACGTCCTGCGCCGAGCCCGAAGCCGACACCTGCGGGTGGATGAAGAAGGAGGGAGCGAACGAGCCAGGCGGCGCCGCGGTCGTGCTGCTGGACGCGTCGAACTCGACGCGATCGGCGGAGGCGGCGAAGTCACCGGACTACGCGCAGGCGCTCGAGGCCCGGCTGACCGACGTGGTCAAGGCCAGGCAGACCTTGTCGATCGGGTCGTTCTCCGGCAACGCGACGAGGGTTCGCTGGATCGAGCAGGACCTCACGACCGATGTCGACGCAGGTCCGGAGAACTACAACGACGCGGTCGCGAACGCAGCGCAATGCCTTCAGGACCTCGTCACCAAGGCGAGCGCGGACGGTCCGGTCGAACCCGGCACCGACGTGCTCGGCGCCGCCACGGCCGGCTTCGAGAAGGTGCGCGAGGCCAAGGGCGAGCGTGCGGTCATCCTGGCCACAGACGGTCTTTCCACGGTCGGGTGCGCAAGCCTCGAGAAGGCCGCCATCGGCCAGACAACCGTTCTCGAGAACATCGTGTCGCTGTGCACTTCCCGCGGCAGCGAGACGGGCAAGGCACCGGATGGGACGAAGCTCTCCCTGGTGGGTGTCGGACATCCAGCCGTCGGCGCACCCACACCGTCGACCGGGCAGCTGCTCTGGCTGGGCCAGCTGTGGACGCGGCTGTGCGAGACGACCGGCGTGAAGAAGGAGAACTGCGCCGTCGACACGATCTCGGTGATGGGCAAGGCACCGGAACGGGCGCCTTCCGGGAACGTCGCCGATCCGGAGATCGCGTTCCCGAAGCCGGGTGACGGCGTCGATGGGGAGAAGGTGATCACGTGGTCACTCGGGGACAGCGACATGGTGCTCTTCGACTTCGACTCCGACCAGCTCAGGGCGGAAGGCCTCGCCCAGCTCGACCAGGTCGCGGCCAAGATCAGGCAGTACCCGAACGCCGCCACGACGGTCACCGGGCACACCGATGCGCGGGGGACCAACGAGTACAACCTGGGGCTCTCGCAGCGCAGAGCGGCGGCGGTCCGGGCAGCGCTGCTCAACAAGGGCGTGACGACGAAGGTCGAGACGCAGTGGTTCGGCGAGGAGAAGCCGCTGTGCCCGCACTCCTCGGACGAACAAGCGATGAAGTGCAACCGCAGAGTCGAGATCGTCACTGACAAGGGGTGGTGAGACTCCGATGAGCCAAGTGACCCT
This sequence comes from Lentzea sp. CC55, assembly GCF_021056325.1. Classification (NCBI taxonomy): domain Bacteria; kingdom Bacillati; phylum Actinomycetota; class Actinomycetes; order Pseudonocardiales; family Pseudonocardiaceae; genus Lentzea; species Lentzea sp. CC55. Next base: position 42,228 of record NZ_JAJCXE010000023.1, on the reverse strand, counting down.
CAACGGCACGGGCGGCTACTCCCGGCCGCGTCCGTGCCCACCGACAGCTCCCTGCGTGGGTCTGCACAGCGTTCCGCTGATGCCACGAGTGCGGTACGAGGCAACGGAACTCGACAACTCCGAGGCCGCGACCCTCGCGCGGGCCGCCATCGAAGCCGAGGAGGGTCTCGCCGCGACGATGCCGGAGGTCGACGCGGCCAGCCGCGGTCTGACCGATGCGACGGCGAGGTGGCGTACCGCTCTCGACCGCCTCGGGGCGCTGCTGGCGGACCGGACGGTGCTCAACTCGGGAGTCGCCCGGCACAGGGCGGCCCGGCGCCACGCACAGGAAGGGCCGGAAGACCGCAGGCATCGTCCGAAGATGTGGAGCTGGGTGCTCTACCTCTCACTGGCGGTCGCATCGGTCTACGACACCTGGTTCTTCGCCTTCATGCTGCGCAAGCTCACCAACGAAAAAGACCCTTTGCTGGCCAAGCTCTCCTACCTGCCAGGTCTCCTGATCGCGGTCGCGCTGCTCGTCTCCGGGACGATGCTGGCCAAGCAGGTCGTCCGAGCGTGGTCGCACAGGGATCGGATGACCGAGCGCCCGCCGTTCGTGCTCAAGGACGCCCTCAAGCGGTTGTGGGACTGGAGGCCGGAGTCCCGCACGCGGGGTGCGGACGACCTGCCGTGGCCGATCTGGGGGCTGCCACTCGCCTTCTTCACCTTCATCCTCGTCACCTTCGGCGTGTGGGCCATCCAGCGCGTCGCGGAGTCGAGAGTCGGCTCGGCCGCTGTCAAGTACCCGCCGTACGCGGTGGTGATGCTGTTCCTGCTGTTCACCCTCGGGGCGATCTTCGTGAAGATCATCGAGTACAACCCCTGGGCGGACTCGATCGCGCGGGCCGAGAAGGAGTTCAAGCGGGGCAAGGCCTCCTTCGATGAGCTCGTCGTCGAGGCGGAGGCGGCGAAACGGGCGCACGACCCCGCGTGGCAGCGCCTTCGTACAACGATCGAGAACGCGGAGAACGCGGCTCGCCGAACGATCAACCAGGCGTGGGTCTGCATCCTGGAGCGGCGCGCGGAGCACGGCCTCGCAGGTCACCTGGCGCCGAGCTTCAACGAAGCCGGCGGCACCGGGACGGTGTCGTTGTTCCGCGACATGCCCGAACCGGCCGTGCCGACGATCGGGTTGGCGAAACCGCGGGAGATGCTGACCGCCTACGACGGTGAGGAGTTGAAAAAGGAGCAGGAGCAGCTGGTCAAGGAACTGATCAAGCAGCTGGAACCGCCTGATGACGAGCGGTCCGCGCCTGAGGCGCACGAGCCGGTGCCACCGAGCGCAGAGCCGGATGAGGCCCTGAACGGGTCGACGACCGCTCAGGGATGACCGGCGGTGTGCCCGCCGAACCAGAGACCGGGTGGCGGCCGAGGTGGGTTCCGAGTCCACCGAGGCCGCGCACGCCGGCCGAGCCGGTGCCCCACGCGGACCGTAGCCGCCGGCGAAGACCGGGCTCCGTGCCGTTCCCGGTGCCGACCTGCGCCTCAGGTGACGCTGGTCAGCAGGTCCTCCACGCACGGGTCGTCGAGCGACTCGACGATGCACCGCCACAGCGACAGGTTCGCCTCGGCCCACTTCGTGTAGGTCGCGGCGGCCTCCGCGTCGTAGAAGTAGTAGCCCTCGTCGGCCTTGCCCACCTGCTCGCCCACGATCTTGTGCGCGAGCTCGCGCAGCGTGATGCCGTTCTCCTGCAAGTACTTGTGCGCGAGGACGACCGGTGTGACGGGCAGCGCCTTGAACAGCGTGTCCGCGTCCGACAGCGCCTGCGCCTCCAGTGAGATGCCGCGGGAGCGGGTGCGCATCTCGGCCTCGACGACGATCCGCTCGATCCACTCGATGTCACCGAGCGGGACGCCGGCGACGAACAGGACCTTCCTGCGCAGCGCCGCGCCGTCCGTGGGCAGCGAGTTGCGCCGGACCATGTAGTTCAGGTCGTGCACCAGTGCCGCGACCTCGACGACGTCCACCGCGGCGCCGTTGCGCTCCGCGAAGTGCACGGACTTGTCGCGGACGAAGCTCACGTGGTGCCACCCGTGGAACTGCAGTTTGGCGGCCAGGTCCTCGCACAGCCGCCTCACGCGCTGCTCCACGTCCGCTATGACAGACCTCGGAATCCTTGTGCGCGTACGCATCATCAGCCCTCCCGACCAGGTGGGCTGATGGTAAGCGCGCCGCGGCGGCCCCGGTGGGGCTTCAGAGTCGGTTCGTCAGATCCTCCAGCCGGTCCTCGACGGGCACGTGGCGGTGGCTGATGCCGGTGTCCGGGTCGTAGCTGAGGCTCCACGGCGTGACGGCACGCGACTTCACGAGGAACGTCATCGTCCCGTCCGCCGCCCGTGGGATGCGGTGGAACTCGTGCGCGAGCAACGTGCCCGTGGTGCCCTCGGTGCACTGGGTGCGGTTCGTGAGCTCGGTGCCGACGATCGAGCGGCCGCCGGCACCGAGTCGCGCGTCAAAGCGTTCGTGCAGGTAGGCGCCGCTCAGGATGGTGGTGCAGAAGTGGTAGCGGTGGTTGTGGACGGAGTCGGCGTACCCGGTCCGCCAGTCCGCGAGCGGCTTGTACTCGTGCAGCCAGAACGTGAACGGCTCCTCCACCTCGTCGCGCAGGCACCAGGCGAAGTGCGTCGTCGTCTCACGGGAGTGCGCGATCACCCAGGTCGCCTGCTGGGGCGTGAGCCCGTCGATGTGCGCGCGGAGCTCCTTGCGCAGCTCCGGCCGGGCCGCCCAGTCGCGGAACCACGTGCCGACGTCGGACCAGTGGTCGACGACCGGTGATTCGGTGTTCTTCACCCGAGCGGCGAGCTCCTCGAGCGCGGACAACCCGGTGAACTCGGCTGGCAAGATCGATCAGCTCCTCAACTGAGCGGATGTGGAGAATTCGCGGCGGAATGCGTGGAACTTGTCCTCCAGTTCCGCGAAACCTTCTTGGGTGAGAGTCTCGCCGGTGATCTTCTCGAACAACGCCAGGAAGTCGGTGCGCGACGTTCCCGGGGTGATGGCGAAGTGGTAGCCGGCCCTGGAATTGCTGATGCGCAGGAACTCCGCGCGTTCCATCGCGTAAAGGAACGAACTCTCGGTGAACCGCAACGTGCGCGGATACGGCCTCAGCACTCCCGCGGTGTTGCTGTAGAGCGTGAGCCACGCCGAGTCGTCGAACAGTTCGAGGCGGTCCAGAGGCGGATCCGACACGATGGTGACGTCGATCCGGCTGCACCGGCTGCGTGCCGCGAACAACCCGACGAGTCCTATTCGGATCTGTTCCTTGAGCCGCTCCTGGATCTCCTCGTAATCACCGTCCGCGCCCTCGTTGCGCAACAGGTACCGCGCCCGCCCGCTCAGGGCGTTGTCGTCGCGCGGGTCGGCCAGCACGGCCCTGAGCTCGCACTCCGACTGGCTGAGCAGCACTCTTCCCGCCGCGTACCGCCCGGCGAACCCGCGGAAGCAGTACAGCCGGGTCCGCTCCAGGTCCTGCATCATCAGCTGGTTGAACACCGGGTCCGGCGTGGCCGTCGGCTCGAACACGTGGCTGGGGAAGAACTCCCGGTCCAGGGCCCGGTACTCCTCGGTCAGCTCCTTGAGCGCCTTGCGGCTCTCCTCGACCACGGGAGCGAGAAGCGCTTTCTGCGCCGCTTTCGACGTGATCAACGTTTGCGTGAAGCTCACGACAGCCGAAATGAGAGTGCCGGTGCCCAGTGCTGTCAGCAGGTTTCTCGCTGTCCCGGAATCCATTTGACTGGAAATGGCCAGCGACGCACCGGACGTCACGACGAGTACGAGGAGGAGCAACCCGGTCCGAGTCCAGAACAACTCCTGGAGCAGGTTGCTGCGGATGCCTCCGGCCTCCGCGGACACGAGTTCCACCTCCTGAGTCACCAGATCGGCCGCTACCCGAACGGACGAATGCGGGCGGTGTCCGATCAAGTGCGAGGAGTTACTGTACGCGCCGGTCAAAAGATAAGGAAGCTGCTGTTCGTGCGACATCCACCGCTGAAATAAACGTGTTTGAAGCCGCTGGGCGGCCCGCACACGTGCACTTCGGTAACGCAAAGTCGCCGGTTGCCCTCATCGTGTCGGATGAGGGTGACCCACCCACCCGAAAGTACCCAAGCCGTGCGTTTTCGCCCGCTCGGCGTTGCCCGCCGTTGGTCCACCGGGCCGAGTCCGCGGGCCACCACCCCGGCACGCTCGCCCGGCCTGCTACGCCCGGCTAACACCGCTGCGAATACGCTCACGCACCATGCGCAACGTCCTGCTCATCGCGTCCCTGGCGCTCGTGGCGGCCACCGGTCTGGCCGGGTGCGGCAGCTCCGCCCAGCCCTCCGCGGGTGGCTCCACCGCGACCCCGACGAACCCCTGCAAAGCCGACGACTTCAAGGTCTCCGGTGACTTCGGGTCGGCGCCCAAGGTCGAGATCCCGGCGTGCAAGCCCACCGACGAGCTCATCGTCAAGGACCTGGTGCAGGGCACCGGCGAAGAGGTGAAGACGGGCACGACGGCCACCGTCAACTACCAGCTCACGACGTTCAGCGACAAGAAGGTGCTGGACAGCTCCTTCGAGCGCGGCGCACCGTTCGACGTGGAGAACGTCGGCCAGGCGCCGGTCATCGACGGCTGGAACGAGGGCATCGTCGGCCTCAAGGAGAAGGGCCGCCGCCTGCTGATCGTCCCGCCGGCCAAGGGCTACGGCAAGGGCGGCCAGGGCATCAAGCCCAACGAGACGCTGGTCTTCGTGATCGACGGCGTGAAGGTCACCCCCTCCGCCTGACGAGCGACGACGGCCCCCGGAGCCCAACGGGTCCGGGGGCCGCTCGCCGTCACCGTCACGGCAGGAGCAGCAGCTTCCCGGTCGTCTTGCGCGACTGCAGGTCGGTGTGCGCCTGAGCCGCCTCCTCCAGTGCGTAGCGCCCACCGATCCGGACGTTCAGCTCACCGGACGCGATCGCGCCGAACAGGTCGGCGGCCCGCCACTCGAACTCGGCCCGGTCGAGCAGGTACGCGCCGGTCGAAGGACGCGTGAGGAACACGGACCCGGCCGCGTTCAGCCGCTGCGGGTCCACCGGCGGCACCGCCCCGGACGACGCCCCGAACAGCGCCAGCAGGCCGCGCGGCTTCAGCGACGCCAGCGACTGGTCGAACGTGTCGCGCCCGACGCCGTCGTACACGACGTCGACCTTCTCGATCTGCGAGGCGAAGTCGCCGTACCGCAGCACCTGGTCCGCGCCCGCCTCCCTGGCGAGCGCCTCCTTCTCGTCGGTCGACACCGTCGCCACGACGACCGCGCCCTTCGACTTCGCCCACTGCGTCAGCAGCAGGCCGACGCCACCGGCGGCCGCGTGCACCAGCACCCGGTCGCCCTCCTTCACGGTGTACGTCGAGTGCACGAGGTAGTGCGCGGTGACGCCCTGCAGCAACGAGGCCGCGGCCAGTTCCACGTCGAGTTCCGCGGGCACCCGGACCGCCGCGGACGCCGGCACCACGACCTCGGACGCGTAGCTGCCCAGCACGCTCATCCACGCGACCTTGTCGCCGGCGGCGAAGTCGGGGGAGTTCGACACGACGACCTCGCCCGCGCCCTCCAGGCCGAGCGTGGTGGGCAGCGGGATCTGGTAGACGCCGCTGCGCTGGTAGGTGTCGATGTAGTTCACGCCGGCCGCGGCCGTGCGGACCAGCAGCTCGCCGTCGCCGGGAGTGCGGGCCTGCACCTCCGCGTGCTCCAGCACCTCGGGACCACCGGTCTCCCGCACCACCACTGCCTTGGGCATCTGTCCTCCTGGATCGGCTCGACCTGGGACAACCCCGGTCACCGACCCGATGTTCCCGCTCGCGGCCCGTACGGGCAAAACGAGGCCCGCAGGCTGGTAAGACCGGTGCATGCGAAAAACAACCCTACTGCTGATCGCATGCCTGCTTCTCATGGGAGCGCTTCCATCCCACGCCGCGTCCGCCAAGAAGGGCGTGAACGCGGCCGACGACCCCGGCCCGGCCGGCACCGCGATGGCCGCGCTGGACGCCCGTTGGTACTACACCTGGGCCTCCGACCGGCGGGGCGTCCAGAGCAGCGCCGAGTTCGTCCCCATGATCTGGGGCGCTGCCGCCGTCACCGACGCCGAGCTCGGCAACGCCAAGGCCAACGGCCGGCAACTGCTCGGGTTCAACGAGCCCGACATGGCGGGCCAGGCCGACATGACCGTCGAACGCGCCCTCGACCTGTGGCCCCGCCTGCAGAGCACCGGCCTGAGGCTCGGCGCACCCGCGGTCGCGTTCGGCGGTGACGTCGCCGACGGCTGGCTCGACCGCTTCATGGCCGGCGCGAAGGCGCGCAACCTGCGCGTCGACTTCATCCCGCTCCACTGGTACGGCCAGGACTTCTCCAGCGCGGCCACCGGACACCTGGAGTCCTACCTGCGCAACGTGCACGTCCGCTACGGCAAACCGATCTGGCTCACCGAGTACGCGCTGATCGACTGGCGTTCCGGCCGGGCGGTCTACCCGACCGAACAACAGCAGACCGCCTTCATCGCCGCGTCGACCAAGATGCTCGACGGGCTGCCGTTCGTGGAGCGGTACGCGTGGTTCACGCTCTCCACCAAGACCAGCCCGACCGGCCTGTCCACCGGCACGGCCCTCACCGCGGCGGGCCGCGCCTACCAGCGCGCCTAGTCCTCGCCCAGCGCCACCCGGCGCGCGAGCCCGAGCGGCAGCGCGCCGGACCCGGCGATCCGGTCGTGGAAGTCGCGCAACGACCCCAGCCCCGCGGCCAGGAACTCCTCGCGGATCGAGTCGATCTCCAACGCCCCCGTCAGGTACGACGGCGCCTGCGTCGGCCACGCGCAGTACCGCCTGACCTCGCCGGCGGCCGTGCCCGGGGTCAGCGCCGTGCGCGCCACCATGAACGACTCGGCCTCGGCGGGAGTCATGTCGCCGCAGTGCAGCGCCGTGTCGACGATCATCCGCGCCGCCCGGAACAGCCGCGCCTCGACGTGGCCCATGAGAGCACCGCGCGTCGTGTAGTACCCGACCGACCGCAGCAGCTTCTCCGAGTACAGCGCCCACCCCTCGGAGAAGTACGACGTCCGGAACACCTTGCGCAACGGGTGCGCGGGCCCCTGCGCCGCCAGCCACGCCGAGTGCCAGTGGTGACCGGGGTAGGCCTCGTGCACCGAGATCGTCGGCAGCTGCGACCGGGCGTTGGTGCGCAGCCGGTGCGCCACCTGCTCGTCCGTGGCGCCGTCGGGCGTGAACGGCACGAAGAAGTACCCGACCCGCCGTGACGTCAGCGGCGGCGGCCCGAGGTAGCTCGCCACCGACATGACCGCCCGCTGGAACGGCGGCGACGGCACCACCCGGCAGTCCTCGCCCTCGGGCATCGTGACCAGCGAGTGCTCCACCAACGCCGCCCGCGCCCGTGACGTCTCCGCCTCGTACTCGGCGCGCATCGCCTCCAGCGTCGGCGGGTGGTCGTCCTGCAACGAACTCATCACCGCCCGCCAGTCCTCCGCACCCGCCAGCTCCTCCAGCTCCGCCTCCAGCGACGCGTACGCGTCCTGCCCGCGCTGGTGCAGCTCCGGCGCCCCGTACCCGAGCAACTCCTTGTCCTGCAACAGGGCCGAGTAGAGCTTCTCGCCCATCCGCCAGTCACCGCCCGCGCGCAGGGCCAGGTCCTCCAAGAACGCCGCGTGCCGGTCGAACGCCTCGGCCGCGGGCCCGGCCGCCTCGACCAGCACCGCGCGCAGCTCGGGGGACGACACCTGCAGCGGCAACGACTCCAGCAAGAACGACCGCCCCGTCCGCACCTGCCCGAGCGTCCTGCGCACGACCAGCTCCGACGCGAGCGACGGGTCGAGGTTCGCCTCCGCGGCGGCGAGGACCGACGGCACCTCCCGCAGCTTCGCCACCGCCGACCCGACCAGCTCGGCCTCGGGCAGCAACCCGTGCAGGAACGGACCCAGCAGCCCGAAGAACACGATCCCGGAGTACTCGTGCGGATCACGCCGCCACCCGGGCCACGCCTCCGCCGCCGACGACCCGCGCAGCACCGACAGCGCGAGATCCCGGTCCACCGACGCCGGCAACGACTCGATCCGCGCCAGCCACGCCTCCTTCTCCCGGGCGCGCTGCTCGAACGCGGCGGCGGAGAAGTCCCCGAACGTCGAGTAGTGCTCGAGCGAACCGGCCGAGGCCGCGTGGGCGGGGTGGTGGTCGAAGTACCACGAGAGGAAGGACGCCAGCGTGTCGGTGGTCACCCGGCCGAAGCTACTCGCTGGTTTTACAGTGTGGGGGTGTCTGATCAAACCACGCAGAAGCGCATCGCCGACTTCGTGAAGGCCCACGGCAAGCCCGGCACCGCCGTCAAGGCCGTCGTCGAACCGATCGGCCGCGCCGGCGCGCGCATCGTGCTGGTCGGCGCGGACGGCGCCATGGGCGACATCGTGACGGAGAACGTCGAGTCCGCCACGGCCGCCGTCGAAGCCGCCGCCGACGTCGAGGCGGCCGAGTGGGACCGCGAGACCACCGCCGCCACGAAGATCGGCCCCGCCCACCGCCGCAAGATGGCCAAGATGCAGTCATGAAGGTCGTGCTCGCCTCGTGCGACCGACTGCCCTCCGGCGACGGCGACGAGGAAGCACTGGTCGCCGCGCTGGAGCGCGACGGCGTGGAGGTCGTGTGGCAGCCGTGGGGCGGGCCGGTCTCGGCCGACCTCGTGGTGCTGCGCACGACCTGGGACTACCCGGACCGCCTCGACGAGTTCCTGACGTGGTGCGCCGGGGTGCGCGGACTGGCGAACCCGCTGCCGGTGGTGCGGTGGAACACCGACAAGTCGTACATGGTCGACCTCGCCGACCGCGGCGTCGCCGTGGTGCCCACCACCGTCGTGCTGCCCGGCGAAGACGTCGTCTTCCCAGCCGGGGAGTTCGTGGTGAAGCCCGCCGTGGGCGCGGGATCGCGCGGCGCCGGCAGGTTCACCGACCACGCCGAGGCTTCCGCACACCTCGAGGCTCTGGGCGTCAAGGCTTTGGTGCAGCCCTACCAGTCCAGTGTGGACGAGAACGGCGAGACCGCGCTGGTGTTCTTCGCCGGTGAGTACTCGCACTCGTTCCACAAGGGACCGATGCTGGCCCAAGGCCTGGCCGAGGCGGAGTCCGGGCTCTACGTCGAGGAACGCCTCGGGAGCATCGAGCCGTCGCGCCGTCAGGTGGAGCTCGGTGACCAGGTTCTCGACGTGGCTGCGGACCTGCTCTCGTTGCGGCGCAGCGACTTCCTGTACGCGCGCGTGGACGTCGTCGAGGGGCCTGGCGGCGAGCCGATGCTGCTCGAACTGGAGCTGACCGAGCCGTCGCTCGGGTTCAAGCACACGGGCGAGGAAGCCGCGTCGCGGTTCAGCAAGGTGATTCAGGCGGCGGCGTCGCGGGGCTAGTCCGGTGTGGGACGCCCCGGTTGGGGGACGCCCCGGTTGTGGGCTGGCCGGTTGTGGGCTGGTTGGGGAGTGCGGCTGGACCTCGGGCTCAGCTGGGTGTCGGGCTCGGCTGAGCCTCAGGCTCGGCTGGGCGTCGGAGCTGATGCTGTCGCCGCTGATGCCGTTGCAGTTGGCCCGGGACGGTGTGGCCGTACGGGATGCCGGTGAGCCAGGCGGGCTCGGCTGGGCGCCGGGCGGGGCTGGGCACGTCGGGCACCGGGCGCGGCTGGGCGTTGGGCCTGGCTGCGATTCGGGCGCGGCTCGGCACAGTCGCAGGCTCGCGACGCCTGCCGGACTCGCCGGTCCTGTACCGATACGCGCCGGTCCTGCACCGATGCGATGAGACACGGTGAGCAGCTGCCGACCCGGTGGCTCGTCCGTGATCCCGACCGCCCCCCGCGCTTCCTTGCCTTGCGGAACGAACAGATCGCGATTTCGGTTCCCTGCTTGTCCACAACCTACCGCGACCAGCGAAGGCGCAGGTCAACGACTCGGCAGCCTGTGGACAACTCGAGATCTTGCCGCCCTGCTCCAGGTCCGCCCCGGCGGCCGACGAAGCCGCCGCCTGCTCGAACCTGAAGCACCGGCACACCGGACCTGGCGCAACGGCACACCGGATTTGGAGCACCGCCGCGCCGTCCGCCAAAGCCGGAACCAGAACCAGAACCAGAAGCAAGCCCAAAACCAGGACCAGGACCAGGACCTAGCGCAGACCCGACCCGATGCCGGTCAGCCCGCGCACCTCCATCTCCGCCTGCTTCTCCGCGTCCGCCCGCTCCCCGCCGAGCACCGTCCCGAGGAACCCGGCCAGGAACGACAGCGGGATCGACACGATGCCGGGGTTCGCCAGCGGGAAGATCGCGAAGTCCACGTCCGGGAACACCGAGGACTTCGAGCCGGAGATCGCGGGCGAGAACACGATGAGCAGCACGCACGACGTGAGGCCGCCGTAGATGCTCCACAGGGTGCCGCGGGTGTTGAACCGCTTCCAGAACATGGAGTACAGCAGCGTCGGCAGGTTCGCGGAGGCGGCCAGGGCGAACGCGAGGGCGACCAGGAAGGCGATGTTCTGGCCGTTCGCCGCGATGCCGCCGGCGATCGCGAGCACGCCCACGCAGACCGCGGTGATGCGGGCCACGCGGACCTCGTCGCGCGGGTCGGCCTCGCCGTGCTTGATGACGTTCGCGTAGACGTCGTGCGCGAACGACGCCGAGGCGGTCAGGGTCAGGCCGGCCACGACGGCGAGGATCGTGGCGAACGCCACGGCGCAGACGATGCCGAGCAGCACGGTGCCGCCGATCTGGAACGCCAGCAGAGGTGCGGCCGAGTTCTCGCCGCCCGGTGCGCTGGCGATCTTGTCGGTGCCGACGAGGGCCATCGCGCCGAAGCCGATGACGAGGGTGCACGAGTAGAAGATCGCCATCATCCACGTGGCCCACACGACGGACTTACGTGCTTCGCGGGCGTTCGGGACTGTGTAGAAGCGCATCAGCACGTGCGGCAACGCCGCGGTGCCGAGCACGAGGGCCAGTGCGAGAGAGATGAAGTCGATTTTCGACAGGCCCGTGGCGCCGTACTTCACGCCCGGTGAGAGGACGGCTTCGCCCAACGGGGAGCGTTGCGTGGCGCGGTCGAGCATCGAGGAGATGTCGAAGCCGAACTTGCCGATGAGGAAGATCGTCAGCAGCGATACCGACAGCAGCAGCAGGACGGCCTTGATGATCTGCACCCACGTGGTGCCCTTCATGCCGCCGACCAGCACGTACAGCACCATGACGATGCCCACGACCGCGATGATGACGGCCTGGCCGACCTTGCTGTGCACGTCCAGCAGCAACGCCATGAGGCCGCCGGCGCCCGCCATCTGCGCGATCATGTAGAACAGCGAGATGACCAGCGTGGAGTTCGCCGCCGCCGCGCGCACGGGGCGCTGGCGCATGCGGAACGCCATGACGTCGCCCATCGTGAAGCGGCCGGTGTTGCGCAGCCGTTCCGAGATGAGCATCAGGCCGATCAGCCAGGCGACCACCCACCCGATCGAGTACATGAAGCCGTCGTAGCCGTTCACGGCGATCGCGCCGGAGATGCCGAGGAACGACGCGGCGGACAGGAAGTCGCCGGAGAGCGCGATGCCGTTCTGCGTTCCCGTGAAACTGCTGCCCGCCGCGTAGTAGTCGGACGCGCTGACGTTCCTCGTCGACACCCGGTAGACGACGTAGAGCGTCAGCAGGACGAAGACGCCGAAGACGGTCAGGTTGATCGCGGTGTTCGCCCCGGTCACGCGAGCTCCTCGTCGGTTTCCGCGAGCGCGCGCACCTCGTCGACCTGCGGGTCGAGCTTCCGCTTGGAGTAGCGCGCGTACGCCATTGTGATGATGACGGTGGTGACGATCTGGAGAAATCCCATCGTCAAGCCGACGTTCACCGTTCCGAACAGCGGCGTGCTCATGAAGTCGACGGCGTAAGCGGAAAGCAATACGAACGTGACGTACCAAGCGAGGAACAGCACCGTCGCCGGGAGAATGAAACGGGTGATGCGCCGCTTCAGGGCGAGGAAATCCTCACTCGTTTGGATGGCACTGTAATCCGGCTCTCCGTCACCGTCTATGAGCAATGCGTGACGGGGTTCTTCAAAGGTCGCGAAACCGGGGGAGGCCGGGCGTGACACGGAGGGCAGCGCCTTCGTCATCAACCGCTCGCATTCGTTACGGGGAGTGCCCGGCGAGACTCCGCGCGGAAGGCGCGTCCGATCCGGGGGTGGGAGGCGCAAGCGTAACCACGCGTGGCGGGGAGTCAATCCCCTGAACCCCCAGGACCACCCCAAAAGGTAGTCCGTCACCGTCGGTGATCGATCGTGCACGCCTGAGGTCATTGTCGCGTCACGCCGACTGGCCTACTATCCGCTCACACCCGATACGGCTGATCTGGATATCGAGCTGCGGGGGTATCGACTCTCGAGGATTCACCAGGCCAGGAGGTAGCCGATAGTGGGGCACTTCGAGCGCGCCTTGGGGACCATTTCGTGAATGTCGAGTGGAGAAAGATCAGCGACTGGCGCAACTGGAGGCTGCCGGTCAAGCTCGGCGTCGTGCTGCTGGTGCCCGTCGCCGTCGCCGTCGGTGCGGGCGCCCTGCAGATCTCCGGTTACGTCGACCGGTCCAACGACTACGTGCAGATGCAGGGCCTGGTCCGCCTGAGGGCGGACCTTGCGCCGTTGATCTCCAGCGTCCAGCAGGAACGCACGCTCGCCGCGCAGAGCTCCACGAGCGGCTCCGGCGTCGGCGCCTACCAGAACCAGATCCGGTCGACGGACAACGCCGCCGACACGCTGCGCCGCCGCGTCGACCGCACGGACGGCGTCAGCGACGTCGCGCGCAGCCGCTTCACCGAGCTCGGCGGTCAGCTGGACACGCTGAAGAACCTGCGCGAGAAGGTCGCGCAGGGCGGTGACGGCGGCGACCCGTCCGGCGGCACCACGGGCTACACGGCGATCGTGAAGTCGTTGCTGGACTTCGAGCAGGCGCTCGTCGGCCAGTTCAACGACAACGCCATCTCGGGCACCGCCGCGGCGCTGCACAACCTCGTCATCGCGCAGGAGCAGGTCTCGCTGCAGCACGCCGTCGTCCTGGCGGCGATCGGCCGGGGCAAGCTCCTCGGCCCCGAGGTCCGCGTGCTGGAGCAGTCCGACATCCGGCTGCAGGACCGCCTGGGCGACTTCCAGGCCATCGGCACCACCGACCAGCGCCGCGCCTACGACCAGACCGTGACCGGTGCCGCCGTGGCGAACCGCTCCGCCCTCGTCGAACGCGCGCTCACCCAGCCCGACGGCACGCCGCCCCCGGCCACCCGTCCCGGCCAGCCCAAGCCCGCGCCGTCGTTCGGCATCGCCGTCGAGGACTGGAACAGGTCCTCCGGCACGACCGCGCGGCTGATGGAGCAGGTCGTCCGGCAGATGCAGGACGAGCTCGCGGACTCCGCCGCGGCACTGCAGGACGACACGTCCGACAAGGCCGGCGCCGCCGCGGTCATCCTGCTCGCGATGCTGCTGGTCGCCGGCACGCTCGGCTTCGTCATCGGCCGCTACCTGCTGCGCTCGCTGTCCGAGCTGCGGCACTCCGCGCTCGACGTGGCGCACCACCACCTGCCCGAGGTCGTCGCCGCCATCCGCGCCGACCGCAAACCGGACACCGAGATCGAACCGGTGCCCGTGCACACGAGCGAGGAGTTCGGCCAGCTCGCCCGCGCGTTCGACGCGGTGCACGAGCAGGCCATCCGATCCGCCGTCGAGCAGTCGACGATGCGGTCCGGCATGAAGAACATCTTCGTCAACCTGTCGCGCCGCTCGCAGGGCCTCGTCGAGCGCCAGCTCAAGCTCATGGAGGAGCTCGAGCGCCACGAGGAGAACCCCGAGCAGCTCGCGAACCTGTTCAAGCTCGACCACCTCGCGACGCGCATGCGCCGCAACAACGAGAACCTGATGGTGCTGTCCGGCAGCGACGTCGCCCGCCGGTTCCACCAGCCCGTCCCGCTGGCCGACGTGCTGCGCGCCGCCGCGTCGGAGATCGAGCACTACCAGCGCGTCGTCGTGAAGTCGACGCCGTCGGTCGAGATCGTCGGCTACGCGGCCAGCGACCTCGTGCGCCTCGTCGCGGAGCTGCTGGACAACGCCACCGCGTTCTCCGCGCCCACCACGCAGGTCGTGATCGGCTCCCGGCTCGACCAGCAGGGCGCCGTGCTCGTCGAGGTCGCCGACGAGGGCATCGGCATGGGCCCGGCCGAGCTGACCGAAGCCAACGAACGGCTGTCGTCCGGCAACGAGGAGGACGTGCCCGTCTCGCGCCAGATGGGTCTGTTCGTCGTCGGACGCCTCGCGAGCCGCCACGGCATCACCGTGCGCCTGCGCGGGGCGGGGGAGGGCCGCGAGGGCCTGCGGGCGTTCGTGCTCGTGCCGGCGGAGCTCGTCCGCTCGCGCGAGGAGGCCCCGGCGCCGTCCCAGCCGCGGCACGCCGCGCTGCCGCAGCCGAAGCCGGCGCTCGCCAAGCAGCCGCACGTCGTCGTGAAGACCCCGAACCTGGCACCGCCCGCCCCGGTCATCGAGCACCCGCGCGAATCGGCCGAGTGGACGTCGTTCCGCGGCGCCGCGATCGACGAGTCGGCACCCCAGCGCGCCCCCGAGCCCGCACCCCGCGCCGCGCGGACCCCGCACAACGGGGTGCCGGCCGAGTCACCGGGCGAGAAGACGTCGTCCTGGTTCGCGGGTGGCGGTGCCTCGGACGAACCGGTCAACGGCGACCGTTCGCCGGCGGCGCCCCGATCCGGGCCCTCCCCGACCTCGTCACCGTCCGTAGTGGCATCCTGGTTCGGCAAGAAGCCGGGCGGGACCGTCTGGGAACAGGCGGGCGACCCCGTCGCGGACGCCGGCGAGACCGATGCCGGCTTGCCGAAACGGGCGCCGCGCAAGAACCTGCTTCCCGACCTCGCGGAACGTCCCGAGAACGGCACACGCCCTGCCGTGGGCCCGAAGCGCGATCCGGAACGAGCACGAGGGTTTCTCGCGAGCTACCAGACGGGCCTGCGCCAGGCCCCGCTGGGCGGCGGCGGGAGTGGAAACGGCCAGGGGAACGGCCAGTGGAACGGGGAGAAGGCATGAGCACGCCTCAGTCGCGCCAGGTGGACCAGTTCGGCTGGTTGATCACGAACTTCACCGATCGCGTGGCCGGTGTCGCCCACGCGATCGTCATCTCGGTGGACGGCCTGCTGCTCACCAAGTCGTCGGCTCTCCCTCCGGAGCGCGCCGACCAGCTCGCCGCCATCGCCTCGGGCGTCGCGGCGCTCACGGCGAGCGCCTCGCGCTGTTTCGACGGGGGCGGAGTGTTGCGCACCGTGATCGAGATGGACTACGGGATCATGCTCCTCATGTCCATTCGAGACGGGTCTTGTCTGGCGGTTCTCGCCGCGCCCGACAGCGATGTCGGCCAGGTGGCCTACGAGATGACCGTGGTCGTCGACCAGGTGGGCCAGATCCTCACCCCCGAACTGCGAGCGCAGCTGCACAGCGTGAGGTGATCCATGAGTCCTTCCCCTGACGCGCCCCGACGACGGCGGCGGGCCCAGACGCCCGCCGAACAGACGTTCGCCGACCTGATGAACGGGTTCTCCCTGGACTCGAGTCGCAAGCGGACGCACGAGCCGGAGTCCGCCACGCCCGGACGGGCCGAGATTCCCGTCGTGCGGCAGGAGGAGGTTCCCGCCTTCGAACCGGTGTTCCCGGAGCCCTCGGACGCCTCGATCGTTCGTGCGTACGCCTGGACCGGCGGGCGCACGCGGTCGAACGTCAACCTCGAGATCGAGACACTTGTCTCCGCGAATGATCAGAGCCGGCAGTCGGCAGGTATCTTGCAGGCTGAGCACCAACGCGTCGTCGAGCTCTGCCACTCCCCGCGGTCCCTCGCGGAGGTGGCGGCACTGATGCGGCTCCCGCTGGGAGTCGTGAAGGTGTTGCTCGGCGACATGGCGGAACGAGGTCTGGTGGACGTGCACCAGACCGCTTCCGCGGGCGGTGACACGCCGGACCTCGGGTTGATGGAGAGAGTGCTGAGTGGACTACGTCGGCTCTAGATTTCCCGAATTCGGGCCCCCAGGGCCGCCCGGACGGGAGCTGACCTCGGCCAAGATCGTCGTAGCCGGCGGCTTCGGCGTGGGCAAGAGCACCTTCATCAGGTCCATCGTGGAGAACGACCTCCTCACGATGAGCGCACTCCCACCCGAACGCGCGGGCGGCGTCACGGAGCTCGTGCGCATCCAGTTCGGACGCGTGTGGCTCGACCCGGGCCTCGCCCTGCACCTCTTCGTGGCCCCGCAGTGGCAGGACCCGCGCGCGGGCTGGAACGACGTGGTGCGCGGCGCCGTCGGTGCCGTGGTGCTGTTCGACGTGATGCGCCCCGCCGACTCCGTCGACGCGATGCGGTACTTCGAGGACCACAACATCCCGTACGTGCTGGCGCTGAACAACGTGCACGTGTCTGTCCGGGCGGACGTGAAGGCCATCATCCGCGGCATGGGGATCTCTCCCGACGTGCCGGTGCTGAACTGCGATCCGCGCGTGCGGCTGTCCGTGCGGGAGACGCTGATCTCGCTGACGGAACACGCCAAGCTGGACCGGTGGCGCCGCCGGGCGGGGCCCGACGAGACGACCCCGCTCGCGCCCGTGTGCTGATCAGCCCGGTTTTCGCGGGCCATCCGGGACCGGGAGGCGATCCGCCTCCCGGTTCTCGCTTTCCGGGCCCCTGACGGCGAAGGTCGGCGAGTTGCCGGGTGTGCCCGGGAACGTGGTTCGCGGCGAGGCCGTGGACGAGGCCGGTGAGCGGCACCGGCTGGTCCACCAGCACCTCGTCCCCGGACATCAGCAGCGTCGGGGCCAGCACCGCGCCGGACGCCCCGTCGAGCCGGCCGGCGACGTCGCACAGGACGGCCGCCTGGCGGCGCACGCCGTCGATCAGGCCGGCCCTGCCGGGATGCGCGCCGATGATCCGGTCGAGGTTCCCGCCGTCGAGGCAGATCCGGTTGTCGAACGCGGGCCGCGCGCCGGACATGACGCCGAGTGCGACAGCGGTGGTCGCGGCGTCGACGCTGAGGACGTGGGCCAGTACCTGGTCGGCGTTCCAGCCGCCGCCGGCGGTGTCACCGAGGTCCGGCAGCGCCGCCATCGGGAAAAACTCCTCGTACGCGCTGCGCAGTGCGGTCGTGTCCACGGGTACGTCCTCAGGCCGAAGGCGGCTGATGTGCAACCGATGGTTGCACATTGAGATCCCGTCCTGCAACCGCCGAGTTGCGCATGGCCGTTGACAAGATCGCTACGATGATTTCAGTGTCGACCGAAGGGGAACACTGAGATGAGCGTCGGCAGGGAAACCCGCCTCTCGGCCTGGATCGAGCGCTTCGCCGCCCACTTCGCGGAGGAGGGCATCCCGCTGATCGGCGGCCGCATCCTCGGCTACCTGCTCGTGTGCCAGCCGGTCGAGCGCACCGCCGCCGAGCTCTCGCAGGAGCTGGAAGCGAGCAGCGGGTCGATCAGCACGAACCTCAAGTACCTGGTCAACGTCGGCCTGGTGACCAAGCGGACCCGCCGCGGCCGGCAGGCGGCCGAGTACCGGATCAACGAGAAGGCCTGGACGGAGTTCATCCAGCGCAAGCTCAACGCCATCGCGAGCGTCCAGACGCTCACCGACGACGGCATGCGGCTGCTCAGCGGCGACCCCGAGCGCGCGCAGCGGCTGAAGACCGTCGACCGGCTCTACGGCTGGCTCTCGGAGGAACTTCCCGCTTTGTGGGAGCGCAGGCCCGCCGCGCCGAAGTAGCGTGGGTGCCATGTGGCACCCGTTCCGCGACGACGTCGAGTACTACGAGGAGCGGGCGCGCGGGCTGCTCGCCTCCGCGTGGGACGGGGTGCCCGGCGCGCTCGAGGTCTTCGACGACGTGCCGCTCACGGACGAGGGCGCACACATCGTGCTCGCCCAGGCCCACGGCTGCCAGGACTGGAAGGCGCTCAAGGCCAACATCCGCAATCCCCGGCCGTTCGCCCGCGCCTACCAGGCCATCGAGATGCAGAACCCCGGAGAGCTGAAGGCGATCATCACGCGGGACCCGTGGCTCGTGAAGGCCCGCGGTACCAACGGCAACGACCTGCTCGGCCTCGCCACGGCCAAGTGCGACGAGCGGCTGGTCGAGGTGATGCTCAACGCCGGTGCGGACGTCGACCACCAGAACGTCCACGGCTGGACGGCGTTGCACCAGGCGGCCTGTTCCGGCCTCGACGACCTGGCAGCGCTCCTGCTGGCGAAGGGAGCGCGCACGGACTTGGAAGCGCGCGGCGGGGGCGGCACACCGTTGACCGTCGCGTTGTTCTGGGGTAAGGCGAAGACGGCCGAACTGCTGGCGCGGCACGGGATCCACCCGCCGAACCTGCGCGTCGCCGCCGGGCTGGGCGACCTCGACCTCGCCACCGCGCCGGAGGCCGGTCGGGGCTACTACCGGCCGCACAGCGGTTTTCCGCGCTGGTGGCCGGCGGACGACCCGCAGGAGGTGCTGGACGAGGCGCTGTCGTGGGCCGCCCGCAACGACCGCGTCGAGGTCCTGGGCGACCTGCTCAAGCGCGGCGCCCGGATCGACGCCGACGTCTACCGCGGCACGGCGCTGGCGTGGACCGCGTGGTGCGGGCTGGAGAACGCCACCCGCGTGCTGCTCGACCTGGGCGCGAACCCCAACCAGCGCACGACGTTCGGCGGTCCGATGCACGGCGAGGGCGTGACGGCGCTGCACCTCGCGGCCGAGCGCGGCCACCTGCCGGTCATCCGGGTCCTGCTGGACGCGGGCGCCGACCGGACCATCACCGACGTCAACTTCGAGGCCACGCCCGCGAACTGGGCGGGCCACAACGACCAGGGCGAGGCTCAGGCCTTGCTGAGCGCCTGATCGCCGGAGGCGGGCAGCTCGACCTCGTGCGTGCGCTCGCGCGACGACGTCCACAGCGCGGCCGTGGCGATGACGACGGCACCGGCGCCGAGCACGTGCAGCGACACGAGCACCTCGGGCACCCCGGTCCAGTACTGCACCATGCCCAGCGCGCCCTGGGCGAGCACGACGCCGACCAGCGTCCAGTACGCGCGGGTGCGGGTGAAGAACCCGACCGCGATCAGCAGGCCGAGGAACAGGAACAGCAGGTCCGCGTGGATCTGCGCGAGCGTCGCGACGTCGACGCCCAGGCGCGGGGTGGCGGCGTCACCGGCGTGCGGGCCGGCGGCCGTCACCCACGTGCCCGCGAGCAGCAGCGCGCCCAGCACGACCGCCATGACGACCTGGAGCTTCATCAACGGCGCCGGCACCTTGAGCCGCGCCGGCCCGTCGCCCTCGGCCAGCGAGCTCACCAGCAGCACGGCCATCCACACGAGCGCCATCGAGATCATGAAGTGGATCGACACGGTGTACCAGGCGAGGCCCGTGAGCACCGTGATGCCGCCGACGACGGCCTGCACGGCAACGCCGACGAGCTGCACGAGCGAGAGCACCAGCACGCGGCGGCGGCGCGGGAGGTGGAACCACGCGGCCAGCACGCACAGGCCCGCGATGACGCCGACGACGCCCGTCAGCGTCCGGTTGCCGAACTCGACCCACTGGTGCAGGGTCGCGACCTCGGGGTGGTCGACCGGGGTGACGCTGCCCTCGAAGCACTGCGGCCAGGTCGGGCAGCCGAGGCCCGAGCCGGTCACGCGGACGATCGACCCGGTGACCGCGATTCCGGCCTGCGCGATGACGACGGCAATCGCGAACGCGCGCTGCCAGGACACGAGGAAGGCGGTCAGCTTCGACACGCCACTGATGGTAGGCGTGCTCAGGTCAGGCGAGTCGTCCGGGTTGCCAGTGCCCCGGCGGCAACGCCCCAGGCCACGAGCACCGCGACGGGGCCGGCGCCGGGCGCCGTGCCGTGCACCACAGAAGTCTCCAGTGCCTCGGCGAGCGCGGCCGACGGCAGCAGGTGGATGAACCCGACGGGCGCCGACAGCGCCACACCGCCGGCCATCAGCAGCACGAACCAGATGATGTTCGCCAGCGCGAGCACGATCTCGGCCCGCAGCGAGCCGCCGAGCAGCACGCCCAGCGCACCGAACGTCAGCGTGCCCAGGATGATCAGCAGCACGACCCACGGCAGGCCCGCGAGCGGGAAGCGCCAGCCCAGGACCAGTGCCGTCACCGCCAGCAGGACGATCTGGAGCGCCACGACGACCAGGGCGCCGCAGACCCGTCCGGCCACCAGCAGCCACCGGGGCAGCGCGGAGGCCGAGAGCCGCTTCAGCACGCCGTAGCGCCGGTCGAACCCGAGCGCGATGGCCTGCCCGGTGAACGCCGACGAGATGATGGCCAGCGCGAAGATCCGCGCCGTCGCCGACCCCACGCGCGGCTCGGGCATCGGGATCACCGACATCACCGACAGGGCCACCAGCAGCGCCAGCGGGATGATCACGGTCAACAGGACCTGCTCGCCGTTGCGCAACGTCAGCATCGCCTCGGTGCGGGCGTGCACGAACAGCATCTTCGGCAGCGAGCCGCGGCCGGGCGCGGGCGTGAAGGTGCCGGGAGCGAAGGTGGTCACGAACGCAGCTCCCTGCCGGTCAGCTCCAGGAAAACGTCTTCGAGGCTGCGCTTGGCGACCGTCAGCTCCTCGGCCAGCACGCCCTGCTGCGCGCACCACGACGTGACGGTCGAGACGACCTGCGGGTCGATGTGACCCTCCACGACGTACGCGCCCCTCGTCGCCTCGCGCACCTTCAGGCCCTCGGGCAGTGCGGCGGACAGCAACGACGTGTCGAGACCCGGCCGCGCGCGGAACCGCAGCTGCTGGTCGTCCGGCCGGTTCGCGGTCAGCTCGGCGGGCGTGCCCTGCGCGACCACGCGGCCCTGGTCGATGATCACGACGTCGTCGGCGAGCGCCTCGGCCTCGTCCATGAGGTGCGTCGTGAGCAGCACGGACACGCCGTCGTCCTTGAGGGCGCACACGAGGTCCCACACCAGCCGGCGCGCCTGGGGGTCCATGCCCGCGGTCGGTTCGTCGAGGAACACGAGCTCGGGACGGCCGATCAGCGCGCACGCCAGGGAAAGCCGTTGCTGCTGCCCGCCGGAGAGCCTCTTGTACGGGGTGCGCGCCGCGCCGCCGAGTCCGAGGACCTCGATGAGCCACTTCGGGTCGAGGGGGTTCTTCGCGCACGCGGCCACGAGGTTCAGCATCTCCTCGGCGCGGATGCCGGGATAGCCGCCGCCGCCCTGCGGCATGACGCCGATCCGCGGCCGCAGCTCCTCGGAGCCCGCGGCGAGACCGAGCACGCGCACCGAGCCGTCGTCGGCCCGCCGGAAGCCCTCGCAGATCTCGACGGTCGTCGTCTTGCCCGCGCCGTTGGGTCCGAGCAGGGCGAGAACGGTGCCGGGCTGCTGGACGAGGTCGAGGCCGTCGACGGCGGTCTTCGAGCCGTACCTCTTGACCAGCCCCGAGACTTCCACCGCAGGCTGGGGATTCGGGCTCACGGACACGCAGCCTAGGCGGTCCGGGCGATCCCCACTCGACCGGGTTGCGGCCCTCATTCCCGAAGCGCGGCGGAAAAAGGTGGGGCTGGCCCTACCCCGGTACCTCAGGGACACCTCAGGGTCGCGTCGGGGGAGTTCCCCATTGGTTGATCACCGCATTCACCAGAGACTTTTCTCGTGGTCGAGGCGGGGGCGAAAAGGCGGGGCCTGGTGGTCGGGGGACTGGTGTTGTCACTGGTTCCGGTTTTGTACCTGCATGTCGTGTCGGCGGGTCAGCTCAACCCGGTCACGGACGTGATCAGCGACTACGTCTTCGTCGACAACGGCACCGGGTGGCTCGCGGCGACGTCTCTTGGTCTCGCGGCCGTGTCGGCGTTGCTCGCCGTCAACCTGCGGGGTGTAGGCAGGTCAGCGCAGTGGTTGATCGGCATCTGGTCGGCGGGGCTGGCGGTGGCGACGATCTTCCCGACGGACCCGTCCGGGGCGCCGACGTCGATGTCGGGCTACGTCCACCGCTACGCCGGGGCGGTGATGTTCGTGGCGCTGCCCGCCGCGGGCGTGCTCATCGCCCGGCAATTTCCGGCCCTGATCGGTATCGCAACAACGGCGAGCATCTCCAGCGCGGCATTTCTGGTCAGCCACGTTTCGTTCGCCGGTTTCGAGGCGCGCGGTCTGACCGAACGCGTTTTGTTCGCATCCCTTTACGCACTCCTTTTCGCCATCGCGGCACTACAGGTGAGGCGCACGCCATGACACTGCTCGCCATCGCCCTCGCCGTGCTCGGCGCCGTCTGCTTCGCCTTCGCGGCACGCCTGCAGCACGACGCGGTCGCCTCGACCGGTGCGCGCGCCGGTGTCCTGCGCCAGCCCCGCTGGCTGGGTGGCCTCGCGCTGCTGGTCGCCGGCGCCGGGGTGCACGCCGCCGCGCTGGGCATGGCCCCGCTGACCGTCGTGCAGCCGATCGGTGTCGTCGCGATCGGCCTGACCGCGTTGCTGGACCGCCGTTTCCGCGAGATGCCCGCGATCCTGCTCACGACCGTGGGCGTGGGTGCGTTCGTGTTGCTGGCCTCCGGCAGTGCGACCGCCACGAGGGTGGCGCCGGACGCCGAACTCACGGCCGGACTCGTCACTCTCGGCGCGATCGCGGTGCCTGGCCTCGTGGCTGCCCTTACCTCCAACGCACGCATCCGCGCTGTGGCATTCGCATCAGCCGGTGGCGTCGCGTACGGCTACGTGTCCGTCCTGATGCGTGCCGTCTCGCAGTCGGTGCAGCAAGGCGGTTTCGGGCTTTCGCACCTCGCGTCGGTGCTCGGCATCGCCCTCTCGCTCGCCGTCGGCGGCTGGCTGGTCCAGCTCGCCTACACGGGCGGACCCCCTCATCTCGCCGTCGCCTGCCTGACCGTGGTGGACCCGCTGATCGCGGTCGGCATCGGCGCCTTCCTGCTCGGCGAGGCCGCGCACCTGTCCGCCGTGACCGGTGCCGCGCTGTTCGCCTGCGCTCTCGCCGCTGTTTGCGGCGTGTTCGCACTTGCTCGTCAACCTCGTGAAAACATCCGAACGGAGCTTCCCGTGAACACCTCCAGCGCCCTGCGCGTCGTCATCGCCGCCGACACGTTCCCGCCGGACGTCAACGGTGCCGCGCGCTTCGCGCAGCGCCTGGCGGTCGGTCTCGCCGGCAACGGCCACGACGTCCACGTCATCGCACCGGACTCGCCGAAGGCCACCGACATCCCCGGCGTCACGGTGCACCGCCTGCGGTCGCACCGGCTGCCGTTCTACCCGGACTTCCGCTTCTGCCTGCCGTGGCAGGCGTCGAAGGAGGCCGATGAGCTGGTCAAGGCCCTCAAGCCGGACGTGGTCCACGTGCAGGCGCACTTCGTGGTGGGCCGGTTCGTCCTCAACTCCGCCGTCGCCCAGGGCATACCGACCCTCGCCACGAACCACTTCATGCCGGAGAACCTGTTCAGCCACGCGCACGTGCCGGCGTTCCTGCAGGGCCTGTCGCGCAAGTGGGCCTACCGCGACCTGGCAAGGGTGTTCGGCCGCGCCGACGTCGTCACCGCCCCGACACCGCGTGCCGTGCAGCTGCTGCACGACAGCGGCTTCCCCGAACGCGCGATCCCCGTGTCGTGCGGCATCGACATCGCCCGCTACCGGCGCACGGTCACCCGCAACGACCGCCCGACCGCCCTGTTCGTCGGCCGGCTCGACGAGGAGAAGCGCGTCGACGAGTTCCTGCGCGCCCTCGCCCGCGTGCCGGGCGCGTTCGGCGAGATCGTCGGCGACGGCACGTGCAGGGCCGAGTGGGAGCTGCTGGCCCGCGACCTGGAGATCACCGACCGGGTGCGCTTCCACGGCTTCGTCTCCGAGGACGAGCTGCTCGACGCCTACGCCCGCTGCGACCTGTTCGTCATGCCCGGTGTCGCCGAGCTGCAGAGCCTCGCCACCATGGAGGCGATGGCCGCGGGCAAGCCGGTGATCGCCGCGAACGCCATGGCGCTGCCGCACCTGGTGCACCCCGGCCGCAACGGCTGGCTGTTCGAGCCCGGCGACGTCAACCAGCTCGCCCAGCGCCTGCACACCCTCGTCCACGACGCCCCGATGCGGGCTCGCATGGGCGCGGCGAGCAGCGAGATCATCTCCCACCACGCGCTCGCCGCGACGCTGGAACGCTTCGAGGGCCTCTACGCGCGAGCCATGGGCCGCACCGCGCCCGTCATCGCGCTGGCGGCCTGACGGTGCCGCGGGGAACGGGCCCGGTCGCGCGTGGCGGCCGGGCCCCGGTCCTCCGCGGAGCGGCTAGCGGAGCTTCTCCTCGATCCGCCGTGCCACGACGAGCCCGGTGCGCGACAGCGCCAGCTCGGCCGGGTGCTCGCCCTCGCCGTCGACCAGGAACCGGTACAGCGAGGCGTGGCCCTCCAGCCGTTCGCGCAGCGTCGCGGCCACGTCGCAGCCCCGCGGGTAGATCGCCGGGATCGCCTCGTCGACGAGCTGGCGGCGGATGCGGCGCCGTTCCGCGCGCGGCACGTACCAGGACGTGATCAGCAGCAGCGTCAGGCCGAACACCAGCGCCGTGCCGATCACCGCCTGCCAGCCCCACCCGCGCGGCCCGGCGACGAGCAGCACGTCGGCGACCGCGAGGTAGGCGACGCCGTAGACGACGGCCCAGCCCGCGGTCGCGGCGGCGGGGGGCTCCGCGCGTTCCGTGCCCCACACACCCTCCACCCGGCGCCACCGCTGCAGCGACTTGCCGCCGCTGAGGGCCATCCGCACCCCGAACGCTCCACAGAGGACCGAAGCGGGGATCACCAGCCACGGCTGTGCGTACAGCCCGAACCGCCACACCGACCAGGCCACCCCGGCCGCCGCCAGCGCCACGGCGACCTGCTTCCAGCGCCGCCGGATGATCCGCAACGGCTCGAAGTCGGCGAGCACCGCGAGCGGTGTGCGGACCGGGGCGGGCAACGAGCCGAGCACCAGCAGGGACGCGACGACGAACGCCACCCCCGCCACCGTCACCGTGCCCGTCGTGACCTCGGAGCGGTCGTCCGGCATCCGGTCGAGCGCGATCGCCACCAGCGGGATCACCGGGGACAGCAGCACCAGGCCGTGCAGCATCGTGCCGCTTCTCAGCGCCGCGTAACCGAAAGCGGCGAGCAGGCTCGCGGCGCCGATCGCCGCGCCCGGCCCCGCCGCCCAGGCCGGCAGCATCCCGAACAGCGCCATCACGACCAGCGCGCCGCCGACCGCGAGACCCAGCAGCCCCAGGAACTGCGCGAGCTTCCCGCCCCGCGTCAGGCCGGTGATCGTCCAGTAGGGCAGCAGGGCGGCACCGCGCAGCACCCGCGTCACAGGCCGTACGGCGGCGAGCCCGGACTGCTCGGAGTCGGCGACCGTGACCGCGACGGCCGCGGCGGTGGCGGCCGTGCGGATCATCTGGTCCGACGCGGCCTCCTGGGTGAGCGGCTCGCGGCCGATGCCGGCGCGGTCGAAGGCGTTGAGCGCCGACATGCCGAGAGTGACCGTGTGCTCGTGCGGATATTCCAGCCGCCGCAACAGGTCCGCGTGCTCTTCGAGAAACAGCTCTCCCCGTGACCGCTTGTCCGCGCCGTCGCCCCGGTCGGCGATGATCGCGGCGCGCAGCCGGGGGAGCTCCTCGCAGATGATCCGCCAGTGCAGGCCCCACGCGGCCAGTTCCGCGAGCTTCAGCGACGACGGCGACAGGTCGCCCTCGGCCTCGTAGATCCCGGTCAGCTCCTCGCACGCCAGCTCCGCGCACGCCGCCACCTGGACCGGCAGCTCCGGCCCGAACATCGTCGCGACGACCTGGTCGACCACGGCCCGCGCGCGCTGCGCCGGGGTGCGCTCGTCGCCGGCGGGCCGTCCCAGCAGGTCCATCCGCCGCAGCCGCCGGGGGTCGAACAGGACCCGGCACAGCATCGTCGCGCCGTCCAGGCGTCCCCAGATCCAGTCGTTGACCCGCCACGAGCGCTTGAGGAACCCGGAGAACCGCGACAGCGACGCCCCGCCCGCCTTGTCGTCGGCGGTGATCGACTGCTGCGCGAACGCGTTGCGCGTCTGCAGCGACACCTGCACCAGCTCGACCGGCGAGTCCGGCCCGGCCGAGGCGTCGTCGGACAGGCACGTGCCCGCGACCTCCAGCGCCAGCAGGCGGTTCAGCCACCGCTCGCCGTCGTCCAGCCCGGCCTCCCGCGGCGTGGGCGGGGCGTCGAGCAGGGCGTGCCAGCAGACGAGCCCGCCGAGCCGCAGCCGGTGCTCGTCGAGCGCCGCCACCACCTGCCGGGCCTGCCCGACGATCCGCCCGACCTCGGCGACCTGCGCCCTGACCTCCCGCCCGAGGCGCCCGTCGACCACCTGCTCCTGGTAGCTCGCGAGCCGGCCGGTCCAGTACTCCTCGCCGAGCGACGAGGACGGCTCCCACGCGAACAGCTCGGCCCGCAGCCGCCGCAGCTCCGCCCGCACCCGGTGCAGTCCCCGGCGGGCCGTGCTGATCTCGTCGGCCTGTTCCTCCGGCACGACCCACACGAGCCGCTTGAGCAGGTCGAGCGCCGACGCCCCGAGGCGCTCGGCCATCGTGACGCCCCACTCCCAGCCCGCGTCCTCGCGGCACACGGTGTCCGGCAGCTTCACGCCCGGCACGTACGGCAGCACGCCGTGCCGCTCCTTCCACCGGCGCTGCGCGGTCTCGGCCGCACGCCGCGCCCGTTCGAACGACCAGTTCGCCGGGTTCCCGCCCCGCAGCGCGAACTGCTGCGCCGTGACCTGCCGCGCCGCGAGCCGGATCTCGACGTCCTCGTAGTGGCCGAAGAGCTTGTCCGCCAGCGAGTACACCTCGTCGACCACGTCGCCGCCGCCCGCGT
Source organism: Lentzea sp. CC55 (assembly GCF_021056325.1). Lineage (NCBI taxonomy): Bacteria > Bacillati > Actinomycetota > Actinomycetes > Pseudonocardiales > Pseudonocardiaceae > Lentzea > Lentzea sp. CC55. The sequence continues at coordinate 15,283 of NZ_JAJCXE010000023.1, read as the reverse complement.
GCAGCCGTTCCAGCAACGCCATCCGGCCGCCGCGCGAGCTCGCGGCCCGCCGGTTGTGCTCCTCGATCTTCTCGACGTAGGTCCGGCCCGCCTGGCTCGACATCGCGCTGAGCAGCCTGCCGCCGGAGCTGACCGTCGTCATCACCTCGTCGGCGGTGTCGGCGACCGGCTCGGAGCCCAGCGGCTCGGCGTGCGGGAACACCAGCAGCATGACCCGGCGCACCGGCCCGTCCGCGGGCATCCGGTCGATGGCCTCCAGCGCCTCCCTGGTCGGCGTGTTCACCAGGACGCCGCCGTCGACCGCGAACCTGCTGCGGTCGCCGTCTCCGGCCCAGCTCGCGACGTCCGCCATGTCCGGGCGGTCCGGCGTGCCCTGCCCGCCGACCGGGATGAAGCTCGGCTCGAACGCGAACGGGAAGCTCGCGCTGGACCGGGCCGCGAGCGCGAGCTGCCGGACGCGGCCGGGCAGGGTGTCGGCGCGGAAGTCGTCCCTGGTGTCCTCGCTGACCCAGGTGTAGGGGTCGCGGCGGAACGAGAACGAGCCCTGGTGCACCGACTGCGTGAGCGGCTGGCCCAGGTCGTCGTAGGTGACCGCCGGGACGCCGCCGAGCAGCGTCGTCGTGATGCGCAGGTCGATCGGGCGCTCGTCGGCGCCGGTCGGGGAGAAGTCGGTCGTGAGGCGGGCCAGCGCCTCCTGCAGCCGGGGCAGGAAGAACTCGTCGCCCTGCAGCAGCGACGCGGGCTGGCCGCGGAACGGCGTCCTGAGCAGCTGTTCCATCCGGCCCTGCTCGGCCCACAGGTCGCGCAGCCTGCTCAGGTCGGCGTTCTTGTTGACCTGCGACAACGCGAGCGCGGCCCCGTTGACGCCCCCGGCCGACGTGCCCGCGATGACGTCCGCCCTGGCCGTGCAGCCCACCAGGTCGAGCAACGGCTGGTACACCGATCCCGGCCTGGTCAGGCGGTCGAGCTCCAGCACGACGCCGCCCATCCAGACGGCCAGGCTCACACCGCCGTTGAGCACGACGGCGAACCGCACCTCTTCCCGCGACATGGGTTGCCCGGTCATGTCGCACCACCCCCTCGGCGACGATCTTCCCGTGTCCGGGTGGTCGTCCGCCGGGGGTTCGGGGTTACCGGTCCGAACAGTCCGTCACACGGCCGTGTCGGACCTCAGGAACGGCCCGACCCGCTTGCGCGCGATCAGCACGCAGACCGCGAAGGTGATGACCGCGCCCGCGACCGCCTGCGGCACCGTGTAGGCCCGCCCGTCGAACGCGGAGCCGGTCGGCGGCAGGATGATCGCGATGACCGCCGAGGCCACCATGGCGATCATCCGGAACTTGGGCCCGACCACCGCCGTGGCCAGCGGGAGCGCCGCCCACAGCACGTACCAGGGCTGCAGCACCGGCCCCAGCACCAGGATCGCGCCGAGCGCCGCGCCCAGGCCGTTCATCGCCTTGATCCGGCCCTTGAAGCTGCGCCACAGCAGCATGACGGTGATCACGATCGAGATGCCCTGCCCGAGCAGCCGGGTCAGCGAGATCATCGCCTCGGTGTGGTTGCCGAGGCCGAGCAGGATGCCGGTGCCGGCCCCCAGGAACCCCAGCGCCGTCGGCGGCGACATCCACGACTTCACGGTGGAGGCGACGTTCAGCGTCTCGACCCAGCCGAACCCGAACCCGGTGCCGAGGCAGATCACCACCACCCCGGCCGCGGCGATCACCGCCATGATCCCGGCCACCAGCGCGAGGTGCTTGACCTGACCTCCGAGCTTGCGCGCCACCAGCACGCCGAGGAACCCGAGCGCGGCCATCGCGGGGATCTTCACCATCGCGCCGCACACGATGACCCCGGAGCCCAGCACGATCCACGACCACTTCAGCGGTTCCAGCCCGCGCATCGCGAGCTCCAGGCCGACCAGCATGAGGCCGAGCGCGAGACCGTCGTTGTGCACGCCGATGACGATGTGGAACAGCACCAGCGGGTTCAGCGCGCCCAGCCACAGCGCGCCGACCGGCGGCACCCCGAACCGCGCCGCGAGCCGGGGGAGCGCCCACACGATCATCGCCAGGCCGCACAGCACCAGCAGCCGGTGCACGAACACGCCGGACACCACGTGGTCCCCGGTCAGCATCGCGGTCAGCCGCCCGAACGCGAGGAACAGCGGCCCGTACGGCGCCGGCGTCTCCCGCCAGATGTTCGGCACACCGCGCGTCAGCACGTGGTCGACGCCCAGCGCCGTCGCCGGGCCCAGCTCGTACGGGTCCTGCCCGCGCGCCGCGATCTCGCTCTGCGCGAGGTAGGAGTACACGTCGCGGGAGAACATCGGCACGCAGAAGACCAGCGGAACGGTCCACATCAGCAGCGTGCGGTCCATCTGGCCGCGTGAGATGAGCCGCGGCCTGCCCGGACGCACGAACCGGCCGAGCGCGAGCCAGGCCGACACGATCATGAAGATGCCGGTCCAGACGACCCCCATCGCGACGCTGGGCATCCTCGAGAACAGGCCGAGGACGGGCACGCCGTAGAGCGGCGAGTAGATGGGGGCCGCGCCACCGCCGAGTGACCCCACGGTCAGCAGGAGGGCGCCGATCGTGCCCCAGCGGCGCACGATGTCCAGCTGGCGACGTTCCCGCCCGTTCAGGAGGTCGCTCTCCGGAGTCACGGCTCCGCCGTTGGTGGACATGGGGGCAGCGTATCCAGCCACGTTCAGCCGTGAGTCAGGTCACCCTGTGACCGCGATCTTTGCGACCTCCGGCGAAATACGCAACACTGGTGTTGTGAAAAACGCCGAGACCCACCTTGACGCCGTGCCGCAGCACGACGGCAAGACTCGGCGTGCTGTCGCCAGGCTCCTCCTGGAGCAGGGCCCGGTCACCGCGGCGGCCGTCGCGGAGGAACTGGGCATCAGCCCCACAGCGGTGCGCCGGCACATCGACGCGCTGCTCGCGGACGGCGAGGCGATCACCAGGGACGCACCGCGGCAGACCCAACGTGGCCGTGGCCGTCCCGCGAAGCTCTTCCTGCTGACCGACGCCGGACGAGCCCGGTTCGGCCACGCCTACGACGACCTCGCGGTCGCCGCGGTCAGGTTCCTCGCCCAGACGGGTGGGGAAGAGGCTGTGCGCGCCTTCGCGCAGAGCCGTGTCGACGCGCTCGTGGACCGGCACCGTTCAGCGATCGTGGCCCAGGTCACGCCCGCCGAACGGGCGAAGGCCCTTGCGACCGCGCTGACCAGGGAGGGCTACGCTGCGTCGGCGCGAAACGTCGGGGTGGGTGAGCAGTTGTGCCAGCACCACTGCCCGGTCGCCCACGTTGCCGCCGAGTTCCCCCAGCTGTGCGAGACCGAGACGGAGACGTTCGCGAACCTCCTCGGAACCCACGTGCAGCGCCTCGCGACGATCGCCCGCGGCCACGCCGTGTGCACGACGCACATCCCGAACGTTCCACGGATCCCAGATGATGGAGGGGAGCCCGCATGACTACCGCTGCCGAGCAGCGCACGCCCACCACGGTGCAGTCTCCGCTCACGCAGGAAGAGACCATTGCGTCTCTCGGCAACTACGAGTTCGGCTGGGCCGACTCGGACACTGCCGGCGCGAGCGCTCGCCGAGGCCTCAGCGAGGATGTCGTCCGCGACATCTCGGCGAAGAAGAGCGAGCCCGAGTGGATGCTCGAGTACCGGTTGAAGGCGCTGAAGCTCTTCGACCTCAAGCCGATGCCGAGCTGGGGCGCTGACCTCTCTGGGATCGACTTCGACTCGATCAAGTACTTCGTGCGGTCCACCGAGAAGCAGGCCACCAGCTGGGAGGACCTGCCCGAGGACATCAAGAACACCTACGACCGCCTGGGCATCCCCGAGGCCGAGAAGCAGCGCCTCGTCGCCGGCGTCGCGGCCCAGTACGAGTCCGAGGTCGTCTACCACCAGATCCGCGAGGACCTGGAGCAGCAGGGTGTCCTCTTCCTCGACACCGACACCGCACTGAAGGAGCAGCCGGAGCTCTTCCGGGAGTACTTCGGCTCCGTCATCCCCGCGGGTGACAACAAGTTCTCGGCGCTCAACGCCGCGACGTGGTCCGGTGGCTCGTTCATCTACGTGCCGAAGGGCGTGCACGTGGACATCCCGCTGCAGGCCTACTTCCGGATCAACACCGAGAACATGGGCCAGTTCGAGCGCACGCTGATCATCGTCGACGAGGGTGCCTACGTGCACTACGTCGAGGGCTGCACGGCGCCGATCTACTCCTCGGACTCGCTGCACTCGGCCGTGGTCGAGATCATCGTGAAGAAGGGCGGCCGCTGCCGCTACACGACGATCCAGAACTGGTCGAACAACGTCTACAACCTGGTCACCAAGCGCGCCAAGGCCGAAGAGGGCGCGACCATGGAGTGGGTCGACGGCAACATCGGCTCCAAGGTGACCATGAAGTACCCGGCCGTCTTCCTGATGGGCGAGCACGCCAAGGGCGAGGTCCTCTCGATCGCGTTCGCGGGCGAGGGCCAGCACCAGGACGCCGGCGCCAAGATGGTCCACATGGCCCCGCACACCTCCTCGACCATCGTGTCGAAGTCGGTGGCGCGCGGCGGTGGCCGCACGTCCTACCGCGGCCTGGTCCAGGTCAACAAGCGGGCGCACCACTCGAAGTCCACGGTGAAGTGCGACGCGCTGCTGGTCGACACCATCAGCCGCTCGGACACCTACCCGTACGTCGACGTCCGCGAGGACGACGTCGCGATGGGCCACGAGGCCACGGTCTCGAAGGTCTCCGAGGACCAGTTGTTCTACCTGATGTCGCGCGGCCTGAACGAGGACGAGGCCATGGCGATGATCGTGCGCGGGTTCGTCGAGCCCATCGCGCGCGAGCTCCCCATGGAGTACGCCCTCGAGCTGAACCGCCTGATCGAACTGCAGATGGAAGGGGCCGTCGGCTGACATGGCCGCCCTGTCGACTCAACCTCACTCCCACGGTGCCGCCGTTCCCGTCGCCTCGCGCGCAGAGCACTTCACGTCCTACGACGTGGACGCGTTCGAGGTGCCGGGCGGCCGTGAGGAGATCTGGCGCTTCACGCCTCTCAAGCGTCTGGCCGGTCTGCACTCCGGCGCTGCGGCAACGGGTTCCGCTGCCGTCGAGGTGAACGCCGCCGCCGGTGTCACCGTCGAGACGGTCGGTCGTGACGACGACCGCCTCGGCAAGGCGGGTGTCCCCGGTGACCGCATCGCCGCGCAGGCCTACTCCTCGTTCGAGCAGGCCACGATCGTGACCCTGCCCGGCGACGCGAAGACCGAGCCGACCACCGTCACGGTGACCGGCGCGGGCACCGGAACCGTTGCCTACGGCCACATCCAGATCAAGGCCTCGCAGTTCGCCGAGGGCACCGTGATCCTGGACTTCCGCGGCTCCGGCGCGTACGCGGACAACGTCGAGTTCCTCGTCGCGGACGGCGCGCACCTCACGGTGATCGCCATCCACGACTGGGCCGACGACGCCGTGCACGTCTCGCAGCACCACGTGAAGCTCGGCCGCGACGCGACCATCAAGCACACCGTGGTCACGCTCGGCGGCGACGTCGTGCGCGTGACGCCGGTCGTGCAGTACGCGGGTCGCGGTGGCGACGCGGAGCTGTTCGGCCTGTACTTCGCGGACGCGGGCCAGCACCAGGAGCACCGGCCGTTCATCGACCACGGGCAGCCCAACTGCCGCAGCAACGTCGTCTACAAGGGCGCGTTGCAGGGCGAGGGCGCGCACGCGGTGTGGATCGGTGACGTGCTCATCCGCGTCGCCGCCGAGGGCACCGAGACGTTCGAGCTGAACCGGAACCTGATCCTCACCGATGGTGCGCGTGCCGACTCGGTGCCGAACCTGGAGATCGAGACCGGCGAGATCGAGGGCGCGGGCCACGCCAGCGCCACCGGCCGGTTCGACGACGAGCAGCTGTTCTACCTGCAGGCGCGCGGCATCCCGGAGACCCAGGCGCGGCGGCTCGTCGTGCGCGGCTTCTTCCAGGAGCTGATCGCGAAGATCACCGTCCCCGAGGTGCGCGAGCGCCTCGAGACCGCCATCGAGGCAGAGCTCGAGGCGGTCGGGGCGTGATCAAGGTGTGTGCACTGTCCGAACTGGACAACCGCAAGCCGTTCGCCGCCACCGTGGACGACGTGGACGTCGTCCTGGTGCGCGACGGCGAGCGGGTGCACGCGCTCGCGGATCTGTGCTCGCACGCCGCGGTGTCGCTGAGCGAGGGCGAGGTCTCCCGCAAGGGGATCGAGTGCTGGTTGCACGGGTCGTGCTTCGACCTGGAGACCGGCAAGCCCTCGTCGCCGCCCGCCAGCGAACCGGTCGACGTCTACGCCGTCGACATCCGTGACGGCGACGTCTTCGTCGACGTCACCGTCACCACGAACTGACTTCTAGCTACACCACCAGGAGAACGGCAAGTCATGGCCACCCTTGAGATCAAGGACCTGCACGTCTCGGTCGTCAGCGAGGACGCTCCCAAGGAGATCCTCAAGGGCGTCGACCTGACGATCAAGGCCGGCGAGACGCACGCCATCATGGGCCCCAACGGCTCCGGCAAGTCCACGCTGTCCTACGCGATCGCCGGACACCCGAAGTACACGATCACCTCGGGCTCCGTCACGCTCGACGGCGAGGACGTCCTCGAGATGTCCGTCGACGAGCGCGCCCGCGCGGGCCTCTTCCTCGCCATGCAGTACCCGGTCGAGGTCCCCGGCGTCTCGATGTCGAACTTCCTGCGCACCGCCGCCACCGCCGTCCGCGGCGAGGCCCCGGCCCTGCGCCACTGGGTCAAGGAGGTCAAGGGCGCGATGGCCGACCTCGACATCGACCCGGCGTTCGCCGAGCGTTCGGTGAACGAGGGCTTCTCCGGCGGTGAGAAGAAGCGCCACGAGATCCTGCAGCTGGGCCTGCTCCAGCCGAAGGTCGCGATCCTCGACGAGACCGACTCCGGCCTGGACGTCGACGCGCTGCGCGTCGTGTCCGAGGGCGTCAACCGCTACAAGGCCTCGGGCGAGGTCGGCGTCATGCTGATCACGCACTACACCCGGATCCTCAAGTACATCCAGCCCGACTTCGTGCACGTCTTCGCGAACGGCCGCATCGTCGAGTCCGGCGGCCGTGAGCTCGCCGACCAGCTCGAGTCCGAGGGTTACGTGAAGTACACCGGGAAGTCGGAAGCCGCGGCCCTTTCCTGACGTTGCAGGTGTTGAGAGGAGGCGCTGTGACCACCACCGCAGCACCATTGGACGTAGCCGCTCTCCGAGCGGACTTCCCGATCCTGTCCCGCACCGTTCGTGACGGGAAGCGCCTGGTCTACCTGGACTCCGGCGCCACCTCGCAACGCCCGACGCAGGTTCTGGACGCGGAGAAGGCATTCCTGCAGACCGCCAACGCGGCGGTCCACCGGGGTGCCCACCAGCTGGCGGAGGAGGCGACCGACGCGTACGAGGGTGCGCGTCAGCGCATCGCGGACTTCGTCGGCGCCGACTTCGGCGAGCTGGTGTTCACCAAGAACGCCACCGAGGGCTTCAACCTCGTGGCGTACGCGATGGGCAACGCCGCGACCTCGGGCCCCGAGGCCGCGCGCTTCCGGATCGGTCCCGGCGACGAGATCGTCGTGACCGAGATGGAGCACCACGCGAACCTCGTTCCGTGGCAGCAGCTCGCCGCCCGGACCGGCGCGACGCTGAAGTGGTTCCGGCTGACCCCCGACGGCCGCCTCGACCTGTCCGATGTGGACAGCGTGATCACGCCCCGGGCGAAGGTCGTGGCGTTCACGCACCAGTCCAACGTGACCGGCGTGATCAACCCGGTCGACGTGCTCGTCGCGGCCGCGCAGGAGGTCGGCGCGCTCACCGTGCTGGACGCGTGCCAGTCCGTCCCGCACAGCCCGGTCGACTTCCACCGGCTCGGCGTGGACTTCGCGTCGTTCTCCGGCCACAAGATGCTCGGCCCGTCCGGCATCGGTGTCCTCTACGGACGCCGTGAGCTGCTGGAGGCGCTGCCCCCCTTCATCACCGGCGGTTCGATGATCGAACTGGTGAAGATGGAGGGCTCGACGTTCGCCCCGCCGCCGCAGCGCTTCGAGGCCGGTTCGCCGATGACGTCCCAGGCCGTCGGCCTGGGTGCCGCGGTCGACTACCTGAGCATCGTGGGCATGGAGCGCGTCCACGCGCACGAGCACCTGCTGACCGTGGCGGCCCTGGAAGGCCTGTCGGCCGTCAAGGGCGTCCGCCTGATCGGGCCGGCCGACGCCGTGAACCGCGGCGGCGCCGTGCCGTTCGAGATCGAGGGTGTCCACCCGCACGACGCCGGCCAGGTGCTCGACAGCCTGGGCATCGCCGTGCGCGTCGGCCACCACTGCGCGTGGCCGCTGCACCGCTGCCTGAACGCCCAGTCGTCGGTGCGCGCGACGTTCTACCTGTACAACACGCTGGACGAGGTCGACGCACTGGTCGACGGCGTCCGCGAGGCGCAGAAGTTCTTCGGGGTGGCCTGAGATGCAGCTCCAGCAGATGTACCAGGAGATCATCCTGGACCACTACAAGAACCCGCACGGCCGAGGCCTGCGCGACCCGTTCGACGCGGAGTCGTTCCAGGTCAACCCCACCTGCGGCGACGAGGTGACGCTGCGCGTCCACGTCGTCGACGGCGTCGTGCAGGACGTGTCGTACGACGGCCAGGGCTGCTCGATCAGCCAGGCCTCGACGTCCGTGTTGACCGACCTGGTCGTGGGTAAGCCGGTGGGCGAGGCGTTCGAGAAGATGGACGCGTTCGTCGAGCTCATGCAGGGCCGCGGCCAGGTGGAGCCCGACGAGGACGTCCTCGAGGACGGCATCGCCTTCGCCGGTGTCGCGAAGTACCCGGCGCGCGTGAAGTGCGCGCTGCTGGGCTGGATGGCGTTCAAGGACGCAGTCGTACGAAGCCAGGGAGCAGCATGAGCACCGAAGAAGTCGTCCGGGGAGCCGAAGGCATGCCGGTCTTCGAGCCCAAGGCTGACGTCGCCGCGCTGGACGACGTGGAAGAAGCGATGCGCGACGTCGTGGACCCGGAGCTGGGCATCAACGTCGTCGACCTCGGCCTCGTCTACGACATCCACGTCGACGACAAGAACGTCGCCACCATCGACATGACGCTCACGTCGGCGGCCTGCCCGCTGACCGACGTCATCGAGGACCAGACCCGCGCGGCCCTGACCGGCGGCGCGGGCGGCGGTCTCGTGTCGGACTTCCGCATCAACTGGGTGTGGATGCCGCCGTGGGGCCCGGAGAAGATCACCGACGACGGCCGCGAGCAGCTGCGGGCGCTCGGCTTCACCGTCTGACCGGATTCTCTTCGAACGGCGCGCATCCCACGGGGTGCGCGCCGTTCGTCGTTCAGAGCAGGTCGAGGAACGCCGTCACCCACTGCCCAGAGGCCTCGTACCCGAATCCTGAACATGTACCCGTCATGGACACCTGCGAAACAGCGATCCACTATCTGGAACACCGCGTGAACCTCATTTAAATGCGTTGCACGACCACGCCGCCGTCGCATAGCTTGATCCCGTCGCAACCGACAGAGATCAACCGGAGGAAGACATGCTTGCCAAGGCTCAGCTCGCGGGATGGCGAATTCTCGCCCTCATCGCCGGCGGTCTGCTGGCGGTGGCGTGGGGCTCCACGCCATGACCTGATCCCCAGGTCATGACCTCGGAGCCGCCCACGGGAAACCCTGGGCGGTTTTCTTTTTGCACACCACCAATGCCGACGAGCTTCGGAAGCGGAACTGCCTCCAAAACAGTTTCCCGAGGGTTCGACTCCTTCCGTCGGTGCGGCACGGAACAAATCAACGAATGCGATCGTGGTGAACTCGGCGGACACGTCGGTCTTCCAAACCGGAGAAGAGGGTTCGACGCCCTCCGATCGCTCTCGTGCGGGTCTAGCCCAACAGGGAGAGGCACATGGTTGAGGGCCATGCCAGTCGGGGTTCGACTCCCCGGATCCGCACCACGCCCCGGTAGCCCAACGGAAGAGGCAACGCGCTCAGAACGCGTCCAGTGCAGGTTCGAATCCTGCCCAGGGCACCACAGCACAAGAAGGGGGACGCGCCGGCGCGCAGGTGATCCTTGCAAGATCGCCCTGGAGGGTTCGACACCCTCGTCTTCCACTCCCGTCCCGTAGCTCAGCCCGGTGAGAGCGTCCGCCTGATACGCGGCAGGTCCCAGGTTCAAGTCCTGGCGGGACGACCAAGGTAGGAAGAACGGGTGGACCACAGCAGCAGAGCGCTCGCCGCGGCCGGCGCGTTGTTCTTCGACGAGGCGGGCCGCGTCCTGCTCGTCGAGCCCACCTACAAGCCGTACTGGGAGATCCCCGGCGGCGCGGTCGAACACGGCGAGACGCCGTCGCAGGCCTGCCGCCGCGAGGTCGAGGAAGAGCTCGGCCTGGTCAGGGAACCCGGCCGGCTGCTCGTCGTCGACTGGGCTCCGCGCGACGGCGAGGACCGCGTCCTGTTCGTGTTCGAAGGCGGCCTGATCACCGCCGACGACCACATCGTCCTGCGGGCGGAAGAGCTGAAGGCCTGCGAGTTCGTGACCTCCGCCGAAGCAGCGCGCCGCCTGGTCCCCAGACTCGCGCGCCGGGTGGGGCAAGCGCTGCGAGCGCGGGAATCAGGCGAGACCCGCTACCTCGAACACGGCGTTCAAGCGTAGACCCGTTTCACGAACGACGCCGATCCGCGGCCTCGACCAGACCCATGACCCCGTCCACCGCCGGTCACACCGGGGCGGTCTGCGCGACCAGGAACCCCACCACGTCGTCCAGCCGCCCCCGCCGCGCGAACGCCCTGCGCTGCCTCGCCGCCCCCGTGCCGTCGAGCAGCAACCGGTCGATCCCCGCCGTCACCCTCTCGTAGTCGCCGGCGAACTCCAGCGCCGGCCGGATCCACCGCAGCAACGACGCGACGATCGAGGACGCGGGTGCCGGCGCCCCCGTCACCGGATCGATGCCGAAGCCTTCGAGACCGTCCCGCGCGGCACGCCACATCGCGACCCTCACCAGGTGCGGCGGCAGTTTCGGCGGCACAGCACCGGAACTCAGCGCCGTGGAGGCGATTCCCCGCACCAGCGCGGCCATCAGCACCGCTTCCTCCACCGTCGGCGCGACGTCCGAGACGCGCAGCTCGAGCGTGGGGTGGCGGGCGGAGAGCCGGACGTCCCAGTAGAGCATCCCGGCGTCGATCGCCGCGCCGCTCGCGACGATCTCCTCCCGTGCCGCGTAGTACTCGGCCGCGTTGTCGAAGTGCGGCGGCGCACCCGAAGTGGGCCAACGGTTCCACACCACGTACCGCCAGCTCGCGTACCCCGTGTCGCCGTCGAGCCAGTACGGCGAGTTCGCGCCCAGCGCCAGCAACGTCGGCAGCCACTGCCGCAGGTGGTTGCTCACGAAGATCTTCGACTCGTCGTCGGGCAGCCCGACGTGCACGTGGCAGCCGCAGATCGCGAGGTCGTTGGTGAGCGCGCCCATCTCCTGCGCCATCCGGTGGTAGCGCGGGGAGTTCGTGAGCGGCGTCGGCATCGTGAGGCCCAGCACCGGCGTCCCGGTCGCCGCCAGCCTCGCGTCGTGGCCCGCCGCCCGTTCGATCAACGCCCGCCGCGCCCGCGCCAGCTGGTCGCTGAGCACACCCATGTCCGTGCAGATGCCGCTCGCCGATTCCACCTGGTACTGCGCGATTTCCGGCTGCAGGTCGACCTCGTAGCGGTCCGCTCCGGCGAGAACGTCCTCGGCACGGTTGGCCAAATGGCCCGTCGACGCTTCGACGAGGACGAATTCCTCTTCCACCCCAACGGTGAGGAGGCCGTCCGTGCTCGTCCGTTGCGCGGGAACCGATTGAGTTCTGCTGCCGACCTGCACGCCGAACCTCCTGTGCACTGAGTAGCACACCCGATGCTATGAGTGATCAGTGCGCCGCACAGGAGGCGTTCGGTTGTATCTGTCAACCCACCGCACGTTGCGGGACACCACGCAGCACATCGCGTCGTTCGCTGCCCGGCCGCCCCATGACCCAGCTGGACCCGGCAAGAGACTTCGCGTGTTCCTTCACTGGCGCCAACAACCGCGACACCTCGCGATACGACCCCACTGATCCCGGGGCACAGATAAGGGTCGCAAGAGAGAGCGTCACGTGTCGTCCCTCTGCCGTGTACGCCTTGTCCAGCAAACGAGCACTGAGCGGCACTGTCTCGTCGAGCCCGGCGAGGAGCAGGAAGTCGTCACCACCGACGTGCCCGACCTGCACACCGGGGAACGCGTGCGCGAGGTCCGCCAGGTCGTAGCCGATCTCGCGGATCAGGTCGTCGCCCGCCGCGAATCCCACCGTGTCGTTGACCAGCTTGAACCTGTCCACGTCCAGCCACGAGACCGCGAAGATCTCGCCGAGCCCGATCCGGCGGTCCACCTCCTCCGAGAGGGCGTCGCTGCCCGGCAGCCGGGTGAGCGGGCTCAACGCGGCCGCCTGCTCCACCTTGAGCTCCGCCACACCGCGCACAACGTCCGCCACGCGCACAACACCCATGCACCGCTCGTTGTGGTCCACGACGATGAGGTCGTCGTTCGTGCGCTCACGGTTCGCACCGGCCACCACGTCGAGCAGGTCCAGCGCCGACGACTCGGTGCCGATGACGTGCGGCTTGTCCGCGAGACGCGCGGCTTCCCTCTTGGCGTGCAGCGCATGCCCGTACGGACCGGTGACCGCCAGCAGGAACCGGTTGCGGTCCACCGACCACTTCGGGCGGCCCTCGTCGTCCAGGAGCACGACGCCCGTGACCGACGGCTGCGACACGAACACCTCGCGCACTTCCTCGCTCGTGGCGCTCTCGGGCAGCACCGTGGCCGGGTGCAGGAACGCCGTGATGCGCGGACCGGTGGTGCTGCGGCGGATCTCGCCCGTCTCCGAGACCGCCTCCGGCACGATGCGGGCGTTCACCGCCGGCCGCCGCTGCGGGGGAGCGAGGAACCTGCCCTGCGCGTACCCCACTCCCAGCTTCCGCAGGTAGGTCAGCTCCGCCTCGGTCTCCACGCCCTCGGCCACGACCTGACCGCCCGTGTACTCGCCGAGGTGCACCAGCGACTTCACCAGCGCGCCCCGCGCGGCGTCGTCGGGCAGCGAGCGGACGATCTCGCGGTCCAGCTTGATGAAGTCCGGCGAGGAACTGGTCAGCAGGCCGAGCGGCACGTCACCCTCGCCCACGCAGTCGAGCGCGATGCGGAAACCGTTGTTGCGCAACGTCTGCATGCCGCGGGCGAGCCGGACGCGGTTGGCCCGCGAGTACGGCTCGCCGATCTCGACCACGACGCTGTCCGGCGACCGCCCGGCATCCCGCAGAGCACCGTAGAGCGGGCTCATGACCTCGGGCTTGTCCGCCACGGTGATCGCGAGCAGGTTCACGTGCAGCGGCAGCATCAGGTCGAAGTCGGCCGCGGCGCGCACGGCGCGGCACGCGAGCCCGACGTCGGCGTTGACGAGCAGCCCCGCGCGGAAGGCGGCCTGGAGGAGGTCCTGCACGCTGCCGTCGTGCGGCCGGGCCAGGGCCTCGATCGCGACGACACCCCCGGTGTTCAGGTTGAACAGCGGCTGGAAGGCGAACCTGACGTCATCCAGCAATGCGGGCACGCTCCCGATCGTGCCGGTGCGAACGAGTCGCCTCCAAGGGGGTTCACCAGCTGTTCACGAGGTTGGCGACCTTTTGCCACACCGGTGCTGCGTTCGGTGACACCCCGTTCACGCTGGGAGTCCGCGCTAGAGGAGTTTCCACCTGAGGTGGCTTGGCGCGGCCTTGAACAGCGCCGTCATGGCCCTCGCGACACCCTTCACGTCCTCCCGCCCGGACAGGTAGGCGCGCTGGTGGTCCGAGTCGAGCCGGAAGAACACCTCGAAGAAGTCCCGCGTCTCCTCGGCGTCCAGTTCGAGGAGCACCTCGAGCCCGTGCTTGCGCGTCGCGTGCACGAGGCGCGCGCTGGGGGACCAGATGACGCCCTTCGGGTCCTTCTTCGTCTTGATGGCCCGCGCGACCCGAGGGGCGAGCGTGAGAGAGGTGGCGACGCTGTAGCCCGTGGCGGGGTGGATGAACCCCGCTGCCGCACCGAACGCCAGCCCCTCGGCCCTGGGCGCGTCGAGGGGGAAGCGGACGCGTTCTTCTTCGCCGCCCGGTGGAAGCCGGGCGTGCAGGCGTTCGCGCAGAACCTTCAACGACATGCCGGGGCGTCGTGCCAGACAGGTCTCCTCCACGAGGACGCGGTTGCCGCCGAGAGGGACCGTGTAGAGGAACGTGTCACCGTCGCGCCAGTCCATCAACGTCGTCTCAGTGCTGTCCGACTCGATGACGGTACCCACGGCCGTCTGCTCAGCACGGCCCTTGCGCGCGCCTGTGGCGTTGAACGTGTAGCGCGCTGGTGCCGGCTGCTGAAGAACCTCGACCTCTTCGGGCAGTTCGTGGAGCTTCGCGTTGTCGAGCACTACGTAGGTGCGGGGGATGAGGTGTTCCGTGCGCGCATAGGCACGCACGGTCGTACTCACCGCCTTGGTCGGCGTGCCTGTCGGAAGCTCGTCAGCCCACGCGCCGTAAGTCGCCGTGTAGACGCGGTCCGGCTGACGGTCGACTATCGCCGTGTAGAGGCCTTCCTGTGCGCAGGCACGGGCAAGCGCCCTGCCGGCCGGACCTCCGCCGATCACCACCACGTCGTACATCACGACGTCCATGATTGACCTCGCGGTGACGCCCTACCTGACAGGAGCCGACGGCGGGCCGGCGGTCGGTCCGCGCAGCGGTCCCGCGGAGGGACGTAGGTCACGTCAAGTCGTTTTGAACGAGGTTGCTGCGGCCGATTCCGCGCCCGTCCCGGACCGCTCCGTGCGGGAAGCAGCCGTGACCAGGCTTTTCTTCGGCGCGACTGCCGGTGACCCGGTCTCGGCGTTCGAAGCGTCGGCGAACCGCGCACCGGCCCTCACGGCGACGAAAGCGCAGGTCAGCGGCGGTTTCGAAGCCTGAGGTACCCCCCGATTTGGAGTTCGAAACTGGCCCGTGTAATGTTCTCCAAGTCAGAGCGGAACGGGCCGGGAAACAAGCCGGAACGGAGCTCGACGAAAGACTTCTAAGCCTGACACAGCCCCGGAAGTGACTCTCTTCGGAGATTAGCTGCGGTGTGCGCGTGTTCTTTGAGAACTCAACAGCGTGCCGATAACACAGCCAGTAATATGAATATCTCTCGTCAGAGATATTCCTTTGAGAGTAA